>JBEDUK010000001.1:0-37594 GCA_040414485.1 Actinomycetota bacterium
GATCCTCGCGTACTACGAGCAGCGCAAGGCCGTGCTCGACGAGGTGAAGGACGGACGCGGGTCGCTCGGACTGGCCTCCTTCTCGGCCTCCGTCACGTAGGCTTGCCCCCGCGATGATCGAACGGGATGCGGCCGGCGGGCAGGGCCGGAGTCGGCCGAGTCGATCGAGTCGCCCGAGTCGGCCGGGGAAGGACCGCTAGATGCCGGTTCTGGCGCTCGGGGTCTCACACCGCGCCGCGAGCGTGGATCTGCTCGAGCGTCTGGCCGTGACGGCCGATGCCGCGCCGAAGTCCTACCGGCGCCTGCTGGACCTCGAGCCCGTTGCGGAGGGCGTGATCCTCTCCACATGCAACCGGGTCGAGGTGTACGCGGAGGTTGCCAGCTACCACGCCGGGTTCCTGGCGCTGAAGCGGTTCATGGCCGAAACCGGCGAGATGGACCCCGACGAGTTCGCCGAACCGCTCTACGCGCATTACGAGGAGCAGGCCG
This sequence comes from Actinomycetota bacterium, assembly GCA_040414485.1. Taxonomy (GTDB): domain Bacteria; phylum Actinomycetota; class UBA4738; order UBA4738; family UBA4738; genus JBEDUK01. The sequence continues at coordinate 490 of JBEDUK010000001.1, forward strand.
CGGACCATCTGTTCGGCGTCGCCGCGGGGATGGACTCGATGGTGCTCGGCGAGCCGCAGATCCTTTCGCAGGTCCGCGCGGCCGTTCGAACCGCGCAGGCCGAGGAGGCGGCCGGTCCCGTGCTGGAACCGCTGTTCCGCGCCGCCGTCCGCGCCGGACGGCGGGTGCGAGCCGAGACCGCGATCGGTTCGGCGCCGGAGGCGATGGTGGTGGCCGGGCTGGACCTCGCCTCGCTCCACCTGGGTGGCCGTGGCGTGGACGGCCGCCGCACGGTCGTGGTCGGCGCGGGCGAGATGGCGGCGCTGGCCGTTCGGGTGCTGCGCCAACGCGGCGCCGCGGAGGTTCGGATCGTGAACCGGACGCCCGAACGGGCCCATGCGCTCGCGGAGCGCCACGGTGCCGAGGCCCACGGGCTGCACGCCCTGGATCGCGCGCTGGCCGGGGCGCAGCTCGTGGTCACCTGTACCGGCGCGGCCGGCTTCGTTGTCTCTGCGGAGGACGTGGCGGCGGCCCGATCGGGGCACGAGGAGGAGCCGCTGTTCGTCGTGGACCTGGCCGTGCCCAGGGACGTCGATCCGGGGGTTGCGGCGCTCCCCGGTGTCACGGTGGTGAACGTCGACGACCTCGGCGCCGGAATCCGCAGCGGGCGCGGGGCGCGAGCCTCGATCGAGACGGGCGCGGTCGTCGTGGCGGAAGAGGTCGCCCGGTACGCCGCCCGCCGGCGTGCCGCGCGGCTGGCGCCGCTGATCACCGGCCTTCGCGAGCGGGCCGATGGCGTGCGTTCGGACGAGCTGATGCGCGCGGCCCCACGGCTCGCTTCGCTCACACCGAAGGAGCGCGAGGCGGTCGAGGCGCTGACCCGGTCCATCGTGGCCAAGCTCCTGCACGAACCGATCGTGCGGACGAAGGAGCGGGCGGACTCGTCGAACGGCGATCTGTACGCGCGCGTGCTCGCGGACCTGTTCGGCCTGGACGTCACGCCGGGCCCCTGAGCGCGGTGTCCCTCCGCCTGGGAACGCGACGGTCGAAGCTCGCCCTGGCCCAGGCGAACGAGGTGGCCGAGGCGCTCCGGCGAGCCGCCGGCGTGGGCGTGGAGATCGTCCCCATGGCAACGACCGGCGACCGCGCCGCCGCCGCGCCTGCTCCCGGCAGCGCCGGCCGGAAGGGGCTGTTCGTCGGCGAGATCGTCACGGCGCTGCAGAACGGTGGCATCGACCTGGCGGTGCATTCCGCGAAGGACCTGCCCGCCGAAGACCCGGAGGGGGTCGTGATCGGCGCGGTTCCACCGCGCGCCTCGCCATTCGACGTGCTGGTCACCCGCCAGCGCGACCTCCCGTCCGGCGCGGTGGTCGGCACCGGCAGCATCCGCCGCAGCGCTCAGCTCGCGCTGCTCTGGCCGCAGGTGCGCGTCGTGGACGTCCGCGGCAACGTCGACACGCGGCTGGGCCGGCTTGCCGCGGGAGACGTCGACGGGCTGGTTCTGGCCGCCGCCGGACTGGCCCGCCTCGGGATCGATCCTCCGAACGCGCGCACGTTCGAGCCGGAGGAGATGCTTCCCGCGCCGGGCCAGGGCGCCCTGGCCGTGCAGGTCCGCTCGAACGACGGAGGAACTCGCGAATTGGTAAACCAGATTGACGATCGTCGTTCGCGACTGGCGCTCGAGGCCGAACGGGCGCTCATGGCGGCGCTCGGGGGCGGGTGCGACCTCCCGCTGGGGGGGCTCGCCACGGACGTCGAAGCGGGCGCGGAGACACAGGTCGCCCTGGCGGCGGCGGTCATCGATCCGGCCGGGTCGCGGGTCGTGCGCGCGGAGGCGAGCGCCTCCACGCCGGGCGGCGCCGCGGCCGCGGTTGCGGCACTGCTCCGCGAGGGCGGCGCGGACGAGATCCTTTCGGCCGCCGCCTCCGGTTCCCAGGCATGAGCGATCCCGCGCAGCCTCTGACCGGGCGCACCGTCCTCGTCACCAGACCCGCCGAAGAGTCCGAGCGCCTCGTGACTTTGCTGGCTGCCAGGGGCGCGTCGACATTGGTCGCCCCCACGATCCGCATCGAGCCCGGCGGGCCCCGGCTCGGCACCGCGCTCGCTGATCTGGCGGCCGGGCGGTTCGACTGGGTGACGCTCAGCAGCCGGGCGACCGTTCGCGTGCTGCGCGGCGCCATCTCGCCGGATGACGTGGCCGCCAACGTCGCGGTGGTGGGGGAGGGGACCGGCCGGGCGTTCTCAGCATGGACAGGCCGCGACCCGGACCTGATGCCGCGCGTGTACGAGACGAACGCGCTCGCTGCCGCCTTCCCACGCGGCCGCGGCCGGGTGCTCTGTCTGCGGGCGGACATCGCGCCGCCCGGCTTGGAGGCCGCGATCCGAGAGCGCGGCTGGCGGGTGATTCGGGTCACCTCCTATCGAACGATCCTGGCCAGGCGGTTTGAACCGGATATCCGTACGGCGCTCGAAGCCGACGACGTCGACGTCATCACCTTCACCAGCGCCTCGACCGTCCGCGGGTTCGTCCGCGCAAGCACCGGGCCACCGGTCACGACGCCGGGGCGGAGCCTCCGCGTCGCGTGCATCGGGCCGGTGACGGCGGCAGAGGCGAGGGCATCGGGCTTCCGCGTGCACGCGGTGGCCGGCCCCCACACGACGGCCGGCCTCGCCGAGGCCGTGGAGCGGGCCCTCCGGCGCGGGCGGACCCGCTAGCATCGCGGACGCGATGCCCCGATGAGCTTCCCCGCCGAGCGACCCCGCCGGCTCCGCCGCACGGCGGCGCTGCGCGACCTCGTCCGCGAGACCGATCTGGCGCCGCGCCACCTGATCGCGCCGCTGTTCGTCAAAGAGGGGATCGACGAACCGCTGCCGATCGATTCGATGCCGGGCCAGTCGCAGCACACGCTGGAGTCGCTGCGGAAGGAGGCGGTCGAGATCGCGGGGCGCGGCGTGGTCGGCTTCGTGCTGTTCGGCGTGCCGGCACGCAAGGACGCCGAGGGCTCGGAGGCGTCGAACCCGGACGGCATCGCCCAGCGCGGCCTCCGCGCGCTCCGGGAGGAGTTCGGCGACGAACGCGTGCTGATCCCGGACCTCTGCCTGGACGAATACACGGATCACGGCCATTGCGGCGTGCTCACTGAGGCCGGCGAAGTCGACAACGACCGGACCCTGGACCTGTACCGTCGGATCGCCGTCGCGCAGGCGGCGGCCGGGGCGGACCTGGTCGCGCCCTCGGGCATGATGGACGGGCAGGTGGCGGCCATCCGCGCGGCGCTCGACCGGGAAGGGTTCGCCTCGACGGGGATCATGGCGTACGCCGCGAAGTTCGCGTCCGCCTTGTACGGGCCGTTCCGCGACGCGGCCGAATGCGCGCCCAGATTCGGCGATCGCGCCGGGTATCAGATGGATCCGCCGAACGGCGACGAGGCCCTGCGAGAGGTCCGCGCCGACGTCGCCGAGGGCGCGGACATCGTGATGGTGAAGCCCGCGCTGCCCTACCTGGACGTGATCCGCCGGGCCGCCAGGGACCCCGACGGCGCGGGCGGCGTGCCGGTGGCGGCATACAACGTGAGCGGCGAGTACGCCATGGTGAAGGCGGCCGCGCAGAACGGGTGGCTGGACGAACGTCGCGCCGTGCTCGAGGTCCTGACGGGCATCAGGCGGGCCGGCGCCGATCTCATCCTGACCTATCATGCCGGTGATGCCGCGCGCTGGCTGACCGACGGGTGAGCCGTTCCGAGGCACTGTTCGAACGCGCGAACCGCGTGATCCCGGGCGGAGTCAACTCGCCCGTCCGGGCATTTCGCGCGGTCGGCGGTTTGCCACCGTTCATCGTCTCGGGCAGCGGTGCCGAGATCGTCGACGCGGACGGCCGCCCCTACGTCGACCTGGTCCAGTCATGGGGCGCGCTGCTGTTCGGCCACGCGCGGACGGAGGTGGTGGAGGCCGTCCGGGAGGCGGCGTCGCGCGGGACCACGTTCGGCGCTCCGACCGAAGCCGAGGTCGAGCTGGCCGAGCGCGTCCGCTCCCTCATGCCCTCGGTCGAGATGCTCCGCCTGGTCTCGTCCGGGACGGAAGCCGCCATGAGCGCGATCCGACTGGCGCGGGGCGCCACCGGCCGACCGGCGGTCGTGAAGTTCGACGGCTGCTACCACGGCCATTCGGACGCGCTGCTGGCGAGCGCGGGGTCCGGCGTGGCCACGCTCTCGCTGCCCGGCTCGGCGGGCGTTCCCGAGGGGGCGGTGGCCGACACGATCGTCCTGCCCTACAACGACCTCGGCGCGGTCCGGACGGCGTTCGAACGTGAGGGGAGCCGGATCGCGTGCGTGATCGTCGAGCCGGTCGCGGCCAACATGGGGGTGGTCGTCCCGGCGCCGGGGTACCTGGCGGGCCTGCGGGACGTCACGACGAAGCACGGCGCGCTGCTGATCTTCGACGAGGTCATCACCGGGTTCCGGCTCGGCCCGGCCGGCGCGCAGGGTCGGTTCGGCGTCACGCCCGACCTCACGGTCCTGGGGAAGGTGCTGGGCGGTGGCATGCCGCTCGCCGCGTTCGGCGGACACCGCGACCTCATGGAGCACCTCGCGCCCGTCGGTCCCGTGTATCAGGCCGGCACGCTCTCGGGCAATCCCGTGGCGGTCGCGGCGGGGCTGGCCACACTTCGGCTGATCGAATCGGAGGATCCGTACCCGAGCATGGAACGGCGGGCCGCCGAGCTCGCCGTGGCCGCGTCGGCGACGCTCGCCGAGCGCGGGGTGAGCCACGTGGTGAACCGGGAAGGGCCGCTGTTCTCGATCTTCCTCGGAGCCGAGGCGGTCACCGACTTCGGCCGGGCGAAGGCGGCCGACCACGCCGCGTACGCGCGGCTGTTCCACGGGATGCTGGACCGGGGGATCTACCTGCCGCCGTCGGGCTACGAGGCCTGGTTCCTGTCGGCCGCGCACGACGACGGGCACGCGGAACGGATCGTGCGAGCGCTGGGGGAATCGGTGGGCGCGCCGGCTACTTCTTGATCGCGATCATCAGCGTGATGAAGATCCCCACCATCATCACGGTGAACAGGATGAACGCGGTCGTTCCGTCGGTGACCGGTGCCATTGCGATCATCGCGCGCGACGTCCTTTCTCCCTGATCATCGACGACCGCCTACGCCGGCCCGTACCAGGCGGGGGCCACCCCGCCCGTCAGGATCGCCTTGCGGCTCTTCTCGGCGCGATCCAGGAACGGCAGGTGGATGAGGAACCCGATGATCGAGCCGAAGAAGAACAGCCACGACCAGATGGGAACGTTGCCCGTGTCGTGGTACGCGTAGAGCGTGACCCCCGGCCCGCCGGAGTTCAGGAACCCCGTTGCCGCGGCCAGGTGGGTGCCGTCGGCCGCCGTGGCGAACTTCACGTCCTCGATGACGAACATCGTCGGGTCGATGATCACGTCGCCCTGGCCTCTGGCGTGAAGGATGCTCTGGGCCTGGGCCGCCAGGTAGACCTGAAACGCCGTCGTCACGGTCGGGATCGACGCGGCTTGCGGGTCATTCTGCGGCGGGGTGTGCCAGGGCGGCCCCGGATACTTCACCGACTCAGGGAAGAGCGTATGGCCCGGCGCCGTCGACGCGGCGAACACCTGCCAGTGCGCTTCCGTGCCACGCGGGCCAACGTTCTTCAGCGTGCCCGGCGCGCCGAACGCCCAGATCGAGGTGAAGATGATCATCCAGGCGAAGAACGACACGGCGATGACCAGGTAACCCATCCGCAACCCGAACACCGCCGACACGAGCACGTAGACGCTGCCCACGAACAGGATCAGGGCGCAGACGATCGCCAGGATCCCCTTGACGAAGGTCGGCGCGACTGCGAGGAGGTGGATGGCGGCCATGGTCACTTGATCGGGTTGATGCACACGTTGTGCTTCGGCCCGCCCGGTACGGGCTGCTGGATGGACAGGATGTAGTTCACGATCGCGTTGATCTGGTCGTCGTCGAGCGGCCCGCTGAACCTGACGCTCCAGGAGGGCATGTCGGTCCCGGGCCGGCCCTGGGCGATGGTATTGACGATGTCCTCGAGGCTCTTGATCTGCGGGTGCCCGGTGTTCGGGCCGCCGCACACCGTCTGGAGGTCCGGCACCTTGACCACGGTCTTGCTGGCGGCGATGTAGTTGAAGCCACCGTGGAGGTCCGTGCCGTGGCAGCGCACGCAGCCGAACCCCGATGGGTTGTCCTTCGTCGGAAGCTGGGTGAGCTGCTCGCCCTGCGCGATGTAGGCGTCGTTGATGTTCGTCTGGTCGCGAGCGTTGGCGCTGGGCTCCATGAACCACACGATGGGGATCCACAGGGCCATCAACAGCACGAGAGCCGTGCCCCAGGCCTGCATGCGAACCAACCGCGAACGCTCGAGCTCCTGATCGGTGGGGCCGGGCTTCATGGCGTTCGGGATGTCCGGCGTCCCCGGACGGCGCGGCCTGCGAAGCACCATGTACGCCGCGCCCAGGACGAACAGCGCGCCGATGACGAGCGCGACTGTGATCGCGATGGACCTGCTCCCGGTGAGGGCGGCGAGCGGCCCGGTCAACGCGTGCGGTGAGGTCATCGTCGCGGCCATCAGACGCAGAACGGTCCCTCGGGCGACTGGTGCGTGGTGTTCGTGCCCCGCGGCGGGCCGGGGATGATGTTCGAGGTGTCGACCAGCACCTTGTCGCCCTCGATGATGATCTTGAACCGGTTCAGCCCGGTCGGCGCCGGCCCCAGCTGGTACTCGCCCGCCTCGTTGTACTTCGAGCCGTGGCAGGGACATTCGAACCACTGGCTCGTCTGGCAGAACGGCACCCGGCAGCCCAGGTGGACGCACTTCTGGTAGAGCGCCATCAGGTTCTCCGCGGTGATGCCGGCGTAGACCGTGTTCGTGCCGTCACCGTGATACGGCACGATGTAGAAGCGGCCGGCTCCGTAGTAGAAGGGCTGGTTGTTCGCCGCGATGAACCCCTTGATGTCGCCCAGCGACCCGGCCTCGATGACCGATCCGAACCCGCCCTTCAGGTTCGGCCACAGGAACGCCAGGCTCGCGCCGCCGAACGAGGCCAGGAACGCGCCCAGCCCGACCAGCAGGCCACCGCGGAAGAAGTCCCGCCGCGAGATCGGCGCCGGGGCCTTCTCGGGCGTTCCGCCCGCGGCCGCGTCGCCAGCGGGCGCCGGGGTGCGCGCCGCCCCGCGCGAACGGCGCAGCGAGTTCCCGAGGAGCAGCAGGAACACGCCGCCGATCACGCAGATGATGATCAGGACGACGGCCGTCGGCGAGAGCGTCGACACCGCGAGCGCTGATGCCGGTCCGAGCGCGGCCATGGCGAGGGCGTGTCCGGTCATAACTCGAAGAACAGCCCCTGGCTCCACGGCCACACCCAGTTGAAGCCCTCGCCGCGGAAGAACGAGCCGGCGATGGTGAGCGTCGCGCCGAACATGAAGAGCATGGTGATCAGGATGATCGCGAGCTTGCGGTCACCGGGCCTCGTCGAGGGGTTCCGGTCGACGTAGGGGATCGCGGCGAGCCCGACCAGGATGAGGGTGGGGAACACCACGCCCGCGATCATCGGGTGGAAGTAGCGCAGCAGCTCCTGCAGGCCCAGGAAGTACCAGGGCGCCTTCGACGGGTTCGGCGTCAGGTTCGGGTTGGCCAGCTCGCGCAGCGGCGCGTCGACGAACGTCGAGTAGATCGTGAGGAACGCCAGCACGATGAACATGGCGACGAATTCCTCGGCCAGCAGGTGCGGGAAGACGTTGACGCGGTCGCCCTGTTCGCGCTGGACCCGCTGGATGCCCTCGGGCTGCACGAGCGCCAGCAGGCGCTGCTTGTCCGGCGCGCCGGCCCTGGCGGCTGTGGGGGGGCGGCCCGTGGGTGCGGGAGCGGTTCGAAGCGCCGCCGCGCCTTCCCCCGCAGCCGCGGCGGCGCCGACGCCGGCCGGGACGGGCGCTCCCGCGCCCGCGCCGTCGCCGCCGTTGCCGGACGCGGCGGCTGCCGCCGCCGGAGCGCCGGCACCGGCCTCGCGAGGCGGCTTCGGCTCGATGCCGTGCGCCTTGCGGAACGCCTTGACCGCCGCCGAGCGGGCGCGGCCCTCGGCGATGCGCCGATCCGTTCCCTTCGCGGTCTCCTCGGCCAGGACCCGCTGATACGTTTCCTGATCGAGTTCGGAGTCGTCTCTCGCCATCGCCTCGTCTCTCGTCGTTCTCTTGAAGACCTACAGCGGCCCGCTGATGCCGCCGTCCTTGCGGATCCGCCAGAAGTGCACGGCCAGGAAGATCACCAGGACGAACGGTAAGGCCAGCACATGTAAGACGTACCACCGTAAGAGCGTTTCCGGGCCCACCTGTAACCCACCGAGCAGGATGAACTTCGCCTGCGTGCCGACCAGCGGAGAGTTCCCCGAGATGCCCTCGGCGATCGTGACGGCCCAGATCGAGAGCTGGTCCCAGGGAAGCAGGTAGCCGGTGAACGACAGGCCCAGCGTGAGGAACAGCAGGATGACGCCGACGACCCAGTTGAACTCGCGCGGCGGCTTGTACGCACCGGTGTAGAACACGCGCGCCATATGAAGCGTCACTGAGAACACCATCAGGTGCGCGCCCCATCGATGGATGTTTCGAACCAGGTCCCCGAAGAACACCGTTGTCCTGATGGCCTGCATGTCCCGGTAGGCCTGCGCGAACCCCAGTTCGGCGGAGGGCCGGTAGAAGAACATCAGGTAGATGCCCGTGATCGTGAGCAGGATGAACAGGAAGAACGAGATCCCGCCCAGGCAGAACGTGTAGGTGAGTTTCAGCCCGTGCCGCTTCACCTTGGTCGGGTGCAGGTGGTACAGCACGTTGTTCATGGTGGCGAGCGCCCGGTCGCGCTGGGTGTCCTTGTAGCCCTTGCGGAACACCGAGCCGGGGCGGAAGACCGACTTCCAGATCTCGCCCTCGCGAAGCTTGTCGAACGCCTCCGACGGCCGCGGAGGCTTCGGCAGCTTCCGCCGCTCCTTCTGCCCCGGTGGCCGCTCTTCGGTCTTCGCCACGCGCTCCTCGGTCCCTTCCCCTCGCCCCCGCCCGCTCCGCACGGTTCGCACGGTTCGTGCGGTGGTCCCGGCTTGCGTCGTTACAAGGTCGTGTCTATCCCGCGTCCTCGTCCGCCTGCTGCGACATGGGCACCGCGGCCATGGTCCTGGCTCCCCGCTCGCCCTCCGGCAGCCGCGCATAGTACAGGACGTCCGCCGGGCAACGTTCCACGCACACCGAGCACCGGGTGCACGCGTTGTCGTCCACCACGAAGATCGCGTACGCGGCGTTCACGTCGGCCTCGACCGACGGATCGCTCGAGCGCTCCACGATGTCCGGGCTCATCATCCAGATGGCGTTCCACGGGCAGACGTCCTCGCAGGCCCGGCACAGGATGCAGTTGTCCGGATCGAGCATCAGGTGCTTCGGGGACTTGACGCCCTCCTGCAGCCACGCGGTGTCCACCGGCTGCACGGAGTAGTCCTCGTGGATGTCGACCTCGGTCTTGACGAACGGCATCGCTCAGCGCCTCCCTTCGCCCGGCTGGGACGCGTGCGTCGCGCCGGTCATCGGTACCCCCCGCCCACTCGCGAGGCGTCCTGCCCGCGCAGCCGCTGGCGGTGCTTCTGCATGAAGTACGGGATGACCATGAACAGGATCGTGGGGATCGTGAACAGCATCACCGCAACCAGGTCGCGCAACTTGAACAGCCAGAACTTGTTCTGCGTCCACGGCAGGTGGATCCATCGACCCCAGAACGTGGAGGCGGGCCGGCCGGCGTAGTAGAGCCACCACGACGGGATCACGCCGACGAAGGTGATCGCCAGGAACCACAGGATCAGGGCGGCGACGACGGCCTTCGTCCACGTCCATTCGAACTCCCGCAGGATGGTCTCGTAACGCTTCTGCACGCCTTCCGGCACGAGCCTCATCTACTCACTCTCCGCGAACTGGACGACGGGGCGGATTCTAGCAATCGCCAATGGGCCGGAGGCCGAATAGGGGTGAGCATCCGCGCGACTGGCCTCAATTGGAGGCCGAACGCGCGCGCGGCGGCCACGCGGGCGACCCACGCGGGCACGCGTGCGCTTGTGAAGGCGTTCACAAGGCATCGTCCGAACTATCCCGCACTCGCCGCGCCGTTCGCAAGTCAGGTCAAGCCGAAGCCCGGGCGGCTGCGAAGATAGGGCCGGGATGGTGGCGGCGACGGCATCGTGGCGCGTGCTGTGATCGCCGACGCCGCGCAGCAGATCCACGAGTGGTGGGCCCCCGCGCTGGCGTTCCTGGCGGGGCTGGTGTCGTTCGCCTCGCCGTGCGTCCTTCCACTGGTTCCCGGCTACCTGGCCTTCGTCACCGGACAGGCGCCGGGGCCCTCCGGGCGCCGTTCGATCACGCCGATCCTGGCGTTCATCGCCGGCTTCACCGTGGTGTTCACGGTGCTGTTCGGTTTCACCGCGAGCCTGTTCGGGCGGTGGATCCACTCGCCGACCGGGCAGAAGGTGGCGGGCGCCGTCGTGATCGCGTTCGGGGTGTTCATGCTCCTGTACGCGCTCCGTCTGGGCATGCCGTGGCTGTACCGGGAGGAGCGGCCCTTCCTGAGCCGCCTGTCGCGCGTGAAGCCGGGCCCGGGGTGGGCCTTCCCGCTGGGCATGGCCTTCGCGGCCGGGTGGTCGCCCTGCATCGGACCGGTGCTCGGGGCGATCTACACCCTCGCCGGCTCGCAGGGGAGCACGGCCCGCTCGGTGACCCTGCTGTTCACCTACTCGCTCGGGCTGGGACTGCCGTTCCTGTTGATCGGACTCGGCCTGGAGCGCGTGATGAACTCGATGAGATGGTTCTCGCGCAACTATCAGTGGTTCGCCGCCGTCGGCGGCGTGGTGATGATCGCGATCGGGCTCCTGCTCGTTTCCGGGCTGTACCAGAGGGTCCTGTCGCCGGTTCTGAACTGGGTGAACCGCTTCACGCCACCCATCTGAACGATCGCGGCGGGATCAGTGATGCTCGCCGCCATGGGCGGCCTTCGCCGCCTCCTCGGCCGCGCGGCGCTTGCCCGTCTCGACGAACCAGGCGATCGCGACCATGGCCGTGCAGGCCGCTCCCACGAGCACCAGCCACTGCGAGAACACCAGGCCCGCGAGGATCAGGCCGGCGCCGATGGCGAACAGGAACGGGGTGATCGAGGGCGCCGAGGAGTGGTACGCCACGTCGTGCGCGGCGGGTGCTTCGGGGTCGGCCGGGACGGCTTCGGTTGCCGCGCCGTGAGGGGCCGCGGCGATCAGGTCCGGCTCCTCCTCGTCGGAGGGCTCCTGATCGTACTCGCGGCTCTCCTTCGCCAGGTAGGCGAACGCGCACCCCAGGACGACGAGATAGAACGTCCCGGCCACCTCGTGGCCCCACAGGCCGAGCAGGATGCCCGCGCCAAGGACGAACACGCCGAGCACGATGTAAAGGGTCGAGATGACCTTCATCGCAGGAGGTAGTACGTCGAGAACAGCCCGATCCAGACCACGTCCACGAAGTGCCAGTAGATGACGCCCGACGTGACCGCCGTGTGGTCCTCGGGCGTGAAGATGCCGCGGTGCGACTGCAGGACCAGCAGGTACATGAACAGCGCGCCGCCGAGCACGTGGGCGAAGTGGAACCCGGTCATGGTGAAGAACAGCGTCGCGAAGATCCCGTCCCGCAGGCCGAAGCCCAGGTGCGCGTAGTCGTAGATCTGCAGCGACAGGAACGTGAAGCCCAGGATCAGCGTCACGGTCAGCCAGCGGGTGAGGCCGCGGCGGTCGCCCCGCTTGATCGACAGCAGGCCGGCGTGCGCGGTGAAGCTCGACGTCACCAGGACGATCGTCAGGATGGTGGCGATCGGCCAGATCTCCAGCGGCTCGATGTGGGGCGTCGCCGGCGGCCAGACGGGCGCTCCGGCCCGCAGGTCGAAGTAGGCCCCGAAGAACCCGCCGAAGAACATCACCTCGGAGGCGATGAACAGGATCATCCCGAGGAGCGGGGTGGGGACCGTGCCGTGGTGCCCGTGGGTCAGGTCGACGGGGTCGGCCGCGGCGGCCGGGCGCGCGCTCACTGCGAGACCTCAGGGGTCACGGGCGCCGGCGCCGACGGTGGCGGCGCGGCGCGTCGTGTCCCGTGCCGGAAGTCGAACACCGGCCGTTCGGACCTGATCGGGATCAGCTGGGTGAAGTTCTGCGGAGGCGGCGGGGACGAGGTCGCCCACTCGAGCGTATTCGCCTCCCACGGGTCGACCTCATGGGTCGGGGGCTTCCTCATCGTGATGATGAAGTTGACGATGAACGTCAGCACCGACAGCGCGATGATCACCGCCCCGATCGACTCGAGCTGGTTCAGCCCCGTGTAGCCCGCGTTCGCCGGGTAGTCCGCGATCCGCCGCTGCATCCCGTCCAGGCCGAGCGTGTGCATGGGGAAGAACGTCATGTTCACGCCGATGAACAGCAGCCAGAAGTTCAGCTTGCCCAGCCCCTCGGAGAGCTTGCGCCCGGTCATCTTCGGCATCCAGAAGTAGAACCCGGCGAAGATGGCGAACACCGACCCGCCCACGAGCACGTAGTGCAGGTGGGCGACCACGAAGTACGTGTCGTGGATGGCGAAGTCGAACGGCACGATCGCCGCGAACGCGCCGTTGATGCCGCCGATCAGGAAGACCAGCAGGAAGCCGACAGCGAACAGCATCGGCGTATCCATCTTGATCTTGCCGCCCCACATGGTGGCGATCCAGTTGAACATCTTCACGCCGGTCGGCACCGAGATCAGGAACGTCATGATCGAGAAGAAGGGCAGCAGGACGGCGCCGGTGGCGAACATGTGGTGCGCCCACACCGCGAAGGACAGCGCGCCGATCGAGAGTGTGGCGAACACGAAGGCCCGGTACCCGAACAACGGCTTGCGGCTGAACACCGGGATGATCTCCGAGATGATGCCGAATGCCGGCAGGATCAGGATGTAGACCTCCGGGTGGCCGAAGAACCAGAAGACGTTCTGCCACAGGATCGCGCTGCCGCCCCGCGTGGGATCGAAGAACGACCCGCCCAGGTTCCGGTCGATGAACAGCATGATCAGACCGGCCGACAGCACCGGGATGGCGAGCAGACCCAGCAGCGACGTGACCAGCGTGTTCCACACGAAGATCGGCATGCGGAACATGGTCATGCCGGGCGCGCGCATCTTCAGGATGGTGGTGATGAAGTTGATCGATCCGAGCAGCGATGCGGCCGCGATGATGATCAGCGCCACGATCCAGAGGTCCTGGCCGTGCTCGCCGAGCTGCGCGCTCTGCTGCGACAGCGGGGGATAGCCGGTCCAGCCCGCGGCCGCGGCGCCGCCCTTGACGAGGAAGCCGCTGACCATGATCAGGCCGGCCACCGGGACCATCCAGAACGACAGCGCGTTGATGCGCGGGAACGCGACGTCCGGGGCGCCGATCATGAGCGGCACCAGGAAGTTCGCGAAGCCGGAGAACATCGGCATGACGAACAGGAAGATCATGATCGTGCCGTGCATGGTGAACAGCTCGTTGTAGGTCTGGTCGTTCACCACCTGCAGGCCCGGCTTCGCGAGCTCGGCCCGGATCAGCTCGGCCAGCAGCCCGGCCACCACGAAGAAGAAGAACGCGGTGATGATGTACAGGATCCCGATCTTCTTGTGGTCGGTGGTCGTCAGCCAGTCGTACGCGCGCGTGCGCAGCGACGGGAGCGGCTCGGCCACCCCCACCGCGACCTGCCCATTCCCGTGCCCGTTGCCTCCGTGCCCGTTTCCAGCGATCGCAGCCATGAGTCCTCTTTCGATCCGGTCCCTTCTCGCCGTTCTACTACCCGGTGACCTTCAATGTGCCGACCATCTGCGTCGGGTGGACGTCGCATCTGAAGAAGTAGCTCCCCGGGGCGAGCCCGGTGATCGAGTAGGTGGTGGTGGCCACCCCCGTGATCACATCGCCCGGTCCGCTCGCGCCGGCCACCCGCGTGGTCGCCGAGGAGTTCGTGAAGACCTCGATGTTGTGCGGGACCCCGGCGTCCTTGTTCTGGAACACGAGCTGCGTGGTGCCGGACGCCGGGACCTCGATGCACTGGACGTCGAAGGCGATGTTGACCGCCTGCACGGTGACCTTTCCGCCCGCGGCCTTCTGGCAGCTGTTCGCGACAAGCCACTTCTGATGCTGCTGCAGCGCGATCTCGTGCTGCACCCAGGTCGTGAACTCCTGGTGCGGCATGACCCTGACGTTGAACAGCATGGTCGAGTGCTCCAGGCCGCAGAGCTCGGCACATTTGCCGGCGAACACGCCCGCGCGGTCCGGCGTGAGGCTGAACTCGTTCGGATGCCCGGGAACCACGTCCCGCTTGAACAGGAAGACCGGGATGAAGAACGAATGGATCACGTCGTTGGACACCAGTTCGAAATGCACGGGCCGGTTCAGCTCAAGCCCGAGCGTGGGCTTGCTGTACGTGCCGTCACCGGGATGCCCGGACTGGCCCTTGACGGACAGCGGGTCGCCCGAGCGGTCCTTGTAGTCGTCGTAGGTGAAGCGCCACTGCCACTGGAACCCCTGGACGGTGATGCTCATGACGTTGCCGGTGGCGGGCGCGTCGACCTTGGCGAGCGCCGTGGCCGACACCACGAAGAGGACCGCCACGATCACCGACGGGACGGCGATCCAGGCGATCTCCAGCCGGGTGCTCCCGTGCACCTGGTTGGGCAGCGTCTCATCGTCGCGCTTGCGGCGGAACCGGATGGCGGAGAACACGATGAGGCCGCCGACCACCACGAAGATCACCGCGGCGAACACGAACGTGATGTCGTAGGACTTCTGGATCGCCTTGGCGCGGTCCGACGCCGGCTGCAGCGTGCAGGCCGAGAGGGCCAACAGTCCCAGCGCGCCGAACAGCAAGCGCAGGCGCGGGCGCGCGTCCCGGGTCCGCGTTCGCATTCCTCTCGCCACGGTGCTGTCGTCGCCTCCCGTTTCGTCCTACCCGTGCGCGCGCCGGTCTGCGGTTCGGTTCGCGCGTGGGCCGGCGCTGTGCCCCGGGTAACCGAATCCTAATCGCTCCCCGCCCGCTCGCCAGCCGGCTGCCCAGTCTGGCGCGTCCGCAGCCTATGCGCAAAACCGGCTGGAGGCACGCATCGCGGCATGGCCGGCACGTCTGGCGGCCTCCGCGGCCCGGCCCACGGTCGCGATCGGTGGCAGGATGGAGCCGTGATGAGCGGGGCGCTCCTTGCCCACGGTCCGGTCCTCGCACCGCCCACGGTGCTGCGCGTGCTGACGACCTGGACGTTCGAGCCGCTGGTCCTCGTGCCGCTGGTCGCGGCAGGCTGGTGCTACCTGCTCGGGGTGCGGCAGGTGCGGCGGCGCTTCCCGAAGAACCCTTGGCCGGCCGACCGGACGGCCTGGTTCGTCAGCGGGCTGGTGGTGCTGCTCGTCGCACTCGAATCGCCGGTGGACGCCTACTCGGCGGATCTCCTGCTGATCCACATGATCCAGCACCTCCTTCTGTCGTTCATCGCCGCCCCCATGCTGGTGGCCGGGGCACCGGTCACGCTCTCACTTCGGGCGCTCTCACCGTCCGGGCGCCCGCGCCGGACGATCCTGCACGCGGTCCACAGTCCGCCCGTTCGGTTCATCACCCATCCGGTGGTGACCTGGCTCCTGTTCGCCGCGGCGATGGTCGGGACGCATTTCTCGCCCCTGTACGAGGCGGCGCTCGAGCACCAGTGGATCCACGACCTGGAGCACCTGATCTTCCTGGGGACCGCCCTGCTGTTCTGGTACCCGGTGATCGGGGTCGACCCGAGCACGTGGCGGATGCCGTACCCCCTGCGGCTGCTCTACGTGATCCTGGCCGGGCCGATGAACACGTTCACCGCGCTCGCCATCTACAGCTCGAACGACGTGCTGTACCCGTACTACGCGTCGCTGTCGCGGACCTGGGGGCCGTCACCGCTGTCCGACCAGCAGATGGCCGGCGCCGTGATGTGGGTGTGCGGCGACATCGCGCTGCTCATCGCGGTCGTGCTCGTTGCGGTTGGCTGGATGCACCAGGACCAGGCCGAGGCCGAACGGATGGATCGGCGGCTGGACGAGGAGGAGGCCCGCCTGGGCGGGGAGTTCTAGCGGCCGTCGTCCAGGCCCGTCCATCGAAGCGCATGCCGGTGCGCCGGACGGCTTCGCGGAGGACGTCCTCCGCGCCGAGCAGGTCCGAGGGCATGAGCGTTCGCGATTCGGTTCCGGTCCGGACGCGCCAGCACCCCATGGGCCATCGCGGCGGCTCGACGGCAACGAGGTCCGACCAGGGCGCGTCGAACGGGCGACGGCCCGTGTAGCGGATCGCGACACCGGCGCCGGACGCCGTCACGGCGGTGACGCGGGCGCGAATCCCGCTGACGCACGTCACCGCCGACCAGGCCAGGACCACCGCCGCCGGGAGCCGGGGCACGGGCCTCCCAACGGCCAGGCTCGCGACCGCGGCGATGCAGACCGCGCTCCCGATGCCGGCGGCGAGCCATGTCGTCCACGAGGATCGCGCGGGCGCGTCGGGTTCGCCGGGTACTCGTCCCGCAAGGAGGGGGCCGCCGCGCAGGTCACGGGTTCGCCACCAGCCGACCAGGCCGACCGCCGCGAGCATCCCGAAGCCGACGGCCGCCGCGATCGCGCAGACGACGGAAATGGAACCGAACGGGTCCGTGGTTGGTTCGGACCTCCCCTCGTGTCAGCGGATCGTGCGCACGAGGGGGTCCGCGGCCACGGCCGCGAAGAGGAGCGCCAGGTAGGTGTTCGAGTAGTGGAACAGGTGGAGCGCGCGGTTCACGCTTCGTTCCCGCCGGAGGACGACGGCCTCCCAGATGAAGATCCCGCCGAGCACCAGGGCGGCGGTCAGGTAGAGGAGGCCGAGCCGCGCCACCGGATAGAGCAGCAGCGTGATGGCGAACAGCACGAACGAGTACAGCAGGATCTGGCGGGTGGTCTCGCCGAAGCCCCGCACCACGGGCAGCATGGGAACCCCGGCCGCGCGGTAGTCGCTCTCGTAGCGCATGGACAGCGCCCAGAAGTGCGGCGGCGTCCAGTAGAAGACGATCAGGAACATGACGATGGCCGGCAGTTCGATCGTGCCCGTCACGGCGGCCCACCCGACCAGCACGGGCGCGGCGCCCGCCGCGCCGCCGATCACGATGTTCTGCGGGCTCGTGCGCTTCAGCCAGAGCGTGTAGACGAAGACGTAGAACAGCAGCGCCGCGGTGGCGAGCAGGGCCGAGAGCAGGTTCACCACCACCGCCAGGAAGACGAATGCGACCACGCCGAGGCCGATACCGAGCGTGAGGGCGGCGGCGGGAGAAACCTGTGCGCGCGGGATCGGCCGGCGCCGCGTCCGACGCATGACCTCGTCGATGTCCCGGTCGATGTAGCAGTTGATGACGTTCGCCCCGGCGGCGGAGAGCGTCCCGCCGAACAGCGTGGCGAGGATGAGCCACGCCGAGGGCCACCCGTTCTGGGCGAGCACCATGGCGGGCACGGTGGTGATCAGCAGCAGGACGATGATGTGGGGCTTGGTCATCGCCACGTAGGCCTGCAGGCGGGCACTGAAGCCGGCGTCCCCAGCCGGGCCGGCGGATCCGTTCGGGCCGCCGTTGGCGGCGCCGCGCTCCCCGGTGCCCGAGAGGTCCACCGCGTCCTCGCCGCTGAGGTCGATCGTGCCGTAGAGGTCGGAGCGGTCCTCCAGATCGACCGTGAGGCCTCCGCCGGCCACCGAACCAACCGACCCCACCGACTCCCCCGACACCACCGACCCGGCCGGCTCGCCGGCCGAGACGAGCGCGCGGCGTCGGGCCGCCACCGCGCGGCGGAGCGACTCGGGCTCCGACTTCGGAGCCAGCCGGTACGCCAGGAGCACCGTGGTCACCAGCGCGCCCCAGACCAGGCTCCCGGTCAGCTCATGCGCCACGACGAAGAAGGTGGCCTCCTTGCTCAGCACGAACCCCGCGCCGAGCATGGCCTGCACCACGTACAGCGCGCCGGCGACGAAGGCCATCAACCGAACCGCCGGCCGGTCACGTTCGCGCTGGAAGGCGCGGACCACCAGCGCGATGACGCCGAGGAACACGAGCAGCGCGGCGAGCCGGTGCGCGAACTGGATGGCCGCCAGCGGGATCGAGAACGAGGGGATGAGCGAGCCGTTCATCAGCGGCCAGTCGGTGAACACGAGCCCGGCGCTTCGCGCGCGAACGTACGTGCCGATCAGGATGAGCCCGAACGCCGCGATGGCGACGCCCAGAGCCAGGCGCGCGAACGACCGGTGCACGCCGCTCGGTCGGTACGCGCGCAGGTCGACGTACGCGGCGACGGTCGTGAAGATCACCGCGGCCACCAGGAGCATCGCGTTCGCGTAGTGGAGGGTCACCACCGCCGCGTTCAGGTCCGAGCCGACCACCGCCGCGCCCAGCCCCGCCTGGACGAGCAGCAGCACCGCCGTCGCCGCGGCGCCGAACATCGCTCCGGCGCGCCGGCGGGGGGCCGGTCTGGTGAGCGCGAGCACGAGCAGCGCGACCACCTCGATGAGCACGATCGAGGTCACGTACCGATGGCTCGATTCGATCAGCGCGTGGTACAGCCGCGTGCCGTGCTGGCCGAACGGCGGGAACAGCTCGCCGTAGCAGCGCGGCCAACCGGGGCACCCCTTGCCCGAGCCCGTCGCGCGGACGATGCCTCCGACGCCGATGAGGAGGAAGACGGTCGCGGTCGTGATGGCGGAGAGCCGCCGGAAGAGCTTCAACTAAGGATCGAGCCCCGTTCGAATCGACGTCTGCGGCCGACTTCGGGCCGCGAACGCCCACTATATCGACGGTCCCGGACAGCGCAGCAGGGGGTGGGGCCCAGCGACCCCGCATTGATTCGGCGGATCGCGAAGCGGTTGCGATACTACGCGGCGTGCAGGGGGAGCTCTGAGCGTCACGCGCGTCGACCCGAGCGAGGCACGCCGCCTGTTCCGCGACGTGCCGACGGTGGTGCTCGCCACCGTCTGTCAAGACGGGACCGCCCACGCCGTTCCGCTCTGGTTCGTGTGGCTCGACGACGCCGTGTACCTGACGAGCCGGTGGGGGAGCCGCGCGCACCGAAACGTGGAGCGGGACCCGCGTGTCACCCTCTCATTCGAGCGTGGCCGTGCCTGGACCGAACTGGCCGGGGTGCTCGTTCGCGGCCGCGCGGAGGTGCTCCAGCCCGACGAGCCGGCCGCGAAGCGCCCGCTGTCGGCGTGGTTCGAGAAATACCGCGGCGAGCTCACGGGCACACAGTTCGGGGTGTACGTCGAACAGGTTCCGAACCCCGTTCTGTTCGGCGTCACTCCGGATCGCGTGACCGGCTGGTCGAACTCGACCATGCCCGCGCGCCGCTCCTGATCGCGCGCTCGGCGGGTCGTTTGCCGCGGGTACGGAGCGGACATAGCATGCACTTCGTGAATCCGTTCACAAAGTCCGAACGGCCATTCCGCGGGCGCCCGGACACGCGATGACCCCCCTGGACACGCTTCCCACCAGCACCGATGTCCTCGTCGTCGGTGCAGGTCCAGGCGGCGCGGCGGCCGCGTACCACCTCGCCAGGCACGGCGTCGACGTGACGCTCGTGGACCGCGCGACGTTCCCGCGGGACAAGGTCTGCGGCGACGGCCTCACCCCCCGCGGTGTCGCCGCCATCGACCGGATGGGGATCGCGAGGGACGGCGGGTCCTTCGCGCCCGCGTACGGCCTGCGCACCTACGGCACCGAGGGAACGATCATCGAGCTCCCGTGGCCGACCCTCCAGACGTGGCCGAACCTCGGCCTGGTGGCGCGCCGGTACGAGTTCGATCACATGCTCCTCAAGCGGGCGGAATCGGCGGGCGCCCGCGTCGTGCAGGGGATCGAGGCGGTCGCGCCGGTGGTCGAGGGCGAGTGGGTGACGGGGGCGACCTTCCGACGCGCGGCTCCTGCGGAGTCGATCGGCCGCGGGTCGCGCGCGGGGAGGCGGCCGGCCGACGGCGACGGTGCGACCCGGGATGTGCGGGCGCGGTTCGTCATCGCCGCCGACGGTCATGCGAGCCGCCTGGCCGGCGCCGCCGGCGTCGCGCGGGTCCCGTCGCGGGCGATCGGCATCGCCGCCCGCCGGTACTACCGGGCCACGCGGCCGTTCGAGCCGATCCTGGAGTCGTTCCTGAACCTCCAGCGGGAGGACGGGATCATGCCCGGCTACGGTTGGATCTTCTTCCTCCCGGACGGGACGGTGAACGTCGGCGCCGGCCTGCTCAGCACGTTCCGCGGGTTCCGCAACGTCTCCGCGAAGCGGGTGTTCGACATCTTCGTCCAGGGCCTCCCTCCCGAGTGGGGGATCACCGAGGCGAACGCGGTCGGCCCGGTGGCCTCCGGACCTCTTCCCACGGGCTTCAACCGGTCGCCGCTCGCGGTGCCCGGCATGCTCCTGGTGGGCGATGCGGCCGGCGCCATCAACCCGTTCAACGGCGAGGGAATCTCCAGCGCCATCGAATCGGCGGAGGTCGCCGCGGAGGTGCTCGTGGACGCGCTCGCCCGCAACCGGCCGGGCCTCGGGGCGATGTACCCGGCCCTGCTCAGGAAGCGCTACGCGAAGTACTACTCGGTGGCCACGCTCTGGGCGCGCCTCATCGGGTACCCAACCTTCATGCGGTACGCGGTGCGGCACGGGATCCCGCGCAAGCGTCTGATGGAGTTCGCCCTGCGCCTGCTGGCGAACCTGAGCGACGGTCCCGACGGGGACGTGGACGACCGCATCATGCACGCGCTGGTCTCGCTGGCGCCCGAGGGGCCGCTCGCGTGACGGACGGCTTCCTGCCGATCGTGGTCTTCGCCGGCGTCATCGCCGCGTTCGCCGTGATGTCGCTCGGCCTGCCGCGGCTGGTGACCACGCGGCGGCCGAATCGCGCGAAGCGCTCCCCATACGAGAGCGGCGTCACGCCGGCCAGGCTGCCGGCGCGCTCGCGCTTCCAGGTGAAGTTCTACATCGTGGCCATGCTCTTCATCCTGTTCGACATCGAGGCGATCTTCCTCTACCCGTGGGCGGTCGCCTACCGGCAACTGGGTCTGTTCGGCCTGATCGAGATGGCCGTGTTCATCGCCCTGCTGTTCGTGGCGTACGTGTTCGTCCTGCGAAAGGGCGGGCTGGACTGGTCGGCCGAGGATGCGGACGCGCCGGCCCCGAGCACCGCAGCCCCCGGCGCCGCGACCGAAGGAAACGGCCATGCCGGCTGAGCTGATCCCGGGCGTCCACACCGGCAAGGACGACGACGTGGAGGAGGAGGTCCGCCGCGGGGTCCTGCTGACCACGCTCGGCAAGGCGGTCGCGTGGGCCAGGACGAACTCGATGTGGCCGGCCACGTTCGGCCTGGCCTGCTGCGCCATCGAGATGATGTCCGCGGGCGGGCCGAACTACGACCTCGCCCGCTGGGGCATGGAGATCTTCCGCGCGTCGCCGCGGCAGGCGGACCTGATGATCGTGTCGGGGCGGGTCTCCCAGAAGATGGCGCCGGTGCTCCGGCAGATCTACGACCAGATGCCCGAGCCGAAGTGGGTCATCTCGATGGGCGTGTGCGCGTCCTCGGGCGGGATGTTCAACAACTACGCGCTCGTGCAGGGCGTGGACACCATCGTCCCGGTCGACGTCTACACGGCGGGCTGTCCGCCGCGTCCCGAGATGCTCATGTACGGCATCCTCAAGCTCCAGGCGAAGATCCGGCAGGAGGCCCGCGTCAAGTGAACCCGCCGGAACTCGCGGAATCGCTCGGCTCGCGGTTCGCGGACGTGCTGGCCGCCCGGGGCGAGGTGACGGTCGTGGTCGAGCCGTCCGCGCTGCCCGAGACGCTGGCGTCGCTCCGCGACGACGCCGCGCTGGCCTTCGACACGCTCTCGGACGTCGCGGCGACGGACTGGCCGGGCCGCGAGCCGCGGTTCCGCGTGGCCTACCACCTGTACTCGGGCACGCACCGGCACCGCGTCCGCGTGTCGTGCGGCCTGCCGGGCGACGATCCCCGGGTCCCGTCGGTCGTCGGCATGTTCCCGACCGCGGACTGGCTGGAGCGCGAGGTCTACGACTTCTTCGGCGTGATCTTCGACGGGCACCCGGACCTGCGGCGGATCGAGCTGCCGGAGTCCTGGACCACGTTCCCCCTGCGAAAGGACCATGCGCTGGAGGGCGTCCCGACCCGGTACACCGGCGGCGCGTTCATCCCCCCGCCGGACCAGAGGGAGACCTGAGGCCGCCGTGGCGCGCGTGACGAGGGGCAGCGACCACAGCGTCGATGCCGTCGGCGTCGAGGCGCCCACCGAGACGAACATCGACCTCGGCGCCGTTCGCGAGGACACCATGATCATCAACATGGGGCCGCAGCACCCCTCGACCCACGGCGTGCTCCGGCTGGTCCTCGAACTCGAGGGCGAGACGGTGCTGGGCTGCCGTCCCGTGCTCGGCTACCTGCACACCGGGATCGAGAAGAACACCGAATACCGCCTGTGGACGCAGGCGCCGACGTTCGTCACCCGGGCCGACTACCTCGCGCCGTTCTTCAACGAGCTCGCGTACTGCTTGGCGGTCGAACGGCTCCTCGGGATCGAAGCGCCACCCCGCGCCCAGGTCATCCGCGTGATGGTGTGCGAGCTGAACCGGATCTCGTCCCATCTGGTGTGGCTCGCGACGACGGCGCTGGAGCTCGGGGCCGTCTCGATCATGGTCTACGGGTTCCGCGAGCGGAACACCCTGCTGGACATCTACGAGGCGATCACCGGCCTTCGGATGAACCACGCGTACATCCGGATCGGCGGCGTGGTGATGGACCTCCCGCCGAACGCGCCCGACATGATCCGGGCGTTCCTGCGCGAGATGCCCGACCGGATGCGCGAGTACGAGGAGCTCCTGACCGGCAACCCGATCTGGCGGCAGCGGATGGTCGGCATCGCGGTGCTCTCGGCGGACGAATGCCTGTCGCTCGGCGTGACCGGCCCGATCCTTCGTTCAGCCGGCGTCCCCCGGGACGTTCGCAGGGACGAGCCGTACTGCGGATACGAGAGCTACGAGTTCGACGTCCCGACGGCCACCGAGGCCGACGCGTTCTCCAGATATCTGCTCCGGCTCGAGGAGATGCGCCAGTCCCTGCGGATCGTCGAACAGTGCCTGGCCAGGCTGGAGGCCGAGCCCGGCCCGGTGATGGTCCAGGACCCGAAGGTCGCCTGGCCGGCCGAACTGGAGGTCGGGCCGGACGGGATCGGACAGTCCGAGGCTCACGTGCGCCACATCATGGAGGAGTCGATGGAGGCCCTGATCCATCACTTCAAGATCGTGACCCAGGGCATCACGGTCCCCGCCGGCGAGGTCTACCAGCCGGTCGAATCCCCGCGAGGTGAGCTGGGCGCGTACGTCGTGTCCGACGGCGGGCGCCATCCGTATCGCGTGCATCTGCGCGACCCGTCGTTCGTGAACCTTCAGGCGGTGCGGCCCATGGTGCTCGGGGGCCTGGTCGCGGACATCCTGCCGGTCATCTCGAGCGTCGATCCGGTGATGGGCGGCGTGGACCGATGACCGAAGCCGGCTTCGTCGAGCGCACGCTTCCCGACGTCGAGGGCCCGATCTTCGACGACGACGACCGCCGCACCGCCGAGGCGCTCATGGCCAGGTATCCCGATGCGCGCTCGGCGATGGTGCCGCTGCTGTACCTGATCCAGTCGAAGGTCGGCTGGATCCCGAAGCAGGGCATGCGCGAGGTCGGCGACCTGCTCGGCCTCAGGACCGCCGAGGTCGAGGCCGTGGCCACCTTCTACACCATGCTCAAGCTCCATCCGACGGGCCGGTACGTGCTGTCGGTCTGCACGAATCCCTCCTGCGGGATTCGCGGCGGGTACGCGCTGTGGGATCACGCCCGGGCTCGGCTTGGCGGCCCGGCCGAGGACATCACCGACGACGGCCTGTTCACCCTTGAAGAGGAGGAGTGCCTCGGCGCGTGTGACAAGGCTCCGGTCCTGACCGTCAACTACCTTTACTACGACCGAATGGACTCAGAGGCGTTCGACCGTCTGGTCGATTCGATCCGTTCGGGCTCGGTGCCGGAAGCGTCCCGCGGCGGTGTGCCGGGCGACCTGAAGGAGGTCTCGCGGACGCTTGCGGGCGCGGACCGCGGTGCCGCCTCCACGCCACGGCCGTCCGATCAGGAGCCGCCCGCCGATGGCTGAACCCGTTCTGATCACGACGGCCCGGTGGTCCGAACCGGCTCCGGTCGGCATCGACCGGTACCTCGAAACCGGCGGCTACGAGGGGCTCCGCAAGACCCTGGCCATGAAGCCGGAGGACGTGATCGAGGAGGTCAAGCGCTCGGGCCTGCGCGGTCGCGGCGGCGCCGGGTTTCCGACCGGGACGAAGTGGTCGTTCATCCCGCAGGGAACCGGCAAGCCCGTCTACGTCGTGGTGAACGCGGACGAGAGCGAGCCGGGAACGTTCAACAACCGCGAGTTGATCGAGCGCGACCCGCACCAGCTGATCGAGGGCATCGCCATCTGCTCGTACGCGGTCAGGTGCAACCGGGCGTTCATCTACTGCCGGGGGGAGTTCGTCTATCCGGGCACGGTGATCGACGTCGCGCTCGCGGAGGCGCGCGCCAAGGGATTCATCGGGCCGGACATCCTGGGGAGCGGGTTCGACCTCGACCTGATCCTGCACCGCGGGTCCGGCGCGTACATCTGCGGCGAGGAGACGGCGCTGCTGAACTCGCTGGAGGGTCTGCGGGGCCAGCCGCGCCTGCGGCCCCCGTTTCCGG
Organism: Actinomycetota bacterium; assembly: GCA_040414485.1. Lineage (GTDB taxonomy): Bacteria > Actinomycetota > UBA4738 > UBA4738 > UBA4738 > JBEDUK01. The sequence goes on from JBEDUK010000001.1 coordinate 25,303, forward strand.
CGGTGGAGGGCCTGTACGCGAGCCCGACCGTGATCAACAACGTCGAGACGCTTTCGAACGTCCCGCACATCATGGCGAAGGGGGCCGACTGGTTCGCCTCGATCGGCACGGAGAAGTCGAGCGGCACCGCGGTGTATTCGATCTCGGGCAAGGTCGAACGTCCGGGGAACTACGAGGCGCCGATGGGCACCACGGCCCGCACGCTGATCGATGAGTACGCCGGCGGCGTCCTGGGGGGCCGGACGCTGAAGGCCTGGACGCCGGGCGGGTCGTCCACGCCGTTCCTCACCGCCGAGCATCTGGACACGCCGATGGACTTCGAATCGGTCGCCGCCGCCGGCTCCCTGCTGGGCACCAAGGCGCTGATGGTGTTCGACGAGACCGACTGCATCGTCAACGCGGCGCTGCGGTTCACCCGGTTCTACGCCCACGAGTCCTGCGGAAAGTGCACGAACTGCCGCGAGGGGACGTGGTGGCTCGAACGGGTCCTGCGGCGGATCGAAGCCGGCCTCGGCCGCCCCGAGGACATCGATCTGACGAAGAGCATCGGCTCGAACATGCTGTTCAAGGCGTTCTGCGCGCTGGCCGACGGCGCGGTGTCCCCGATCGATTCCTCGATCAAGTTCTTCCGGGACGAATACGAGGAGCACCTGCGGCTGGGGCGCTGTCCGTTCGTGCCGCCTGCGATCCCGGTCGGTGGCCTCGCCGCCGAGCATGAGCCGGAGCCGGACTCGTCCGGGTTCGAACCGTCGGTCGACCTGGACGAGGTGCTCGGATGAGCACGCCCGCGTCGGCGCCGCTGGTCAACCTCACCATCGACGGCATGCCGGTGTCGGTTCCGAGGGGCACGCTGATCATCCGGGCGGCCGAGCGGCTGGGCGTCCAGATCCCTCGCTTCTGCGACCACCCGCTGCTCGCGCCGGTCGCCGCCTGCCGGCAGTGTTACGTCAGCGTCGAGGGGCAGCGCAAGCTCATGACGTCCTGCTCGACGCCGGTCGCCGAGGGCATGGCCGTCCACACGCAGTTCAGCGATCCCGAGGTCAAGGCGGCGCAGGAGGCGGTGCTCGAGTTCCTCCTGATCAACCACCCGCTCGACTGCCCGATCTGCGACCGCGGCGGGGAGTGCCCGCTGCAGGACCAGGCGCTGGCGTTCGGGCCCGGCGAGTCGCGCTACGTCGAAGCGAAGCGGACGTACCGGAAGCCGCTTCCGCTCTCGCCGTTGGTGAACCTCGACCGCGAACGGTGCGTGCTGTGCCAGCGGTGCACGCGGTTCTGCGACGAGATCTCCGGAGACCGGTTCATCGACCTGTTCGACCGGGGCGCCGCGGAGCAGATCGCCATCGCGGCCGGGGAGGACTTCGACAGCCCGTTCTCCGGCAACACGATCCAGATCTGCCCCGTCGGCGCGTTGACCGCGACCACGTACCGGTTCGTCGCCCGCCCCTTCGATGTCCGGCGCGGCGAGTCCGTCTGCACGCTGTGCTCTTCAGGTTGCAACCTCTTCGTCCAGACCCGGCGCGGTGAGGTGGTCAGACACCTCGCGCGCGAGAACCTCGACGTGAACGACGGATGGCTCTGCGACAAGGGGCGTTTCGCGTTCTCGTTCTCCGATTCGCCGAGGCGGATCCCGGCGCCGCTCGTGCGCGACCACGGGCTGCAGCCGGCGTCCTTCGCCGAGGCCTTCGACGCGATCGCCGCGGCGCTGGGCGGGGGCTCGGGCCGAGCCGCCTTCCTGGTCGGTGGCCGGCTGGCCGACGAGGATGCCTACGTCCTGTCGCGGTTCGCGCGCAGCGTGATCGGCACGAATGACGTCGACGCCAGGCCGCCTGGCCCGAACCACGTTCCGCTCCCGCTCGAAGCCGCCGCCGCCGTTGCCGGCGGGCCCGACGCCGTCACCTACCGGGACGTCGAGCACGCGCCGGCGATCCTCGTGGCCGGGCTCGATGCCGAACAGGAGCTGCCGATCCTGCATCTTCGGCTCCGCAAGGCCGCCAAACGGGGAGCGCGGATCGTCGTGATCCATCCGCGCCGCACCCGGCTGGCGGACGTGGCGGAGCACGTGACGGTGGCGCCCGGAGCGGAGGCGGACGCGCTGCGGGCGTTCGCCGGGGCGAAGAAGGATCCCGCCGTTTCCTTCCGCGAGGCCGCCGCACAGGGCGGAGCCCTCGTCCTGTGCGGCCCGCGCCTGATGGAGTCGCCCGGAGCCGTGGCCGCGGCCCGAGAGGTCGCGGCGCATATCGATGGAGGGTTCGTCCTGCTCACGCGCCGGGTCGGCGAACGGGGCGCCCGGTGGGCCGGACTTCACCCCGCCCTGCTTCCCGGTGGTCGGTCCGTCGCCAACGGAGCCGCTCGCGGCCAGGTCGAGGACGTATGGGGCGCCGGACTGCCCGCCGACCCCGGACGGGGCGCGATGGACATCCTGCGCGCGGCGGCGGACCGGCAGGTGGATGTTCTGTTCCTGGTCGGCCTGGACGTCCTTCGCGACACACCCGACGCCGCCCTGGCCCAGCGCGCGCTGGCGAACGCCCGCTTCAAGGTGGTCGTGGACACGACGCTGCACGACGACGTCCGGCCGTTCGCCGACGTGGTGCTGCCGGCCTCCCCGGCGATCGAACGCGCAGGCGCTTTCTCGGACTGGGAGGGGCGCTCCCAGTCGTTCGAACCGGTCCGATCCGCGTACGCCATGTCGCGGCCCGACTGGGAGATATTCCAGGCGATGTCGGAGGCCTTCGGGAAGGACATGGGGTTCCGGTCGCTCGAGGGCGTCCGCGCCGAGATGCGTCACGTCGGCTCGGCATCGCCGGCATGGGGCGAAGGCGCGCCGGCCGCTGCTCCTGCTCCTGCTCCGGCGACGGGAGAGCCCGCCGCCGGCACCGCTGACGGCGTCGTCCTGTTCAGCTATCCGCTGCTCGTGGATCGAGGGCGGCATCTGGACGGCGCGGACCTGCTCCGCGAGGCGCTCGAGGCCCCGGCGTTCGTCGAGGTCCACCCGGCCGACGCCGCCGACCTGGGGCTGCCGGACGGCGGCTTCGCCTCCCTCACGACCGCGGCTGGCTCCGCCGTGTTGCCCGTCCGTGTGAGCGACGGCATCGACAGGGGGGCGGCGTTCGTGCCGTGGAACAACGCCGGGCTCCAGGCCAACACGCTGTTCTCGGGTGAACGCATCGCCGCGGTGACGCTGGCGCCGGCGGAGGCCCCGGCGACCGTCCAGGAGACCGCCGGGGTGAGCGCCTGATGGTGGCCGGCACGGACTGGGTGGCCTGGGTCCTGCTGATCGCCCGGGTCATCGTGATCTTCACCGGCCTGCTGCTGTTCATCATGGCCACGGTCTACATCGAGCGGAAGGTCATCGCCGTCATGCAGGTGCGGGTCGGGCCGGATCGCGCCGGTCCGTTCGGCGCCCTGCAGACCCTGGCGGACGGCGTGAAGCTCCTGTTCAAGGAGGGCATCACGCCGGAGACCGCCGACCTGCCCGTCTACATCCTGGCGCCGGTGGCCGCCATGGTGCCGGCGTTGCTCGCGTTCGCGGTGATCCCGTTCGGCCCCGGCATCTCCCTGTTCGGCCACCACGTACCGTTCCAGATCTCGGACCTCTCGGTGGGGATCCTGTGGGTGCTTTCCATGGCCTCGCTCGCGGTCTACGGGGTGATGCTCGCGGGGTGGTCGAGCGGCACGAACTATCCGCTGCTGGGATCGGTGCGCTCGACGGCGCAGACCATCTCCTACGAGGTGGGGATGAGCCTGGCGCTGATCGCGGTGGTCATGTACTGCGGGACCGTCTCCATGACCGGGATCGTCGCGGCGCAGGCGCCGCATTTCGGCGTGCCCGGCCTGCGGTGGCTTCCGAAATGGAACGTCTTCATCCAATTTCCGGCGTTCGTTCTGTATGCGATCGCGGCGATCGCGGAGAACAACCGCCCGCCGTTCGATCTCACCGAAGCCGACACGGAGCTGGTCGCCGGATATCAGACCGAATATTCGGGCATGAAGTTCGCGTTCTTCTATCTGGCCGAATACATGCACCTGGTCACGCTGTCCGCGGTGGCGACCACGCTGTTCCTCGGTGGCTGGCACGGACCGACGTTCTCGTTCCTGCCATGGCTCTGGCCCGTGATCTGGTTCACGCTGAAGGTCGTCGCGTTCATCGTGATGGCCGTGTGGGTGCGGGCCACGCTCCCGCGGATGCGGTACGACCGGCTCATGAGCCTCGGTTGGCGAGTACTCATTCCTGCCGGGCTGCTCTGGATCCTGATCACCGGTGCATTGATCGCGCTGCCACAGCGGTACTCGGACATCCGCACGCTCGTGATCGTGGTGAGCGGGACGGTCGCCGTCCTGCTGATCGCGGGACCGATGATCGCACCGCGTCCAGTCCTGTCGCCGGAGCCGTCCGGGGAACCGAAGGAACCGATTTTCGTCGGTGAGACCCATGAGTGAAGGCACAGAAGACATGAAAGGGGACTCGCTCCCGACCGGCGCGGATTCGGGCTCGTCCGCGCCCGAATCCGCGCCGGAATCCGCGCTCCGCTCCTTCGTGACGGGGGTCGTGAGGGTGGGGCAGGGATTCAGTGTGCCGCTTCGGCATGCGTTCCGGAAGAAGGTCACTCAGGAGTACCCGAAGAAGACGGTCCCTCTGCCGCCGCGGTCGCACATCGGGCGCCATCTGCTCAACCGCCATCAGGAGAACGGCCTGGAGAAGTGCATCGGGTGCGAACTGTGCGCCTGGGCCTGCCCGGCCGACGCGATCTACGTGCAGGGCGCGCAGAACGATCCGGAGAAGCCCGTCTCGGTGGGGGAGCGCTTCGCCGAGACCTACGAGATCAACTACCTGCGCTGCATCATGTGCGGCCTCTGCGTCGAGGCCTGCCCGACGCGCGCCCTCACGCTCACGTCGTCCTACGAGCTGGCGTTCGAATCGCGTGAGGAGGCCGTCTACACGAAGGACCGCCTGCTGACACCGCCGCCGCCGGTCGGAACGGCGCCCGGGACCGAGGTCGGGCGCTAGGTGGCGGACCTCGTCGTCTTCTGGATCTTCGCGGTGATCGCCGTCGCGGCGGGCATCGGCATGCTGCTCGTCCGCAACGCCGTGCACAGCGCCCTGCTGTTGATCGTGACCCAGTTCTGCATCGCGATCTTCTTCCTGGAGCTGGGCTCGCCCTTCCTGTTCGTCGTCCAGCTGATCGTGTACGCCGGCGCGATCATGGTGCTGTTCCTGTTCGTGATCATGCTGCTGGGGGTCGACGGGCAGGAATCGCTTCGCGAACGCCTGGCGGCGCAGCGCTGGCTGGCGGTCGCCCTCGGGGCCGCGCTGATCGTCGAAGTGATCGCCGCGGTGCACCTCGGGATCGGACTGTCGAACGGCGGGGTGCCGGATCTGACCCACGCCAATGCCGGTGGGAACGTCGAGGCGTTGGCGCGGGTGCTCTTCGGGCCCTACTTCTTCCCGTTCGAGGTGACGTCGATCCTGCTGATCGTGGCCGCGCTCGGGATCATGCTGCACGGCCGCCGGAGCGCGGACATGACCGTGATCGATGCGGATGGCGCTGCGGCGGTCGATGGCGGCCCGATGGGCCCGACCGGCGCGACGGGCGCGGACCAGGCGGAGCCCGCGCTGGCCGACTCGGGGGCCGCACCGTGAGAACCCCCGTCGGCGCCTACGTGATCCTGTCCGCCGTGCTGTTCACGATCGGCACGGTCGGCGTGCTCGTCCGGCGGAACGCGCTGGTCATCTTCATGTCCGTCGAACTGCAGCTGAACGCAGTGAACCTGTCGCTGGTGGCATTCTCGCGGATGCACGGCTCGCTGACGGGTCAGGCCATCGCGTTCTTCGCCATGGTCGTTGCCGCCGCCGAGGTGGCCGTCGGCCTGGCGATCATCGTCACCGTCTACCGGATGCGCCGAACCGTCGACGTCGACCGCGCCGACCTCCTGAAGGGCTGACGGGTGCTCTGGGCGATCGCGCTGATCCCGCTCGGCATCGGCATGCTGCTGCTCATCACCGGGCGGCGGTGGCCGGGGCGGTCCGCCGGCTGGTTCGCGTCGGCCGGCACGCTGGTGGCGTTCGCTCTCGCGGTGGCGCAGACGTTCCAGGTCACGTCGAAGCCGACCGACCAGCGGGTGATCGTAAAGACACTTTACGAATGGATCCTCTCGGGGAGGTTCCACGTCGACCTCGCGCTGCGGGCGGACCCGCTGTCCGTCACGATGGCGCTGGTCGTCACCGGCGTGGGTTCGCTGATCCTGATCTATTCGATCGGCTACATGGACGGGGACCCGCGGTTCGCCCGGTATTTCGCGTACAAGAGCCTGTTCGTCGCCGCCATGCTCCTGCTGGTCCTGGGGGCGAACTACCTGGTGCTGTACATCGGCTGGGAGGGCGTCGGCCTGGCGTCGTACCTGCTGATCGGGTTCTGGTTCGAACGCCCGTCGGCGGCGGCCGCGGCGAAGAAGGCGTTCGTCGTGACCCGGATCGGTGATGCCGCGCTGCTGATCGGGATCGTCCTGATCTGGGCTCGAACCGGTTCGCTGGACTTCGGCGCCGTGTTCCACCAGTTGCCCTCGCTGGCCGGCGGGACGGTCACGGTGATCGGCTTCCTGCTGCTCGCGGGCGCGTGCGGGAAGTCGGCGCAGCTGCCGCTCCACACGTGGCTTCCCGACGCCATGGAGGGTCCCACGCCCACGTCGGCCCTGATCCACGCGGCCACCATGGTCACGGCCGGCGTGTACCTCATCGTGCGGTCTCACGCGTTCTTCGATGCGTCGACGGCGGCGTCGCTCGCCGTGGCCGTGGTCGGCGTGGTCACGGCCGTCTACGCCGGGCTTGCGGCTATCGGGCAGGACGACATCAAGCGGGCGCTCGCGTATTCGACGATCAGCCAGATCGGGTTCATGTTCCTGGGCGCCGGCGTGGGCGCGTACGGCCTGGCGATCTTCCTGCTGGTCGCGCACGCGTTCTTCAAGGCGCTGCTGTTCCTCTCGGCAGGCTCGGTCATCCACGGCCTGCACGACGAGCAGGACATGCTCCGGATGGGCGGGCTTCGGCGCGCCATGCCGTTCACCGCCGGCGCGTGGATCGTTGGCTGGGCGGCGATGGTGGGCATCCCGCCGCTGTCGGGGTTCTTCGCGAAAGACGAGCTGATCGGCGCGGTGAGCGGCGCCGGCAGGTACGGCCTGTACATCGCCGCGCTTGTCGGGGCGTTCCTGACGGCCGTCTACGCGTCCCGGCAGACCGCGCTGGTGTTCTTCGGCGAACGACGCTACGAGGGCGAACCGCACGAGCCCGGCTCGGTCATGCGCTGGCCCATGGCGCTCCTGGCCGTGGGCGCCGCCTTGGCGGGCGTCCTGGGACTGAATGCGACGTCGGGGATCATCGTGACGTTCCTGGCGCCGGTCACGGGGGCGCCGCCCGAGCCGGTGGCGGGGCCGCCCGACGCCGTGCTGCTGATCATCTCGGTGATCGTGGCCCTGGCCGGCGTGACGCTGGCATGGTTCGTCTACCTGTCGAGGCGGATCGACTGGGTGGCGCTCCGCGTCCGCTATGCGGGCGCGCGATCCACGCTTGCGAGCGGCTTCCACGTGGACGGCTTCTACGGCTCGGTCATCGGGCGGACCGGAGCGCTGGTCGCGACGTTCCTTGCATACGTGGTCGACCGGCGCGTCCTCGACGGGTTCTGGAACGGCGTCGCGGAGTTCTTCGGCGTGCTTTCCAGCGGGGCTCGCCGCGCGCAGGCGGGCCTGGTGCGCGTGTACGCCGCGTTCGTCTTCCTCGGGGTCGTCGGCGCGCTGGCGTACCTGGCGTTCAGGTGGTCGGCGTGAGCGCGATCGGACCGTACCCGGGCCACTTCCCGTGGCTGACCGTCGTCACGTTCGCGCCGCTCGCCGGCGCCGTGATCATGCTGTTCGTCCCGAGGTCGCGTGTCCCGCTGCTGAAGTGGCTCGCGCTGGCGGTCACGCTCGTCACGTTCGGCCTGTCGATCGGAATGCTCGCCGCGTACAACGCCGAACGGTCCGGCCAGGTGCTGCACCTGGTGGACCACGCGACGTGGTCGTCCACGTTGCACCTGCAGTACTTCCTGGGGGTCGACGGCATCTCGCTGTTCCTGGTGCTGCTGACCACGTTCCTGCTGCCGATCGCGGTGCTGGCCTCGTGGCGGATCGAAGCCGGCGCGAAGGCCTACCTCGCGTCCTTCCTCGTCCTGGAGACGACGGTCGTCGGATGCTTCGTCGCGCTCGACCTGCTGCTGTTCTTCGTCTTCTTCGAAGCGCTGCTGGTCCCGACCTACCTGATCATCGCGGGCTGGGGGGGCGATCGCCGTGCCTACGCGGCGATCAAGTTCTTCATCTTCACCATGGGCGGCTCGGCGTTCCTGCTGGCCGCGATCATCTTCCTGTACGTGAAGTCGGGTTCGGTCACGGGCACGCCGACCTTCAACTGGCTCGACCTGTCGAACCTCCCGCTGTCGGTGTCCACCGCCCGGTGGCTCTTCCTGGGCTTCTTCGTCGCGTTCGCGGTGAAGGTGCCGCTGGTGCCGCTGTCCACATGGCAGCCAGACGCGTACGAGCAGGCGCCGACCGCCGGGACGCTGGTGCTGGCGGCGCTCCTGGCGAAGATCGGCGCCTACGGGATGATCCGGTTCTGCCTGTCGATGTTCCCGCAGGCGACCGTCTGGTTCCGAACGACGGCCCTGGTGCTGGCCGTGATCGCGATCATCTACGGCGCGATCGTCGCGTTCGCCCAGACCGACATGAAGCGCCTGATCGCGTACTCGAGCCTCTCCCACATGGGCTTCATCGTGCTGGGCATCTTCGCGCTGTCCGTGCAGTCCGAAAGCGGCAGCGTGCTGTACATGGTCAACCACGGGCTCTCCACCGGCGCGCTGTTCCTGTTGACCGGGATGCTCTGGGATCGGATCGGGACGAACGACCTCCGCCGGATGGGCGGCCTGGCCGCGCGAGTGCCGGTGCTGGCGGGCGTGTTCCTCTTCATGGCGCTCGCCTCGATGGGCCTGCCCGGGCTGAACAACTTCGTGAGCGAGTTCCTCGTGCTGCTGGGGACGTTCGTGGTGGGCTCACCGTGGGCGGTGGCCGCGGTCACGGCGCTGGTCCTGTCGGCGATCTACCTGCTGACGGCCTATCGGAGGGCGTTCCACGGCGTGCCTGCGATCGCCGGGGGGGCTGGCGCGCCTTCGGCCGAGGGGAACGGTCACGGAGGCGCGGCACCTGCGGCCGGAGCGCTCCGGGACCTGCGAGGGATCGAGTACGCGGTGCTCGTCCCGCTGATCGCCGCGGTGCTCTTCCTTGGCGTGTATCCGAAGCCCGTCCTTTCGAAGATCGAACCCGCGACCAACGTCGTGGCCGGGTGCTTCAGCGGAGCAATGCCGACGCCTTCGCGGCTCGCAGGAACCGAAGTCGCGTGCATCGGCGGCTACTACTCCGGAGCGATCGCTCTCCCGCGGTCATCGGGGTCGCCGTGACGGGCGCCCTGCTCGCCGCCGGGGCGCCGATCCCGCACCCGCCGCTCACGTTCGAACCGGTGGCGCCGGAACTCATCCTGGTCGGCGTCGCGCTCGCGCTCATGCTCCTCGACGCGCTCTCGCCGCGGACGCCGAAGCGCACGCACGCGTGGATCGCCTTCGCCGGCGTCGTCGCGGCGATCGTCGAATCCGCCCTGCTCTGGAACTGGCACGGCCAGAAGGTCGTCCTGGGCGGCATGGTCGCCGCCGATCGCTACGCAGTCTTCCTTCGATTCGTGATCCTCGGCATCGCGCTGCTCGCCGTTCCGCTCGCCCAGCACTACCTGGAGCGGACCGGGGAGTGGCGGGGCGAGTTCTTTCCCCTCCTGCTGTTCGCCGTCACGGGCATGACGCTCATCGTCGCCGCGGCCGACCTGATCCTGGTGTTCCTCGCCCTGGAGATCCTGTCGCTGTCGCTGTACCTGCTGACGGGGTTCTCGCTCCGGCGTCTGCGAAGCGTCGAGGGCGCGATGAAGTATTTCCTGCTGGGCGCCTTCTCCAGCGCGTTCTTCCTGTACGGCGTGGCCATGGCGTACGGCGCCGCGGGGACGACCAATCTCGCCGGCATCGGACACGCGCTGACCGGAGGCGGCAGCGCCGCCGCGGGCGGCACAACGACGTTCGCGTTCCTTGCGATCGGCCTGCTCGCGGCGGGATTCGGCTTCAAGGTCGCCCTGGTCCCGTTCCACATGTGGGCGCCCGACGCGTACCAGGGCGCGCCCACGCCGGTCACCGCGTTCATGTCCGCGGCGACGAAGGTGGCCGCGTTCGGCGCGTTCATCCGGGTGTTCACCGTGGCGCTCGGGCCGCTCGGATCGGACTGGCGGCCGCTGCTCGCGGTGCTGGCCGGCGTGTCGATCGTCGCCGGAAGCGTCCTGGCGATCGCGCAGACGAACGTCAAGCGGATGCTCGCCTACTCGTCGGTCGCGCACGCCGGGTTCATCCTGATCGGGCTGGCCGCCGGCAACGCCGCTGGCAGGCAGGCCGCGCTGTTCTACCTGGCGTCCTACGGAGCGATGATCCTCGGCGCCTTCGCCGTGGTGATGTTCGTCTCCGGCCGCGGCGAGCGCGCGCAGGATCTGGCGGACTACCGCGGCCTGGCCATCAGGCATCCGATGCTCGGCGGGGCGCTGGCCCTCTTCCTCCTGTCGCTGGCCGGCATCCCGCTGACCGCCGGGTTCATCTCGAAGCTGGCGGTGTTCTCGGCCGCGTTCCAGGCGGGCGAGGGCTGGCTGGTGATCCTCGGCGTGGTCGCCTCGGTGGTCGGAGCGTTCTTCTACCTCCGACTGGTGATCCTCATGTACATGCAGGAACGCGAATCTGAAGCGGTCGCCGCGGCGCGGACCCGCGCGCCGGTCGCGGCGGTGGCGGTGGCCGTCCCCGCACTGGCCACGGTGCTGTTCGGCGTCTTCCCGCAGCTGCTGTTCGGGATGCTGCAGTCGGCAGCATCCATCCGCTTCTGATGGCTTCCCGTATGTGGCGGCATGGTTCGAATTCGTCCGTGCCTATAGCATCGACCGTTCATGGTTGAGACCGCGGGGAATCGATGACGCGCGCCGCCGCGCCCGGTCTGCGGGCGCCAGACCCGGCGCTGGAGGCCGAGCTCCAGAACCGCCTCCTGGAGGTCGAGGAGGCGCTGGAGAAGGCGTGCCGTTCGGACACGGACTTCGTGACGGAAGCGGCTTCGTATCTGGTGGCGGCCGGCGGGAAGCGCTTCCGGCCAATGCTCACCCTGCTCTCGGGCTACTTCGGCGACCCGACCGACCCGCGCCTGGTCCAGGGTGGATGCGCCATCGAGCTGGTGCACATGGCCACGCTCTATCACGACGACGTGGTCGACGAGGCCCAGGAGCGTCGCGGTCGGCCGTCGGTGAACGCGAAGTGGGGCAACAACGTGGCGATCCTCACCGGCGACTTCCTGTTCGCCCGCGCCTCGGACATCTCCGCCGAATTGGGAACCGAGGTGTCGAGACTCCTCTCCCGGACGATCGCCCTGCTCTGCGACGGGGTCATCCGAGAGGTCGAAGGCTGGGGCCGGGCGGACCAGTCCCATGAGGCGTACCAGGAGATGATCCGGCGCAAGACCGCGGCGCTGATGGCCACGTCCTGCCGGCTGGGCGGCATGCTCGGCGAAGCATCGCCCGAGGTGATCGACCGCCTGGACGACTACGGCATGGCGCTGGGGATGGCCTTCCAGCTCTCCGACGACATCATGGACGTGGTCTCCACCGAGGAGGAGCTGCACAAGCTCCCCGGCCAGGACATGAAGCAGGGGCTTTATACGCTTCCGGTCCTCTACGCCCTCGAGGAGCCGGAGATCGACGGCGAACTTCGCGACCTGCTGGCAACCGGCCTGAGGGATGACGCGAGCCTCGCCCGCGCCGTCGCGCTGGTGTCGTCGGGTCAGGCGCTGGAGCGCTCACGTGACGCGGTCCGGCTCCAGGTCCGGCGAGCGATCGACCTCGCGTCGAGCCTCCAGGCCGGTCCGGCACAGGACGCGCTGATCCACTTCGCCGAATTCCTCGCATACCGCTGCGGCGCCGAGATCTAAGAGACCGGGTCAGCCGGGCGGCTCGGCCTCGCGTGCGCCCGAAAGCTCGTCCATGATCTCGTCGGTGTGCTCGCCCAGACGAGGCGGCGGCATTCGGTACGTCACCGGCGTGGTGGACAGCCCGATCGGATCCGCCACCGTTGGGACGGCAGGGTTCCCTCCGGTCGAATCGTAAAGCATCCTTACCATCGCGCTTCCCTCGGGTGATTCGAACACGTCCCGAAGGGTC
>JBEDUK010000002.1:0-18925 GCA_040414485.1 Actinomycetota bacterium
TCGGTGAACATCGCCGAACAGGCCCTGGCCGAGATCAACGAGCTCGTGCAGCGGGCGTACGGTTCCGCGTACGCGCTCGACCAGCCGCGGCGGTACCGGAAGAAGCAGCGGGGCGCGCAGGAGGCGCACGAGGCCATCCGGCCGACGTCGGCGGCGCGTATGCCCGATTCCCTGGATGGCGTGCTCGATCGCGACCAGGCGCGCCTCTACCGGCTGATCTGGCAGCGCACCGTCGCGTCGCAGATGGCCGAGGCGCGGTTCGACCAGGTCTCCGTGGACGTCGGCGCGTGGACGCCGTCGAGCGACGGCGGGTCGGCGCCGCCCTACCTGCTCAGGGCGACCGGCCAGACACTGAAGTTCGACGGCTTCCGCCGGGTGTACTTCGAGGGCCGCGACGACGCGCTCGACGAGGACGCCGAATCCATGCTCCCGGAGCTGACCGCGGAGCAGGCGCTCAGACTCCTGGAGCTGCTTCCCGAGCAGCACTTCACCCAGCCGCCCCCGCGCTACACGGAGGCGAGCCTGGTCAAGACGCTCGAGGAGAACGGGATCGGGCGGCCGTCCACGTATGCGGCGATCATCCACACGCTGCTCGACCGCGGATACGTCCGGCTGGAGGATCGCCGGTTCTTCCCCGAGGACATCGGGATGGTCGTGAGCGACATACTCGTGGACCTGTTCAGCGACATCGTCGATGTGGGGTTCACCGCGCGCATGGAGGAGGAGCTCGACGACATCGCGGAGGGCCAAGCGCAGTGGGTCCAGGTGCTCCGCGAGTTCTACGACCCGTTCCACCAGACCGTGGAGGTCGTCGGCAAGGGCAAGAAGATCCAGCCGCCGGCCATCCAGCTGGACGAGCTCTGTCCGCTCTGCCCCGAACAGGGCCGCGAACCCGGGCATCTTGTGAAGAAGCTCGGCCGGTACGGGATGTTCGTCGGGTGCGAGAACTATCCCGAGTGCAAGTACACGCGCCCGCTCGGCGGGAACGGCCAGGCGCCGGCGCCCGTCCCCACCGGCGAGACCTGCCCGCGCTGCGGCGAGGGCGAACTGGTGGAGCGTGTGGGCCGCTTCGGGAAGTTCGTGGGGTGCTCCCGCTACCCGGACTGCAAGTACATCAAGCGGGAGGAGCCGAAGCCGACCGGTGTGAAGTGCCCGAAGTGCGGCCAGGGCGAGCTGGTGGAGCGAAAGGGCCGCTTCGGGTCGTTCTACAGCTGCGCGCGCTACCCGGACTGCGACTTCTCGCTCAACCAGAAGCCCCGAGAGGAGCCCTGCCCGGTCTGCAATGGCCTGGTGGTCGCCGCGAGAGGCGGTGCGTGGCGCTGCACGAACTGCGAACGGGCCTGGGATGCCGAAGGCGTGGAACTGCCCGAAGACAAGGCGAAGGCACTGATCCCCAAACCGAGAGCGCCGAGAGCTTCGTCCTCCTCGAAGAGCGGTGGTCGTCGACGAACGGGATCACGCGCAAGAAGATCCGCCTAAACGTGATGGCCGGGCCGGGGGGCGGAGCAGGCGTTCGATGGGGGTTTGCCTCCTCCGCCCCTCCGGCCGGCCTACGGGGCGAGTAGCAGGGTCGCGGGCACATGGCGAGCGTCGCCGAAGAGATCGCCGTCCTTCGCGGGACGAAGCCCGCGACGTTCCGGGACCTTCTGAGACAGCGCGACTTCTCCCGCCTGTGGCGGGCGATGTTGGTCTCCTCCATGGGCGACTGGGTCGGCTTCGTCGCCGTCGCCTCGCTCGTGGCGAAGCTCGGCGGCGACCGTCTCGGCGGCCTGGCCGTCGCCGGAGTGATCCTGGCGCGGCTCGCCCCTTCGGTCTTCTTCGGGGCGTTCGCGGGGGTGGTGGTCGACCGGTTCGACCGGAAGAAGGTCATGGTGTCCGCCGACATCGGCCGCGCCCTGTTCTACGCGTCCATGCCTTTCCTGCCCTTGCTCTGGATGATCTTCCTCCTCTCGTTCGTGATCGAGTCCCTGTCGCTGCTCTGGGTGCCGGCGAAGGACGCGAGCGTGCCGAACCTGGTTCCGCGCAGGCAGCTGTCGAATGCGAATTCGGTGAGCCTGATCACCACGTACGGGACGCTGCCGCTGGGCGCCGCCGTCTACACCGCGCTCGCGGCCGCGGCGGTCGCGATCGGCGGTTACTTCGGGCAGCACCCCCAATCGCTGGCGCTGTGGGCAGACGCCTGCACGTTCCTGTTCTCCGCGCGCATGATCTGGGGGCTGGACCTCAAGCTCGGCAGAGCCGTCCAGCGCAAACGGGAGCAGACCCCCGCGTTCTCCCTGGCGACCGCGTTCAACGAGGTGCGCGAGGGCATCCGGTTCCTGCGGGAGCACGCCATCGTGCGCGCGATGACCGCGGGCATCGTGCTCGCGTTCGTCGGCGCGAGCTCGGTGATGTCGCTGGGGCCCGTGTTCGCGCAGTACGCCGTGAGCGCCGGCGCGACCGGGTTCGGCTATCTCATGGTCGCGCTCGGCGCGGGCATGGGGATCGGCATGGCGCTCGTGGGCCGGCTCACACGCGTGGTCGACGCCGACCGCCTGTTCGCGCCCGCGCTCGCCTGCTCCGGGGGCTTCCTCGTGTTCGTCGCGCTGATGCCCACCATCGGGCTGGCGGCGCTGTTCACCATCCCGATGGGGATCGGCGCCGGGATCGCCTGGGTGTGCGGCTACACCCTGCTGCAGGAGAACGTGAGCGACGAGTTCCGTGGCCGAACGTTCGCCACGCTCACGGTGATGGTGCGCATCGGGATGTTCCTGTCGCTGTTGCTGTTCCCGTCGCTGCAGGCTGCGCTCGCCACGCACCTCACGCCGGAGACGGCCACCCGTGTCGCCCTCCTGGTGGGCGCGGCGATCGGAGTGGGCGGCGCTGCGGGATCATGGCGGATGATGCGACGTCAACGCGTGGTGCGCCCCCGGCCGCTGGCATTGGTTCCCCGGCTTCGCCCGGCCACCGGCGGGGGGGTGTTCGTCGTCTTCGAGGGCGTCGAGGGGGCCGGCAAGGGCACCCAGATCGCCGCGGCGAAGTCGTTCGTCGAAGCCTCCGGCCGCGAGGTGGTGACCTGCCGCGAGCCGGGCGGCACCGGGATCGGCGAACGGCTGCGCGAGATGATCCTGGACCCCGCGACCGGGCGCGTGGCGGCCAGGGCCGAGGCGCTGCTGTTCGCGGCGGCGCGAACGCAGCTGGTCGAGACGGTGATCCGGCCGGCGCTCGCGGAGGGCAAGGTCGTCATCTGCGACCGCTACATCGATTCGTCCGTCGCCTATCAGGGCGTCGCGCGGGGGCTCGGCGAACCGGACATCCTCGCGCTCAACGCATGGGCGACGCAGGGGCTGTTCCCAGATCTGGTCATCCTGCTCCACGTCGAACCGGGCGTCGGGCTCGCGCGCGCGACCGGTGAGCCCGACAGGATCGAATCGGAGGACGCCGAGTTCCACGCGAAGGTCGCCGACGCGTACCTGCGCATCGCCGAGGAGCACCCCGAGCGGTTCGTCGTGATCGATGCGTCAGAGCCCCCCGCTACCGTTGAGGAGCATGTGCAGGAGGCGATCGGCAAGGTGCTGAAGCCGGGAGGCGAACGGGGCGGCGCGACGTGAGCGGGGCACCTTCGGACGCCGGCGTGGATCTGCCGCCGGTGATCCGGGACGTGCCCGGACAGGAGGGCGCCACGGCGTTCCTGGCCCGTGCGCTCGCCCAGCCACACCACGCGTACGTGTTCTCCGGGCCGGAGGGCTCGGGGAAGCGCCTGGCGATGAGGGCGTTCGCAGCCGCGCTGCTCTGTCCGGACGGCGGATGCGGCGCCTGCCGTTCGTGCCGGCTGGCGCTCGGCGAGCGGCATCCGAACATGCTGGTCCTGGAGCCCACCGGGCCGGACATCCTGGTGGGCAAGGACGCAGGCGACCCGAACACCGCGCGTGGGTTCGCGCGCAACGCCTATCTGACGCCGCCCGAGCCGGGGTGGAAGGTCATGGTCGTCCTGCAAGCCGACCGGCTGCGGATCGAAGCCGCCGACGTGCTGTTGAAGGTGCTGGAGGAGCCGCCCGGCGACACGGTGTTCATGCTGCTCACCGCCAGGACGGAGGAGCTGCCGGACACCATCAGGTCGCGGTGCCAGGAGATCGCGTTCCCGCCGCTGACCGAGGACTTCGCGGTGGCATCGCTGGTTGGGGAAGGCGTCGACGAGGGTGTGGCCAGGCTGGCGGCCCGCCTGTCGGGCGGGAATCTGGGCCGCGCGCGCAGGCTCACGCGTCCCGGCGGGCTGGACTTCCGCGACGCGGCCCTGACGGCGGTGCGGAACGCTTCGTCCGGTGGCGCCGGCGACGCGTTGGCCGCGGCGGAGGGTCTGCTGGACGCGGCGAAGTCGCACCGGAAGCGCGTTGCGGAGGAGTTGGCGGAGGATCTGGCCCCGTTCCTGGATGAGCGTGGCCGGCCGGAGGAGGCCTTCAAGGGGGTCGTCCGCCGCATCCAGGAGCAGCACGAGCGTCGCTTGCGGCGGGCGGAACGCGAGTTCCTCGATCAGGCGCTGCTCGCCATGGCGGCCTGGTACCGCGACGAGGTGCTGCTGGCATCGGGCGGCTCGGTGGCGTCGGCGATGAACGTGGATCTCGCGGCGGACCACGGTGCCACGGGCGCATCCGCGGCGGATGCCGCGCTGGCCCTGGGCGAGGTGGAGGAGGCGCGGGCCGACCTGGCGGACGAGACGAACCTGAACGCCCGCTTGGTGCTGGAGCGGCTCCTGCTTCGGCTGTCGACGCTCGCGCACCGGGGGGCCGGCGCAGCCGTCTGATGGAAGGCGCGAGGCTCGAGTTCGAACCGCTCGGCCCGTTCTCGCTGGAGGAGTCGGGGAACTTCGGCTTCGGCCAGCGGATGGACGAACGCTTCGACGGTGTGATGCGGCTGGCCTTCGTCCTGGACGGCAATCGGACCCAGGTCGGTGTGGAGGTCCGCCAGGAAGAGGGTGGGACGGTTGCGTGTCGGGCGTTCGGCGACAGCGCCGCGGACGTCGACACTGTTCGGGCTCAGGTTGCGCGGGTGCTGTCGCTCGACCACGACGGGCGCGAGTTCATCCGTGTCGGTGAGCGCGACCGGGTGATCGGGCGGCTGCAGGCCGCCGCGCCCGGGCTTCGGCCGCCGCTGTTCCACTCGCCGTACGAGGCCGCCGCCTGGGCGGTCCTCTCGGCGCGGCGCCCGGCGCGGCAGATGGCGGAGGTTCGGCGCCGGCTGTCGGAAGAGCACGGCCGGGTGTTCGAACTCGCCGGGAGGCGCATGGCGGCGTTTCCGCTGCCCGAGCGATTGCTCCACATCGCGGACGTCCCGGGCTTGAACGAGGAGAAGGTGACGCGCCTGCATGCGGTGGCGCGGGCGGCGCTGGACGGTCGGTTGGACGTGGAACGGATCCAGGCCATCGGTCCGGACGCGGCGGCCACGGACCTGCAGTCGATCCCCGGGATCGGGCCGTTCTACAGCGCGCTGATCGTCGTTCGCGCGTCGGGCTTCACCGACGTGCTGCCAAACGAACCCCGGGCGCTTGAGTTGGCCGGCCGTCTGTACGGGTTGGATGGGCCGCCGTCGGCGGCGGAATTCGAAGCGATGGCGCAATCGTGGCGCCCGTTCCGCACGTGGGCGGTGGTGCTGATCCGGGCCGCGGGCCCTCGCGTGTTGGGCGAATCGGCAGCCCGGTAGACTTGGCCGGCCGCCGGAGTAGCTCAGTCGGCAGAGCGACGCACTCGTAATGCGTAGGTCAAGGGTTCGATTCCCTTCTCCGGCTCCACCTGCGTTGTTGTCGTTCGGTTACGCCGGAGATCGGTTTCTGCGTGTCCGCTTCTCAGTCCGCGGAAGCCGGCCGAATCGGCACCGATCCTTCGTCGCCGATGCCCCGGCGACGAAGCGCTGCCCGCTTGCCGCTCCTTACGCCTGCGCCGGCTTGCGCCGCCCTGCCACGAGGCGCTCATAGAGGAAGAGCAGCACCACGGCGACGATGATCGAGCCGATCCACGCGACTCCCTCGTTGTCCGGGAAGATCGCGTCCCAGATCAGCCCGCCGATAACGGCGGCGACCACGCCGAGCAAGAGGGTCATGAGAATGCTCATCTGCTGCTTGCCAGGCAGGATGAGACGGGCGAGCGCCCCGATGACCAGGCCGGCCACCAAGAACCAGACGACGCCCAAGACGGTAAGGGCGAGCATTTCGCACCCCTTTCGGATTGGCCTGACACACGAAGCCGATCAGACGGATTGTATGTCCGCTCGTCGGCTCGTCGCGGGCGGATGGTCGAAGAGTTGTTCCACCCTTCGTGTTGAGCGAATCACACAACGACCAGAATGCGGGGCCCGGCTTGTTTTCCGCTCAGGCCAGCCATTCGTCCAGGGGCGGTCTTGCCTGCAGAACAGAGAGGTCGTCCTCCTCCAGGATCCGGCGCGCGGCGTCCGCCAAGGCGTTGACCGCGATCCACGTCAGGCCGCCGCCTAGGCTGATCCGCCGAGCGCCTGCGTCGACGATGTCCGGAAGCGACATGCCCTGCAGCGCAAGCACATTGACCGGCCGCGAGACCTCGTCACAGACCGTTCGGATCTCCTCTCGGGTTCGAAGGCCGGGGGCGAACAGCACGTCCGCGCCGGCTTCCTGGTACGCGCGAAGCCGTGCGATCGTGTCGTCCAGATCCGGGTTCCCCCTGATGTGATTCTCGGCACGCGCGGTCAGCGTGAAAGGGAACTCCACGGCGTGCGCGGCGTCGGCCGCGGCCTCGACCCGTTCCGTGGCGAATGCGATGTCGTACAGATGGCCATCCGGATCCCAGTCCTCGATGGAGGCGCCGACCGCGCCGGCGGCGGCGACCCTCGTCACCGCGTCGGCGGCCTCCTCCGGCGCGGACCCCTTGCCGTTCTCCAGATCGACCGACACCGGCAGGTCGGTGGCCGAAGCAAGCCCACGCACATGCGCTTCGACCTCATCGAGCGTCGTGCGGCCGTCCAGCCTCCCGAGTGTGAACGCGAAGCCCGAACTGGTGCTCGCCAGCGCCTTGAACCCGAGCCCCTCGAGCACGCGGGCCGACCCGATGTCCCATGGGTTCGGGATGACGAACGCGGGGCCTCGGTGGAGCGCCTGGAAAGCCGCTCCCTTCTCGCGCTGGCTTCGAGCCGACATCGCCTTCACGACCTCCCGTCCGGACGGACCTCGAGCACCACCTTGCCACGTTTGCCCGTTGCCATGACGCGCTCGAACGCCGCGCGCGCGTCGGCGAGCGGGATCACCGCGCCCACGCGCGGCACGAGCACGCCGTCGTCGGCAAGGCGGCCCAGTTCGGCAAGTTGCTCGCCGTTCGGTTCGACAACGAAGTAGATGCCGGTGATCCCCGTGGGTAGATCGGCGGGCGGCTCCTCGGCGATCGACACGATGCGGCCACCCGGCCGCACCACCGATGCGGACCGCCTGAGCGCGTCTCCTCCAGCCGTGTCGAACACGAGGTCGACCGCGTCGATCGCCGCCATCCACGCGGAGTCGCCGCCGGATCGGTCCACCACCTCATGGGCGCCCAGCTCGCGCACGACCTCGACACCTGCGCCCGTGGCGGTCCCGACGACATGCGCGCCCGCGTGGACGGCGATCTGCACCGCGAGGTGGCCGACTCCGCCCGCCGCCCCGTGGATCAGCACGCGCTGGCCTGATTCGAGGTGCCCAAGATCGAACAGCCCCTGCCACGCGCTCAGCCCGCCCATCGGGAGCGCCGCGGCGTCCACGAAGCCGAGCGCCGACGGCTTCGGCGCGAGGTATGAGGTGCGGACCACGGTGTAGTCGGCCGCCGCACCATCTCGGTCGAAGCCGGTGAGCGCGAACACGGCCCCGCCGACGGCGACGCCGGCCGCTTCGGAGGACGCGGCCGCATCAGGGGCGATGCGTTCCACGATGCCCGCCACCTCGTACGAGGGGATGGCCGGCAGCCGGTCGACCGGCCAGTCCAGCTCGCCGCGCGTGATGGCCGCCGCGTGCACCTGGATCAGCGCATCGCCGGGCCCCGGCTCGGGGATCCTCACCCGATCGATCGAGACGGCCGCCGCTCCGTCGGGCGCGTGCAGCCTGGCGGCCCGCATCGTCGCCGCGCTCCCTTCCGCCGCGAAATCATGGGTGACGCCCATCAAGAGGCCCTCCTTCCCGTCGATTCGTCGAACGCCACTTGGCGGCGCTCGGCAAGTATCTTACTAGAAAGATATTGACCGGCAAGGTAGACTTCGAACGTGGCTCCCGGACGGACCGACGGTGATCACGTCGATGAGATCGTCGCCCAGTGGGGTCGGGAGCGGCCGGACCTCGACACGAGCCCCTTGGCGACGTTCGGCAGGATCTTCCGGGTCGGCGCGCTCGCCGACGCCGCGCTTGCACGCCGCATGGAGCCGTACGCGCTGCAGCCGGGGTGGTTCGACATCCTGGCGGCCCTTCGGCGCGCCGGCGATCCGTTCGAGCTCAACCCGACCGAGCTGATGCGCTCCACGCTGCTTTCGTCAGGTGGCATGACGAAACGGCTCGACCGGCTCCAGGAAGCAGGCCTCGTCCGGCGCCGTCCCGACCCGGACGACCGCAGGGGCACGCTCGTCGGCCTCACCCGGAAGGGTCGTACGGCGGTGGACGCGGCCCTCGTCTCCCACCTGGCGAACGAGGAAGACCTTCTGGCGCCGCTCGGAGCCGGCGAGCGCCGGACCCTCGACCGGCTGCTGCGGAAACTGCTGGTCGGCCTCGAACGGACGGGTCGAGAGGAGGGCGACCGATGACGGCGGAAGCTGTTGTTCCGATCTGCGCATAAAGGAGTACATTTCGACCGTCCGGGACGCACGACGAAGGAGGGGGAGCGTGAAGCGAGCGGCGATCATCGGATTCCTCGGCGCCATGGCGATGTCGATGGTGCTGGTGGCGCCATCGGCCCAGGCCGCGACGCCGACCTGGCCCTCCACGGTGTGCTCGTTCGTCATGAAGGCGAAGTTCCACGACGGCGGCCTCGTCCACGGCCTGAACAGGCGTGCGTTCTTCACATGGCACGTCACATTCGACGGCTGCACCGGGGGGGTGGTGAACAGCGCCGTCGGGTACGGCGGATCCGAAGGCGACCTGTTCTGCGCGAACGGGGCGCTGCAGGGGCTGTCGAGCGCGAAGATGCAGGTCTACTGGGACACGGGCAACGACTCCGGCATCAACTTCCAATTCGACTTCGATCGATCGCGATTCGGCGGCAGGGTCACCGGCGAACGGTTCAAGGGCGAACGCGTGAGGGCGAGGCACATCGTGTTCACGCCGACGAAGGGCGACTGCGAGTCGGCGCCGCTGGTCCACGCGAAGATCACCGGGAGCGTCAGCCTCTGACGTGCCGGATGCGTCTCGCCTGAAGGCGGGATGAATCGGGCACCCGCGGAGGCGTGCGCGCGTTTTGATCGCCCGCCATACACTCCGCTCCGTGTTCCCGGAAACGAGCTTCACGCGGGCGCCCGACGGGCTCCGGATCGCGTATCAGGTCTTCGGTGACGGGCCGCCGCTCGTGTTCGTGCACCGATACGTCGCCACCATCGGATACATGTGGGACATCCCGCCGTTCGCGAGGTTCCTCGAACGGCTGTCGACCATGGCGCGCGTCATCGCGATCGACCCCCGCGGCGCCGGCCTCTCCGACCGGACCCTGCCTCCGCGCGGACTCGCGTTGGAGACGCGCATGCTCGACGTGCTCGCGGTCCTCGACAGCGAGCGGCTCGACCGCGTGTCGCTGCTCGGTGCCGACGACGGTGGCTCGCTGTGCGCCTTGTTCGCCGCCAGCCACCCCAGCCGGACGGATCACCTGATCCTGCACAGCAGCTACGCCTGCGGCGAGGTGAAGGACGACTACCCATGGGGATTCCCGCAGGAGGATTGGGAACTCCTGATCGGGGGGGCGAGCGAGGGCTGGTCGAGCGACCCGCGCTGGATGCATGCGCAGGCGTCGCAGATGGCACCGTCGCATGCGGCGGACACCGAGGTCATACGCCGGATCATGAACATGTATCACATCGGTGCGAGCGCGAGGATCGCCACCGAGGCGTTCGAGGTCCAGCGCGACCTGGACATCCGGTCGATCCTTCCGGCGATCCAGGCGCCGACGCTGGTGATCCATCCGGCCAACGCCGACCACGCGGTCTACGGCCCTCCGGAGCAGGCGAGCTACCTCGCTGAGGCGATCCCGAACGCGCGTCTGGTGGTCGTTCCCGACGCCGACTTCGAGATCTACGGCGGGAACCGCGACGGCGTCCTCGACGAGATCGAGGAGTTCCTCACCGGAACGCGTCCCGCCGTCCATACCGATCGGGTGCTTGCCACCGTTCTGTTCACCGACATCGTCGATTCGACCCAACGGGCCGCCTCGACCACCGACGCTCGATGGAAGGAGCTCCTTTCGGCGCATCTCGAACGGGCGAAGGTCGAGATCGCCCGCCATCGCGGCACGTACGTGCACGCGACCGGCGACGGCCTGCTCGCCACGTTCGACGGGCCGGCGCGGGCGGTTCGATGCGCGCAGGCGCTCATCGGTTCGGCCCGCCCGCTGGGATTCGAGATCCGCGCCGGGTGCCACACCGGCGAGATCGAGCTGGTCCAGGACGACGTGATCGGCATCGCCGTGCACATCGCCGCAAGGGTCTCCGCGCTCGCGGGACCCTCGGAGATCTGGGTGTCCTCGACCGTGAAGGATCTCGTCGCGGGAAGCGGCCTGAACTTCCAGGATCTCGGTGCGCACAGCCTCAAGGGCGTGCCGGACGTGTGGCGCCTGTACGCGGTGCGGGCCTGACCTGGCTGAATCCCACCCGGCGCACCGCGGGTCCCTGCCCGTACGATTCGGCTTCGAGGAGGTGATGGCCGGTGACATTCAGAGGATGGAAGGCCGAAGCGCTCGAGTTCTTCGAGGGCCTTCAGGAGGAGAACACGAAGGCCTACTGGAACCGGAACAAGGACGTCTACGAGACCCTGGTTCGTGCCCCGATGGAGGAGCTGCTCGCCGAGCTCGCCCCCCAGTTCGGCGAGGGCAAGATCTTCCGTCCGTATCGCGACGTCCGGTTCAGCGCGGACAAGTCGCCGTACAAGACGAACATCGCCGCGGTGGTTCGTGATGGGTACATCCAGCTCTCCGCCGAGGGCCTCGGCGCCGGCAGCGGCATGTGGCAGATGGCGCCCGACCAACTGGCGCGGTACCGCGCGGCGGTCGACGCAGGCCGAACCGGTACGGCCCTCGAGCGGATCGCCGCGGACATGGAGTCGGCGGGCTACGGTGTCCACGGGCATGGCGAGCTGAAGACCGCGCCGAAGGGCTACGCCAAGGACCACCCACGCCTCGATCTGCTCCGATACAAAGGCCTCACGGCGTGGAAGTCATGGCCGCCCGCGCCCTGGCTCGGGACCAGGCAGGCGAAGGACCGGATCGTCGCGTTCCTGGACGCGGCCAAGCCGCTCAACACGTGGCTGAAGAAGAACGTCGGCGATTCCGAACTTCCGGACTCGCGCCGCTGACGCGGGCCGGCCCTACGGAAGCGCCTCCCAGTTCCACGTCGGCCGGTTGCTGTCGCCGTCCGTGATCTCGCTCGTCAGCCAGACCTCGCCGCGCTTGTCCGACAGCGACGCCGCCGGGTCCGGCGTGGCGCCCGAATAGTCGCCCCAGCGACAGCCGAAGTCGCCGCACGTTCCGGGCGGATCGAACGGTCCGGTCGACTGGTACACCTTCACGAACGCCGACTGCGGCCCGCCGCCGCGCTTCGACACCATCTGCACGGCCAGGTATCTGGTGGCCGACGACGTGTCGAAACCCAGCACCATCGCCTCACCGTGCGCCGCGTTGCCCTGCGCGTCGACGGTGCGATCGTTCGAGATGCCGCCGTTGAAGACGAAGAGGTCCGGGTCCGTGGCCGCGCCGGATTGCGCGATCTTGCCTGCCGTCCCCGGGATGACCTCGTACCAGCGAACCTCCGCGCCCGGGCCGCCAAGGACGCAGTGGGACACCCACACCGTGGTCGTTCCGAGCCGCGGATCCACGCCCGACACCGCGTGGGTGATGCGTCCGTCGAGCGTGTCGAGCTGTTTGTCGGTCCCCTTCTGCGGCGCGTCTGCCGGACCCTGATACTTCCCGACCGTCATGGTCGACGGCTTCGACAGCACCGGCGTGGTCGGGTCGCCCTTCTTCGGCTTGAGCGTGTACACGGTGAGGAGGGTTCCTTTTCCGCAGGTCGGCGGGCACTCGATGTCGGACATCGCCATGACGTATCCGGAGCCCGACGGGTCGGTCTGGATGGCCGGCACCGGCGTGAACGCCTGCGAGCCGTCCTGGTTCCGAAGGTCACGGAAGTTCCCGGAGGCGAAAGAGTCCGCGGACGGGCACGTCGTGATCGGCTTCGAACCCTGCGGCTTCTGCGTCCACAGCAGGTCGCCTTCCGTGGCGACCTGGCTTCCCGGCGGATACAGGTTGATCCCGACCGTCAGGAAGCCCTTCGTCTGGCCGAGCTTCGGGTAATCGGGAATGGTGCCCTGGGGGAACCCGTACGAGGTGTCGTAGGCGCACCAGTCGCCGGGGATCTTGACCGGGTTGGCGCTCTTGGAGAACCCCCAGTCGATGGTGGCGCCCGGCCCGATCGCGCTGTAGTAGAAGCGCCGCGTGTCGGGATCCCACAGGATCATCGGATCGCCGATCGTGGAGTTCCCCGTGAGCGTCTGGATCGACGCGGTCGCGATCTGGCTCCCGTCGCGGCCGAAGATGGTGATCGGGCCGTTCGTGATCTCGATGTAGGACTTCGGCCCGACCGCGCCGTTCGCGTCCGGAGGCGTGGGGCCCTTGGGGCCGAGCCACGACGCGCCGACCTTCGGGCCGCCCTGCTCCGTAGCGGCGGGCTCGCCGCCTCGCGCGTGCGGCCGGGCCGCCGCCAGCCGCGCAGCCTCCGCGGCCGCGTGCGCCTTCGCCCGCCGGAGCGTCTCGAACCCCTTCAACGGGAGGTAGCCGTGTTCCCGCTGGAATCGAAGCATGCGCGCGGCGAGCGCGCGCGCATCGCTCCCGTGTACGGCGGAGCGCGGCGGGCGGGTCGAGGCGTTCGCGATCCCGATCCCGCCGCCCGTCATTCCGGCCGTCACGCCCAGCGCGGCCACCAGGATCATGGTCAACCCTGCTCCGGTCACCTTTCGTCCGTTCACGTCGGCTCCCCCCCGGGGTGTTCTCCGTCCGCTGGCGAATCCCGCGTTCGCCGGATCGTGCCACGGCCCTCGGCCGGCCGCAAAAGCCACGGGGAGGCGCGGTAGGGTCGGACGCAGTGCCCGACCCAGAACCCGAACAGCCGCGGCTGTACTCCGAGCTCGCCGGATGGTTCCACCTCCTGACCGCACCGGAGGACTACGCGGAGGAGGCGGCCTTCTTCACCCGCGTGCTGACCGAACGGAGCGGGCGGCCGGTGCGGACCGTGCTCGAGCTCGGCAGCGGCGGCGGGAACAACGCCTCGCACATGAAGCGGAGCTTCGACTTGACGCTCTCGGATCGCTCGCCGGAGATGCTCGCGATCAGCCGAGCGCTGAATCCCGAATGCGATCACGTCGAGGGCGACATGCGGGCGCTCCGCCTCGGACGGCGCTTCGATGCCGTCTTCGTCCACGACGCGATCGCGTACATCACGACGAAGGAGGACCTCCGCGCCGCGATGGCGACGGCGTTCGAACACTGCGAGCCTGGCGGCCTCGCGCTGTTCGTGCCGGACGATCTCGAGGAAACGTTCGCGCCCACGACGCGCCACGGCGGCCACGACGGGGTGGGCGCCGATCGCCGGGCGCTCCGGTACCTCGAATGGACGTGGGATCCCAACCCGACGGACACCTGGTTCGTCAGCGACTTCGCGTATCTGCTCCGGGATGGCGACGACGTGCGGGTGGTCAACGACCGTCATGTCTGCGGCGTGTTCCCCCGGGCGCTCTGGCTCGGCCTGCTCGAAGACGTCGGCTTCGAGCCCGCGTCGTTGCCCGCCGACTACGAGGACGGCGGCGAGGTGTTCGTCGGGCGCCGCCGGCTGCTGCCGCCGAATCAGTAAGGTGGTTTGACTAACTGGCGGCGCGGTCGACGGCGTCCGCTGCGGCCGGCGTTTCGTTGTGCAATGAGGCCACATGCCCGTCGGGCTCGTCCGCGTCCGGCAGGAGCACGCGGAACGACGAGCCGCCTCCGTCGCGGTCTTCGACCCAGGCGCGGCCGCCGTGCAGTGCCGCGAACCGCGCCACCAGCGAGAGCCCGATCCCCACGCCCGGCGTGTCCCTCGGGCCCGCGCTTCCCTGTCGGAAGGGCTCGAAGATGGCCGTGCGCATGGATTCCGGGACGCCCGGACCGGCGTCCTCGACCGCGATCTCGACGCCCCCGTCTACGGGCTCCACGCGGATCCACAGCGGCGTCATGGGCGGCGTGTGCCGAAGCGCGTTGGTGACCAGGTTCTCGACGATCCGCTCGACCTTCGACTCGTCGACGTTGGATTCGACCGCCGGCGCGTCGATGTGGATCTCGCGGTCGAACGGCAGGTCGCACTCGCGAACGACGCGCTCCACGAGCGCACCGAGATCGGTGCGGCGACGGTGCGCGCTGGTCAAGCCCCGGCGGATCCGCTGGAGGTCCAGAAGGTCGGCGACGAGCCGTTCGAGCTTCTGCGCGTTCGAGGCCAGCCGCCGGAGCAGGTCCTGGGTCTCCTGGGCCGAAAGGTGCAGTTCCTCGCGCTGAAGCGTCAGCGCGATGCCGAGCACGGTCGTGAGCGGCGCCCGAATGTCGTGCGAGACTGCTTCGAGCAGCGCGTTTTTCATCTCGTCGAGCGTCCGCAACTCCTGTGCGACCTCCCGCTCGCGGTCGAATGCCTCGCGGAGCGCCTCCTCCGCCAGCGACCGCTGCGTGATGTCGAGGACCGTTCCGAGGTAGCCGCGAACCGACCCGTCCTCTGCGGGGAGCGGGATCGCGCTCGAGTAGACGTGGATCACGCTTCCGTCCGGGCGCTGGTACCGAAACTCCATCGCGAACGGGTCGCCGTCGCGGGTGCACGTGTACCAGCGGTTGTACACATCGGCCAGGTCGTCCGGGTGGATCGCCTCGACCCATTCCTGTCCAAGCGCCGCGTCGCCGACGCGCCCGATCATCTCCAGCAGGCGGTTGTTCATGAAGACGTTCTCGCCGCCCGCATCCGTCAGGTAGATGCCGACCGGTGCGAAGGTGGCGAGCGCCCGGAACCGCTCTTCGCTCTCCCGCAGCGCCGCTTCGTGCCGCCCCCGCTCCGTCACGTCCCGGTCGATGGCGAGGATGCACGGCGTGCCGGCCATGTCCACGACGTGCGCGGACATCTCCACGGTCCGCAGCTCTCCCGACCTCGTGCGGAGCGCGACACGCTCGCAGTCCGTGGCGCCCTCGCGGGCGAGGACGTCGACCAGCCGCTCCCGATCGGACGCGTCACCCCACAGACGGAGGTCGACCGTGCTCCGTCCGATGACCTCGTCCCGTTCGAATCCGAACAGCCGGAGGAACGCGTCGTTGACCTCGATCACGCGGCCATCGTCGAGGCGCGTCACGGCGAATGCGTCCGAGCTCAGTTGGAACGCCTTCAACAGCAGCTCGTTGGCCGCGGCGAGGCTCGAGGAAACCATGCATAGAAGGTCGGCAGCGGCCGGACGCTCCTTGACGCCCGGAGGCTCCCGTCACGGCCTCCGACGGGCGGACGGCGGACGGCCGGCGCGGAGCGGCCTGTCAATCCAGAGGTGGGGGCCCTGCTAGGATGCCGAGCCGTGACCAGGGGTGCAGGGGCCGTTCGCCGCGCCGCTCGAGCGGCCGGGCGCGTTGTGCCCCGGGCTGTCCCCTGCGCCGCGTTGCTGCTGGTGATCCTCACCGTCCTCTCCGGCGTCGCGCTCGCCGACATCCAGGCGACGCCCAACGTGCCCGCGGATTCGTCGAAATGTGTGCTCGGTGGCCCTTCGCCCCAGTGCGGGCAGTGGACCTACTGGGCCGCGATCGGGGCGCTCATCATCGCCGTGCTGGTCGCGGGGATCTTCGTGTTCCGCTACCTGAGGGACGCATCGAGGTTCCAGGTGGACGAGGGGCGCGCGGGGCCCGCGACGCGGGGCGCCGCTTCCGCGAGTCGGCCGCTCGCCCCGCCTCCGGTGCCGGCCGCGGTCCCCGCCGGCGTGGCCGCGGCGCCCGCCGCGGGGTCGGGAGGAGGTGTCGCCGTGGCGGAGGCCCCGGCCGCAGCACCCGCCGAGGTCGGAGCCCAGCCGGCGGCAGCGCCGGATGCGGCCGCCGTGGCAGCGCCCGCCGGTGCGGTCGCCACCGGGCCGCCGAGCCCCAGGCACGAGCCGGTTGAGCCGGACCAGGAGACGTTCGACCGCGTGCTCGCCGAGCAGCTCGCCAAGGGTACCGACAAGCGGGTGGCGGAGGGCCGCGCGAAGGCCGCCGCATTGAAGGCGGCGCGGGAGAAGGCCGAGGGCTGAGCGCCTCGGCGTCGCGGCGCCGAGTTCGGACGGGTCCGACCTCGGGATGCCGGGCGGGAATGTCTGGGAGGATCGACGCATGGGGTTGGCCTCGGATCGTCTGTTGGACTGGGGGACGGCCCGTTCGGTGGGAGCCCGCGCCGCCGGCCGCGGTCCGACATTGACCGCTGTCGACCGGGCGCGTCTGCTCGAGGACTTCGCCGACGGCGTTCCGCTCGCGAGCGCTGAGGTCCAGCGGTACACGGGGCTGGCGGTCGGCGGCTACCCGGCCCGTCCGTGGGTCATGGGCCGGTCCGAATGGATCGGGGCGAACCTTCGGACATTCAATGGGCTGCTCGAGCCGCTGGCCGAACGGATCCTGGCCCGCTCGCGCGAGGGCGCGCTGGCGACGGTGCGCAGGGCCACGCTCGGCGCGCAGGTGGGCGGCCTCCTCGGCTATCTCAGCCGCAAGGTGCTCGGGCAGTTCGACGCGTTCCTGCCCGCGGACGACGACGGCCTGATCTACTTCGTCGGCCCGAACGTCGTCGGGGTCGAGCGGCGGTTCGGGTTCCGCGAGCGCGACTTCCGGCTGTGGGTTGCCCTGCACGAGGCCACGCACCGCGTGCAGTTCGGCGCCGTGCCGTGGCTGCGCGGGTACGTGAACGACCTGGCGTCCTCATACCTGGGGTCGGTGGACCTCGACCCGCGGAGGATGATCGAGCGGGTGAAGCACGCGACGCAGGCGGTCCGTCAGGGGGACGCCGACTGGCGGGGTCTGGGCTGGATCGTGTTGCTGATGACCCCGGACCAGCGGGAGACCTTCCGTCGGGTGCAGGCGGTCATGACGCTGCTCGAGGGCCACGCCATGCACGTGATGAACGCGCTCGGTGCGAACCTGGTGACGGACGCGCCGATCTTCGCCCGGCGGTTGGCCGAGCGCCGCCAGGGCACCCGCCGACTCGAGCGCACGGTCCAGCGTTCGATCGGGTTCGACGCGAAGGCCCGCCAGTACGACGTGGGCGAACGATTCGTGTCCGCGATCGTCCTGGGGTCGGGGATGGAGGCGTTCAACCGCGTGTGGGAGTCGCGGTCGAACCTTCCCACGCTGGAGGAGATCACACGGCCGGAGGCCTGGGTCGCGCGCGTCGGCTCCGTCTAACCGCCATTTGCCGGCCCCGGCCCCGGCGCCGAGGCCGATGGTGACCGGCGGCCGACGGCCCCGGCGGACGATGCTCCCCTCTCCGCCCGCCGTCGCGTCCGTTCTGGAGGACATGATCTCGACGATCCGGTCCGCCGGGATGTTCACCCGCGGCTCGACCCTCATCGTCGCCGTCTCGGGCGGGCCCGATTCGACGTGTCTGTTGCACGCGATGGTGCGGATCCGCCGGCTGGTGGGTATCCGGCGGCTCGTGGCCTGTCACGTCGACCACCGGCTCCGGGCCGATTCGGCCGATGACGGGGCATACGTCCGGCGGCAGGCCGAACGGCTCGGGGTGGCGTTCGTCCTTCGAACCGTGGCCGGCGCTCCAGCCAGGGGTGACTCGGTGGAGGCGTGGGCCAGGGAGGAGCGCTACGCCGCGCTGGGAGACGTGCGTGAGGACCACGGCGCACAGGCCATCGCGACGGGCCATACGGCCGACGACCAGGCCGAGACGGTGCTGATGGCGCTGCTCCGTGGCGGCGGCCTGGAGGCCCTCGGCGGCATGCGGCCCCTGGCCGACGGGGTCGCGCGGCCCCTCCTCGACGTCTCCGCGGAGCGCACGCGGGCCTTCTGCCGCGCGCTTCGCCTCCGGCCACGGCAGGATCAGATGAACGAGGACACCTCGTACCTGCGGGTCGCGATCCGGTCGAGGGCGATCCCGGCCCTCCGGGCTGCCACCGGCCGCGACGTCCGGCCGACGCTCGTGCGCACGGCGGCGTTGCTCCGGGCGGACGGAGACCTCCTGGCCGCGATGGCGGGAGAGGCCGCCCGCGAGGTCCTGCTGGTCGGCGGCGACGGCGTCGTCCGTCTTCGAGCGGATCGGCTGGTGGCGCTCGCGGGACCCATCGGGGCGCGCGTGGCGCGCCTCGGGCTGCTGAGCGCCGGTGTCGTTCCGACCGCCGTTCAGGTGGCTGCGGTCCTGGACCTCGCGGCCGGTCGGACCGGCCGTCGCGTGAGCCTCCCGGGCGGAGTGGCGGGCCGAAGGGAGAGGGAGTATGTTTCGCTCTCCCCATCGCCCGGCTGACGGCTCGCGGCGCGTCGGGCGGGTCGGGACGGATCGAGGTTGTGGGTTCAGGGTCGGGCAACGGCGCGGGGACGGCATGGAGGCGTACGAGGAGCAGATCGAAGAGGTTCTGCTGTCCTCCGATGACATCCAGAGCCGCATCGCCGAGATGGCCGAGCGGATCAATCACGACTATGCCGGGCGCGAGCTGCTGCTCGTCGGCGTCCTGAAGGGCGCGTTCGTGGTCATGGCCGATCTCTCGCGGCACATCGAC
>JBEDUK010000003.1:0-24645 GCA_040414485.1 Actinomycetota bacterium
GGCGGACATGGTCGTCGCCCGCGCCGTCGACGGCGAACTTGGTGTCCTGCCGGGACATATGCCCATGCTGGTGCCGCTCGGCATCGGCGTTCTGGCGATCGTGGACGGCGGGCAGCGCACCCAGGCCGCGGTGGACGGTGGGTTCCTGCACGTCGTGAGCGTGGGCGAGGACACGCGCGTGGACGTCCTGGCGGAGCATGCGGAACTGGCCGGCGAGATCGACGTCTCGCACGCGAACCGTCGCCGCGAGGAGGCCGAACGCGCGCTGTCGCAGGGCGACTCCGACGAGGCGCGCGGCGAGCTCGAGAAGGCGAACGCCCGGCTGAAGGCGACCGGTAGCGATCACTAAACGCTCGGTGCCGTGCGCACGACGCTGCTCGTCCCCGTCCCTGAGGCGCGTGCGCTGCTCGACCGGGTCACCGGCGCGCCGTCCGACCCGCACGTAACCCTGGCGTTCCCGTTCCTGGAGGCGGAGGCGGTCACCGACGGGGTGCTAGCCGCGCTTGGCGGACGGGTGGCTTCGGTTTCGGCGTTCGCGTTCTCGCTCTCCACGACGGTCCGGTTCGGGGAGGTTGTGTTCCTGTCGCCGGACCCGGCCGAGCCATTCCGCGGCCTGGTGCGCGCGCTCGGGAGCGGCGAGCCGCCGTATGACATGCCGGTGACGGATATCTGGCCGCACGTCACGGTCGTTGCGCCCGCTGCAGAGGTCGAACGGGTCCGGGCCGATCTCGAACCTGCGCTGCCGATGGCGTGTCGAGCGCGTGAGGTTCAATTGCGGGTCGACAATGGGATCGGTGGCTGGCGCGTGATGGCCGCGTTCGACCTGCAGCCGTAGCGCCGGCCGTTACGGCTCGAGGATGTCCGGATCGACGCCCTTGGCCGCCAAGACGGCTTTCGCCAACGTCCGCCACCGCTCGTACATCTCCATGTCTTTCCCGTTCGCCAGCGCCATCCGAGCGGCAAACCACACGTCCAGCGCGGGGATCGCAATCACCGAGGCGGGCATGGGGGTGGTGTCCGCAAGGAACCACGACCAACCCTGGTCCGTTCCAAGGAATCTGCGCCTGTACGCCTCATAGAAATCCCTCCGCCAGGTCACGCCGCAGGCCGCGCAGGTCCAGACCGTGCTCGCCGGGTCCCAATCGGAGCCGGGTTGGGGCGGATCGCACCGGTGCCGTTCTTGGATCAGCTCCATGCGTTGCGAGCGTAGCAACGCGCCGGTGCCGCAACCCCGGTTCTATCGAACAGGAGTTCGCTTGTTTATGGGTGCAATCACCACGACGGTGTTCGGGACAGAAGCTCCTTTCGGCGAAGTCCTCCCATAGAATCGCCGGGTGGATCGCCTCATCGTCACTGGTGGACGCCCTCTTCGCGGCACGGTCCGGATCAACGGCGCGAAGAACTCGGCTCTCAAACTGATGGCCGCAGCGCTGCTCGCGGACGGCACGACCGTGATCGAGGACGTCCCGCGGATCGCCGACACCGACACGATGGCCGCCGTCCTGGAGCACCTCGGCGCCCGCGTCGAGTGGAGCGACGGCGACGGCGACGGCGACACCCATGGCGACACCGACGGCGACACCAACGGCGACGGCGCTGGCCACCGACACGAGAGCCCCCGGATGCTCTCGCTCGGCACGTCGTCGGTGGACGAGACCGACACGCCGTACGAGCTCGTCCAGCAGATGCGGGCCTCGATCGTCGTTCTCGGCCCACTGCTCGCCAGGAAGGGCCGTGCCCGCGTCGCGAGGCCGGGTGGCTGCAACATCGGCTCGCGAGGCATCGACCTGCACCTGAAGGGCCTCGAGCGGATGGGTGCCGAATTCGGCATCGAGCACGGCTACATCGACGGGCGCGCACCCGCGACCGGCTTGACCGGCGCCGTCGTCTCCTTGGACTTCCCGAGCGTCGGAGCCACCGAGAACGTGCTGATGGCGGCCGTCCTCGCCCGCGGAACGACCGTGATCGAGAACGCCGCACGCGAGCCGGACATCCAGGATCTGGC
The DNA here is from genome assembly GCA_040414485.1 of Actinomycetota bacterium. Lineage (GTDB taxonomy): Bacteria > Actinomycetota > UBA4738 > UBA4738 > UBA4738 > JBEDUK01. Next base: position 2,006 of record JBEDUK010000003.1, read on the forward strand.
GCTCATGTTGATCGAGATGGGCGCCAGGATCGACGGCGTCGGCACCGCCGTCATCGAGATCGAGGGCGTCGACGAACTCACGCCCACGAGGCACCGGGTGATCCCCGACCGGATCGAAGCCGGCACGTTCGCCATCGCCGCATGCGCGACCCGGGGCGACCTCGTTCTGCAGAACGCCCGCCCCGATCACATGGATCTGGCGCTCGCGAAGCTCGCCGACGCCGGAGCGCTGATCGACATCGTGAGCGACGGCGTTCGGATCAGGATGCACGACCGCCCGACCGCGGCCGACTTCGTCACGCTTCCGTACCCGGGGTTCCCGACCGACCTGCAACCGCAGATGATGGCCATGCTGGCCACGGCCGACGGCACGAGCATCGCCACGGAGAACGTCTTCGAGGGGCGGTTCATGTTCGTCGACGAGCTCAACCGCATGGGCGCGGACATCCGGACCGAGGGCCATCACGCGGTCGTCCGAGGGGTCGATCGTCTCCAGGCGGCGCCCGTCCGCGCGCTGGACATCAGGGCCGGGGCGGCGATGGTGATCGCGGCGCTCGGAGCGGACGGCACGACGGAGATCGCGGACATGCACCACGTGGACCGGGGCTACGAGGACTTCGAGGAGCGGCTGGCGGCCCTCGGCGCCGAGGTGCACCGGGAACGGTCGCTGTTCGCATCTCCGCTGTGACCGACCGGCGGCCACGCCGCCGCGAGACGCCACGCCCGATGCTCCGACGGTTCCGCCGCATGGCGCTCGCCATGGTCGCGGGCGTGCTGGTGGTCGCAGGTGGGATGGCGCTGGCCGGGCCGGCGGCCGCGGCCCCTGCCCGCGCCCTTCCCCGGCAGGGGCAGGCGATCATGTTCGTGATCGACGGCGTCTCCGTCCCCGAGCTGACGGCGGTGCCGACCTTCCGCCAACTGGCCAGGTCTGGGGGGCTCGGCCTGATGACCACTCATGTGCCGAGCGGACCGGCAAACCGAATAACGTCAAGTTACCTTACGATCGGTGCCGGTGCTCCGCTGGCGGACCGAACCTCCCTTCTGGTGCGCCTGATGGCGCGCGTGCTGAGCGACGCCGGTGTCGCGGTGTGTTCGGACCCGCCGGGTCCTCCGCAGAACTACATCGGAGGCGGCGGCTGCGCCGCAACCGGCACGGCCGCAGCGAAGGCCACCGTCGTCCGCCTCACCCCTCCCGTCGGCTCGCCGCAAGCGCGCGCCGCGGCTCTGCGGAGGGACGCCGGCGTCGTGCATTCGGCCGTCGCCGCGCTCGGCGACGCGCGGGCGCTGGTGATGGTCGTGGTCCCCGCCCCGTCGACCTCGATGGCCCAACGGGGTGACGAGGTCACCCCGTTGATCGTCGCGGAGGGACGCGCGTCGCAACTCCTGCCGAAGCCGAACGGCGCGGTCCACGCGCTCACGTCGGCCAGCACACGCCGGAACGGCCTGGTGGCGAACACGGACGTCGCCCCGACGTTTCTGGGGTTCTTCGGCGTCCCGGTCCCATCGGACATGGCCGGCAACCCGATCCGGCTCACCTCGGCTGCCGCGCCGTTCGGCCTGTATCGGACCGAACTGCAGTACCGGCACATCCGGTTCCCGATCCAGATCGTCGAACTGGCCTTCGTCGTGGCCGCAGGTGTCATCGCGATCGCAACCCTGATCAGGCTCCGCTCGCAGCGCACGATCACCGTGCGCGCCGCCCGGTGGCTGAGGTTCTTCATGTTCGCCGCGGTCGCGTATCCCATCGCGATCCTCTCAGGCGGCACGTTGCCGCGGCTCACGGTCCTGTTCGCGGTCGCGTGGCTCGTGCTCCTGTCGGCCGGCCTGGGCTGGCTGGCCACGCTCGTGCGCTATCCCGGGCCGTATCCGGGATTCGGATTCCTCGGCGCCGTCGGGCTGGGCTTCATCGCGCTCGATCTGTTCACGGGCGGCCACGCGCTCCGGCTGCCGCTGGTCGGCGGGGTGATGTTCGACGGCGTGCGTTTCTACGGAATGCCGAACTTCGCGATCTCTCCGCTGCTCGCCAGCGCGCTGTTCGTCGCCGCGGGCCTGAGCATCTGGTGGGGAACGGCCCTGCTGGTCGGTGCGGCGTTCCTCGCCGGCCTGCCGTGGTTCGGCACGGACATCGGGGGAGCGGCCACACTGTTCGTCGCGGCCGGGCTGTGGTTCGGTGCGCGGCGAGCCCGAGGCCGCATGCGGCCGTCGATCGCCGGGTTCGGCGCGGCGTTCGTGCTGGCCGGGACGGCGCTGGTCCTGCTTGCGAACCGCTTCCTCGCCGTGACGCCGACCCATGCCACGCGCTTCGTCGCCGAGGTGGGCGGTAACGTCTCGACGTTCTTCGGCACGGCCGCGCATCGCCTGAGCGTGGGTGGGCATCTGCTGGTGAGCGATCCCGCCGTGCTGATCCCGATGGCCGGCGTGCTCGTGGTCCTCGTCCTGGCCGCGCGGCGGCCGGAACCGTTGCGGCAGGCGCTCCGCGATCGCGTCTGGCGGAGCCTCATCGTGATGCTGTCCGTTTCGGCGCTGTTCGCGTACCTGGCGAACGACACCGGGTCGACGGCCGCGTCGCCCGCGTTCCTGTACGGAATGGCGGCGCTGGTCGTCCCGGCGCTGGCGGTGTTCGAGGGCGAGCCCCCGCCCAAACGCCGCGCACCGCCCAGGAGAAAGCCCGACCAGCGCGCACCTGCGGCGGACGCCGAGGCCGTTGCGGTCGGCGCCGGCATCGCGGCGACATCGGCCGACCGGGCTCAGCAGGCTCGCCGCCGGCGGCGGAAGCGGGGCAGGCGGCGGTGAGCGATTCCGTCGAACTCATCTGGATCGGGGCCGACGGGCCTCTGTACGACCATGGTCCGCAGCACCCGCTCCGCCCGGCGCGGGTCTTCCTCACGCGCGACCTGATCCACTCGTTCGGCCTGGTGGATGGCGTGAGGGTTCGCGAGACGCCCGGGCGCGCCGCGACCGAGGAGGAGATCCTGCTGGTCCACTCCGAGCGCTACGTGGACGCGGTGACGCGAGCGGGGCACTTCGAACACGGCGACTGGGGGCGTTTCGGCTTCGGTCCCGGTGACAATCCGATCTTCGCCGACATGCACGAGGCATCGGCCCGCGTCGCCGGCTCCAGTCTCGCCGCCGCCGAGGCGGTGTGGAGCGGCCGCGCGCAGCACGCGTTCAACCCGGCCGGCGGCCTGCACCACGCCATGCCGGAGCGTGCCAGCGGGTTCTGCGTGTACGACGATCCCGCGATCGCCATCCGCTGGCTGCTCGAACACGGAGCGCGGCGGATCGCGTACGTGGACGTGGACGTGCACCACGGCGACGGGCCGCAGGCGATCTTCTACGACGAGCCGCGGGTGCTGACCATCTCCCTGCACGAGGACGGCCGGTTCCTGTTCCCTGGGACCGGCTTCGTCGACGAGATGGGCCGGGGCGACGCCGTGGCGACGAAGGTGAACGTCCCGATGATGCCCTACACGGGCGACTCGTCCTGGCTCTGGGCGTTCCGGAAGGTCGTCGTGCCGCTCGTCACGCGGTGGGAGCCGGACGTCCTGGTGACGCAGCTGGGCTGCGACACCCATCACACCGATCCGCTGGCGAACATGAACCTGACCACGGCCGCATACCGCGAGACGGCCGCCGTCCTGCACCGGCTGGCGCACGATGCGGCCGGCGGCCGATGGGTGGCGACCGGCGGCGGAGGCTACCAGTGGGCGCGCGTGGTTCCCAGGGCGTGGGCGCTGTACTTCGCCGAGATGGCCGACCGGGCGGCGGTGCTTCCCGACGCCCTGCCGAAGGAGTGGCTCGCCGTGGCCGGACGCGAGGCGGACGTCGAGACCCTGCCGAAGACCCTGTCGGAGCACGCCGTGGACGCCCGCGGCAACGAGGGTGCAGCGGGCTGGGTCGTGGACGAGGTGAAGCGTAAGATCTTCCCTCGCCACGACCTCGACTAGAAGGAGCGGCACGGCGGGAGTCAGGTCCCGTTCGTCGGCGTCGTCGGCGGTCCCTGCGCGGGCGAGGGTCGCACGGAGCCCTTCGTGGCCTGATACAGGCCGAATCGATACAGGCGCGGCATCAGGACCCGGGCGGCCTGGCCGGCGGCCAGCAGCCTGGGCACGGAGACCTCCGGCCCCATGCCCTTACGGACGACCTCGAGGATCACGTTCGCGATCCGTTCGGGCTGCATGACGCGGACGCCGCGGCCGTCCGCGTCGGTATGGGGGAAGCGCTCGGTGGCGACCAGCCCGGGGTTCACGGCAGTCACGAGCACGCCCGTGGGCCTGATCTCCATGGAGAGCGCCTCGCTGAACGCAACGACGCCGTGTTTCGTCGCGCTGTACACCGCCGATCCCGGGATGGCGTACCGGCCGGCCAGCGACGCGATGTTCACGACGTGCCCGCTTCCGCGTTCGACCATCCCAGGCAGGAACGCGTGCGTGCCCCAGATCACGCCCATGAGGTTCGTTCGAACCACGTCGTCGATGGTTTCCGCCGACAAGGACAGGAAGCGGCCGCCTCCGGGCACGCCTGCGTTGTTGACCAGCACGTCACAGCGTCCGAACCGCTCGATCACCGTGTCACGGAGGGCCTCGATCGACGCCCGATCGCGCACGTCGCAGGCGGCCGCGAGCGCCGCGCCGCCGCGGCGCGTGATCTCCGCGACGAGCGTGTCCAGCCGTTCGACCCGGCGGGCGGCGGCGACCACGGTCGCGCCTGCCGAGGCGAATCGCCACGCGGTCGACCAGCCGATCCCCGCCGAGGCGCCGGTCACCACGACGACCGCGCCGCGAACCTCCATCCCGCGCGAGGCCATGCCCGGCCCAGGGCCCCTCAGCCCAGCCCGCCGAGCGCCGACGTCGTCTGGCCGCCGTCGGCCACCAGCACCGACCCGGTGATGAACGACGCCGCCGGTGAGCACAGGAACAGCGCCGCCGCCGCGATCTCCTCCGGGCGCCCCCACCGTCCCATCGGGATCGAGTCCAGGATGCCCCGCTCGACCTCCGGAATGGCTCGAAGCGATTCGTTGATCGGCGTGTCCACCCACCCCGGCGCGACGGCGTTCACCCGCACGCCCGAGGTGGCCCATTCGCGGGCAACCGTCCTGGTGAAGTGGATCATCGCGGCCTTCGCGTCGCCGTAGTACGCCTCTCCCGGTGTGGCGATGATGCCGGCGACCGAGGCCACGTTCAGCACGCAGCCGGACCGTTTCTGCAGCAGCACGGCGCCGGCTGCCTTGGTCACGAAGACGGCGCTCATGTAGTTCACGCGGAAGTACTTCTCGAACCCGTCGATGCGTGCGTCGGCCAGGCTGGACATGAACGGGGCCGCGCCGGCGTTGTTCACCACGATGTCGATCGTCCCGAACTCGGCGACTACCCGGTCGACCAGCGCCTGGACCTGGTTGAGGTCCATCACGTCCGTGGGGACCGCGACCGCCCGCCCGCCGGAAACCGTGATCGCCTCGACCGTCGCCTCGAGGGCCTCCGCCCGCCGGCCCGCGACCGCCACCGACGCGCCGACGCCCGCGAACGCCTCTGCGATGGCTCGTCCGATCCCGCTTCCGCCTCCCGTCACGATCGCCGTCTGGCCGTCCAGGCGGAAGTCGGGCACCTCACCGGGCATTCGCGAATCCTCCTCTACCATCGACCGGGTCGTCATCCAAGCCGGCGTCCCACAGGGACACGAGCCGTGAGAAGGAAACCACACCAGCAGATCCGACCGCACCTGCCGGGGACCGGCGGGCGCTGGGAGCCGCAGCCCTACGACCGGGACGAGCTCGCCGCGGCCCTGGTCCACGGCTGCGTGGCCGGCAAGGTCACCTCGCACGACCGCCGCAACGTCCGCTGGAAGCTCCACCTGCTGGTCGAGGGCGACCCGCTGTCGCAGTTCGGCCTCACGGGGCTCTCGGGTGGACCACCGGACGGGCCCTCGTTTGAAGAGGTGCTCGCGCTCATGGGTGACGCCGCCGGGTTCGACCCCGACCCGAGCATCCACGATGGGCCGACGCCGATCGACCCGTATCGGGTCCTGGACGCGTGCGAGGCGGCCGCCGAGCCACTGGCTCGCGTGGCCTCGAACGGCGGTTCGGCGCTCATCGCGACGGGCCATCCCGGCGGCCTGCTCCTGCTCTACCAGGCGCTCGGGGGCCTGCTGGAGCGGGGCGGCGCCAAGCTGTTGGAGCCGCTGGACGGGTTCGCGTGGCAGCACAACGACCACCGGCGCGAGATCCGGTACCTCGGCGGCGTCGCCGCCTACACGAACCGCGCGGACATGCTTCACACCCACTCGTCGGAGCCCATGGAGCTGCTGCTGGCCGAATGCGAGCCCGACCTGGTCATCGCCGACCACGGCCTCGCAGGGGCGGCCATCCAGGCCGGTGTCGAGACGATCTCCATCGTGGATGTCAACGACCCCGCCCCGGTGGTGGCCCGCGCCCAGGGCCGTACGCGCCACGTGATCTGCATGGACGACAACGTCCGGCCAGAGGCCTACTGGCCGTGTTTCCAGGCCATGGCGCGGCTGCTCCGCGAGGCAACGGCGCTTCCCGAGGACCCGTCGGCGTAGAATCGAGCCTCAACCGGCGGCGACGCCGGGCCGAAACGAATCGCATACGGGTTCACGCAGGTACGACCAACGCGCGACGCGAACCGTGGCCGCAGGAAGGATGATCGGCTCGGAACGGACGGGGCAACGGATGGGTTCGAGGCACGGGGGTATAGGTCATGACCTGGGGCGATGCGCCGAATGGGCGCCGTCTCGAAGGGGAGCGAGCCATACCGCGGCCGGCGACCGCCGGCCCTTGATGCGTCCGTAGACCAGCCATTTCGAACGCGGCACCGCGCCGCGGAGCGCTTGGGAACCTGCGAGGAGCCCCTCGTGAAAGAGGGGTCTGGGTGGAACCGCATCAGGCCGTGGTCGAACGGGTCGCTCAGTCGAGCGGCGTGGTCATGGTGGTCGGCGGCCTCGACACGGGGAAGACCACGATCGGCCGGGCGATCGCGGAGGCGGGCCTTCGGAACGAACGTTCGGTCGCCTACCTCGACGCGGACCTTGGGCAGAAGGCCGTCGGACCGCCGACGTCCGTCGGACTTCGGATGATCATGTCTGCGGGCGACCTGGAGCCGGACGCGCTCTCCAGGGCGGACGCCATGGCGTTCGTCGGCACCATCTCACCACAGGGCCAGCTCCTTCCGCTGGTGGTCGGCGCGGCGCGACTGCTCGAGCGGGCGTTCGAGAACGGTGCCGACCTGGTCGTGGTGGACACATCGGGCCTCGTCTCGGGCGTGTACGGGCAGATCCTGAAGTACCACAAGGTCGAGCTCCTGCGGCCCGACGTGGTCATCGGCCTCCAGCGCGGGGCCGAACTGGACCCGCTGCTGGGCGTGATCAACCGGTTCTTCGCCACCGACGTGGTGGCGCTTCCCGTGCACCCGGACGTGCATCCCACGTCGGTGGAGGAGCGGGCCGCGTCGCGCGAGCGGGCCTTCCGGGCGTACTTCGCCGAGCCGATGCAGCGATGGCGGATCCGTCCGACGGTGTTCATGCCCACGTTGCCGTCGCTGTTCGATCTGACCCAGCTGAACCGGCTGCTGGTGGGCCTGTCCGACGGCAAGGGCGAGTACATCGGGCTCGGCATCCTCGAGCATTCGACCGACGACGACGTCCTGCGGCTGATATCGCCGGTGGCCGAGGCGCCGAAGGCGCTGAAGCTGGGCTCGGTGCGCGTCGAGGCGGACTTCCGGGTGCGGAAGGTGGACCTTCGGAACCTCTTCGGCACGGACTAGAGGCGGGTCGAACCGGCTACACTTTCGCGGTTCCTCGGCAAGGTCGATCCCGAAAGGACGTGCCCGCTTGTCGTCGGTCGTCAAGAAGCGCCGCAAGAAGATGCGGAAGAAGAAGCACAAGAAGCTGCTGAAGCGCACCCGCTGGCAGCGTCGGCAGCAGGGCAAGTAACCGCCCGCCGTTTCGAGCTGCCCTGTCCATGACGCCGTGACCCGTCCGGTCGTCTTCCTGTCCGACTTCGGGCTCCAGGACGAGTTCGTCGGGATCTGCCACGGCGTGATCGCCCGCATCGCCCCGCACGCGCGCGTGATCGACCTGACGCACGGCGTTCCCCCGCAGGACGTTCGGCGTGGGGCGATCCTGCTCGCCCGCGCCGTCGGCTACGTGCCGGACGACGCGGTGTTCCTGGCCATCGTCGATCCGGATGTTGGCAGCTCACGTCGTGCGGTGGCATTGACGACGAGCGCCGGCGCGATGCTGGTCGGGCCGGACAACGGCGTGCTGTCGCTGGCCTGGCCGGCGCTCGGTAGAGTGACGGCGGCGCACGTGATCGAAGCCCAGGAGTACAGGCTGCACCCCACGTCGGCCACGTTCCACGCGCGAGACGTCTTCGCGCCCGCGGCGGCGTACCTGGCGAACGGCCTGCCGATCGAAGCGTTGGGGCCGGCCATCCCTTTCATGTCTTTGGAAGCGGTCACCGTGCCGGCTGCTCAAACGGTGCCCGGTGAGCTCCGCGCGACCGTCATCGGGGTGGATGCATTCGGCAATGTCGAACTGTCCGGCACAAGAGACGATGAAGAGGCCGCGGGCCTCACCGGAGCGGAGATGCTCACAGTGGTCGTGGGGGAGAAGATCTGGAGCTTGCCCCGGCGAGGAACGTTCGCCGACGTCGAACCGGGCGAGCCTGCCATGCTGCTGGATTCGTCAGGATGGTTGACGATCGTCGTCAACCGGGGAAACGCTGCCGCAACCTTCGGGCTGACGGTCGACGATCAGGTGCTCATCCGATCCGCGCCCGCGGCCGGCTAGGGCGGCTAGGGCGGCTAGGGTAGACCGCAGTATGGGCCAGCGGGTGATGATCGCCGGCGTTTCGCGCCACCTCGGCGCCCGCCTCGCGCAGCAACTCGAGGCCGATCTCGATGTCGAGTCGATCGTCGGGATCGACCTGGACGAGCCCGAGGTGGACCTCGAACGGACCGAGTTCGTGCGGGCCGACATCCGCAACCCGCTGATCCTGAAGATCTTCGAGGAGCACGAGGTCGACACCCTCGTGCACCTCTCGATCATCGCCACGCCGACGCGGGTCGGGGGGCGGAGCGCGATGAAGGAGATCAACGTCATCGGTTCGCTGCAGCTGTTCGCCGCCGCCCAGCGCTCGCCGTCGATCCGCAAAGTGGTCATGAAGTCAACCACGGCCGTCTACGGCGCCAGCCCTCAGGACCCGGCGTTCTTCACCGAGCACATGGAGCCGCGCGGGGTCCCGCACGGCTACGCGCGGGACACGGCCGAGGTCGAACAGGCCGCGCGGAACTTCAGCCGTCGCCGTCGCGACGTCACGATGACGGTGTTTCGCTTCGCGAACTTCATGGGGTCCCAGATCGAGACGCCGCTGACGCGGTACCTGTCGCTGCCGGTGGTTCCGACGGCGCTGGGGTACGACCCGCGGATCCAGTTCGTCCACGAGGACGACGCCGTCGACGCGCTGTATCACGCCGTCCGGGAGGATCACCACGGCATCTTCAACGTGGGCGGCGACGGCGTGCTGCTGCTGTCGCAGGCCATTCGGCGCTGCGGAAAGGTCAGGCTGCCGGTGCTGCTGCCGTTCGCCTCGTTCGCGGCCGGGCTGGTGCGGCGTTCACGGCTCGTGGACTTCCCCGCCGACCAGGTGCCGCTGCTGATCTACGGGCGCGTGGCCGACACCGAGCGCTTCAAGCGCGAGTTCGGCTGGGAGCCCGCGTACTCGACCGAGGCGGCGCTGGAGGAGTTCATCCGCGGTCACCGGAGCCTCCGCCCGCTGAACCCGACCCGGGTGCGGGAGATCGAACGCGACCTTCGCGCCTTCCTCGGGATGGAGGAACGGACGGACGAGGAAGTGGTGGCGTAGGTGGCCGAGGTCGTGGCGCTGTCGGATCGGCGCGGCGGGTCGCGGCTGCAGCCTCGCGACCAGGCGCATCCGCTGTGCGGCGCGACCACGAAGTCCGGAAAGCCCTGCCGCAATCCGGCCAGGCCGAACGGCTTCTGCGCGACCCATCAGCCGCCGGCGCCGCAGCGCCCGGTCGGGCTGATCGACGCGAAGGCGTTCGAGCCCCTGCTGGACTTCGTCATCCGCCGGGTGACCGGCCAGTACGAGGTGGACCCGTTCGGCTTCGACCGCGAACTGACCGAGAAGGTCCTTGCCCCCGCTGTCCGGCCGCTGTACCGGGACTGGTTCCGAACGGAATGGCTGGGCGTGGAGAACGTTCCCTCCGACGGTCCCGGTCTGGTCGTGGCGAACCACGGCGGGACGCTGCCGATCGACGCGATCGTGACGAAGTTCGGCCTCTTCGATCGGCATCCGGCGCACCGGCACCTGCGGCTCCTGGCGGCGGATCTCACCTTCCGTCTGCCCGTCGTTGCGCCGCTGGCGCGGAAGATGGGTGACACGCTGGCGTGTCAGGAGGACGCGCTCCGGCTGCTGCGAAGCGGCGAGCTGGTCGGCGTGTGGCCCGAGGGCTACAAGGGCGTCGGCAAGCGGTTCCGTTCGCGCTACCGCCTCCAGCGGTTCGGCCGGGGGGGCTTCGTGGAGATCGCGCTCCGGGCCGGCGCGCCGATCATCCCGACGGCGATCGTCGGGTCCGAGGAGGCGTATCCGCTGCTGGGTGACGCGAAGCCACTGGCGCGGCTGTTCGGCCTGCCGTACTTTCCGATCACCCCGACGTTCCCATGGCTCGGCCCTCTCGGGCTCGTGCCGCTGCCGTCGAAGTGGATCGTGGAGTTCGGCGAGCCGATCCCGACGGAGCGGTACGGGCCGGATGCCTGGCAGGACGCGATGCTGGTGTTCGAACTGACCGATCGCGTGAGGGACACGATCCAGCAGATGCTGTTCCGGGACCTCTCCCGCCGGCGCTCTTCGTCCGTCCGGACGATGGCCGACTAGAACGCCGTCAGCCGCCCGTCGCGGTTGGGCTCGGCGCGGGCTTCGGGTGCTGGCCCAGTTCCCACTGCGCGTACGCGGCGACGCTCAGCAGCACGAAGAGCACGATGAGTGCGATGAGGGTTCCGCGGCGCATGGATGATCGACGGGCCGGCTATCCGGGCTGCAATTCGCCCGCATGAACGCCGCCGGCCAGTCGCTGCTCGCAGAATTCGCGGTTCCTGACCAGAACCTCCTGCATCGCCTCGGGGTCGCGCATGTACGGCCGAAGGTCGAGCTCGATCGACACGCCGCCGGCGAATCCACCCCCCGACAGATCCTCCAGGAACTCACCAAGGGGAAGCACGCCCTCCTGATACACGGGCAGGTGAGAATCCCAGCCTCTTCCGGCGTTGTTCGAAAGATGCACGTGCTGGAGCTTGTCCCGATACCGCGCGAAGGCCTCGCGGATGTCGATTCCTCCCACCGCCGCGTGCGAGGTGTCCAGCACCAGGTACGGATACGCGTCCAGGTCCTCGAACTCCTGTGAGGCGTGGAACGTCATGCCTCGCTCACCCGGCAGCTTGACCGGGAACATGTTCTCGACCGCCACGGTGACGCCCGTCCGGGCCGAGAACTCCGCCAGGTCGTTCTCCGCCCAGCGCCGGTACCGGACCTGCCACCGGTAGGGCGGGTGCACCACGACCAGCGGCGCGCCGGTCTCCTCGGCCACGTGGACGGTCCGGTGGATCTTCGTCACCGGATCCGTTCCGAACACCCGCCGCGTGATCAGCAGGAACGGCGCGTGGACGGCGTCGATCCGAAGGCCGAACTCCCGCGTCAGCTTCTTCAACAGTCGCGGCTCCTGGGTGTTCGGGTCCTGGGTGATCATGACCTCGACCGCCTCGAAGCCCGCATCGGCGATGTGGCGGAGCCCGTCCCGCAGCGGCTGCCGGAAGAACGGAGCGGTCGAGAAGATCAGGCGGGGACTGGCTGTCGGCGTCATGGTCTGTTGGAAGTCTGCCCCTGTTACCTGCAGGAATGGCCGGACGGCGCCCATCCTAGCGGAGCAGGTCGGGCGCTCCGGGTATCCTTCGGCTGCGGTGGCGGAACGCGACAACATCCCACGATTGGGCTCGAAGCCGGGCTACGAGGTCTGGTTCCTGACGTTCACCGACCCGGCCACCGGCCAGGGGTTCTGGATCCGTTCGACCATCACGAACCCGTCCGGCGACGACGGGTCCCAGCCCCGACCGGTGGCCTGGTTCGCGCGGTTCGATCCCGGGGACCCGGACCGGACGTTCGGCGTCCATCGACTCGGCTCGACGACCTCGGCGGCGGCCGGCGACGACGGTGGCTTCGAAGCACGGGTCGACGGCACGCTGATGGCCTCCGGCATGGCCGACGGCACGATCGACGGCGGCGGGCACGAGGTCTCCTGGTCCCTCACGTGGCCGACCGGGCCGGACACGTACCGGCCCCTGCCCGACTGGATGTACCGGGGCGGCATGGCGCCCACCAAGCCGTACTCGCCGAACGTCCAGACCACGGTCTCCGGCACGCTGAGCGTGGACGGCGAACGGCTGGACGTTCGCGAGGCGCCGGCGCAGCAGGGCCACCTGATCGGCAAGCGTCATGCCGAACGCTGGGCCTGGGCGCAATGCGGTTCCTTCGACGGCGCGAGCGCCGTCGTCCATGCCATCACCGCCCAGAGCCGCCGAGGCCGACTCCGCACTCCCTTCGTCACCTCGATCGGCGTTCTCTGGGACGGCCGCTGGATCCGCATGTCGAAGTCGTCCCGCCGCCGCGACTTCGGCCTGGGCGCGTGGAAGATCGACCTGGGCAACGGCCGGTACCGGCTGACCGGTCGCGTCGAGGCGCCCGCCCGCGACCTGATCCGCGCCCGGTACGAGGATCCGGACGGCGCTCCCCGCTACTGTCACAACTCCGAGATCGCCTCCTCGCGGTTGGTGCTGTTCGAGAAGACCACCGGCGCGTTCGAGGAGGTCGCACTGCTCGAATCGCGCGGCACGACGCACGCCGAATGGGCCGGTCTCACACCGGCCGCCGAGGTGCCGCACGAGCACCAGGACGTCACGCCGCCGGCCGCCGCCACATGAACGTCACCGACATCGTCCGGAAGGCGGCGCAGCGCACGCCCGGCAAGCCCGCGCTGGTCTTCCGGCGCCGCGTGGTGTCGTATGAGGACCTGGACGAACGAATCGACGGCACCGCGGCGGCCCTGGTGTCCCTCGGCGTGAAGGCGGGCGACCGCGTGGCGATCCTCACCGGCAACATCCCGGAGTTCGTCGACGCCCTCTACGGCGCGATGCGGGCGGGCGCCGTGGCCGTCCCGCTCAACCCGATGCTCACCGCGCCCGAGCTCGCGGCGATCCTCAGCGATGCGTCGCCGATGGCGATCATCACGGAACTCGAGCACCTCTCCGAGCTGACCGACGCGATGAACGCGGTGGACTCTCGGCGGGAGGCGGCGCCCCGCCCCACGACCGTTGTGGTCGGCGGGCCACCCGCGCCGGCCGGCGCCATCTCGCTGGAGGAGGCGCTCACGCGCGCGACCGACACGGTCGCGCCGGAGACCACCGCCGGCGATCCGGCCCTGATCGCCTATACCGCGGGGACGACGGCCGAGCCTAAGGGCGCGATCCTGACCCACGGCAACCTGTTGGCCAACCTGGAGCAGGTCTCGGCCGTTCCGGCGTTCGAGCAGGCGCACGACGACGTGGTCCTGCTCGCACTGCCGCTCTCGCACATCTACGCCCTGAACGGCGTCCTCGGGCTGTTCATGAAGGCCGGCGGCACGGCCGTCCTCGTGGAGCGGTTCGACCCCGACGAGACCGGGGCGCTGATCGCCGAGCACCGCGTCACGGCCTTGTTCGGCGCGCCGCCCATGTTCGCGGCCTGGCTGGAAGCCATGCAGCACGGAGGCATCGCGGCCGATACGTTCGGCGCGGTTCGCCTGGCCGTCTCCGGCGCGGCAGGACTTGCACCGGACCTCCAGGTCGCGTTCCACGACGCCGCCGGAGTGACCATCTGGCAGGGCTACGGCCTGACCGAAGCGGCGCCCACCGTGGCTACGACCGCGCTCGGCGACGACGCGAGGCCGGGTTCGATCGGTCTGGTCCTGCCCGGCATCGAGGTCCGCCTGCTGGACGAGGACGGCGAGGACGTCGAGGAGGACGACCCCGGCGAGATCCTGGTGCGCGGCCCGAACGTGTTCGCCGGCTACTGGAACCGCCCCGACGAGACCGCCGCGGTCCTGGACGCCAACGGCTGGCTCCACACCGGCGACGTGGCCTACCGGGACGACGACGGATATCTGTTCCTGGTGGACCGGAAGAAGGACCTGATCATCGTCTCGGGCTTCAACGTCTACCCGACGGAGGTCGAGGACGCGATCGGGGAGGACGACGCGGTCGCCGAGGTGGCGGTCGTCGGCGTGCACGACGAACGGTCCGGCGAGGCGGTCGAGGCCTGGGTGGTCCCCGCCGCCGGCCACACGCTCACCCCTGAGTATGTCCAGCGCCGCCTGGAGCACCGCCTCGCGCGATTCAAACAGCCGAAGATCGTCAAGATCGTTGACGATCTGCCGAAGCACGTGACCGGGAAAGTGCTCCGGCGCGCCCTCCGGCAAGACGGTCCGCAAGAACCATGACCGCGGCCGGACACGGGTTCTTCCAGGCGCTGTTTCCGCTCGCGGCGGCGGCCATCGCGTTCGTGTTCGCGGTCAGGCTCGGTGACCTGGCGCGCAGGAAGCACCGTCCGCAGGACATCGCCTGGTTCGTCGCCATGCTGATGTTCGCCGTGGCGTCGTTCGCCATGTTCATGGGCGTCCTGTTCGGCTGGACCGCGGCCGAATTCCGCATCTACTGGCTCTTCGGCGCGGTCCTGAACGTGCCGTTCCTGTTCGTCGGAGAGACCTACCTGTTGTTCCGCCGCCGTGTGTGGCCGCACCTGATCGCCGGCGTGACCACCGCCCTTGCCGTGTACGCCACCGTCGTCGTTCTGAGCGCGCCGATCGACCAGGGAGCGCTCGACGCCACGCTGCCGCTCGGCAAGGACGTGTTCGGCTCGACGCTCGCGCACGGGCTCGCGCAGGTCTATGGGAACACCGCGTACGGCCTCCTCCTCCTCGGCCTGCTCTGGTCGATGTTCAGCATGCGCGGCCATCCCGAACTGAGAGATCAGATGACCGGCATCCTGCTGATCGCGGTGGGCGCGAGCGTCGTCGCGGTCGGATCGGGCATCGGCGCCGCGTTCGGCATCGTGGCGCTGTTCAGCGTGGGTCTCGCCGCCGGGATCGCCGTGATGTTCGCGGGATTCCTTCGAGCCAGCCGGCCCCGCTCGCCCGTCTGACAGAAGCACGTTTTCGAATTTCGCCGTTCCGAGACTGATCCGCCTCCCGCCGGACAGCGAATAGGGCGCTGCACGCGCGCCGCCGCATCAGGAAGGGGGTGACGGCGAACCCGCGGTCCGCAACGGGCCGGCCGCGGGCCAACCAGGCGGCGGGCGTCGAACGCGCACCGCGCAGGCCGGGAGGGCCGCGCGGAGCACTCCATCCGCAGGAGACCACACCCCTGCATTCCTGTCCCGAGTTCGAAGGAGGTGCATTCAGTGCGCATGAGCACGCGTGTTAGGCGGACGGCGGTCGCCGTCGGCATGACCGTCGCGCTCGGCGCCGGCGCCCTCGCGGCGTTCGGACCGAGCGCGAGCCTGGCATCCAGCCACCGTGAGGCCCCGTTGGTCGCCGCCGATCCGCAGATCGACAACACGGACGTCTATGCGTTCGTGAGTCCGGACAAGCCCACGTGGACGACGTTCGTCTCGAACTGGGTGCCGTTCGAGTACCCGGCCGGCGGGCCGAACTTCTACTCGTTCGCCCAGGGCGTCCACTACGACATCAACATCGACAACAACGGGGACGCGCGGCCGGACATCACCTACCGGTGGGTCTTCACGAACCACTACCGGAATCCGGACACGTTCCTGTACAACACCGGCCAGGTCACGTCCCTGGACGACCCGGACCTGAACTTCTATCAGACATACGACCTGCAGAAGATCACCAACTCCGGGACGAAGACGGTCCTGTCCGACGCCATGGTGGCGCCGTCGGACGTGGGCGATGCGTCCATGCCGGACTACGGGACCCTGATGAGCCAGGCGTCCTACACGCTCGGCGGCGCGAACAACCTGCGGTCCTACGCGGGCCAGGCCGACGATCCGTTCTTCCTCGACCTGCGCGTGTTCGACCTGCTGTACGGGGCGAGCCTCGGCCAGCAGTGCCTGTTCCAGGAAGCCTGCAACGACTCCCTGGCCGGGTACAACGTGCAGTCCATCGCGTTCTCCGTGCCGTCCAGACAGTTGGCGCGGGGGCGCGACGTGAGCAAGAACCCCATCATCGGGGTCTGGAGCACGGCCGAGCGGCAGAGCACCCGCGTGGAGAACGGCGACGGCACGCAGTCGTTCAGCGGGTCCTACGTCGAAGTCTCACGCCTCGGCATGCCGCTGGTCAACGAAGTCGTCATCCCGGTGGGGAAGAAGGACTTCTGGAACTCCTCCCAACCGAAGGACGACCTGGCCAACTTCGGCTCGTACATCACGAACCCGGAGTTGCCCAACCTCATCCAGGCGATCTACGGGATCCCGGCTCCGCCCGCCCCGCGCAACGACCTCGTCGAGGTCTTCGCGACGGGGATCCCCGGGCTCAATCAGCCACCCAACGTGGTTCCCAGCGAGATGATCCGCCTGAACATGACCACCCCGGTGTGCAACCCCGGGTCCTGCCCGCAGTACTCGGACCTCGGTGTCATCGGCGGTGACAACGCCGGCTTCCCGAACGGCCGCCGTCTGGCCGATGACGTCATCGACGTCTCCCTCCAGGTGGTCGAAGGCGAGCTGATCGGCAACCCGAACGACCTGAACGACGGCGTCGACCACAACGACGTCGCGTTCCAGAAGCACTTCCCGTACGTCGCACTGCCCCACTCGGGCTCGGAGACGAATCCGAGGGGTTGAGTACACGGGACCGGGCGGGGCCCGGCCGAAGGGGGACCGGGCCCCGCGCCCCACGCCTGGACGGAGATGAGCGAGCGGAGCGAAGAGGAGCGAGGCGATGATCACCGACGAGCCGCGGGCGATCGCGGCGACGACGCCGCCGCAGCTGAAGGAGCCGATGCCGGGACCGGGCCGTCCGCGCCGCCTCATCCGCACGGTGACGGTCGGCATCCTCGCCCTGGCCATGGTCGTGGCGGGCGGCCTCGGGCTGGTTCTTCGGATGGGCGGCTCGCCGAACGGTTCCGATGCGACCGGTTCGGTTGCCTCCGGCGGCGCGCTGGCGGCAGGCGCAGACGCCGCGTCGCTTCCAGCGGACACCCTGTCCCGGACGATCGCGTCCCTGCAGCAGCGGCTCCACCAGGATCCGGGCGACGCCGAGTCCTGGGCCGGCCTGGGGTTCGCCTATGTCCAGCAGGCGCGCGTGAGCGCCGATCCCACGTACTACCCGAAGGCAGAGGGGGCGCTCCGCCGTTCGCTGGCGCTGCAGCCCCATGGCAACGCCGACGCGTTTGCGGGGATGGGTTCGCTCGCGGCGGCCAGGCACGATTTCAGCGCCGCCCTCGCCTGGGGCGAGCGCGCCCGCGCGGTCAACCCCTACAACGCGACGATCCGCGCGATCGTCGGCGACGCGCTGATCGAGCTGGGACGCTACCGGCAGGCGTTCGCGGAGCTCCAGCGGATGATCGACCTCCGCCCCGACGTCTCGACGTATTCGCGGGTGTCCTACGCCCAGGAACTGCAGGGTTCGCTCCCCGCGGCGGAGCACTCGATGGAGATGGCGTACGAGGCGGCCGGCTCGGCCGCGGACGCCGCCTGGGCCAGCTACTACCTGGGCGAACTGGCCTGGAACCAGGGCGACCTGGCCGGCGCGCGGGCCGACTACGTCCGCGGCACGAGGATCGACCCGACGTTCGTGCCGAACTTCGAAGGATTGGCGAAGGTTGAGGCCGCGCGGGACGACACGCCGGCCGCGCTCCGCGACTACGCGAGCGTCACCAGGCGCTACCCGCTGCCGCAGTACGTGCTGGAGTTCGGCGATCTCGCGGCCGCCGCCGGCCAGACGGACCTGGCGAACCAGCAATACGCGCTGTTCCACGCGGAGGTACGGCTCTTCGCGGCGAGCGGTGTCGACACGAACCTCGAGGTCGCGCAGTTCGACGCGGACCACGGCACGGACGTCGCCGGGGGCGTGGCGGCCGCCAGGGCCGAATACGCCCTTCGCCGGAGCATCACGGTGGCCGACGCCCTGGCGTGGGCGCTGCACGCGGCGGGTTACGACCGGGAGGCCCTGCGCTACGCGAACCGCTCACTCTCGCTCGGGACCCGAAGCGCGCTGTTGTTCTTCCATCGCGGCATGATCGAACGCGGCCTCGGCATGCGGCGCGCGGCGCGGTCCGACCTGGCACAGGCGCTTCGCATCAACCCGAACTTCTCGTTCCTGTGGGCGGCGCCGGCGCGACAGGCCCTGGCACACCTTGGGGGGACGCGGTGAGGCTCGCCGCCCGGCGCCTGGCCGCCACCGGCCTGCTGGCCGCAGCCCTGTTCGGCGCGACGGCGCTGCTCGCGGCGCCGGCCGCGCTCGCCCATCCCCTCGGCAACTTCACGATCAACCACTACAGCGGGATGTCGATCTCGCCCGGGCAGGTACGGGTGATCTACGCCCTGGACATGGCGGAGATCCCGACGTTCCAGGAGCGCTCACGGATCGACGCCGATGGGCACGGCACCGTCACCGTGTCCGAACGCGCCCGATGGGCGCGCGAGGAGGCCGCCCGGGTCGAGCCGATGCTGAGACTCACGGCCGGTGGGACGGCCGTTCGTCTGTCGAACGACTGCGGTGCGACCATGACGTTCCGGCCGGGCCAGGGCGGACTGCCGATCCTTCGGATGGTGGCGGTGTTCGACGGCGCGATCCCTCCGAACGGATCGCTCGCCTTCCGGGACGGCACGTTCGCCGGTCGCATCGGGTGGAAGGAGGTCACGGCGGTTGCCGCCACCGGTTCGACCATCGCACGCTCGACCGTCCCCGCGCGAAGCACGAGCGACGAACTGCTGCGGTACCCGGCCAACCTCCTGCAGAGCCCCCTCGACGTGACGCGCGCCGACGTGGCCTACTCCTCCGAGGGCTCCGCCACGCGGCCAGCCTGTCCGGGCACGCCGACCGCGGCACCGAAGGCGTCCGGGAGCGCGTTCGCCTCGCTGGTCACCAAGCGCCTCACGCCGCCGGTGCTCGCGCTGTCGCTGCTGCTGGCCTTCGCCTTCGGGATCGTGCACGCGCTCGGTCCGGGCCACGGGAAGACCGTGACCGCGGCATACCTCGTCGGGGCCGGCGCCCGAATCCGGCAGGCGGTCGGCGTCGGCGTCGCGGTGGCTTCGATGCACACGCTCTCGGTGCTCACGCTCGGCGTGATCGCAGTAGCCCTCTCGGCGTCGTTCCCGGCCGAGCGGATCTACCCGTGGCTCACCTTCGTCACCGGCGCGGTGGCGCTGGCGCTGGGCGGCGTGCTCCTGACCCTCCGGGTGCGCGCGCTCCGGATGCGTCGGGGATCGCACGGACACGCGCACCCGCATCCCGATGGAATGGGGCACGATCGAACGGTCCACGACGAGCATGGCCACGACCACCTGGACGAACGGACCTCGCCGGGCGATGGCGTCTCCCGGCCCCGACTGCTCGCCCTGGCCGTCTCGGGCGGGATCCTCCCCTCACCGACCGCCCTCGTGGTGCTGCTCGCCTCCATCGCGGCGCACCGCGTGGCCTACGGCCTTTCGTTGATCGCCGCGTTCAGCGTGGGCCTCGCGGCCGCGCTGGTCAGCATCTCCCTGATCGCCCTGCGGGCCCGGTCGGTCGTCGACCGCAGACTGGGCGTACGCGCCGCGGCCGTGGTCCCCGTGGTGTCTGCCCTGGTCATCGTGGGCTTCGGCGTGTTCTTCGTGGCGCGGGGCCTCATCCAGGCCGGCGCCTGAGGCGGTGGGACGCCTTGCCCAGGCCGCGGTTCGAGTAAGAGCGCCAAAAAAAGAGGAGGCCGCAGGGGGTTGCGGCCTCCTCGTGGTCCGCGCCGTCACAACCGGGGGCCGGGGGTGGCCCATCCGGAGCACGACGCTCGTCCGGCCTTGCAGAGAAGGGGGATGCTTCTCCGTTCTCTTTTCGACACGCGCCGTTGGAAGGTTCAGTCCCTCAGCCCAAGAATTTGGGGCCCTACAGGTCGGATTCGGCCACGCGGTCGCCCGAGGGAGTCGAGCTGCCGCGGTTCGGCTCCTCGGTGATCAGCACGTGGTCGTAGGTGGCGCCGTCGGCGGGCACCCGGACCATCACGACCCCCGTGTGGTCGGGCACGAACGTGCCGCCGCTGGCGAACCGGCCCTGCCGGCCCAGCCAGACCTGGTAAACGCGATCGGGCCTGGGGAGCGGGAGGTTTCCCACGACGAACAGGTGCGCGCGACCGGGCACGTACACGGCCGCCACCGGCGCGGTGGCCGTGGCCCGTCCGGGGGGTGCGAGGGGCACGATCTTCGAGGTGGGCACCGACACCGCCGAGATCAGCTCCGCGGTGTTCGCCTGCTGGCGCTCTGCCCTGGAGATGCGGCCCGTCAGATGGATGCTCCACACGCCGAGACCGATCGCGATCACGACGGCGGCGGCGGTCAGGGCACCGGCGAGGCCGCTCAGCGCCCCCAACCTCCCGAGGCTTCCGACGCGGCGGCGCTCGGGCGCCACCCCTCTGTGCAGGCGCGCCAGGACCTCACCCGGGGGTCGCTTGGAGGGCGAGGCGAGCGCCAGTTCCCCGGCGATGCTCTCGAAGTCCTCCAGCGCCGCCCGGCACTCCGGGCACGAGGGAAGGTGGGTCCGAATCAGAGCCTCGGCGGCCTCGTTCTCCTCCTCGCCGAGCGCGCTGAGCGCCCTGGCCGCCAGTGCCTCCTGGACCCGATCGTGCTCAGTCTCCATCCGCGCCTCCAACGAGTGCCGCGCGAAGCTTGCGCATCGCGGCGAGCGTCCGGGTCTTCACCGTCCCGAGTGGGACGCCGGTCTCCTCGGCGATCCGGGACTGCGTGTACCCCCGGAAATACGCCAGTTCGAGCACCTCGCGTTGTTCCGCCGACAAGGACTCGAGCGCCTCGAGCACTTTGGAGCGCCGGTCGGCGAGCCACGCCTCGTGCACCACTTCCTCCGCAACATCTTCGCCAACATCGGGCACGGGGTTCACTCGTTCGTGGCGTTGGCGCGAACGTTCCTCCCGCCGGACGGTGTCGACGGAACGGTGGTGCACGAGCGAGAGGAAGTACGCGCGGAACGTGCCGCGGGCCGGATCGAACGCCTCCGGAGCCTTCCAGAGCGCAAGAAAGGCGTCGTGGACCACGTCCTGCGCGAGCGCCGACCGGCCGATGACGCGGAACGCGAGCCCGTACGCCGCCGCCGAGTACCGGCGGTACAGCTCGTCGAACGCCTCACGATCACGGCGCGTCAGGCGCCGGTGCAGGTCGCGATCGCGTTGGTCCTCGATCCGTTCGGGCTGCACGCAGCACGTCTTATCAGACCGGCCGATACCATGACCTGCGTGGCCCCGAACGTCACCGTAAGGATGTATTCGCGCTCAACGTGCCATCTGTGCGACGACGCGCGCGCCGAGATCATGGCCGCGATCGGCTCCCTGGATCCGTCGGCCGGGGCGCGGGTGGCGTTCGACGAGCGACTGATCGATGGCGACGACGACCTCGAACGGGAGTACGGGCTCCGGGTGCCGGTCGTCGAGATCGACGGCGTGGAGGAGTTCGAATACCGCGTTGACCAGGCTGCGCTGCGCGAGCTGTTGGCAGGCTCATAGGTCGGCGTTCCGGCGCTTGTGAATTCGTGCGCTAGGATGGCGCGGTCGATGGCGGCAACACTTCCGTTCGCGACCCAGCGCCCGCTGGCGCCGCTCCAGCCGTTCGAACCCCTCTCGCCGGGAGAGCCCGCGTGAGCGAGCGAACCATCCCGGAGGCCACCCTCGGCCGCCTTCCGGTCTACCTGCGCGTGCTGGTCGAGACCGCCGAGCAGGGCACGTCCACGATCTCGTCCGAGAGCCTCGCCGAGGCGGCCGGCGTGAATTCGGCCAAGGTGCGGAAGGATCTGTCGTTCCTGGGCTCGTACGGCACGCGCGGGGTCGGCTACGACGTCGCGTATCTGATCCATCAGGTGCGGCGGGAGCTCGGGCTCACCCAGGATTGGCCGGTGCTGATCGCGGGGGTCGGCAACCTGGGGCACGCGCTGGCGAACTACCGGGGCTTCGTGGCCCGCGGGTTCCGCGTGGTGGCGCTGATCGACGTCGAACCGGCGCTCGTGGGCGAGCGCGTGGGCGGACTGGTCGTGCGCCATCTGGACGAGGTCGATGAGATCGTGGCCACGGGCGACGTCGCCATCGGTGTGATCTGCACGCCCGCGGGGGCCGCCCAGGAGGTGGCCGACCGCATGGTCGCGGCCGGAATCCGGTCGATCCTGAACTTCGCACCGGCCGTGATCTCGGTGCCGCAGACCGTCACGGTGCGCAAGGTGGACCTTTCGATCGAGCTGCAGATCCTCGCGTACTACGAGCAGCGCAAGGCCGTGCTCGACGAGGTGAAGGACGGACGCGGGTCGCTCGGACTGGCCTCCTTCTCGGCCTCCGTCACGTAGGCTTGCCCCCGCGATGATCGAACGGGA
>JBEDUK010000004.1:0-16050 GCA_040414485.1 Actinomycetota bacterium
GGCGCCCCAGACCCCGGAGAGCCAGGAGATGATGGCCCGGATGATGGGGAACTTCGACCTGTTCCTGGGGCACGAGTTCCTCCCGATCATCGGCTATGTGCCGGACGTCGAGGCGCTTCGAACCGCATCGACCCGGGTGATGCCCGCTGCCGGGGAACGATCCGGAGAGCAGGCGGCGCGGCGCGCCGCGATCGTTCTCGCAGAGCGGATGGACGTGCCGGTCACGTACCTGCCGGGCGCGCATGGAGGCTGGGGCGCAGATCCGGCAGAGTTCGCGGACCGCATCCACGCGGCCTTCCAGGGAGCCTGATCCGAGCCTCCGTTCGACGAGGGTCATTGGGCTGTGCCACAGTTCGGCGGACTGCTCTTCACATCGGGCCGAACGACGAAGGGGACCCGCCCATGCTTCGCGACGCACGCCGTTTGACGCTGGTCGCCGCCGCGGTCGCGATGCTGGCGCTGGTGGCGGGTGTGCCGGCGCAGGCCGCCGCGATGCACGGCTCACGTGCGAGGCCCGGAAAGGTGATCGAGGTGTTCCCCGGCCGGCACGCGTTCTTCAAGGCGCTGTCGAAGGCCCAGCCGGGCGACACTCTGAACATGCACGCGGGCAGGTACAAGGACACCGTGACCATCTCGAAGGCCGGCCTCACCATCACCTCGGCCGGCGATGGGGCCGTGACCGTGGACGGCCGCTGCCTGGCCACGGCGACCATCGTGGTCCGCGCCGACAATGTCAGCATCCAGGGGATCACCGTCGTCGGCGGCACCTTCTACGAGATCGACTACGAGCACGTCGGAGACGGCGTGGTGTCAGCCGCCACCGTGAGCGACACGTGTGGCGCCGCCGAATACGGCGTCAACGTCTATGACACCGCGGCGGTGAACGTCTTCAAGGTCACCGCGAGCGGCTTCTCCGACTCGGGCATCTACGTGGGCAGCATCTCGCGCCTGGGGACGGAGACGCTCTCGGTCGAAGACAACGTGAGCAACGGGAACGAGGTCGGCATCATCGTCGAGTTCTCGGCGGGCCAGCACATCGTTGTGAACGGCAACGACGTCAGCGACAACGAGGTCGGTGGGATCGCCCTGCAGGGCAGCGCCAACATCGTGGTGAAGTACAACACCGCCAACGACGACGTCACGTATGGGATCCAGGCCGATGGCGGTTCGGACGACAACATGATCCGCCGCAACACGGCCACGGGGAACCAGTTCGATCTGGTGAACCTCGGCCAGGGCAACTGCTTCAAGCACAACCACTATGTGACGTTCGAGGGCCCGATCGGCTGCTGAGGCGCAAGGTCGTCGAGCTGCGAAGCGATCTGTTCGGCGCGATCCTCGGGCGTGGGGCCGATCGACAGATGCATCAGCACGGCGGTCCGCACGCCGGCGCGCTCGTATTCATCCAGCCGTGCACGGCATTCGTTCGGGGTGCCGTGCACGAAGAACGAGTCGACGAGGTCGTCCGGAAGCAGCGTTACGGCCTTCGCCCTGTCACCGGCCGCCCACGCATCCGCGACGCGGGCGGCCGCGTCGCCGAAGCCCTGCCGTTCGAGCGCCCGGGCGTATGTCGGCACGATCGCGTAGCCGGTCAGGAATCGCCGGGCCAACTCCCGGACCGGCTCCGGCTCGCCGACCGCGATGGGGATCCGCTGCAGAACGTCGAAGCCGGCATCATCGCGACCCGCTTCGCGCATGCCGGCGCGCACGTCCTTCAATGCGTCGCGGACCCCGTCTGGCGTCATGAGCGCGAACTGGACCCCGTCGGCCACCTCGCCGGCGAGGCGGCACATCCGCGGCCCGAGCGCTCCGACATGGATCGGCACCGGCGACACCGGTTCGGCCTGCCTCCGGAAGCCGTCGATCCTGACCTCGCGCCCTTGGAGCGAAACCTTGTCCCCCGCGATGATGCGCCGGATCGAATCGACGTACTCGCGGACCCGGGTCACGGGGTTTCGAAACGTCTCGCCCATCCAGCTGTCCACGATGTGCGCCGTGGACGCGCCCACACCCAGCACGAACCGCCCGCTCGAGAGTGCCTGAAGGCTGGCCGCGGTCATCGCCAACAGGGCCGGAGGGCGTGTGAAGACGGGCACGAGCGCGGTCCCGAGGCGAACCACCGACGTTTGCGCCGCCAGGGCGGCGAGCGGGGAGAACGCGTCCGCGCTGCCCACCTCCGAGGAGAACACGTCCGTGTATCCGAGGGCCTCCGCGCGCGCGGAGAGCTCCACGGCGGCGAGGACGCCCGTCATCTCCACAGGCGGTGTGACACCCAGGCGCATCGCGTCATCCTAGGGTCGGTCGAAGCCTCGGCCGGTGGCCGCGCCTGTACCCTGACCGGTTCGTGGACAGGGCGACCGAACCGATCCCCGAATGGCTCGACACCGCCGACGAACTGGCTCGGACGTTGCTCGATGCGGCGAGGCCGGTTCGATTCAGGCTGGCGTCCGGGCCGAAGGAGTTGGAGGCGGTGTTTCGCCTTCGGTACCGGATCACGCTCGAGCGAGGCTGGCGGCGTCCCGAGGACATGCCGGACGGTCTCGAGCGCGACGCGTACGACGACGAGCACGCCGCGCAGATCGCCGGATGGGACGGTGACGTGCTCGCCGCGTGCGCGCGCGTCGTCTACCCGGTTCCGGGCAAGCCGCTGCCGACGGAGGCCGCGTTCGGCATCGTGGCGGAACCGGCAGGCCGCGTCGCGGACGCCGGCCGGTTGATCGTCGCGCCCGAATACCGGGGCGGCGGCCACGCGATCCTGGGTGGCCTGTCCGCGAGCATCTGGATCGCGATGTCCAGGCGAGGCTACCGGTGGGTGGCGGTCGCGATCTCCGAGCGGATGATCGAGCTGTCCCGAAGTCTTGGATTCGAGGTCAAACGGCTGGGGCCGCCGCGGGAGCACTGGGGCGACCTGCGCGTCCCCGCCCTCATGTCCGCGCCGGACCCCGGTGCGTGGCGGCCGGGTCGAGGGGCCGGCGCGACGGCTTGATCACGCCTCGCCGGTCACCATGGCGTCGCCGCCGATGTACATCTTCGACTTCGGCTTCGGATCGATCCTGGTGCTGAGCCCGCTCGCGGTCGACCGCTCGAGCAGGCCCACGTGGCCGAACGTGTACGAGGTCCCCGCCAACGTGAACTTGGCGGCTTTCGTGCGCTGAAGCGCGGCCGTGAGACGTGGCAACCCCGTGTCCGGCGCCGTCACGCTCAGGACGTCGTGGAAGTCGGCGGTGTCGACGGCGATCTGTTTGCCCACCTTGAACGAGGAGGGATCCTCGAAGCTCGCGCCGCCGTACAGGTTGAAGTAGTAGTTCACGAAACCCGACGCGTCGATGATGAACAGGCCGTTGCCCTCGACCCGGGCGTACAGCGTCGCCTTCCCGAAATAGGTGAATCGAGCCGTGGTCTCGTCGTGCGAGTCACCGGTGAACAGCTGTGACACGTCCAGGCCGGCGATGGCCGAAAGGTAGCCGTACGAGACCAGGTTGTCGCCGTCCTGATCGACCTGGCCGACATATTCGAATGCGTTCCTGCCGCCGGAGGCGTTCCCGATCTCGCCGGATGGACTCGTCGCCGAGGCAGTCGCCGGATTTCCGACTTCGATCCATCCGATCGCGGCCGCCGCAGCCGCCGCGGCCGTCGCCTTGCCGGTGCCAGTCAGGAGCTTCCTGCGGGTGATGTGCGTCGGCCGTTCGGTCACGGTCCTCCCCCCTCCCAGCGCGTTCGCCGGATTGTACGCGGGAGCGGGAGAACGGCGCGGCGGATCGCCTTCAGGCGAGGCGAAACGGCAGCCGACGCTTCGTCGGATCACGAACCGTCCGGGGAATCCGGACGATCCGATCGTACGGCTACTTGACCGTCTGCCGGCGGCCCGCCGGCGTGGTCCGGACTCGTGGTCCCACGGATGTGCCGGCGGCCCGCGTCCGTGACGTCGAAGGTGCGGCCCGTGCGCCGGATCCAGCCTTGGCGCTCCGCGGCGTGCCGTGCCCGGCGGAACCGTCCGGGGCCCCAGTACCGCGCCCCGACGACCTCATGCAGGCGCTGGCGTCGCGATGGGCCCTGGTCCACCAGCGCTCGCACGATGCCGTCCGCCTCTCCCGCCACGTCCGCGGTCCCGGACGTGTCGCGCCCCCCGCCTCGTGGTGACCACATCGTTCCTCACCTCCTCGAGCGAAACCGAGCGGATAGGTCAACTCGCCTGCTTCGCCGGGGCTTCGCCTTCCTCGTCGGCGGCCCGGTCGCCACCCTCGGCCGACAGCGGCCGGGCGACGTCCTCCAGCGGGCGCTGCTCCGCGTTCACGCCGAGCCAGATCTCGATCCCCCCGGCCACCACCAGCAGCGCCGCGCCGATCAGATAGCCGATCAGCACGTTCGAGCGACTCCCGGAGCCGACGAGGGCGCCGAACAGGAGCGGACCGATCGCGCCACCGATGCCGGTGCCGAACGCGTAGAAGAACGAGATGGCGTTGGCCCGGACCTCGAGCGGAAAGATCTCGCTGACAGTCAGATACGCGGCGCTCGCTCCCGTGGACGCGAAGAAGAAGATGATCGACCACGCGATCGTGAGGCTGATCTCGTTGAAAAAGGCCGTATTTGCGAACATCCACCCCGTGATCGCCAGCAGGAGGCCGGACAGGATGTACGTCCCGGCGATCATCGATTTTCTGCCCACCGTGTCGAACAGGCGACCGATCGTGAGCGGTCCGATGAAATTCCCCACGGCGAACGGAAGGATGAAGTACGGAACGGACGAGTCGGAGACCTTGAAGAACGTGGTGAGCATCAGGCCGTAGGTGAAGAACACCGCGTTGTAGGCGAAGGCCTGTCCGGTCATCAACGAGAGTCCCAGGACCGTGCGCTTCCCGTTCTGCTTGAACATCGTGCGGAGGATCTCGCCCACGGGCGTGTGGCTCCGGGGATGGATCTCGATCGGCTCCTCGTCGGGCTCGGGCAGGTCCTCGCCGGCCTCGCGCCGGACGCGTTGCTCGATCTCGCGCACCACCTTCTCCGCCTCGTCCTGGCGACCGTGCACCATCAGCCAGCGAGGGCTCTCCGGCAGGAAGCGCCTGATCAGCAGCACGCAGAACCCCAGGATCGCTCCCAGGGCGAACGCAACGCGCCAGCCGACGTCGACGGGCAGGAAGTTCGGATTCAGCAGCACGATCGTCGCGGCTGCGCCCGCCGCGGTACCGACCCACCACGACCCGTTGATCGCGAGGTCCGTCCATCCGCGTACGCGCGCGGGGATCAGTTCGTCGATCGCGGAGTTGATCGCGGCATATTCGCCGCCGATCCCTCCGCCTGTGAAGAACCGGAACACGAAGAACGCCCAGGCGCTCCAGGAAAAGGCCGTCGCGATGGTGGCCAGCAGATACATCAGCAGGGTGATCATGAACAGACGCTTGCGCCCGAGCCGGTCTGTGAGATAGCCGAAGAAGATCGCACCGATGACGGCGCCGACGATGTAGATCGTCCCCGCCAGGCCGACCTGCGCGTCGGTGAGCGCCAGCGTCTGCCTGTTGGTCAGCACCGCCGCGATCGAACCGACGATCGTGACCTCGAGGCCGTCGAGGATCCAGGTGATCCCGAGCGCCACGATGACCACCCAGTGCCACCTCACCCAGGGCAGCCGGTCCATCCGCGCCGGGATATCGGTGGTCACCGGTTCGTCCCCTGGCGCCTGCCTCCTCACAGCCGTGCCGGCCATCCGCTGGGCTCCTCTCGGCGTTCCTCGGCCCGCGTCGGGGGCCGGTCTGCTAATCGCCGAGTACCCGGCGGGGAAGGCCGAGAAACGCCCTACGGCCTCCCCCGCCTGCGCTGTCAGGCCGCCCGCGGCGCCGCGATTTCCGCCATGTGCGAGAGGTTCCGAAGGTGCGCGGCCATGAAGCGCTGGACCGAGAACCGCGTCATCGATCGCGTGCCCGGGCGGAGCCACCAGGGCACGTAATTCCGCGGAAAGGCCTCACATACGTAGGTGATCACGGAGCTGCCGGCGGTCGCCGCTGGCTCGATCCGATACCGGTGCGTGAAATGCGCCTCCATGTCCTTCACGTGCTTCCGTTCGAGGACGGACTCGGTATCGAAGCCGAACGTCGAATCCGGCGTGGCCTCCACGACGACGGAGCGGTCGTGGAAGGTCCCGATCATGTTCGCGCCGGTGGACGTGAACCGATCGCCGACCGTCGTCCGGGTCGATGACGCGTCGATGCTGAGGAGCCTGAACTTCTTCTTCGATGCCTCGGCGCCGGCCCAGACCAGGTGCGTCCGGAGGTCCGCCAGCACGTCGTAGATCGCGGCCGGCGAAGCGGTGGACTCGGCAGACGCGCGGAAGGTGACGACCGGGCGATCCGACGCGGCGTTCATCGCGACACCCCCTCCGCCTGTACAACCGGCCGCTTCGCCGCGGCCGCCTCATCGCGCACCTTCCCGCCCCAGTCGAGCATCACGCAGGGTTCGTCGCCGACGACCCAGGCGTCGTGTCCCGGCGGGATGTCGCAGACGTCCCCGCCGGACAGATCGAGCGTCGAGCCGTTGTTGAGCTCCACGTGGAGCCGGCCGGACAGGATGTAGCCGGCGTGGTGGACCGGGCAGGTGTCCGTTCCGAACAGCGGGCGAAGGTCGTTCGTCCAGCGCCAGCCCGGCTCGAAGGTGGCGAGACCGACCTTCACGCCCAACAGGTGGAGGAACCGCTCCTCGCCGTTCGCGAAGCGCGTCGTGTCCTCAGGCTGGTCGAAGCTCCGTGCGAATGCGCCCATCCGTGCCTCCCTCCTACGGCCGCCCTGGGCCGTCCGTTTGGACCGGAACGCTTCCGGTCCGGCATCGGAGAGGACGCTATGGGCGCTGCCGGGCGGCGCCATGAGGAGTTCTCCTCAGCGCTTCGTCGGCCGAACTCGGCTCACCTCTGGACCGGCTCGAGCGTGGCGAGCATCCCGTGCTGCATCGCGAACAGCGTCGCGGTGGCGCGGCTGGAGGCGCCGATCTTCGCGTAGATGCGCTCGATGTGGTTGCCGGCCGTCTTCGGCGTGATGTTCAGGGCGCGGGCCACGTGGCGGGTCGACGCGCCGCGCGCCACGAGCAGCAGCACCTCCACCTCGCGCGGCGTGAGCCCGGCCGGCGCGCCCGGCGCGCCCGAGGTGCGGTGGCCGGAGACGCTCAGGACGACCTCCACCGCAGCGGCGTCGAGCCGTCCGTCGCGGACCTCGGCCCGAAGGTGGGCCGCAGCTTCCTTCGACGACCTAGCGGGCCGATGGGGCCGTGCCTCCTGCATTGCGTGATACACGTCCGCGGCGGCCAGGTAGCGGCCGAGCAGCGGGATCTCAGAACCGCGGATCGCGCGGTGATAGCCGGAACCGTCGAGCCGCTCGTGGTGGGACGCGGCGACGGCTGACAGGCCCGCCAGCGCCGCAGGCCGTCGCAGCATCCGTTCGGTGTAGTAGGCGTGGAGCCGAACGCGCTCCTGCTCGCTCTCCGTGAGCGGGCCCGGCCGGTCCCATATCTCGTTCGACACCGCCGTGCGGCCGATGTCGTGCAGAAGGCCGGCGCGGCGCACCGTGACCACGTCCCGTGCGGGCATCCCGGCGGCCTGCACCGCCGTGGAGGCCAGGTCCGCGACGCCGCGGGAGTGGCCCGCGAACCACGGCGACTTCAGATCGGCGATGTCGGCCATGACCTCCAGGGCGGAGTCGAATTCCCGCTCCGTGAGTTCCGGTTGCGGGAGCGGCTCCGCGTCGATCACCTGATCCCACGTGGTGTCGCCCAGCCCTGCCAGGATCGCCGCCGCGTTCCGGACGAAGGCATCCGCCACATCCGGAGAGAAGAGCTTGCCGGCGTTGCTCCGCGCGAACTCGACCGCCCCGTCCACCCCGTGGATCCGATGGTGGACCTCCGCCATGTCCGCCAGGTGCATGAACCGAACCGACGCCGGCACGTCCTTCGAGTGCACGCCGCGCGGGATTCCCTTTCCATCCCAGCGGACGAACGTGTTCGACAGCGCCGCGGCGACGCCCGGATCGAGGTCCAGACTCTCCGCGATACGGCTGGTCAGCGCGCAATGCGCCAGGAATCGCTCCTCCACCGACCGGCCGCGCGTGCCCAGGATCTCCGCCGTCGCGCGCGCCCGGGCGCGGGCCGACCGGTCTGGTCTGTCCGACCCCGCGAGCCGCAGCACGAACACCATCTGCGCGAGTTGCGACGGGCCTGCGTGGTACATGCCGGAGCGGAACGCGACGTCGTCGCCGAACATGCGAGCTAGCTCGAACGACTCGCCGGTACAGACGGTCGCGAGGAGCGTCACCCAGTAGGTCTCACGGCGCGTCGGTTTGTCCGTGCCGCTGAGATCGGCCAGGCGCAGTGCGATGAGGCATGCGCGGAGGACGTGCTCCATCGGCTGCCCCAGCCCGAAGTCGGACGCGAACGACAGCGCGGCCACCACCTCCGAGAGCCGCACTCCCGACGGCGGATCCAGGGAAGCGTTCGTCTCGTGAGCCATGACTGGCGGGAGCCTATGCCGAGCGAGCGTCGAGCGCGGCGCCTCGGCAGCGCACGGATTTCAGGGAGCGTCGACGATCGGAAGGAACTCGCGCCAGGGGCCGACGGCGTCCCGGTACTGCTTCGCTTCGGCCTTCGCGATCTGTCCGAGGTGATTCAGGTCGTGGACCACCCACGTGGCGAGGAGCTGACCGAGCGTGACCTCGCCGAACGTCGGGTGGACGCCGCGCCTCGCGAGGTCCTCCGGGCCGACCAGCTCCGAGAGCGACCGGAGGTTCGCGTCGCGGAGCTCGTCGAACCGCTCCAGCAGCTGCTCGAGCGACCAGCCGGCGAAGCGCGTGAAGCCGGCCTCGCGGTCGACGGGTTCGAACACGCGGTCCGTGCCGTGCTCGAGGATCACCTTCGTGCGGTCGATCCAGTCGACCTCCTCCACGTGGACGAGGTGCCCGACGACCTGATACGGCGACCACGTGCCCGGGCCTTCGTTCCCCGTCAGCCACCCGTCCGGCAGGCCCGAGAGCAGGGCGCGCAGCGTCTCCGGAGTGCGCCGAAGGACCGCCCGCCCGTGGTCGAGGGAGAAGTCCACGCGGCCAACCCTAATCCGCGGAATCGGTCGCGGCAGGCCCTCGCGGACGCCACCGCTGAAGGATTGCGCTTCCGTCGTCATGGGAAATAGCAACGGCGTCCGCGGAACGAACGAAGTCACGCAACGCGTATCCCGAGAATCCAGAGAGGAGTCCACCATGATGCTTGCGCTCATCGCAGCCTCGGGTTGCGGCGGCGCTCTGGCCACCGTGCTGTGGATCATCGCCGTCATCCTTGTCATCGCCGGTATCGTCAGCCTGGTCAGGGGCGGAATCATCGCCGGTATCGTGCTGATCATCGTCGGCCTCCTGATCGGCCCTGGAGGCGTGAGCATCTTCTGCTGACGCCGGCCGGGAATCACGGCCCGAGCATGTTCGCCGGCGTCGTCCGCCAGGGACGCCGCCGGCGAACATCACCGGCGTAAGGTCACGCCTCGCCGACGTCCACGACGCAGAACAGGTTCCCTTCGGGATCCGCCAGCACGACGAAGTCCTCGCCCGGCTCGGGCGTCCGCGTGTGCCGCGTCGCGCCGAGCGCCAGCAGGCGATCGACTTCGGCATCCTGCTCCCGGGTGTAGAGATCGAGATGCAGCCGGTTCTTCCCGACCCGCGGCTCCGGCACGCGGTCGATCGAGACGTTGGGCCCCCGGCCGGACGGATCCCGCAGGATCGCGAACCCGTCCTCGACCGGCTCGCGGTGGGTGTACCGGAGCGCCGCCTCCCAGAAGGCCATCATGGCCGGGAAGTCGTTGCAGTCCACGACGACGGATCCGATGGTGAGCGCCACGACGCATCCCCTTTCAAGCGAGCAGGACGGCTGTGGCGAACGACGCTACCGGTTCAGCGCGCGGCGGGCTCCCTGGTGGTCACCACCACGACCTCGTCACGCGGCCCCAGGTCCACCTGCTGAGACTTCGGCAGGTTCAGCAGCACCCGA
Organism: Actinomycetota bacterium; assembly: GCA_040414485.1. Classification (GTDB taxonomy): domain Bacteria; phylum Actinomycetota; class UBA4738; order UBA4738; family UBA4738; genus JBEDUK01. Next base: position 10,003 of record JBEDUK010000004.1, read on the forward strand.
CCGTCGCTCGCCCGGCGGTACCCGAGGACCGACTCCCCGAACCGGTTGCCCCCGGCGACGAGTTGGGCGAACGTCATCGGCGATCCGTTCTGCACGAAGCGCGCCGCCGGCCGCAGGACGATCGAGGCGCCGGTCGCGTCGAAGAGCTCGTCGAACACGTCCCGAAGCTCGGCGCGTTCGGACAGCTGGGCGATCATCAGGCTCGCCAGCCGGTCGCTCACGATGAAGTCGTCCACGCCGACCTTCTGGGCGATGTCCACGTTGCGCTGATCGAGCACCTCGGCCACCAACCGAACCTCGGGTGGATGGCCGCGCGGCCACCGCCGGCGCAGGCCCATGAGGGTGAGCAGCGTCTCGGCGTCGGCGTTCGCAGCCGACATGCCCCGCCGGTAGCCGAGCAGGATGGCCTGCGCATAGGCCTCGTCGCCCAGGAGATCGCCGATCGCCTCCGGCCCTCCGTCGGAGGTCCGGACGTCGATCGTGGTGTGGACCAGATTCGCCTCCGCCGCGAGACTCGATGCCTCCGCGACGCCGGACGGGACGAAGCGGCCGTCGATCACCAACGTGATGCGCGATCCGTCCGTGAGGAAATCGTCGAGCTCGCGGATCACGACAGGGGCGAGGTGGCTCCAGCCGACCACCAGGATGTGCTGCGCGGGCTCGGGGTCGGGTTCGTACCGCACCTCGACCTGCGGCACGGACCTGAGGCCCTCCCAGGTGAAGACCGAGTCGTCCTCGACGAGCGCGATGATGCGCTCATCGGCAGCGATCACCCGATCAGGCGACGGATTGAGCTCGATCCCCTCCTCACCGGCGACGCCGATGACCGCGGCCTTCTCGAACGACTGCTGCGCCTGCGCGTAGGTCGACCCGTCCAGTTCCGGGAACGCCCGGAGGTAGAGCTCGTCGCCGTCGAAGTCGAGCAGTTCCTGGAACACGGTCGAAAGGCCGGCCTCGCGGCACGCCTGCGCGGTGACCTCCGCGATCACCCGGTCCGAGTTCACGGTGAGGATCGTGCCTCCCGTGACCGCCTCGAGCGTCGTGGCTCGCTCCGCGGAGGCCATCTCCACGACCACCGGGGCATCCAGGCCCAGGCCAAGCACGGCCAGCGCGGCGCGGATGGAGGACGCGTCGCCATCGTCGCTGGTGACCACGATCGACCGCGCGCTCTCGACCGCGGCCAGGCGAAGGTCCGCGGCGCCGCCCGGATCGCCTCGGCGACAGACCACCCGCGTCGTCCGCAGGTCGTGGACGCTCGAGCGGATCTCCTCCTCCATCTCGGTCTTGTCCTTCTCGGCCAGGATCACGATCGCCGCGCGCCTCTCGCTCTCGTTGGCGATGACCAGTTCGCCGACGATCGTGGGCACACGCGGCGACCAGCCGAGGATCAGCGTGTGGCCGGATTCGACCACGTGGCTCCGGCCGCGCCGCAGGGCGTCGATGCGCTGGTCGACGGCGGCGGCGATCAGACCGATCAGGCTGCCGGCGATGAAGATCCCGGTCAGCGTGATCAGCACCGCGACCAGGCGCGTCCACGGCCCCTGGTCGCCCGCGAAGCTGCCGCTGTCGACGATGCGGACGAACATCTGCCACATCGCCTCGAAGATCCCCAGCCGGCCGCCTCCGCCGTTCCAGCCGGCCAGCCGCGCGATCACCGCGATGAGGGCTCCGACGAAGACGAAGGCGAGCGTCAGGAGCCCCAGGTACCCGATCACCACCCAGGCGCCGCGCGAGAGCGCGTTGTCGACCCGGTACCGGAGGCGCGTCCAGATCGAGATCCTCGGCTTCGGCGCCCTCTTCGCCTGCGAGGGAAGACGGCCGGCGCCGCGGTACCGCCGGCCGACCGCCTTGTTCTGCCGGTGCCCCGCGCCGGGAGGCACGCTGGTCTGCGGCATCAGCCCGCGCTCCGAACGCCGTCGGCCGATGCGACGTCATGACCGACAAAGACACGCGGAACCCGCGCCGAACGAACCATCGCCCCTCTCCCCCGGCGGGCTGTTCCTCGCGAACGACGCCGCGCCGGTGCGGAGCCTACCTGTTCAGCGGCCCGCCGGAGTAGTCCGTGGCGCGCCGGGCGTGAGTCTGCGTCAGCCCCTCGCCTTCCAGTGCGAGTACTGAGTGATCATCTCGTAGTGCAGGCTCTTGCAGTCGAACTGGGAGAGCGGCACGTCGTAGTCGTCACCGGCGTGCGCCGGGTCGGCGGTGAACCACGTCGTGCCGATCCGCACCTGGATGTCCTGTGATTCGATCCGCTTCTTCCGAAGATCGGCGCACGCGTAGCTCTGGCCGTTCGGCTTCAAGTTCGAATACAGCTCGTAGAGGTCCCAGCCCTCGGCCAGACCGACCTGGGACGTGCCGTGCTGCTTGAAGAGCAGATCCCACTGGCCGGTGGTGTAGTTGTACAGGTACGAGCTCCACTCGTTCGTCGGCTTGTCCGTCATCACGATCTGCACCGAGTAGTTGTGGTTCTGTGCGTACGTGGCCAGGAACGACTGATTGATCGTCACCTGGGCGACGAACCGGATCTGCACGCACCAGTCCCATGCGGCGACGACCTGGCTGGTGTGGAAGTACGCGGTGCTGACCTCGACGCACGAGCCGCCCGACGGGTACATGGTCGGCGTGTAGAGCGTGGTGCCCGGATCGGCGGGCTTGATCCTCGTCGACACGCTCTGCGTGGCCTGCGAGCCCTCGGAGTCGGTGATGTTGTCGAACGACGTTCCGACGTACTCGTGGATCGTGTCGGGCCTCGCGGGCACGCCCAGGTCGATCCCGAGCATCTGCTGATGCAACTCGAGGAAGGCCCGGCGCGACGCGGGGTTGTTCGCCGAGATGTCCGGGCCGGTCTGGACGCCCCGAACGATGCCGCCGTGCGGGGCGTTCGGGTCCGGCCCGCGCGACGCCGAAGCGGCCGATGTCCCCGGGGCGGCGGGTGATGCGTAGCCGGCGGCCGCGCCGGCGACGAACAGCGACGCCGAGCCCAGCAGGACGGCGACGGCAACGGTGAGTGAGCGTTTGGCAGCCATGCGGCCCTTTATAGTCCGGGGCCGTTTCGGCCGTCATGCTTCGTCTCGACACGGGGTGAATCGCCCCCTATGCTCCGGCCAGTCCGTTCGGCCGGACTGCCCGTCGTCCGTGGGCAGCCATGAGAAGGGGGAAGCATCGTGCGATCAACTCGTTCGCACCGGTCCGCGCGGCCGGTCCTCGCGGTGCTGATCGCGGTGATCGCGATCGCGCTGGCAATGCCCGCGCTCGGCGGCGTCTCCGCCGCATCGCCGCAGCAGTTGCGTGAGCTGCACAACTACCGGATCGACGGCATCACCACGAAGGAGCAGCGCACCGCGATCGAGCGGACCGGTCTGTCGATCGAGGGCGCCGGCGCCACGTACGTGATCGCCCGTGGCTACGCCCGCGAGGCGGCGAACGTGCAGGCCCTGGGCTTCGACATCTCCCCCTCGTTCGCGCCCGACGACTTCCCGCCTGGCTACGAGGGCTACCACAACTACGCGGAGATGAACGACGCCATCGCCAAGGAGGTCGCGAAGCACCCGACCCTGGTCAAGTCGTTCAGCATCGGCAAGTCCTACGAGGGGCGCGACATCCCCGCGGTCCTGATCACGAAGGACGCGCCGACCTACACGAGCGGCCGGCCAGAGGTCCTGTTCGACGGGTTGCACCACGCGCGGGAGCACCTGACCGTCGAGACGACGCTCTACATCATGCGTCTGTTCGCCGATGGCTACACCAAGAAGAGGAGCATCAGGAAGCTCGTGAATACGCGGGCGATCTGGATCATCTTCGACATCAATCCGGACGGCGGCGAGTACGACATCACCGGCGACCAGTTCCATTACTGGCGGAAGAACCGGCAGCCGAACGACCCGAACCCGAACGTCGGCACCGACCTCAACCGGAACTACGACTACAAGTGGGGCTGCTGCGGAGGGTCCAGCGGCGACCCGGCCGACGAGACCTACCGCGGCGCGAAGGCCTTCTCGGCGCCGGAGTCGAAGATGCTCGCGAAGTTCGTCGACAGCCGCGTGATCAACGGCACCGAGCAGATCACCGCGGCAATTTCCTTTCACACGTTCGGCGAACTCGTCATGTGGCCGTACGGCTACACCTTCACGGACGTGCCGCCCGACATGACGCAGGAGGATCACGACACGTTCGTCAAGATCGGTCAGACGATGGCTCAATCCACGTGCCTGAGCGGTGACTGCTACTACCCGCAGCAGATGAGCGACCTGTACATCACCGACGGCACGTCCGTGGACTGGGAGTACGGTGCCCACCACATCTTCGCCTTCACGATCGAGATGTACGGCAACGACTTCTACGTGCCGGACAGCGTGATCAAGTCGCAGACCCAACGCATGAAGGGCTCGGTGACCTACCTGACGAAGATCGCCAACTGCCCGTACCAGGCGATCGGTAAAGGATGCTGACGATCTGATCTGAGAATTCGGGTGGCGGCACTCCCTACCGGGCCGCCACCACCCGAAACCGTCCTATTCAGGCAGGCGGCCGGCCGGATCGGCATGCGGCGGCAGCACCCCGGCGGGGATGAACGCCGGTACCTGCCGGAGGTCGCCGGCGTTGGCGGCGAACGACGCCGCGCCGACCACAGGAAGCCTCAGCGAACTGGTGCCCAGGTCGACGTCGTACTTGTCGGCTCCAGTGTCCAGGGTGACCAGCCAGTCGGGCGACGCGCCGAAGATCGCAATTCCCAACTGATCTCCCGCCGGGACCACGACGTCGTTGAAGGCGAGGTGCACGGTGATCGTGCTCGTCGCGCCGCCGCCGGCCAGCCGCGCCCAGCCGCGCGCCAGCACCGCCAGCGGGGTCGAGACGCGCGCCTCGACGCTGTCGTAGTAGCACGCGTCGTCGTACGAGACGGACTTGCCCCAGCAACTCTGGGTCTGCAGCGTCTCGTTGCCGGCGCCGTCATCGGGCACGCGGATCTGGGTGCCGTAGTCGACCAGCGCGATCCCGACCTGGCCCGGGGACGCCTTGGTCGTGATGCTCAGGTCGACGTCCGGCTCGCCGCTGATCCGCAAGTCGTGTTTGAGGGACCCGGTGACGTAGAGCAGCCGGTGGGAGTTCGCTCCCTTCGAGATCGCCGCTCCTTCGCTCTGATTCGGATCGTTGACGAAGTTCGCGGTGCCCTGCTCGGCCTCACCCCTTGTGAGCGAGCCGTCCCCGTGGAACGTGAACGTCTCCTTGCCGGTACCCGCCGGCCACGTGTTCGAGGTCACCCATTGGCCCGGGGAGATCTCGGCGTCGACGCGCGGCTCGTCCAGGATGCCGTTGTCGATCCCCATGAGCTGGTTGTCGAACCATCGGTGCAGGGTGTCGACCCACTTCGCACGCCGGTAGTCGAACGGGTCCGTGTGCCCGAGGCGAGACAGCCAGACCTTCGTGACGACGTGGTTCTTGCGCATGAGCGCCAGCCATCGCCCGAAGTTCACGGTCTTCACGTTCGTGTCCTGCAGGCCGTGGACGAGGAACACACTTGCCGTCACCTTCGACCCCGACGGCGGCGGCTCCTTCCTGTAGTCGCGCGCGGACCAGAACGCGGTGTACTTCCCGGTCTCGTCGGCGTCGTCGCGGCTCATCTCGGCGTTGACCGCCGAGCAGTCCACCTGTTGCGTCCGCGCGTACTCGACCGTCTCCGACAGCCCGGTCGGGTAGTTGTAGGAGAACGGGATCCCCTGGGAGCGGTCGTAGTCGTACCAGGAGCTGATCGCCGAGATCGGGACGATCGTCGCGAGCCCCTCGACGCCGGTCGCGGCCACGCCTTCGGCCAGCGTCCCGTCGTAGGACTTGCCGATGATCCCGACGGTCCCGTTCGCCCAGTACGCCGTGGCCGCCTTGCCGTGGATGTCCTGCGCCGTGGTGCGGCCGTTCAGCCAGTCGACCACGGCCTTGATCGAACCGATGTCCGACGCGGCCCCCTCGTCGGCACAGCCGGTCGACCGCGCCGTCCCCGCCATGTCCACCTCGATCACGCCGTACCCGCGCGGCTCGAAGAAGTTGTCGTAGAAC
>JBEDUK010000005.1:0-16535 GCA_040414485.1 Actinomycetota bacterium
CGAACCGGGCCTGTTCGTGTTGCCCGAAAAGGACGTGAGACGTTGGAATCGGTAACGCTACTTGACGATTCGGCCTCCGCGGGACCGTTCCGAAGGCTGCTCGCGGAACCAGGTCCGCTCCGTAGCGCGCTCGCGGCCGGCGCGGGGCATCCGTTCGTTTCGGCCGTGCTCGCCCACGCGCTGGACGCGCCCGTGCTGGCCGTTGCGCCCGATCCGCGCGCCGCCGAGTCCATCGCGTCCGGTGCCGCCGCCTTCCTCGGTCCCGACAAGGTCGTCGTCTTCCCCGCGTGGGAATCCCTTCCGTACGAGGGCATCAGCCCGGCGCCGCAGATCGCGGGGCGGCGTGCCCGTGCGGCCCGCTTGCTCAGGACGGCCGAAGGGCCGCACGTGTTCGTCGCCCCGACGGCCGCGGCGATCCAGGCCGTCGCTCCCACGCTCGGCGAGCACGATTCGCTCGAACTCGCCGGCGGCCAGACCATGTCGCCGGACGCGCTCATCCAGGCGCTGATCGATCTCGGGTACGGCCGCGTGGACGTCGTCGAGCATCGCGGGGAGTTCGCGGTCCGCGGCGGACTGGTCGACGTCTTCCCGTCGACCGCGCGCAGGCCGGTCCGCGTCGACTACTGGGGCGACCAGATCGAGGCGATCCGGGTCTTCTCGCCCTCCACGCAGTTGACGACCGGCAAGGCCGAGCGCGTCGAGATCCACCCGTGTCGCGAACTGACGCTCGGCCCGGACGTTCGCCGCCTGGCCGCCGACGCCGCCCCCCGCTATCGCGGGCGCTATGCGAGCCTGCTGGACCGCGTCGCGGAGGGGCTTTCGTTCGAAGGGATGGAACAGGCGATCCCCCTGATGCACGAATTGCTTCCGACGCTGCCCGACCTGCTCCCCGCGGGCGGCTGGGTCGTGGTCGCCTCCGCCATCCGGACGCGCGACCGCGCCGCCCGCATCCTGGACGAGGCCGATGCGCTGGCCCGCGCCGCCGACTGGCCGGGAGTGCCGGCCATCCGGGGCCTGGAGACGGCGCTCGGGTCACGGCAACGCGTCGAGCTGAACGAGTTCGGTGACGGGCTCGACCTGGCCCTGACGTCGTTGGACTCGTTGGTGGCCTCGCGGCCCGCCGAGCTTCCGAGCGCCGGCTCCCAGCGGATGGCCACGCTGGTCGCCGAGCGCGCCCGCGAGGGGGCGGCGGTCGTCGTGGCGGCGGAAGGCCGCGGTTCGCTCGAGCGCAGCATCGAGGTCCTGCAGGCCGAGGGCGTCGACCCGAATGAGGTCGCCCGCGTGAACGCCGACGTCGCCGAGGGGTTCCTGTTCGAACCCGGCTCCGGCGAACCCGGGCGGCTGGTGGTGGTCACCGAGGAGGACCTCTTCGGCCGTCGGCGGCACACGCGGGAGGCTCCGCGGATCACTTCCAAGCGCGCCGACGCGATCGCGGCCGAACTTGAGCCAGGCGATCTGGCCGTCCACCAGGTTCACGGCGTCGGGCGGTACGTCGGCGTGGTCCGCCGCGAGATCGGCGGCAGCGAGCGCGACTATCTCCTGATCGAGTACGCGCAGGGCGACCGCCTGTACGTGCCCTCGGACCAGGTCGGGGTCCTGGCGCGGTACGTGGGCGGCGAGGCGCCGCGTCTCCACCGGCTGGGAAGCAGCGACTGGACGAAGCAGAAGGCCCGCGTCAAGCGCGCGGTCCGTGACATGGCCGGCGAGCTCGTTCGTCTCTACAGCGTCCGCATGAGCGTGCCGGGGCACGCGTTCGGTCCCGACACGCCGTGGCAGGCCGAACTGGAGGAGGCGTTCCCGTTCGAGGAGACGCGCGATCAGCTTTCGGCGATCGACGAGGTCAAGCGCGACATGGAGTCGGCCAAGCCGATGGACCGGCTCATATGCGGCGACGTCGGCTACGGCAAGACCGAGGTGGCCGTCCGCGCGGCGTTCAAGGCGGTCGCGGACGGGAAGCAGGTGGCGGTCCTGGTTCCGACGACGCTGCTGGCCGAACAGCATTACGTGACGTTCAGCGAACGCTTCGCCCCGTTCCCGGCGAAGGTCGCCATGGTCTCGCGCTTCCTGTCGTCCGCCGACCAGCACCGCGTCCTGGCGCAGGCGGCCGAGGGGGCCGTGGACGTCGTGATCGGCACGCACCGGCTGCTGTCGAAGGACGTCACCTTCAAGGACCTCGGGCTGCTCGTGGTGGACGAGGAGCAGCGGTTCGGGGTCGGTCACAAGGAGCAGCTGAAGAAGATGCGCGCCAGCGTGGACGTCCTGACCATGACGGCCACCCCGATCCCGCGGACGCTCGAGATGTCCTTCGCCGGCATCCGCGACATGAGCGTGGTCGACACCCCGCCCGAGGACCGCCAGCCGGTCATGACGTATGTCGGGCCATACGAGGAGGAGATGTCGCTGACGGCCCTTCGACGTGAGCTGCTCCGCGGTGGGCAGGCGTTCTGGGTGCACAACCGCGTGAACACGATCGAACGCCGCGCCGGCTGGCTGCGCGAGCAGTTGCCCGACGCGCGCATCGTCGTCGCGCACGGTCAGATGGACGAGGAGAAGCTCGAGAAGGTCATGCTCTCGTTCTGGGAGCGCGACGCGGACGTTCTGGTATGTACGACGATCGTGGAGAGCGGCCTGGACGTGCCGTCGGCGAACACGTTGGTGGTCGAGCGCGCCGACCGCTTGGGGTTGGCGCAGATGTACCAGCTGCGCGGTCGGGTCGGCCGTTCGGCGGAGCGCGCGTTCGCGTACTTCTTCTTCCCGCCGGCGTCGTCGCTGACCGAAGAGGCACACGGGCGGTTGGAGGCGATCGGGCGGTTCACGGCGCTCGGTTCGGGGCTACCCATCGCCATGCGCGACCTTGAGATCCGCGGGGCCGGGAACCTGCTGGGGGCCGAGCAGCACGGGCACATCGCGGCGGTCGGGTTCGACACATACGTGCGTCTGCTGGGCGAGGCGGTGGCCGAGATGAAGGGCGAACCGGTCGAGGAGGAGAAGGAGATCCGGATCGATCTGCCGGTGCGGGCGTTCGTCCCGCAGGGCTGGCTCGAGCAGGAGTCGCTTCGCCTGGAGCTGTACCGGCGGATCTCGACCGCGCGGTCGCCGGATGGTCTGGCCGCCGTCCGCGCTGAGGCAGAGGACCGGTTCGGCGAACTTCCCCCTGAGGTGGTGACGTTGTTCGGGATCGGCCGGCTGCGGATCGCCGCCCGGGCTGCCGGCGCGGAGGAGGTCAGCCGCTTCCGCGAGCAGATCCGCATCCGGCCCGTCGCCGAGGAGCCCGGTGCCGCTCTGGCCGCGGCGCGTGACGACGCGGCATATCATGCGACGACCCGGACGCTGAACCTGATGCCGCCGGGCCACTGGGGCGGTGAGGCGCTTGTGGACTACGTCGAAGAGGCGATCGAGTCGATCAGGGGTGACGAAGGCCATGGTTGAGCGGCGATCCGCGAGTCGGCTGGTCGGTCCGGTGGCGTTGGCGGTGGTCCTCGCCCTGTCGGTGGCAACCGCCGCGGCGGCTTCACCAGGATCCCCCGGCTCCGGCTGGGTCCTCGAGAACGCGGCCAAGAATCACCGTCACACGTCGGTCTTCGTCGGCGTCTCGTGCGCGGATGCGACGGCGTGCGTGGCCGTCGGGGATACCTCCAGCGGCCGGGGTGTCATTCCGTTCGTCGAGCGACGCGTCGGCACGGAGTGGGCGCGAGAGTCGGTCCCCGTACCCGCCGGTTCCGAGTGGTCGTCGCTGATCGGCGTCAGCTGCGTCGCGGCCGCCTGCGTGACGGTGGGCTTCACGGACGACGAAACCGGAAAGGCGCACACGCTCGCGATGCATCGAACGGCTACCGGTTGGGCGATCGTGCCGACGGTCGATCCTCACGGAAAGGGCGGCGCCGGGCTGCGCGACGTTTTCTGCGTGGACGGGTCCGACTGCGTGGCGGTGGGCGAGTACCTCACCCACGGACGCCGCGCGCGGACACTCATCGAGGCATGGGACGGCGTTTCCTGGTCGATCGTGCCTTCGCCGAATCCGGCGGATTCACTCCGTTCGTACCTCGCGTCGGTCACGTGCACGGGTCGTTCGAACTGCGTCGCCGTAGGTTCGTACCTGATCGGTCCGACGAATCACACGCTCGTCGAGCGATGGGATGGCTCGGCATGGGCCATCGAGCCCTCGGCCGATCCGCCACGCGCTCACGGTGGGTACCTGCTGTCGGTCGCGTGCACGTCTCCAACCGCCTGCATCGCCACGGGCGGCCAGGGCGGCGACCACAACACCCGAACCATGGCAGAGGCGTGGGACGGTTCGGCATGGACGATCCAGAGCACACCGAATCCGAAGGGGGCGCAGTTCGGAGGAGCGATGGGCAGCGTTTCCTGCGCGGGCGCCGGAGCCTGTACGGCGGTCGGGAGCTACCTGGATCAGTCGTACAGATCAGCCATGTTCGCCGTCCGCTGGGATGGGGCGGTGTGGTCGATCGAGGCGCCGCCTCCGCCGGACGGTTCCACGAAGACCGGGCTGAACGGGGTCAGCTGTGTCACAGGGCAATGCGTGGCCGTCGGCTTCTGGGAGAACGACGCGCATCCGCAGCACCCGCTCGCGGAGCGCTATACGCCGTAACGCTCCCTGCGGGGCGGAATCGTTGCGATTGCCCGCGCGGCTAGCATGCGGGCGTGGGCTCTCCCGAATCGACGCCGCGCGTCGATGGTGTTCCGGAGGCGTCGCCTTCATCCCGCGACGGCGGTGAGCGCCTGCTCGATCTGCTGAAGGTCATGGAGCGCCTTCGCGGCCCGGGCGGATGTCCCTGGGACGCCGAACAGACGCACCGGACGCTCGGGCGGCACCTGCTCGAGGAGGCGCACGAAGCCCTGGAGGCGATCGACGCCGGCGACGACGACCGCCTGCAGGACGAGCTCGGCGACCTGCTGCTGCAAGTCGTGTTCCACGCGGAGATCGCACGGCAGGAGGGGTCGTTCGACGTCGACGACGTCGCCGAAGGGCTGGTTCGAAAGCTCATCCGACGGCATCCGCACGTGTTCGGGGACGCCTCCGTCGATTCGGCGGCCGAGGTCCTGGTGAACTGGGAGCGCATCAAGGAACAGGAACGCGGCGGCGAGGCCGAGGCGGTGGACCACGACATCCCGTCCTCACTCCCGGCCCTGGCGCGCGCGGCGAAGGTCCAGCGGCGCGCGGCGGGGTTCGGCTTCGACTTCAGGAGCGCCGCCGGCGCGCTGGAGAAGGTCCACGAGGAGCTGGCCGAACTCGAGGCGGAAACCGCCGGGCTTCCGGACGAGCCCGGCGCGTCCCGGACCGAAGCGCCGCCGGAACGCGTCGAGGAGGAGCTCGGCGATCTGCTGTTCGCCGTCGCCTCGCTCGGGAGACGGCTCAACGTCGACCCGGAGACGGCGTTGCGGGGCGCGACCCGCCGCTTCTCCGAGCGCTTCGACCGAATGCGCGCGACGTCCGAGCGCGACGGTGTCCGGCTGGAGGACCTGGGCGACGACGAACTCGTCGCCAGGTTCCGCGCCGCCGCGGCCATCACCGAACGCTGACGCGCTGACGCGCTGACGCAAAGCTGGCGCGCTGATGCGAGAAGCCGTCAGGCCGCGGCCGTCGCTCCGGCGCCCTTGCCGGTGGTCTTGGCCGCCGCTTCGGCCTGCGGGCTCACCACCAGCGACGGTGCGGATCTCCGCTGACGCTGCAGCTGGATGAACTTGTCGACCCCCACGATCGTGGGCGCGATCAGCGACAGGAGCAGCACGACGCCCCATTCCTTCGCCGTGAGCGAAACGGTGTCCAGGAGCCGCTGGAGCATGCCCAGTTCGACGCCTGCCCACGTGAGCCCCCAGCCCAGGATGATCCAACCCAGGTAGGGGAAGATCGGCGAGGACCAGGGAGCCTCGCGCTCGCGGCGCATCACGATCCCGAGGTTCACCGCGCTGAGCGCGACCACGGCGAAGGCCATCGTCATTGAGATCGACGGGTGCGTGGTGCTCGGCTCGTCCGGGCCCCATTCGAGCACCGAGAGCGCGCTGAACGCCACGGCGAAGCCGCTGACGAGCCACCGGATGATCTGCGGACCGGTGACGATCCGGGTGCCCGGTGTTCGCGGCGGCCGTTTCATCACGCTGGGGTCCGGCACGTCGGCGATGAACCCGACGACCACCGTAACCACCACGAAGAACTTGCAGAACAGCAGTTGCATGGGGAACAGGGCCACGCCGCCGTTCACGTTGAAGATCGTGGCCAGCAGCATCAGCTGCAGGACCGACGACAGGATCGTGAGCTGCAGCTTCACGTAGGACGTGATCCGCCGGTAGATGTCCCGCCCGAGGTCCACGGCGTTGACCAGCGTCGCGAAGTTGTCGTCGGTCAGGATGATCTTCGCGGCCTGCTTCGAGACCTCGGAACCGCTTCCCATCGCCACGCCGATGTCGGCCTGCTTGAGCGCCGCCGCGTCGTTCACGGCATCACCGGTCATGGCGACGACCTGGCCGGACTCCTGCATCAGCTTGGCCAGCCGAAGCTTGTCCTCCGGCGCCACGCGTCCGAACACGTGCAGCTGCGGAAGCCGGTCGAGCACCTCCTGATCGCTGAGCTTCTGGAGCTCCGTACCCGTGATCACGCCCGGCCCGAGGCCCAGTTCGTCGGCGATCGCGCGCGCCGTGATCGTGTGGTCGCCCGTGATCATCCGGACGTCCACGCCGGCGCCGAGCGCGATCCGGACGGAGTCCTTGGCCGCTGGGCGGAGTGGGTCGATGATCCCGACCAGCGAGATGAACAGGAGGTCGGTGACCGCTGCCATCGGGTCGGTGACCGCGGCCGTCATCGCGGCGTCGTCAAGGTCGCGCGCGGCGAAGGCCAGCACGCGGAGGCCCTTCTCGGACAGTTGCTGGTTCGCCGCCAGGATCTCGTCCCGAACCTGCGCGATCGGGACCTGTTCGCCCTTCCAAAGGGCCGAGCCGCAGCGTTCGATCACCACGTCCGGCGCGCCCTTCACGGTGGCGAAGTGCGCCTCCCGCAGCACGCCCGTCGACAGGGTCGCCGGCCGGTCGTGAAACGTAGCCATGAACTTGTAGTCCGAATCGAACGGAACCTCGGCACGCCGCGGGAAGTCCGCGCGCGTGCGTTCGGCGTCGACGCCGACCTTGGCGGCCAGCACGACGAACGCCGCCTCCGTCGGGTCGCCGATGACCGATTCGTCGTCGCCGACGGTGGCGTCGGTGCAGAGCGCCAACCCGAGCCCGAGCCGGCTGAAATCCGGGGGCGGTGCGCCGCCGCTGCCCAGCACGACTCCCGTCTTCGCGTAGCCGCCGCCCTCGATCTTGAACCACTCGCCCGCGGTCAGCATGGTCGTGGCGGTCATGGCGTTCATGGTCAGCGTGCCGGTCTTGTCGCTGTTGATGACCGTCGTCCCGCCGAGCGTCTCCACGTCGGTCAGCGTCTTGACCACGGCCTTCGACGCGGCGAGCCGCTGCGCCCCGGAGGACAGCATCGCCTGCACGAACGTGGGCAGACCGACTGGGATCGAAGCGATCGCCGTGGAGATGCACAGCAGCAGAAGGGTCTCGACCTCCTGGCCTCGCGCGATCCCGACGATCGCGATGATCGTGACGGCCGACCACGCAAGGACGCCGAACACCTTCGTGAGGCCGTCCAGTTCCTTCTGCAGCGGCGAACGGGTCCGCTTCGTCGCCGAGACCATGTTCGCGATCTGGCCCATCTGCGTGCCCTGGCCGGTGGCGGTCACGACGAACGTCGCGGATCCCCGCGTGACCTGGGTGTTCTGGAAGACCATGTCGGTGCGGTCCCCGAGCGCCACGTCGTCGCCCTGGATGGTCGAGGCGTCCTTCGGGACGGGCGCGCTCTCGCCGGTGAGCGCCGCCTCCTGGATCTCCAGCGTGGCCGACGACACGATGCGCCCGTCGGCCGGAACCAGGTCGCCGGCCTCGACCTGCACGACGTCGCCGGGGACGAGGCTCCGCGATTCGAGCTCCTGGAGGTGCCCGGACCGCAGCGCGCGGGCGTGCGGCACCTGCAGTTGGGCCAGGGCCTCCACGCTCGCCCGGGCCTTCAGTTCCTGGCTGGAGCCCATGACCACGTTGAACGTCACGAGTCCCAGAACGAACAACCCGGTCGCCACCTGGCCGATCAGGAAGCTGGCCACCGCCGTGATCAGCAGCATGATGTTCATGGGGTTCGAAAGCTGTCCGCGCGCGACCGCCCACACGCTCGGCGGCGGCTCGCTGGGAAGCTCGTTCGGACCGTACGTGCTGAGGCGCTTCGCCGCTTCGGCCTCATCCAGGCCCCGGTCGACGTCGACGGACAACCGGCCGGCGACCTCCGCCGCGGGCAGGCTGTGCCAGGCCGTGTCCTCCTGGGCGCTCTCGGTCACCGCCATCTTCGGTTCCTCCCTCCCACAGGGTGATCGGTACTTCGCTACACGCCGCCGGTGACCACCTGCGTGCCGGCGGTGCCGTCGACGATCGCCGCGATGTCCGCCAGGCCACCGATCGCGGCGCGCCTGCCGGTGTGTTCGACGAACCTCGCGGCAGCGTCGACCTTCGGGCCCATGGAGCCCGCCGCGAACGGCTGCGCACGCAGTTCGTCGGGCGTGACGCGCTCGAGCATCCGCTGCCCCGGTGTACCCCAGTCGAGGTACACACCGGCGACGTCGGTGACCATGACGAACAGGTCGGCGTCGACGTCGCGCGCCAGCAGTTCGCTCGCGAGGTCCTTGTCGATCACCGCCTCGACACCGACCAGCGTCCGCTCCTTCGAGGGGTCGTACATGGTGGGGATGCCGCCGCCGCCCGCGCAGATCACCACGGTGCCCTTCTCCAGGAGCCAGCGGATCGGCCGGATCTCGAAGATCCGCTTCGGCTGGGGCGACGGCACCACTCGGCGCCAGCGGTCGCCGTCCTGCTTGAACACCCAGCCCTTCTCGGCCCCGAGCCGGTCGGCCTCGTCCTTCTCATAGACCGGCCCGACGAACTTCGACGGGTCGCCGAACGCAGGGTCCTTCGGATCGACCTCGATCATGGTGAGCAGCGACGCGAACGGGACCTCGAAGGGAAGCAGGTTGCCAAGTTCCTGTTCGATGACGTAGCCGATCATGCCCTCGGTCTCGGCGCCCAGCACGTCGAGCGGATAGGGATCGACATCGCGGTACGCCGCCGCCTGCAGTGCAAGCAGGCCCACCTGCGGGCCGTTCCCGTGTGACAGCACCAGTTGATGCTTCTCGGCGACCGCCGCCAATGCAGGCGCCGCCTGCCGGACGTTCGACCGCTGCACCTCGGCGGTCATCGGCTCGCCGCGCTTGAGGAGCGCGTTCCCACCGAGTGCGACGACGACTCTCATCCGGCGTCACGTCCTCTCATTCCGCCGTTTGGGCGGTCGGTCGGGGCCGTCCGGGCGGCGGCACGCGTCGAGGGGCGGATCATGATAGACATCGCGCATCAGGCGCGGTTGGCGCCGGCGGCGGCACGAGGGGATGAGCATGGCGACGCAGAGCGAAGAGCGGGCGGCGCCGGCGCGCCGCTTCAGCATCCGGCAGGCCGCGTTCATCGGCGTGGGCGCCATGGTGGGCGCCGGCATCTTCTCGTTGCTGGGCGCCGCGGGCGAGGTGGCGGGCGCGGCCGTCTGGGTTTCGTTCGTGGTTGCGGGAGCGATCGCAGGGCTGCAGGGATATTCGTTCGCGAAGTTCGGCGCCGCGTACCCATCGGCCGGCGGATTGCTCGAATACGTCGCCCGCGGCTTCGGTCCCGGACACGTCGCAGCCGTCACGGCCTGGCTGACCTACGCGGCTAACGCCATCGTGACCGCGATGGTCGCCGTCTCCTTCGGCAGTTACGCGAGCGCGCTCTTCGCCACGGAGACCCGCGCCTGGACCAAGTTCTTCGCCGTGGTGATCGTGCTGATCATGACCGGGGTGAACATCCTCGGTTCGGAGATCGTGGCGAAGGTCCAGAGCCTGGTCGTGTTCGTCGTGGTGGGAATCCTGGTGTTCTTCTCGATCGTGACGCTCCTGAACATGGATCCGTCGCTCCTGGCGCCGTCGAAATACCCGGGATTGAAGGAGATCGTCTCGAGCGTGGCACTCACGTTCTTCGCGTTCCTGGGATTCGGCGTGATCACGTTCACCGCGAAGGACCTGCCGCAGCCGAAACGTCAGCTGCCAAGGGCGATGTATCTGGCCCTGCTGATCGCGACCGTCGTCTACGTCGCCATCGCCCTCGGGGTGTTCGGCACGCTCACGGTCGAGAAGGTGATCGAATCCGGCGCCACCGCCATCGCGGTCGCGGCGCAGCCCACGCTTGGCCAGTTCGGGTACTACCTGATGAGCATCACGGCGCTGTTCGCCACCGCCGGCGCGACGAACGCCGGGCTGTACCCGGCGCCCGGCCTGTGCGAGCACCTGGCCGCATCCGGACAGTGGCCGCCGGTGATGGGCAAGCGGGTCGCGAACGGCCGCGTTTCGCTCGGACTGCTGATCGCGGCGGCGGCGATCCTGGTGCTGGTGCTCGGCAAGGACCTGAGCGCGATCGCCTCGATCGGGAGCGCCGTGGCGCTGATGATCTTCGCCCTGGTCACCGCGGCGCACCTCCGGATCTGGAAGCAGACCGGCGCGAAGCCGTGGATCCTCGTCCTGGCCCTGGCGGCGACGCTGATCACGCTGATCACGTTCATCTTCACGACGCTCATCCACGAGCCGGCCTCGATCTGGACGCTGGTGGGCATCCTGCTGGTGAGCATCGGGCTGGACGCGTGGTGGACCCGGGTCCGGCGGTCGCGGGCACCCGAGGGCGCAGCCGAGCAGGGTCATCCGGCGTAGCGAACGTCAGCGGTAGGCCGGAACAGGCTCCGGCTCGGTCATCTTCCCTCGCTGGTACAGGTAGACCGGGATGCCCAGCAGCAGCGCGACGCCGGCGAAGATGAACGGCCCCCAGTACACCCAGAAGCTGTGCCCCGTGTTCCGCGAGTACCAGATGAACAGGATCGAGAAGATCAGGGACAGGACGGCGACGGTCATGTCTCGGGCGAACTTCGGCGTGTTCATGGTTCGTTTGTCGATCAGCCGCCACTTGATCTGCGCGAGCGCCGAGAACGCGTACGGGATGGCCGCCGTGATGCCCGTCATCAGCACCAGCGTGGTGAACACCGTCGGGCCGCCGTTCCCCATGTAGTTGATGGCCATCACGATGGAGGCCAGCACCGTGGACGCGATGATGCCGAACGCGGGCACGCCCCTGTTCGACATCTTCTTGAACTGCCGCGGGAACAGGCCGTCGTTGGCGGCCGCGAGCGGCATCTCGGCGCAGATCATCGTCCAGCCGTTCAGCGCGCCGAACCCCGAGATGATCACCAGGACCGCCATCACGTTGCCGACCCACGATCCGCCGAACATGGCGTTCGCCGCGTCGGAGAACGGCGCCGTGGACTTCGCGAGCGTCGAGGCGGGCAGGATGCCGAAGATCGCGGTGAGCGACAGCATGTACACCACGGCGGTCGCGAGGGTGCCCAGCACCGTGGCCCGCGGGATGTTCCGGTCCGGATCGCGCACCTTCCCGGCCGCGACGGCCGCGGTCTCCACGCCCAGGTAGCTGAACAGCGCGATCGCCATCCCGCCGCCGATGGCGTTGATCGCGTTCTCGCCGCTGGCGTTGAACGGCGAGTAGTTCGCGCTGGTGATGTAGAAGAAGCCGACGGTCGACATGAATGCCAGGGCCGCGAACTTCAGCACGGTCGTCACGACCTGGATGAATCCCATGTTCCTGACGCCCGATAGGTTGATCGCCGCCGGGATCCACAGTCCCACCAGCACCAGCAGAATCGAGAGTCCGGTGTTGTGGCCCTTGTTGATGAAGACCTCGACATAGAGCACCCAGCCCACGGCGATGGCCGCGTTCCCCGCCCACGCCGTGATCCAGTAGGACCACGCGTTCATGAAGCCGAGCGGGTTGCCGAACGCGGTCCGCGCGTACGCGTATGGCCCGCCGTCCGCCGGCAGGCGTCGCGACAGCGACGCGAACAGCAGCGCCAGTGCCAGCGCTCCAACCGTGGTGAGCGCCATCGACACCAGGCTGATCGGACCGTAGCCCGCCAGTGAGGTCGGCAGATTGAAGATGCCGACGCCGATGATGCTTCCGACGATGAGCGCCATGGCGACGCCCAATCCGAACCCGTGGGACTGTTCGCCCGAACCGGGTGGCTGACCAGCGTCCTTCGCCTGTGTCGTGGCCATCTCGGTCACGCCCCTTCGCTCGTCCAGCGCAGGATATCCCGGGCACGCTATGGCGCGCAGGTAACGGGCGGACGAATGGACGGTGACCGGAGCGCGGGGCCGAGCGGCCCGTCTAGCATCTGCAGGGTGCCAGGGCTGATGCGGCGGACCGTCGACCGGCTGATCCGGCTCATCGCGAAGGTGGCCGTCTTCGGATGGTTCCGCTCGCTCGAGGTCGAAGGGATGGAGCGCTTCCCGCGGACCGGACCGGTCGTGATCGTCGCGCCCCACTTCAACGGCTTCGTCGATCCCGCGCTGCTCGCCGCGACGCTCCCCCGAATGCCGCGCTTCCTCGGGATGTCACCGCTGTGGAAGGTGCCCGGGCTCGGCCCCGTGCTGACGTTCGTCGGTGCCGTTCCCGTCTACCGGGCCTCGGAGGGGTCGACGGAGCGGAACGAAGGGATGTTCGACGCGTGCCACCGGGTGCTCGGCGAAGGCGGCGCCATCGCGATCTTCCCCGAGGGAAGGGTCAACGCGCGCTACCGGCTGCTGCCGCTCAAGACCGGGGCGGCGCGCATCGCCCTCGGCGCACGAGCCAAAGGGGCCC
The DNA here is from genome assembly GCA_040414485.1 of Actinomycetota bacterium. Lineage (GTDB taxonomy): Bacteria > Actinomycetota > UBA4738 > UBA4738 > UBA4738 > JBEDUK01. Next base: position 12,820 of record JBEDUK010000005.1, read on the forward strand.
GGGGCGTCCAGGTCGTTCCGGTCGGGACGATCTTCGAGGATCGAAGCGCGATCCGCTCCCGGGCGGTGGTGCGCGTGGGCGAGCCGATCGATCTCGACCTGGACATCTCCGCGTTCGTCCTGCCGGGCGAAGGCGACGCGGAGACGAACCACCAGGCGGTCGACCGCCTGACCGAGGAGATCCAGGCCCGGCTCCAGGCCGTGACGGTCGACTTCGACGATGCGGAAGATGCGATGGCGTTCGACTTCGCCGCACGGGTGGCCATCCGCGATCCACAGGCTTCGCCCCGGGTCGAGGTCCCGATGGCGGACGCCTGGCAGCTGGCCGGCCGGCTGGAGCGCGCCGCGCCCCCGGTGCGGACCGCCATCCTGGCGGCGGCCAGAAAGTACCGGGCGAGCCTGGACCTGTTGGGACTCGATGACCGGGACGTGATCCCCGGGAACACCGAGAAGCGATTCCTCCGCCGATATCGCGGCCGGGCCACACGGTTCGTCGCTGTCGCGCCGTTCGCCACCGCGGGCGCCGCCGTGAACGCCGCGCCGGCCTTCGCCGTGCACCAGATCGGGAAGCGGGTCCGAACCAGCATGGGCCAGGCCACGCCGAAGCTGCTCGCTTCGATCGCGTTGTTCCCGGTGACGTGGCTCGCCCTGGCCCTGTGGCTGCGTACGCGCGGCACCCGCCATCCTTGGGTCACGGCGCTGGTGGCCGGTCCGGGCTGTGGTTGGGCGACGCTCTACGCCTTCGAGCGGTGGGAGAAAAACCGCCGGGACGTCGACGCCTGGGGCCGGCTGCGCCGGAGCCGGGCCGCGCTCGACGAACTTCGGGCTGAGCGCGGAGCCGTGCTCGATACGGTCGAAGCGGCCACCGCGCACCGCATGGCGACCTTGTCCACGCCCGCCCCGTAGACCCCTGGCATCCGCCACCTCCCGGCCGCGATCCGTTTCGCCCGCGTTCACCGAGCGTCCGGGTGGCCGTGCATACGATGACCGCCCGAATCTATGCTGCGAAGGTAAGGCTGAGGTGACGCCACCTGGCGCGGGCGGGCCGGGTCCGCACGTGCCAGCGATCGGGAGGGAGGTCGCCATGCCGTTCGGAGTGCAGTCCGAAGTCGGCAAGCTGCGCCGGGTCATGGTCCATCGGCCGGGCCTGGAGCATTCGAGGCTGACGCCGTCCAACGCCGAGGAACTGCTGTTCGACGACGTGCTATGGGTGAGCCGCGCGAAGCAGGAGCACGACGCCTTCTGCGAGGCGATGCGGGAGCGCGGCGTCGAGGTCTTCGAGGCCGAGACGCTGCTGGGCGAGGCGCTCGCCAAGCCGGAGACGCGCGATTGGGTCGCGGAGCACGTGCTGAACGAGCGCGAGGTAGGCGTCGTCGCCGCCGATCGCGCCCGTGAGTGGGTGGACACGGCCGACGCCGCGCTGGTCGCGGACTTCCTGATCGGCGGCATCACGAAGGAGGACGTCAAGCAGGACGTGGGGCTGGTGTGGGAGTCCGCCGACCCCACGAGCATGCTGCTTCCCCCGCTGCCGAACTTCCTTTTTCAGCGCGACCCGTCGTGCTGGATCTACGACGGCGTGACGATCAATCCCATGACGAAACCCGCACGCAAGCCCGAGACGATGATCGTCGAGACGATCTACCGCTTCCATCCGATGTTCGCCGCGGAGCAGTTCCCCATCTGGCTCGGCGGATCGGATGAGGACTGGGGCCGGTGCCACGTCGAGGGTGGGGATGTCCAGCCCATCGGCAACGGCTCCGTGATGATCGGGATGGGGGAGCGGACCACGCCGCAGGCGGTGCTCTGGATCGCGCGCTCGCTGTTCCGCGCTGGCTCCGCCACGCAGGTCCTGGCGGTGTCGCTGCCGAAGTCCCGGAGCTACATGCACCTGGACACGGTCATCACCATGTGCGACCGGGACCTGGTCACGCTCTTCCCGCAGGTCGTGTACGGCGCCCGCGTCTGGTTGATCCGGCCGGGCGATTCGGCCGAGAAGCTGGTGGTCGAGGAGAAGGAGGGAACGCTCCCCGAGCTCATGGGCGCCGCGCTCGGCGTCGAGAAGATGCGCGTGGTCGAAACGGGCGGCGACTCGTTCGAGGCGGAACGCGAGCAGTGGGACGATGGCAACAACGTCGTCGCGCTCGAGCCGGGCGTGGTGGTCGCCTACGAGCGCAACGTCGGGACGAACACCGCGCTGCGGAAGGCCGGCATCGAGGTCATCACCATCGAGGGGTTCGAACTGGGCCGGGGGCGCGGCGGCGGGCACTGCATGACCTGCCCGCTCGAGCGCGACGCTGTCTAGCGACGCCAGGAGGGAACTGAGATGGGCTACAACCTGAGAAATCGAAGCTTTCTGAAGGAGATCGACTTCGAACCCGGCGAGCTGCGGTTCCTGCTCCGTCTCTCAGAGGCGCTGAAGCTGGCGAAGTACGCGGGAACCGAGAGCCATCGGCTGGACGGCAAGGAGATCGCGCTGATCTTCGAGAAGACCTCCACACGGACGCGCTCGGCGTTCGAGGTTGCGGCCTTCGACCAGGGCGCGCACGTCACGTACCTGGACCCGAGCGGCTCGCAGTTGGGCCACAAGGAGTCCATCGCCGACACCGCGCGCGTGCTCGGGCGCATGTACGACGGGATCGAGTACCGGGGGAACGAGCAGGCTGACGTGGAGACGCTGTCGGAGTTCGCCGGCGTGCCCGTGTACAACGGGCTGACCGACGAATGGCATCCCACGCAGATGCTGGCCGACTTCCTCACCATGCACGAGGCGAGCGGCAAGCCCTACGACGCCATCTCGTTCGCGTTCGTCGGCGACTGCCGGTTCAACATGGGACGGTCGCTCCTGGCCATGGGTGCGCTGATGGGGAGCGACGTCAGGCTGTCCGGCCCCGAGGAGCTGCACCCGCCGAAGGACGTGGTGGACATCGCGAACGAGATCGCCGCCAAGACGGGCGCGCGGCTCACGATCACGGAGGACCCCGCTGAAGCCGTCAAGGGGGTTGACTTCATCCACACGGACGTGTGGGTCTCGATGGGCGAGGCGAAGGACGTCTGGACCGATCGGGTGAAGATCCTCACGCCGTATCAGGTGAATTCCGCGCTCCTGGAAAAGAGCGGGAATTCGACGGTCAAGTTCATGCACTGCCTGCCGGCGTTCCACGACCCGAACACGACGGTCGGCCGCGAGATCATGGAGCACACGGGCATGACGTCCGGCTTGGAGGTCACCGGCGAGGTGTTCGAGTCGCCCGCCAGCATCGTGTTCGACCAGGCCGAGAACCGGCTGCACACGATCAAGGCGATCATGGTGGCGACGCTCGGCAACTAGACGTCGATCCACGAACTGAACAGGGGGCTTCGGTGGGCGGGGATTACTCCGATCGCGCTGATTTCGACAATGCCGACCGAGGCTTCATCGCCTCGCTCGGTTCCCTTCGGATCACGAACGCCGACGGCCGTGTCGTGTGGGACATGGACTGGGGATTCCTGGACGCCGACTGTCCGGACACCGTCAATCCCAGCCTGTGGCGTCAGGCGCAACTGACCGCGAAGCACGGCCTGTACGAGGTAGTGCCGGGCGTCTACCAGGTCCGCGGCTTCGACATGTCGAACATGACGCTGGTCGAAGGCGACCACGGCGTGATCGTGATCGACCCGCTGATCAGCGAGGAGGTCGCCGCCGCGGCGCTCGCCCTGTATCGGCAGCACCGCGGCGAC
>JBEDUK010000006.1:0-13587 GCA_040414485.1 Actinomycetota bacterium
CACCGGCGTGGTGGACAGCCCGATCGGATCCGCCACCGTTGGGACGGCAGGGTTCCCTCCGGTCGAATCGTAAAGCATCCTTACCATCGCGCTTCCCTCGGGTGATTCGAACACGTCCCGAAGGGTCCGAACCGGCCCGGCCGGGACGCCGGCCTGGTCGAGGACCGCCAGCCATTCGTCGGCCGTCCGTGTCGCGAAGTGCCGCTCCAGATCCGGGATCAACGCGTCGCGGCTCCGAACGCGGTCGGCGTTCGTGCCGAATCTCGGATCTGCGGCGAGGTCCTCCCGGCCGATCGCCGCGCAGGCCCGCCGGTAGAGGTCGTCGTTCCCCACCGCCAGGACGAAGGGGCGGTCGCTCGCGTGGAACACCTGGTACGGCACGATGTTCGGGTGGGCGTTGCCCATCGGCGCCGGGACCAGGCCGCCGACCAGGTAGTTCGACGCCTGATTGACGAGCGCTGCCACGCTCGAGCCGAACAGCGTCGCGTCGACGCGCTGGCCGCGCCCGGTGGCCTCTCGCGCCCGCAGCGCGGCCAGGATCCCGATCGTCGCGTTCAGCCCCGCGATCACGTCGACGAGCGCGACGCCGATTTTCGTCGGCTCGCCGTCTTCCGGTCCCGTGAGGCTCATCAGGCCGGACATGGCCTGGATCAGCAGGTCGTAGCCGGGCCGCGCCGCCTGCGTCTGTTCGGCGGGCGGGAACGCCGCGATCGAGCAGAACACGAGCGACGGGCGCTGGGCCGCCAGCGAGTCGTAACCGAGGCCGAACCGCTCCATCGTTCCCGGCAGGAAGTTCTCCACGACGACGTCCGAACCGAGCGCAAGCCTCCGCGCGGCCGCCGCGCCGTCCGGATCGCTCAGGTCGAGGACCACCGAGCGCTTGTTGCGGTTGACGCTCGTGAAGTACGCGGCGTCACCGTTCGCGGCGAACGGGGGGCCCCATCCCCGCGTGTCGTCGCCGGCGACCGGGCGTTCGACCTTGACCACGTCGGCGCCCAGGTCACCCAGGATCATCGTGCACAGCGGACCCGCAAGGACCCGCGAGAAGTCCGCGACCCGGACGCCGGCAAGAGCGCCGTTCGCATCGCTCATTCGGGATCGTTCCACCTGGGCGACGTCGTCCGCGGAGGGTAGAGCGCCGCCCGAACCTCGATGACGTGGACGCCGCCGTCCTCCATCCCCCGCGCCACCGCGGACGCGAGCGACGCGCCCGAAACCTGCGCCCGCGTATACGGGACGTCGAAGGCCGCCGAGAGCGATTCCAGATCAGGGGTGAACAGATCGGCGGCGAACGTCCTGCCGAACCGCCGCTCCTCGTCGAAGCGGAGCATCCCGTACCCGCGGTCGTTCACGCACAGCACCGTGAGGTTCAGATCGTGCTCCCGTGCCGTGGCCAGTTCGCCCAGGTAGTAGCCCAACCCGGCATCGCCGACGACGGCCAGGACCGGCGCGAGCCGCGCGGCCGCGGCGCCGACGGCGGCCGGCAGCCCGAACCCGAGCGTCCCCCACCCCAGCGGGTAGAGGAGCGTCCTCGGTTCGTACCGTGGCAGGTACGCGCCACACCAGTAGCCGGCGACGCACATGTCGCAGGCCACGACGGCCTCGCGCGGCAGCGCCGACTCCAACGCCTCCAGGAAGGCGGCCGCCTCGGCCGTGACGGGGTCCTTCGTGATCGAACGCCGAACCTGCTCCCGGAGGCGCTGCACTTCGGCGGCGGTCTCGGCGATGCGGCCGGCGCGATCCACGCCGGTCCTCGCAAGTTCGGCGTCGAGCCTGTCGAGGCACGCGCGGGCGTCGCCCCAGAGCTGGACGGCGTCCGGGGTTCTCTCGAGTTCGGAGCGGTCGACGTCGATCCGCACGATGCGCCGCGGCAGGTCCAGCGCGCCGCCCATCGTGACGGTCGCGCCGAAGTCGGTCCCCACCGCCAGGAGCGCGTCCGCGCCGGCCAGCAGGCGGCGCACGGCCGGCTCCTGCGGAGGCGCCGATAGGGTCAACGGATGGTCTGCCGGGATCGCGGTCCGCCCCATGTAGGTGGTCACCACCGGGGCCGCAAGGTGTTCGGCCACGCGTCGAAGCTCCTCGAACGCACCCGACGCGACCGCGCCGCCGCCGGCCCAGACGACGGGCACCGAGGCCGACGCCAGGGCCGCCGCCGCCTCTTCGATCGGCGGGTCCGGCCGCGCCCACATGGGAAAGGCCGCTTCGTACCGGTCCTCCACGTCGGCATCCAGCAGGTCGAACGGGATCTCGAGGTAGGCCGGGCCCGGCCGGTCCGGTCCCTGCGGGGCCCAGATCCCGGTCGCGTGGCCGATGGCGGACGCGATCTCGAACGCGGTCTGGTCGGCCCGGCCGAGGCTCGCCGCGCTTCGCGTCAGCGGCCGGTATCCCTCGATCTGGCCGGGTGATTGGTGAAGGATCCCGCGCTGCGCGCCGGCGGCGATGTCGGCGCTTCGAACCTGCGTCGTGATGTGGACGACGGCGGAGCTCGCCGCCCACGCTTCGCCGATGCCGGTCAGCGCGTTCGCCGCGCCGGGGCCCGTGGTGGTCACGACCACGCCCGGCAGCCCGGTCGCCCGCGCGTAGCCGTCGGCGGCGTGGGCCGCGGCGCCCTCGTGGCGCGTCACGACCACCCGGAGCGGCGACGCCCAGAGCGCGTCGAACAGCGTCAGGTTGTGCACGCCCGGGATGCCGAACACCACCTCGACCCCGGCGCGCTCCAACGCCGCCACGATCGCGTCGGCCGCCCGCATGGTCGCGCCACGATACCCGCGCCGGGCTGGCGGCCGCGCCTGGGAGGCGTTGCTAGAATGCGCAGCGCCGGGCTTGAGAACGGATTCACAAGCGCGCGGGCGTTCGCGGAGGGGAATGCGTGGAGACCTACTGGCAGCAGTACGCCACGGTCCTCGGCGTGCTCGTCGCCGGGGTGGGGCTGGTGGCGGTGGCGTTCGGGGCTGCCGCGATCATCTCTCCCCGCGGCAAGGCTCCTGCCCGGCTCACCACCTACGAGTGCGGGATCGACCCCGTCGGCGAGGGCTGGGCGCAGACCCAGATCCGGTACTACATCTACGCGTTCCTCTTCGTCATCTTCGACGTGGAGAGCGTCTTCCTATTCCCCTGGGCCACGGTCTTCGAGCGCCTGGGCATGCAGGCCGTCATCGAGATGGTGATCTTCGTGTTCATCCTCGCCCTCGGCCTGCTCTACGCCTACCGAAAGAAGGTCCTGCAATGGGTCTGATGGAGCAGGTCAGCATGCCGCAGCCGGTCAAGTTCCTCCTGAACTGGGGCCGCAAGTACTCGCTGTGGGTGATGAACTTCGGCCTGGCCTGCTGCGCGATCGAGTTCATCGCGGCCTCCACCTCGGTCCACGACTTCATCCGCTTGGGCGTCATCCCCTTCGCGCATGGCCCGCGGCAGGCGGACCTGCTGGTGGTCGCCGGCACGCTGACCGACAAGATGGCCCCGGCGCTCAAGCGGGTCTACGACCAGATGCCCGAGCCGAAGTACGTGATCTCGTTCGGGTCGTGCTCGAACTGCGGCGGGCCGTACTGGGACTCGTACTCCGTCACCAAGGGCGTGGACCAGATCGTGCCCGTCGACGTCTACGTGCCGGGCTGCCCGCCTCGTCCGGAAGCGCTCCTGCACGGGATCATCAAGCTGCAGGAGAAGATCGGCCGCGAGGACATCCGGGAGAAGTGGAAGGTCGGGATCACGGGTGCCCCTGCCGCCCGCTGAGATCGGCCGGCGCCTGCAGGCGCAGTTCGGCCAGGACGTTCTCTCATCCGAAGAGCAGCACGGCCACGCCGTTCTGACGGTGACACCGGAGAAATACGTCGAAATCTCGCGCTTCCTTCGCGACGATCCCGATCTGGGCTTCGATTATTTCGACTTTCTCACGAGCGTCGACTACACACCGAAGGGAAGCGGCTTCGAGATCGTGTATCACGTGCATTCCACGACGAACAATCAGGACGCTCGCGTGAAGCTCGACCTGCCCGCCGAGGAGCCGCACGCACCGTCGCTCCACGACGTGTGGGCCGGCGCGAACTGGTTCGAACGCGAGACATGGGAGATGTTCGGCATCGCCTTCGACGGACACCCGCACCTGGTCAAGCTCGAGCTGCCCGAGCAGTTCGAAGGCCATCCCCTGCGCAAGGACTTCGTCCTCATGACGCGCGAGGCGAAGCCCTGGCCCGGTGCGGTGGAGGGCGAGGAGGTGGACGACGAGTGATCCACGCCGTCATCGCCGCCGCCACCTCGTCCGGCCCGGAGAACTTCCTGAACAGCGCGATCGACAACTTCTGGGTCGTGCTGATCATCAAGGTCGCCCTGGTGATGATCGTGTTCCTGACCGCGCCGCTGGCCGTCGGCTACGTCGAACACAAGACGCTGGCCCACATGCAGGCGCGGCTCGGACCCATGGAAGCGGGCCGGTTCCACGGGTGGGCGCAGCTGGTCGCCGACGGCGTGAAGTTCGTTCAGAAGGAGGACATCATCCCGTCCGCCGCGGACGGGCCCGTGTTCTCCATGGCCCCCGCCGTGGCGATGATCCCGTACATCACGCTGTTCATCGTGATCCCGTTCGCGCCCACGGTGTGGGCGGAGAATCTCGACGTCGGGATCTTCTTCACGCTGGCCATCACGTCCGTGAGCGTCATCGGGGTGCTGATGGCCGGGTGGGCGAGCGCGAACAAGTTCTCGCTGATCGGAGCGCTTCGCGCGGCGGCGCAGCTGATCGCCTACGAGCTGCCCATGGTGCTCGCCGCGGTGGCCGTCGTCATGCAGGCAGGAACGCTGTCGATGGTCGGCATCGTCGAGGCCCAGCAGCAGTACTGGTTCGTGTTCAGCCAGCCGCTCATGTTCCTGATCTTCATGATGGCTTCGCTGGCGGAGCTGACGCGGCCGCCGTTCGACATGCCGGTGGCCGACTCGGAGATCATCTTCGGCGCGTACACCGAGTACACCGGGCTGAAGTTCGCATTCTTCCTGCTGTCCGAATACGGCGGCGTCGTCGCCTTCTCGGCGATCGCGAGCGTGCTGTTCCTGGGCGGGTACCAGGCGCTGCCGTTCCTCGGCTTCATCCCGCCCGTGCTGTGGATGGCGGCGAAGACCGGCGCGCTGGCGTTCGTGGTGATCTGGCTCCGGGCGACGTACCCGCGGCTGCGCGAGGACCAGTTGCAGCGGTTCGCGTGGGTGGTGCTGATCCCGATCGCGCTGCTGGACATTCTCGTGACGGCCTTCGTGAAGGTGCTGGTGAAGTAGATGGCGATCGACGAACGCGACACCGGCCGCGGTCCCCAGCCCGACTGGGTGAACCAGCAGAAGCCGGGCGCGAACGAGGCGCCGATCCCGGGGCTCGGGCTCCTGAAGGGCCTCGGTGTGACGCTCAAGCACCTGCTGCGGCCCTCCGTGACACAGTCCTATCCGCACGTGCACCCGGACCTGCCGGCGCGAACCCGGGGCGTGATCGCACTGAAGCAGGAGAACTGCACGGTCTGCTACAAGTGCTCGCGCGCGTGCCCGGACTGGTGCATCTACATCGACGCGCACAAGGAGACCCACGAGCCGGCCGGCGGGGGCAAGGGCCGATCGGTAAAGGTGCTTGACCGTTTCGCGATCGACTACGCGCTGTGCATGTACTGCGGGATCTGCGTCGAGGTCTGCCCGTTCGACGCGCTGTTCTGGAGCCCCGAGTTCGAGTACGCCGAATACGACATCCTCGAGATGACGCATGAGAAGGAGCGTCTGGAGGAGTGGACGACCACGGTCCTGCCTCCGCCGATGCTGGAGGTTGGGGCGGAAGTGCCACCACCCGCGCCCGCTGCGGCTCCGGCTTCGGTTCCTGCGGCGGGGGCCGCTACCGCCGTTGCGGGGGCGGCGACTGGGTCCCCCCCGTCGGCGGACAGGTCCTCCCCAGCCGCCGGCCCGGCGCCGGACGCGGGGTTGCCGGCGTCTGCCGGTGCCCCCGGCGACGCTCCTGCTGCCGCCGCGCCGGCTCGCGCCGAGCGGCCGCCCCGCGTGGAGGTCGAGCCGGACCAGGCCACCTATGAGCGGGTGCTGGCGGAGCAACTCGCGAAGGGGGCGGACCGAAGGATCGCTGAAGGGCGGGCGAAGGCGGCGGCGTTGAAGGCGGCCCGCGAGGCCGCGGGGGGCTCGGCGTGACCGGGCCCGACGTTGCCGCACTGATCATCGCGCTCGTTGGGGCGGTTGCGGCGTTCCGGATGGTCACCTCGCGGAACGTGGTGCGGGCGGCGCTCTACCTGGTCGTGACGCTCGCCATGGTCGGCGCGACCTACATCCTGGCCGGCGCGGAGTTCGTCGGATGGACCCAGGTCCTGATCTACGTCGGCGCCATCGTTGTCCTGCTGCTGTTCGCCCTGATGCTCACGCGGGCGCCGATCGGCCGGGACACGCTCGACAACCAGCAGCGGCTCCTGGCGCTGATCGTCGGCGTGGGCGTGCTGGTCGGGCTGGTCTTCCTGATCCAGGGCGCCTTCGGCGGCAAGAAGATCGCCGTCCATGCGACCCACACCCAGGAGGTGGGGGCGAGCCTGTTCAGCGGCTACGTCCTGCCATTCGAGGTGGTCTCGGTGCTGCTGCTGGCCGCCCTGATCGGCGCGGTCGTGCTGGCGCGGAAGGACGACACCGAATGATCCACCTCACGATCCTGCTCATCTTCGCCGCGTTCCTGTTCTCGGCCGGCGTCTACGGCGTGCTCGCGCGACGCAACGCGGTGCTGGTCCTGATGTCGATCGAACTGATGCTGAACGCCGTGAACGTCAACCTGGTGGCGTTCGCGCAGTACCTGAAGGACCTGACCGGGCAGATCTTTGCCCTGTTCGTGATCGCGGTCGCGGCCGGCGAGGTCGGCATCGGCCTGGCGATCGTGATCCTGATCTACCGCAATCGCGAGACGATCGACGTCGACAAGATCGACCTGCTGAAGTGGTGAGGCGGGCGTGATCGCGTATTCGTGGCTGATCCCTGCCCTGCCCGCCGTCGCCTTCTTCGTCATCTTCCTGCTCGGCAGCCGGCTCCCGGGCCGGGGCGCCCCGGTCGGGATCGTCGCCGTCGCCGCGTCGCTCGGCATGTCCATCGTGGTGCTCGGGCAGATCGCCGCCGGCCACGGGCCCTTCGAGTCGAGCATCCAGTGGCTCCAGGTCGGCGGCCTGAGGCTCGAATTCGGCGAATACATCGACGGCCTCACGGCGGTCTTCTTCGTCGTCGTCTGTCTGATCTCGCTCTGCTCGCAGGTCTATTCGCTCGGATACATGAAGGGCGACCGCCGGTTCAGCTCCTATTACGCGTTCCTGTCGCTGTTCACCGCGTCCATGCTGAACCTGGTCATCGCCGACAACCTGTTCCAGTTGCTGGTCGGCTGGGAGCTGGTCGGCATCTGCTCCTACCTGCTGATCGGCCACTGGTGGGAGGAGAAGGAGAACTCCGACGCCGCCATCAAGGCGTTCGTGGTGACGAAGACCGGCGACGTACCGTTCCTGTTCGGCATCTTCGTGCTGACCCTCGCGGCGGGTGGCGTCGCGAACATCCCCCAGATCTCGAACATGGCCGCATCCGGTCAGTTGGGGACCGGGCTGCTGACCGTGGCGGCGCTGCTGCTGTTCGGCGGCGCGATCGGCAAGTCGGCGCAGTTCCCGCTGCAGGTCTGGCTCCCCGACGCCATGGCCGGTCCCACGCCGGTGTCCGCGCTGATCCACGCCGCGACCATGGTGTGCGCGGGCGTCTACCTGGTCGGACGCATGTACATGGTGTTCGCCCCGAGTGGCCACGCGCTCGCATTCGTCGGAACGATCGGCGCGATCACCATGCTCATCGCGGCGACCATGGCGCTCGTCCAGGACGACATCAAGCGGGTGCTCGCGTATTCGACCGTCTCGCAGCTGGCCTACATGATCGCGTCGCTCGGATTGGGTCCGGCGGGCTACACGCCGGCGTTCTTCCACCTGTTCACCCACGCGTTCTTCAAGGCGCTGCTCTTCTACGGTGCGGGCTCGGTGATCCACGCCGTGCACACGAACAACATGAGCGAGATGGGCGGGCTCGGGAAGCGGATGCGCACCACGTACTGGACCTTCGCCGTCGGGACCGCCGCGCTGATCGGCATCCCCCCTCTGGCCGGGTTCTGGTCGAAGGACGACATCATCGCCACGGCGTTCAACACGCATCACTACGCCATCTGGATCGTGGCGCTCATCACCGCGTTCCTCACGGCCGTGTACATGACGCGCGCGTTCCTCATGACCTTCCGGGGCGAATACCGGGGCGAGGGGCACCCTCATGAGTCGCCGGCCGTGATGCTCGCGCCCATGGTGTTCCTCGCCGGCCTGGCGATCGTCGCGGGCTTCCTCGGCGCCCCCTTCATCCACGGCGCCTTCCACTACTGGGTGGCCTTCCCCGGCGGCGAGACCGAGAGGTTCAACTGGGCGCTCACGATCCTGACGGTCGCGGTCGGGCTGACCGGGATCGGTGTCGGTTGGGTCCTCTACCGCGACTACCGCGAGGTCGATCCGCTCAAGCGTCTGGGCGGCCTGTGGACGCTCTGGACGCGCAAGTACTTCATGGACGACATCTACAACGAAGGCATCCGTCACCCGATCCAGTACCCGATCGCCGGCGCGACGGCCTCGTTCGACCGAACGGTGATCGACGGCGCGGTGAACGGCGTCGGGCTCTCCACGCGCCGCCTCAGCGGCGTCCTCCGGTACATCCAATCCGGCAACGTCCAGCGCTACGCCGTGTTCCTGTTCGCCGGCGTGGCGATCCTGGCCTTCGTCATCACGAGGCTGTGAGGGTGCCGATGCAGCCGGCGCGCGGAGGGTCTGCCCGATGAACGGCTGGGAGCAGTCGGCCGTCTCCATCGCGGTGTTCCTCCCCGCGGCGGGCGCCCTCGTGATCGCGTTCGCGCCGTCGAAGGACGACCGGCTGCTGCGGACGCTTGCCATCGTGTTCACCGGCGCGGCGCTGGCCGTCGGCATCGCGATCCTGTTCGGGTTCGACTACACGAGCGGCGCGCGGCAGTTCGAGCTGAACGTCAACTGGGTCGCGGCCATCGGGATCCGGTATCACGTGGCGGTGGACGGCATCAGCCTGCCGCTGTTCGAATTGACCCTGCTGCTGTCGTTCCTGTGCGCCGTGTACTCGGCGAAGGTGATCCCGTCGCCCGGCCGAACGAAGGGCTTCCTGGCGCTCGTCCTGCTGCTCGAGACCGGGATGGCCGGGACGTTCGTGGCGTTCGACCTGATCCTGTTCTTCGTCTTCTGGGAACTGGTGCTGGTCCCCATGTACTTCCTGATCGGGGTGTGGGGCTCGGCGAACCGTGCCTACTCGGCGCTGAAGTTCTTCCTGTTCACCATGATCGGGTCGGTCTTCATGCTGCTGGGCTTCATCGGCATGTACTTCGCCGCGAAGCCCCACACGTTCGACATCGTGACGCTGCAGCACATCGCCTCCACGGCGCCGTTCGCCCGCAACGTCCAATTGCTGATCTTCGCGGGGGTGTTCCTGGGCTTCGCGGTGAAGGTGCCGATGTGGCCGCTGCACACGTGGCTCCCCGACGCGCATACGGACGCGCCCACGGTCGGCAGTGTGCTGCTGGCAGGCGTGATGCTGAAGATGGGCGGTTACGGCTTCATCCGGATCGCGCTTCCGATCCTGCCGAACGCGGCGCGGGCGTGGGCCCCGTGGATCGGGATCCTCGCGACCATCGCCATCGTCTACGCGGCGTTCTGCTGCCTGGCCCAGCGCGACCTGAAGCGCCTCATCGCGTACTCGAGCGTGGGCCACATGGGGTTCGTGATGCTCGGGATCGCCACGCTCACGCAAGTAGGGATCAACGCGGCGATCTTCGGCATGGTCGCCCACGGCATCATCACCGGCATGCTGTTCTTCGAGGTGGGGTCGCTCTACGACCGGTACCACACGCGCCAGATCGCGGAGATCGGCGGCGGGATGAACCTGGTCATGCCGCGCCTGGGAACGCTGTTCTGGTTCACGGCGATCGCCTCGCTCGGGTTACCCGGCCTGGCCGGCTTCTGGGGCGAGGTGATGGCGCTGTATTCGTCCTACTCGCCGATCGACCACGTCGCGCTGTTCAGGACGCTGATGGTCTTCGGGGGCATCGGGACGATCCTGACCGCCGCGTATCTGCTGTGGACGGTGCAGCGGGTGAACCTTGGCGTTGCGCCGGCGTCATGGAAGGAACGCGCCCTTCCCGACGTGACGGCGGTCGAATGGGCGTCGTGGGTGCCGCTGGTCGCGGGCATCGTGGTGCTCGGGCTCGTCCCGGGCTTGATCTTCGGCATGACGAACGACGCCGTATCCGGGCTGATGAAGGTCTTCGGGGCGTGAGGCCGTGATCGCCGCCGCAGCAGCAGCCGTGCCGATCAGCGCGCAGCCGGCGAATCAGCCCATCGACTGGCATGCCATCGCGCCGCTGGTCATCCTGGCCGGGACCGCGCTGGTCGTGCTGTTCGTCGACCTGTTCCTGCGGCCCGAGCGGAAGTGGATCTCGATGGTGCTGAGCTTCATCGGGACGCTCGGCGCGCTCGGTGCGGCGCTCTCGCTTGCCGGATCGAACCGCGTGACGTTCGGCGGCATGTTCGTCGTGGACCGCTTCACCGTGCTCTTCCAGGTCTTCTTCCTCTCGGTGTGTCTGGCGGTCCTGCTGCTGTCGTACCGCTACTTTCGGGCCGCACGGCTGCACCAGGGCGAGTACTATTTCCTGCTGCTCTGCTCGTTCCTCGGCTGCCTGACCATGCCGGGCTCGCGCGACCTGATCATGCTGTTCATCTCCCTCGAGGTGGTGTCCGCGCCGGCATTCCTGATCACCGGCCTGCGCAAGACCGATCCAAGGTCGAACGAGGCGGCGCTGAAGTTCTTCCTGATCAGCGTGCTGTCCACCGCGGTGATGCTCTACGGGATGAGCCTGATCTACGGGGTCACGGGCACCACGCGGCTCGACGGGATCGCGAAGGCGTTGGCGAACCCGGCCACGAGCGCCGGTGGATCGGCATTGGCCCGGGCCGCGGTCCTGTTCGTGGTCGCCGGGTTCGCGTTCAAGGTGAGCGCATTCCCGTTCCAGTTCTGGGCGCCGGACACCTACGAGGGCGCGCCGGTCCCCGTGGCGGCGTACCTATCCGTCGCGTCGAAGGCGGCCGGCTTCGCGGGCCTGCTCCAGCTGATGTTCGTCGCGTTCCTGCCGCTCGCGTCGTTCTGGACGCCCATCTTCGCGATCGTGTCGCTGTTCACCATGTTCGTCGGGAACCTGGTGGCGCTGCAGCAGAAGCAGGTCGTTCGGCTGCTGGCGTACTCGAGCATCGCGCAGGCCGGCTACATCCTCCTGCCGTTCGCGCTTGCCGGGCACAGCCCGAGCGTGGACAAGTCGGCGTTCGCGGCGACAGTGCTCTACCTGCTGATCTACGCGGTGACGAACCTGGGCGCGTTCGCCGTCGTCACGGGCATCTCGCGCTCGGCGCCCAGCATGCTGATCTCGGACTTCGACGGATTGGGCCAGCGCGCGCCGGCCATGGCGGCGGCCATGACGATGTGTCTGATCTCGCTGGCCGGCATCCCGATCCTGGCGGGCTTCTGGGGGAAGTTCTTCATCTTCCAGGCCGCCATCGACCGCGGCGGCGTCGGCGTGTGGCTGGCCGCGGCGATGGTGGTGAACTCCGTGATCTCGGTCGTGTACTACATCTCGATCGCTCGGGCCATGTACTTCGAACCGCTCCGCGAGCCCGTCACGCCGCTGCGCCTGCCCGGCGCGGCGGCCTTCGTGGCGGTGGCGTCGGCGATCGGCGTGGTCGCCATCGGCGTGTTCCCGCCGCTGCTCACGCACTTCCCCTCCGTTTCCACGCTCGTCGGGCACTGAAGAACGGCATGCGCGGCCACCTGTGACGTGTCTGTGAACGGCCGTCCTTGGCCTTGACCTCGGGTACCATCGATCCACGGAGCCGACGCGCTCCAAGGAGGACACCGAACGTGAACAGGGTCAGGACCTGGGTGCTGATCGCAGCCCTCGGTGCGCTGTTCGTCCTTATCGGAGGCTGGATCGGCGGCTCGAGCGGGCTGGTGATCGGCCTGCTGATCGGCCTCGGCGTGAACTTCGCCCTCTACTGGTACTCCGCGAAGATCGCCATCGCGACCACGCGGTCCAAGCCGGTCACCGAAGAGCAGTACCCGCAGCTGTACAAGATCGTCCGTGAGCTGACGCAGGCCAAGGGCATGCCCATGCCGCAGATCTACGTGAGCGACATGGCGCAGCCGAACGCCTTCGCCACCGGCCGGAACCCCGACCATGCGGTCGTGGCCGTGACGAAGGGGATCCTCACGCTGATCGACGAGCGCGAGCTGCGCGGAGTGCTTGCGCACGAGCTGAGCCACGTGGAGAACCGCGACATCCTGATCGGGTCGATCGCGGCCGGGATCGCCATGTCGATCACGTTCATCGCGCGGTTCGCGCTGTTCTTCGGAGGCGGCGACTCGCGGAACAACCCGCTCGGCGGGTTCGGGGTGATCCTCGCGTGGATCCTCGCTCCCATCGCGGCGGCCATGATCCAGATGGCCGTGTCGCGCTCGCGCGAGTACCAGGCGGACGACTCCGGCGCGCACCTGTCGCACGACCCGATGGCGCTGGCGAGCGCGCTGTCGAAGCTCGAAGCCTTCGGCAAGCAGATCCCGCCGCCGCCGTCGGTGCAGCCCTCGCAGGCGCATATGTTCATCGTGAACCCGTACGCGGGGTTCCGCGGTCAGGGCATGGTCAGCATGTTCAGCACGCACCCGCCGACGCCGGACCGGATCGCCCGGCTGCAGCGGATCGCGCAGGAGATGGGGCAGCCCACGCAGTAACGCAGCGTTACCAATGGGAAGGTGATTGGAGAGGAGCCGCGGGCGACGCGGCTCCTCTTCGTTCCGGCAGGACCCTACGGCCGGTAGTTCGTGAACTGCAGCGGGATGCCGAAGTCCTCGTCTTTGATCGCGCGGATCACGGCCTGCAGATCGTCCTTCTTCTTCGCTGTCACCCGAAGTTGATCGCCCTGGATCTGCGCCTGGACCTTGACGGGGAGGCCCCGGATGAACTTCGAGATCTGGCGGGCGCGGTCCTCGTCGATGCCGCGGTTGATGTTGAGCGTCTGGCGAACGGTGCCTCGGGCGGCGGGGAGGATCGGTCCCTCGTGGAGTGCCTTCAGCGAGATGTTGCGCCGAACCAGCTTCTCCTTGAGGACCTCGACCGCCGCCATGGCCCGATGGTCGGTCTGGGACCTGACCTCGATGAGGTCCTCGTCCAGCGAGAGCGTGGTGTCGGTGCCTTTGAAGTCGAACCGCGTCAGAATCTCGCGATTCGCCTGGTCGTAGGCGTTGCGGATCTCCTGGAGATCGACCTCGGAGACGATGTCGAACGAGAAGCTCGCCACGCCGCATAGCCTACCTGAGGCGGCCCGGCCGGGCTTCGATGGCCGCGTGACCGCTTGGTATCCTGTCGTCCGCCTGGGAGGATGCCCGAGCGGCCAAAGGGAGCGGTCTGTAAAATCGCCGGCGAAGCCTACGCAGGTTCGAATCCTGCTCCTCCCACCA
>JBEDUK010000007.1:0-8860 GCA_040414485.1 Actinomycetota bacterium
CACGGCACCGCCGACACTGCCGGCGCCACCACCGTTCGCGCCGTCAGCGTCGTCAGCCTGGCGCCGCCCGACCTGCCCGGCCGGCCCCGACACGCCGGTCCTCCCGTCCGCCATCCATGCCCCCCGCAATCAGCGCTGCGGTGCGTCCGGAGAGAAGCCGGTGAACTCCACCTTGCCGTTCCCCGCCCGGCCGCCGTTCCCCGCCCGGTCGCCGTTGGCCGGCGGCGGCGCTCCGCGCGACGGCGCTCGAGAGGACGACCCCTGGGACGACGAGGGCGCTGCCGAGGAGGCCGGTGCCGTACGGCCGCGCGACCCGCCGGCCGGCACCGCCCACCCCCGGACAGTGCCACCGCCAACGCCGGCCGGCACCGGCGCCGACCTGCGCGAGGGAGCGGGCCGGCGGGTCTGCCGCGGTGCGCCCCCGGCGCCAGCCGGTGCGGCTTCGGGGAGCACGATCGTGCGCTGCGGCGGCGGGGCGGCCCGTCCGTACCGGATCGGCACGCCGGACCGCATCGGCATCGACATCAGCCATCCCGGGAGAGCGCGGGTCTGCACACCGGGATCGGTCGGCGTGGGCACCGAGATGGTGATGGGTCCGTTCCCGCTCGCGCGGACGACCGGACCGAGCCACTCCATGCCCTTGGTGAAGATGCTTCCCCTCACGATCACGTCGACCTGGTAGGTGAACATCGGCAGGTAGCCCGGCTGACCCGTGAAGACCATCCAGTACCTGGGCTGGTCCTGGTCGGCGTACTGCCACTGGAGCCGGACGGGGACGCGCGGGGTTCCGGCGTCGGTCAGGCCCATCGCCTGGAACGTGACCACGATCATCTGCGCCGCGTTCTCGAGCTGGACGTTCAGGATGATCGGGCCGACGTTCAGCGCGCCGACGTTGTCCACGCGGACCTCGAGGTTGATGTCGCTGAGCGGCCGCCCGATGTCGGCCGGATCCAGATCCACGACGTTCTTCTCGATCGACACGCGCGCGAACGGGTTCTCCGTCTCGTTCGGCGGTTCGGCGAAGTGGATCTGCCGCTTGACGAACGTCTTGTCCGGCGTCCAGTTGGGCGGCGGGTGCGCGACGTCGCCGGTGGCCTTCATCTCGGTCGCCGTGTTCCACACCGCATCCGGCCCGTCGCTCGCCTGGAACATGTGGCCGTCCCACTGGATCACGCCGTCGGTGTTCGGGTATCCGATCTGCGCCGAGAGGAACGACACGGGCTCGCCGACCCACTTCTGCGACGGGTCCGGCCAGTTGACCACCGGCTTGACGATGCGCGAGACCTTGCGCTCCCAGTCGCTCAGATACAGCGTCGTGAAGTACTTCTTCTCCTGGGTCGGGTCCTTCTTGATGACGTCGTACAGCCCTTCCATCTGCCCGCTCACGGGGTAGTTCTGGAGATAGGCCATCTCGCGGTGCTCGTCGTAGGACAGGTGCATGTGCGTGCGGTCCTCGCGCATCTTCAGCGCGACGCCACCGCCCCAGCCGAGGAAGCCGCCGCTCGCCTCGGCAGGCTGCTCCTGGAACGGCGCCGGGTCGAAGATGACCTTCTGCGCCTCGTCCATGAACTTCTGGAAGACCAGGTCCGAACGCTTGTCGATCGATTCCTGAAGCGCCTGCGCGTTCGGCAGCGTGGTGTCGACCTCGATGGTCACGTCGATGGTGCCGTCCAGCCGCATCGAGTTGAACTCAGCCTGCACGTCGACGGAGTTGAACCACCCGCCGTAGTGCCCGGCCGCCGAGATGTGGTCCTGCACCTTGTCCCAATCGCCCTCGAGGTGGATGTGGACGGCGGGGCTCCACACGCGGATGTTCATGTACTGCCAGACCGTGATCGCGCTGGAGCCCTGGTGGAAGGACGCCCAGATCATCGCGGCGGGGAGGCTTCCCACGAGCGCCGAATACGCGTTCTGCGCGAACGGCGAGACCGACCCGGCACCCTGGCCCTGCAGGTGGAAGAACCACTGGTCCAGGTTCGAGTCGCGGAACCCGCGGGATGCCGGGACCGTCCGCGGCGAGACGAATCGGGGCGGCACGGACGCCGACCGGATGATCGGCGGGATGCTCAACTCCCGGAGGCTCGGGCGTCTGAGCCCGCGGGTCCCCAGCCCGGCGCCCGGTGGCGGACCGTTCTGCCCGGGAGGTGCGCCGCCTCCAACGGGGGGCGGCCCGCCGGGTCCGGCGGGGCCGGCCGGGGCCGCGCCGGGGGGATGCGCCACCGCCGGCACGCTCCCATCGGGGTTCGGTGAGAGGTTCGTCACCATCGTGGTGTTGCTCACGATGGGTGCCGGCCGGAACTGCGGCGCGACGCTCGTGCGCCAGCCCCAGTAGCGGTCGTCGTTGCCCCGGAACCGGTTCAGGATCTCGTTCTCCGATTCGGTCAGCACCTCGGCCGGCGGGGCGGTCGTGGTGGAGAAGCCCAGCAGGCCCCCGGCGACCTCGTTGTCGGATCCCTGGACCCCGACGTTCGTGTTGTCGCTGCGCACTCCCTCGAAGTGGAGGAAGGAGAAGATGAAGTCGCCGTCGTCGCGCTGCGCCAGGCGGACCTCGTCCGGCAGCCACCAGTACACGGGAGGCTTGCCCTCGGCCTGCAGCTCCTCGTTGTGGAGGTCGGCCAGATACAGAAGCTTGTAGCCGTTCTTGGTGACATCTTGGAAGCCGGCTGCCCAGATGGGTCCGTAGGGGTCGGTCATGTTCGACTCCTCTCTTTTCATGGGTTGGTGCGCGACTGGGGGCGATAAGTCTGGACAGGTGCCGTCTGCGCGGCGCGAACGGCTCGTTCCCTTCGCGATCAAATACCTGTGATTTCGTCGCACCCGGTGTGTCGTCCACATGCCCGCGAGCCGGTGCTCCGTCATCGATCGGTGGTCGACGGACCGTCAATGAGGCGTTACCAGAGCGTCACCTATGCATCAACAATTCGTGGTCCGAAGCGCGGTGGGGCTGCGCGAGATCGTTCGCCGATCCTTCATCCAATGTCCCGAAAATGCCCCCTTGACGCAGAGTCGCTCCGGCGGTACACAGATTCGGTACGCGACCGAAGGGGGGGCCCGGATCGGCGGAAGCGGGCCTGTGAAGGTCGGCGCTCCCCCTGCCGTACCCGGCCCCCGGAGGATCGGGGCATGGCGGTGCGGAGATCCGCCGCCGGCGTCACTGCCGGCACCGGCGCTGCGAGCGCCGGGAACGTGCGGGGCGCAGGGCGGGCTGTCGCGGACGGACAGCGGCGACTGTTCGTGCCTCGTCGCCGACGCGGCGACGGTGTGCACGGCCGGCCGCTGAACGTGTTGCTGCTCGGCGGCTTCGAGGTCCTCCGGGGCGCGCGACCCATCGTGCTCCCCGCGACGGCACAGCGTGCGATCGCGTTCCTTGCCCTTGGTGAACGCCCGGTCGAGCGGTCGCGCCTGGCGGGCACGCTGTGGCCCGACGTGGACGAATCGCGCGCGAGCGCGAACCTCCGTTCGGCCCTGTGGCGTATCCGGAAGGCCGACCGCGGCTTGATCTCCACCGACGGCGCGTACGTGGCGATCGGGCGTTCGGTCTCCAGTGACGTGCGTGAGGGCATGGATCTGGCCAGGCGGCTCGCCGACCCGTCGGCTCCCCTCACCGGCGATGACCTCGATCGGGCCGATCTGTTCGCGGAGCTGTTACCGAACTGGTACGACGAATGGACCGCGACCTGGCGCCAGCGCTACGACCAGACGCGGGTGCACGCGCTCGAGGCCATGTGCATCCGGCTGGCCACGATGGGCCGTTTCGAGCGCTCGGTGGAGGTCGGCCTCATGGCGGTGGCCGCCCAGCCCCTCCGGGAGAGCGCGCACGAGGCCCTGATCCGGGCCCACGTCGCGGAGGGCAACCGCGGCGAGGCGATCCTGCAGTACCGCGCGTGCCGGGACGTCCTGAAGAAGGAGCTCGGGATCGAACCGTCGCACGAGCTTCAGCAGCTCCTGGAGCACCTGCTGGCCGGCTGAGCTCGGACGGCCTCCAGGCCGGCTCTCAGCCGCCGGGCGGGTGTCCGGCGTCGTTCCCGCCCCCGCCGCCCCCACGGCCCCCGCCGTTCCCGCCGTTGCCCGCGTCTCCATCCCCGTCGGACGAGGTGCCCGGGATCGAACGGATCTTCTGGCCATCGTCGTATCCCTGCATGTACCGGAATCCCTGGTTCGCGAGCGGCGGAACCCGGTTGTTCCGGCCGTCGCGAAGCCCCTTCGCATAGTCGATGATCGCCCTGAGCGTGGGGATGTCGTCGACGTTCAACGCTTCACACAGTTCCGCATCCGTCAATTCGTCGCCTCCCTCCGGGACGAGCACGGACGAAATGAGCTCGCGCACGCGCGGCAGGATCTGGCCCTCGATGGCGAGGGCGCCGCAGTCGAAGTGGTTCGTCGGCGCCTGAAATGGAACCGAACAGTGGTCCCAGATCTTGCCGGGACCGGCGTCCGGGTAGCGGAAGTCGACGGCCGCCCACTGACGCCGCGTGTTGTTCGTCGCCCAGACGGTGGTGATGTCGCTCTTGTCGTCGCGCCAGTCCGCGTTCGGATACGCGAGCGCATCCAGACCGTACCCGAGGTGGAGCGCCGAGTAGGCCATGGCAGCGGCCAGCCGCTGAAGCCGGGCGTCGTCGAGCGACCACGGCTGGACCTTGGAGAATCCGGCGATCTCGAATTGGATCGCGCAGGAGTTCGGCGAGAAGCCGCGCGGGTTGGCGGGGTTCGCGGGCTCGTCGTGACGAAGGGCCTTGGCCGCGCGATCGAGCGGGATGCACAGGAACAGCGAATCCCCGTCCATCGTCCAGTGCGGCGGGTCCCCGCGCTGGTGGAAGGTCTGGAGCGCGGTCTCGTCCGAATGACCCTCGGTGGTGTGCAGCACGAGTGCGATCTCGTGGGTCGCGCCGAGCGGCGCGGTCTCGCCGAACTGGAGCGCGTGCTGGACGTCGAACCCGAACACCGTGTCGGGCGTGGGCGATGTGAAGCCCGAGAGGGGTGGCACGCCTGGAATCCCCTTTGTTCGTCCGGTCCGAGTGCGGCCGCCGGCCGGTGGCGGCCACCGGGGCGACGGTATCCCGGCGGTGTGCGGGCCGTCAATCCAGCCCCGCAGCGTTCGCCCCGCAGCGTTCGTCCCGGACTCACCGTGCCCTTCGTCACTGTGGAAGGCGGCCGATCTCCCTAGCGTGATTCCGGAAGCGAATGTCGAGCAGTCGACGAAGAGCGAAGGAGGCCGCCGTGGAGCGCAGCGTGACCTTGATCCGAGTAACGGCCGATGAGCCGGACATGTTCGACACGGGCGAATACTCCGTGCGAATCGCGCAGGCCGTGGAGTCGTGCGGCGGCGTGAGTGAGGGGCTCTGGGCGCTCATCGATGGTCCGTACCAGTTCGTGGCGGTCTCGCTCTTCCCGGACAAGGCGTCAGCGAGCCGGGCTCGGACCGGGATCGAGGCGCTCGGAGCAACCACGGTGCAGGGCTATCCGGTGGCCCAGATGCAGGATTCCCTGCAGGTCATGGCGGCCTGAAAGCGGGTCCTTCGGTCCCCGAGCGGTGTGCCGAGCGGACCTGAGCCCGGCGAGACCACGGCGTACGTTCGGAGCGGTGGAACGGAACCGACCACATCGAACCTGAACCCGCGAGGCAGGTGACGCCATGGCAACGCTGGCGGAAGTCACAGAGGCAACGCAGGAGCGCGTGCACGTCAGGCCGGGCGACAAGCCGAGGCCGATCTTCCTCCCCGAGTACTGCAAGGGCTGCGGCCGCTGTGTCGGTTCGTGCCCGAAGCACTGCATCACGTTGGGCACCGAGATCAACCCGCAGACCGGCCTCATCCCCATCGAGCTCGATCTGACGCTGTGCAACGGCTGCGGCCTGTGCATCGGCGCATGTCCGGAGCCCTTCGGTCTGCGGCCGGAAGGCGAGGAAACGGCCTTCGAGCTCATGGACCCGGCGCTGCTGGGCGGTCCGCGGCCGTTCGACGCGCCGCAACCCGTGCCGCATCCGGATCGGATCGTCGAGCTTCCCGAACGCGAGCCCCTGGTCGTCAAGGGCACGTACGCGGCAGCGATCGGCGCGCTCCTGGCCGGGTGCCGCCACGTCTACGGATACCCGATCACGCCCTCCACCGAGGGCGCCGAACTGATGGCGAAGGTCCTGCCGAAGCTCGACGGCACCTTCGTCCAGGCCGTCAGCGAGGTCGCAACGGTCAACATGATGTACGGCGCCGGCGGCGCCGGAACGCGCTGCATGACGTTCACCAGTTCGCCGGGCTTCAGCCTGATGCTGGAGGGCTTCTCGTACATGGTCGGCTCGGAGATCCCCGCTGTGTTCGTCAACATCATGCGGGGCGGCCCCGGCCTGGGGAACATCGCACCCGAGCAGGCCGACATCAAGCTCGTCTGTCACGGCCTCGGCCACGGGAACACGCAGGCGATCGCGCTGGCGCCCGCAACTCCGCAGGAGATGCTCGACCTCACCATGCTCGCGTTCGAGCTGGCGTTCGCCTACCGGAACCCGGTCGTGATCCTCGGCGACGGCTACCTCGGGCAGATCACCGGCAAGGTCACCCTGCCGAGGGCGCTGGTCGAGCCGGGCATCCCCGAATGGGCGGTCTTCGGCGACCGCGAGCATCGCGGGAACCTCATGTGCTCCATCCACCTGTCCGAGGTCGACCTCGAACGCCACAACGTCGACCTGAACGAGAAATACGCGAGGATCCAGGCCGAAGAGCAGCGCGCCGACCTCCACCGCTGCCAGGACGCCGACATCCTGCTGGTCGCGTGCAACACGCCGTCGCAACTGGCCAAGGGCGCGATCAAGGAGCTCCGCGACCGCGGCGTCCGCGCCGGCCTCTTCCGGCCGATCACCATCTGGCCCTTCCCGATCGACGCGTTGCTGCCGCTGCTCCCTCAGGTCGGACGCATGGTCGTCGTGGAGGCGAGCAGCGGCCAGCTCGAGGATGAGGTGCGGCTCGCGCTCAGCCACGCCGGCGTGCACGCGCCCCCGCCGATCAGCCACGTGCGGCGGATGGGCGGAGTCCTTCCGTCGCAGGCCGAGATCTTCGAACACGTCATGACGCTCACCGAGCCGCTCACCGACCGGCCCATCGAGGGGGTGCGCTGACCATGCCCACGTCCGTCTTCTACCGGCAGTTCGAACGCCACGACCACGCCGAAGGGATCAAGGCGCACACCACCACCTACTGTCCCGGCTGCGGCCACGGACTTGCGCAGAAGTATCTGGCCGAGGCCATCGACGAGCTCGGCGTGCAGGACCGGACGGTCCTGATCTCGCCGGTCGGCTGCGCGGTGTTCATGTACTACTACTTCGACACCGGGAACTCGCAGGCCGCGCACGGGCGCGCGCCGGCCGTGGCCATCGGCCACAAGACGGCGAACCCCGATTCGATCGTCGTGTCCTACCAGGGCGACGGCGACCTCGCCGCGATCGGCCTGGCCGAGATCATCAGCGCGGCCCAGCTCGGCATCCCGATCACCGTGGTCTTCATCAACAACGCGATCTACGGAATGACCGGTGGTCAGATGGCGCCGACGACCCTGATGGGGCAGCGCACGACCACCACGCCGGGCGGCCGCACGGCGCTCTCCGGTGCCCCGATCAAGATGGCGGAACTGATCGCCACGCTCGACGGACCCGTCTATGTGGAACGCGTCGCGCTCTACGACAACAAGCGGCGCAGCCGCGCCAAGCGCGCCATCCGCAACGCCCTGGAGCTGCAGGTGCAGGGCAAGGGGTTCGCGTTCGTCGAGGTGCTCTCCGAATGCCCGCTGCACCTCGGCCTCGAACCCGAACAGGCGGAGGACTGGGTCCGCGAGAACATGGAGCCGGTCTTCCCGCTCGGCATCAAGAAGGACGTCACCGACGGCGCCGCATATCCGCCGCTCCCGACGCCGACGTTCGACGTGGAAGCGGTGCTGGATGCGGTGGACGCGACGACCGAACGGGCACCGCGCTTCGCCGAGGGCTTCCCGGTGAACATCGATCCCGAGGACGTCAGCCTCAAGCTGGCCGGTGCCGGCGGCGACGGCGCGCAGACGGCGGCCATGCTGATCACCCGGGCAGCGATCAACGAGGGGTTCGATTCGAGCCACATCCCCAGTTACGGCCCCGAGTCGCGCGGCGGCACGTCGTATGCGGACGTGCACATCGCGGCCAAGGAGGTCCTGTCGCCGGCGTCGCCGAGCCCGCACGTGCTGGTGGCGTTCAACGCGCCCAGCCTGGTGAAGTTCGGGCCCACGGTCCGTGACGGCGGGACGATCGTTTACGACAGCTCGGTGATCGTCGGTCCGACCGACGATCTGGCGCCCGGTGTTCGCGTGTTCGGTGTGCCGTTCACGCAGATCGCGAAGGACCTGGGGAACGTGCTCGTGAAGAACGTCGTCGCGCTTGGCGCGCTCCAGATGGCCACGGGGATCCTCCCGGAGGAGACGTTCCTCACCGCGATCAGGGAAGCGCTCTCGTCGAAGGCCGCGATGATCCCGCTGAACGAGGAGGCGTTCGCGGCCGGGGTTCGGGTCGCGTGCCTCGCGTCACGGTGAGGGCTGCTAAGCGCGCATCGATACAACGGAATGCTGTTCGCGGTGCTTGTCGGCAGCATGCCGCTGCACGTCGTTGAGCACGCCTCGCAGATCCGTCAGTTCGTCGTCGCCGCAGGCCGCACGGTGCAACCCATGGCCGGCGACCGTGGCTACCAGGGTTGACCCTTAGCCGGTCACATGATCGAACACGCCGGTATCTAGTCGGCGATCCGGACGGCCACCGCCGGTTCGATCTTCGAGGCCTGCCGCGCCGGCCAGATCGTGGCGACCACCGACGCGAGCGTCGCCACGACGAGCAGTACGCCGATCGTCAGCCAGGGCA
>JBEDUK010000008.1:0-19811 GCA_040414485.1 Actinomycetota bacterium
ATGTCGATGAGGATCCGGCCGAGCCGCCGCTCGGTCCGGTCCTGCTCCTCGAGCGCCAGTTCGAGCTTGTCCGGGTCGATCAGGCCCTCGTCGATCAGGATCTCGCCGAGCTGCTTCGTCTTGCGGATTTCCTCCGCCGTTCTCCTGGGTCCGTTCGCAGCCACCTTCTCCCCCACCCGTCCTATTCCCGCTCGATGATGAGGCCCGCGAACTCACGCGCGAGCGCGATGATGTCCACCTCGCCGCCCGCGCGGCCCTCCGGCGTCGACGCCGGCGATTCATTCGGTCCCGCCGGCTCGGAGCCGCCGGTTGCTGCAGTGGCCGCCTCGGGGGCCTTCACGGGAACGTCCGCGGCGGCCACCGCATCAGCGGTCACGGGCACATGGGGTTCGGTCACCGAAGCCGCCTGCGCTTCCGCCGGAGCGGACGCCGGGACGGCGACCGCCGCGGTTGACGGAGTCGGTGCCGGCGTGGCCGCGATCGGCGGTGCGGGCGGCTCGGCCACAGGTGCCTGGACCTCGTCGGCGGGCGCCTGTGGAGCCGGATCCGGCGCCGCAGAAACCGCAGGCGCCGCCATCGCTCCTGCTGGCGCGTTCGCCTCCTCGAGCGACACCACCACACCGGCCGTCACGGGCACCGGATGCTCTTCCTGGTCCGCGGGGCGGCCCTCCCGGTGCAGCGGCGTGCTGAACCGCCGCGCCGCCGGCGCTCGAGGATCGCCGCGCCCGACGCCGGAGCCGTCCCGCCGGTCAGACCCGGCGAGCACCTCGGCGGCGGCGGCCTGCGCGAGCACGCCGTCGAGGATGTCGAGCATCTGGCCGGGCCGGACCGCCCGGTCCGCCACGACCATCGCGCCGTGCCGTTCACCCTGCACGAATGCCCACACCTCCGACCGAACCGTCAGGAACCCGCGGGTCACGGGCCCAATCGACGCGAGCCGCGACCACAACGCGGCGATGGCGGCCTCATCGGCCTCCGGATACGCCGCGAGCGGCAGCCCGTCCTGTGACAGCACAAGGCACGCCCTGACACCGGGTACGCCCAGGACGACCGACCCCGCAACGGCTGCGTAGTCCACGCTCAAGTTCTTCAGGGGAGGACTTCGGCACGGGGCCGCGGTGCCTTGAGATGCGCGGGCGGCGCGCTGTTACTGGTGCGCGCTGGCCTTCAGCCGGAGGAACTCCTGATACGACGCGGTGAAGACGTCGTGCCCCGCCTGGTCGACGGTCAGGAAGTAGAGGTAGCCGCTGTGCGTGGGGTTGAGCGCCGCCTTGAGCGCCGCCTCGCCCGGGTTGGAGATCGGACCCGGTGGCAGCCCGACGTGCACGTAGGTGTTGTACGGGTTGTTCGACAGGTAGTCCGCGTGCGGCGCATGCTGGCCGGGGGTGCCCGCCAGATAGGAGACGGTCGAATCCATCTGCAGCTTCATGCCCCTCTTCAGGCGGTTGTAGATGACTTCGGCCACCTTGGGGCGGTCCTTCGCGAACTTGGCCTCACGCTCGATGATCGAGGCCACGGTGACCAGTTCGAACGGCGTTACCCCGAGCGACTTCGCCTTCTGCGTGATCTGCAGACCCGAGGCGATGTGCTCGAACTGCGCGAGCTGCTTGTCGATGACCTCCTTCGCCGAGGAGTCCTTGTAGACGAAGTAGGTGTCCGGGAAGAGGAAGCCCTCGAGGTTCTTGGCGCCGGCGGGCAGGAATCCCGGGACGGAGTAGCCGCCGGTGGTCGCGCCCTTCAGGTACGCCTTCGCGGGGAGCTGGACGACGCTCGCCACCCGTGCGGCCTCCTGCGCCGCGTCGAATCCCTCCGGGATCGTCAACCGGACCGACGTCCGCGGCGGGCGCACCGGGCCCTTCTCGAGCGTCGCCAGCGCCTCCGTGGCCGTCATGTTCGTCGTGAACGCGTACGTGCCCGCGTCGAACGCGCCCGAATGCTTCACCCGCGCGAGGATGCGGAACCCGAACGCCGAACGGATCACGTGGCGTTGCTGGAGCAGGTCGGCGACCTGCGAGCCGCTGGCGCCCGCAGGAACCTCAACCTCAACTGGAGCTTTCGGCCCGGCAGCGCCCGTGGCCCACGTGTAGAAACGCCCCAGACCGAGCGCGGCCACCACGAGCACCAGGATGACGACGGGCAGGACGATCCGCCCGAGCTTGCGGTCCTTCGGCGGCCGGGGCCCTTCGGGGCCGCTGCCGTCGCCGTCGCTTCCCCCGCCCGGCCACCGGTCGCGGCCGGAGACGGGGGACGGCTGGTCGGTCTGGGCCGAAGGCGAACCTGCCTCTCGTTCGAGCATCGGCGTCAAGGATACGTGCCCGTCCGGCCGCGGCGGTCCAGATATGACTGAAGGATCACGGCCGCGGCCGAACGGTCGACGGACTTCCTCCGTTCGCGGCCGCCGGCGCCGGTCGCCGCCAGGGCGCGATCGGCCTCCACCGTGGAGAGTCGTTCGTCCTCGAACCGCACGGGCAGCCCCAGGCGCTCGGCGAGCCGGGAGCCGAACGCCTCGGCCGCCTCGGCCGCGGGCCCGCGTCCTCCGTCCATCCGAAGCGGCAGGCCGACGACGACTTCGTTCACACCGTGTTCTTCGGCGATCTCGGCGATCGCCTCGAGGTCCGCGGGCAAATCCGCCGCGACCGTCGCGACCGGGACCGCAACACGCCCATCAGGGTCGGAGACCGCCACGCCGATCCGCGCGGACCCGACGTCGATCCCGAGCACGGGCCCGCGAGCGGCACCGGCGTGAGCCACGCAGGTCCGCTCCCTCAGCCGGCCAGGAGCGATTCGAACCGTCCGCGGGCAAGCCCGACGGCCTCGCTCAGGCCTGCCGCGTTCCGGCCGCCGGCGAACGCCAGCGGCGGCTTTCCACCGGCTCCCCCGCCGATCGCCTTCGCGGCGGTCTCCAGCACGCGGGGCGCTTCGATGCCCTTGGCGATCGCCTCGTCCGTCGCGGCGGCGACCAGCACGGCGCTTCCGTCATTGGCGGAGCCGAGCACCGCCACGGCCGCGCGTCCGGCCAGCCTGCCGCGCAGCGCCAGCGCCATCTCGCGCAACTCGTCCGCCGTCCGTCCCTCGTAGGTCTGCTCCACCCAGAGCCCGTCGCCGGCGATGGCCGCCGCCGACCCCGCGAGCGACGAGATCTCACCCGCCTGCTGCTCGCGCCGAAGCCTTCCCAGTTCGCTCTGTAGGCGCTTGACCTCCGCCACGCGCTGCCGGGCGCGCTCGGGGGCGAGCGCCGGATCACCGCCCCCCAGCGCCTCGCTGACCTCCTCGAGCAGACGGCGCTCGACGTTCACGTGCCGCACCGCGTCGGGCCCGACCAGCGCCTCGAGCCGCCGCATGCCCGAGCCGATGCTGCCCTCCTGCACCAGCCGGATCAGCCCGACCTGCCCCGTGTGCCGGACATGGGTGCCCCCGCACAGTTCGATCGAGTAGTCCCCCACCTCGACCACACGGACGATGTCGCCGTACTTCTCCTCGAACAGCGCAATCGCGCCCTCGTTGCGGGCCTCCTCGAACGTGGTCTCGAACGCTCGCACGGGATCGTCCTGGAGCAGGCGCCGGTTCGAGATCTCCTCCACCTCCTCGAAGGTCTCGCGCGGCACCCCTTCGTAGTGCGAGAAGTCGAACCGAAGGTCGCCGGGGCGGATGAGCGAACCCGCCTGCCTGGCGTGCTCCCCCAGGATGGCTCGGATGGTGTGGTGGATCACGTGGGTGGCGGTGTGCGCGCGTGTCGTCCCAGCGCGGAACTCCGCGTCGACCTCCGCGTGGGCCTCCTCGCCGGCGCGGATCTCACCGGACTCGACCACGCCCTCGTGCACGATCGTGCCGCCGGGGCCCGCCTTCGTCTCGCGCACGCGCACGACCCCTCCGGCGGTCCTGACCACCCCCGCGTCGCCCACCTGACCGCCGCCCTCCGCGTACAGCGCCGTGCGGTCGAGCACGACGCGGACGTTGTCGCCCTCGCCGGCGACGTCCACGCGTCCGTCGTCGGCGACGATGCCGGCCACACGGCCGTCCGACACCAGGCGGTCGTAGCCGACGAACTCGGTCCGCCCGGCCTCCGCCGCGACCGACGCCAGGTCCTCCTCGGCGAAGCCGCCCTTCTTCCGGCGTTCGCGCGCGCGGTCGCGCTGCTCCTGCATGAGCCTGGCGAACTCGGTCTCGTCGACCTGCAGGCCCTCCTCCGCGGCCAGTTCGGTCGTGAGCTGCTCCTGGAACCCGAAGGTGTCGTGGAGCCGGAACGCCGCCTCGCCCGGGAACACGCCGGTGCCGGAGGACTTCGCCTTCTCCACCTCCTGCTCGAACAGCACCATGCCGTGCCGGTAGGTCGCCAGGAAATGCTCCTCCTCCGAGGTCGCGACCTGCAGGATGAACGCCTCGTTGTCCTTCAGGTCGGGGTAGGCCTCGCCCATCATCCGAACGGTGGTCTCCACCAATTCCGGCATGACCGGCCGTTCGACGCCCAGCCGGCGGGCGTTCGTCACCAGGCGCCGTAGCATGCGCCGCAGGACATAGCCGCGGCCCTCGTTCGACGGCCGCACGCCGTCTGCGATCAGGAACGAGGTGGCACGGCCGTGCTCGGCCATGATCCGCAGCGACACGTCGGCACGCTCGTCGCGCCCGTACGTGTGGCCGGTCAGCTCCACGGCGGCCTCGAGCAGTGGCCGCAGCAGGTCGGTCTCGAACACGTTCGCGCCATCCTGCAGGACCATCGCCACGCGCTCGAGCGACGATCCGGTGTCGATGTTCTTCTTCGGGAGCGGCCGGATCACGTTCGCCTGCTCGTCGCACTCGTCCTGCATGAACACCAGGTTCCAGATTTCGCAGAAGCGGTCCTCGTCCACGTTCGGCCCGCCGTCCGGACCGAACCGCTCGCCCCGGTCGATGAAGATCTCCGAGCACGGCCCGCACGGACCGGCCACGTGCATCCACCAGAAGTTCGCCGGCTCGCCGTGCGCGTCGAACCGCCCGCGGCGCACGATGCGCTCCGCCGGGATGCCCGTGTCCAGCCAGATCCGTTCGGCCTCGTCGTCCTGCTCGTACACGGTGACCCACATCCGCGCGGGATCGATCCCGTACCCCTCGGTCACCAGCTCGTACGCGAACGGGATCGCGCCTTCCTTGAAGTAGTCGCCGAAGGAGAAGTTCCCGAGCATCTCGAAGAACGTCAGATGCCGGTCCGTGTGCCCGACGTTGTCGATGTCGACCGCGCGAAAGACCTTCTGCGAGGTGGCCGCGCGCGGGTACGGCGCTCCCTGGAGCCCCAGCAGGTACGGCTTGAACTGGTTCATGCCGGCGTTGGTCAGCAGCAGGGTCGGGTCGTTCGGCACCAGCGACGAGGACGGCACGACGACGTGCCCGCGCTCCTCGAAGTACCGAAGGAACAGGCTGCGGATCTGATGGCCCTGCATGGCGGGCTAGTCTACCGGCGCATGATTCCCGGTCAGGAGCGCGATCCGGCGAATGGAGGCGACACCGCCCCGTCGGGCCGGGACGGTCGCTCGGTCCAGGTCGGCGTCGACGTCGGCGGGACGTTCACGGACGTCGTGGCCTTCGATCCGGTCTCCGGCGATGTGCGCGTCGCGAAGGTGCCCTCCACACCGGCGGATCAGGCGGGCGGGGTCCTCGACGGGCTCTCGGCGCTGGGACTCGACGCGAGCCTCCTGGCGCGGTTCGCGCACGGCACGACGGTGGCCACCAACGCCGTCCTGGAGCGTCGCGGCGCCCGGACGGTCCTGGTCGTGACCGAGGGCTTTCGCGACCTTCTCGAGATCGCCAGGCAGAACCGGCCGAGCCTCTACGACCTGTTCGCCGACCGTCCGCCGCCGCTCGTGCCGCGCGACCTGGTGGTCGAAGCGCCCGAGCGCGTCGCCGTCGGCGGCTCGATCGTAAAGCAGCTTGACGAATCCGGCGCGGCGGCCGTCGCCCGGGCGGTCGCCGCCCTGGCGCCGGAGTCGGTCGCGATCTGTCTCCTGCACTCGTTCTCGGAGCCGAGCCACGAGCGCGCCGTTCAGGACGCGCTTCGGCCGCCGGACCGCGACCGCCCGGCGCCGCGCGTCTCGGCCTCCGTCGACGTGCTGCCGGTGTTCCGTGAGTACGAACGCGCCTCCACCACCGCGCTGAACGCGTACGTGGCGCCGGCGATGAGCAGATACCTGGGCCACCTCGAACGACGCCTTCGCGACGACGGCCTGGATGTCCCGGTCGAGGTGATGCGCTCCGGAGGCGGGACGTTCGACGCCGCGGCGGCCGCCGACCTCCCCGTCCACACGCTCCTGTCCGGCCCGGCGGCAGGGGCGTGGGGCGCCGCGGCGACGGCCCGTTCCGCCGGCATCGGGGAGGTCATCGCGTTCGACATGGGCGGAACGTCGACCGACGTCGCGCTCGTCGAGGATGGAGTGCCGGGAAGGACGGCTGAGGGCTCGATCGGCGGGCTTCCGTTCGGCGTCGCGACCACCGACATCCACACCGTCGGCGCCGGCGGGGGAAGCATCGCGTGGCAGGACGAGGGCGGCGCGCTCCGGGTCGGCCCCCACTCCGCCGGCGCGGACCCCGGGCCGGCCTGCTATGGGAAGGGCGGCACCGACCCCACGGTCACGGACGCCCTCCTGGTGCTCGGCATGCTCGATCCGGACACACCGCTCGGCGGATCGATCGCGCTCCGGCCGGACCTCGCCGCAGCGGCAGTCGGATCGCTCGGAACGCGCCTCGGCCTCGACGTCCTCTCCTGCGCCGCGGGCATCCTCCGCGTGGTCCAGGCACAGATCGAACGGGCCCTCCGTGTCGTGTCGGTCGAGCGCGGCCGGGACCCCCGCGCGTACGCGCTGCTGCCGTTCGGCGGCGCGGGACCGCTCCTGCAGGGCCACCTGGCGCGGGCGCTCGGGTGCGGGCGCGTCCTGATCCCCCGCTCGCCGGGCGTGCTGTCGGCGATCGGGCTGCTGACGGCACCAGCCGCGATCGACCTGGCCCGCACCAGGTTGACGGACCTGAACGGCGCGCCGCCGGCCGACCTCGACGCGGTCTGGGGCGACCTCGAACTTGGGTCCTCGCGGCATCTCGCGACGCAGGGCGTCCGGGTGGCGCGCTCGTCCCGCTCTGCCGACTGCCGGTACCGTGGACAGGCGTTCGAGATCGAGGTCGACGCGCCCCGGCCGGATCCGGCGGCGATCGCAGCCGCGTTTCACGCCGCCCATCGCGAGCGCTACGGCTTCGACCAGATCGACCAGTCGGTCGAACTGGTCACGCTTCGTGTTCGCGCCGAGGGACCGCCTCCGCCGTTCAGCCCGCCGCAGATCGCGGCGGGTGACGGCACGGCCGCTGCGGCCTCGCTCGGCTGGCGGCGGATCCTGTTGGAGGGCGCCGAGACCGATGTCCCCGCGTTGCGGCGGGAGGCGCTCGGCGCGGGCGACAGCATCGAGGGCCCGGCGCTGCTCGTCGGGGTGGATTCGACATGCCTGATCCTGCCGGGCCAGCGGGGTGAGGTCGACCGGTTCGGTTCGCTCCTGCTGGAGGAGGCATCCTGACGTGACCGCCGACCCCGCCCGTGAGCGCCCCGATCCCATCGAGCTCGAGGTGGTCCGCAATGCCCTGATCGGGATCGCGGAGGAGGCCGGCGCGGCGCTCCGGCGCACGGCCTTCTCACCGAACATCAAGGAGCGCGTCGACTGTTCCACGGCCGTGTTCGATCCCAACGGCGACCTCGTCGCCCAGGCCGAGC
The DNA here is from genome assembly GCA_040414485.1 of Actinomycetota bacterium. Taxonomy (GTDB): domain Bacteria; phylum Actinomycetota; class UBA4738; order UBA4738; family UBA4738; genus JBEDUK01. Next base: position 7,721 of record JBEDUK010000008.1, read on the forward strand.
ACATCCCGGTGCACCTCGGATCCATGCCCGCGTCGGTCAAGGCGGCAATGGTCACGTTCCCCGATCTCGAACCCGGCGACCAGGTGCTCGTGTCCGATCCGTTCGCGGGCGGGACGCACCTGCCCGACTGGACGCTGGTCGCGCCGATCCACCTCGACGGCAGGCTCCTGGGGTTCGCCGCGAACAGGGCGCACCACGCCGACGTGGGCGGCGCCGCGCCGGGCAGCATGCCGGCCGGTGCCCGGGAGATCTTCCAGGAGGGTCTTCGTATCCCGCCGGTCCGGGCATGGCGCCGCGGCGCCGAGCAGCCGGACGTGCTCTCGCTGCTCTTCGCGAACTCACGCACGCCGAACGAGCGGGCCGGCGACCTCCGGGCCCAGTCGGCCGCGAACCACCTCACCGCGAGGCGGGTCCGGGAACTGGCCGCCCGCCTGGGCCCGGACCGCCTGCTCGCCGACATGCGAGCGACCCAGGACCACACGGAGCGCCTCATGCGCGCCGCGATCGGGCGGATCCCAGATGGGACGTTCGCCGGCGAGGACGCCATGGAGGGCGACGGCATCACCGAAGAGAACCTCACGATCCGGGCGACCGTGGTCGTGGCCGGCGATTCGGTGGCGATCGACTTCCAAGGCACCGCCCCACAGGCGCGTGGCAGCGTGAACGCCCCGTTCGCCGTCACCGTGTCCGCGTGTTCGTTCGTCCTGCGTGCCCTGGCCGGTCCCGAGATCCCGGCGAACGCGGGGGCGCACCGCCCGCTCACCGTGACGGCCCCGGCCGGCTCGCTGGTGGATCCGCTGCCGCCCGCGGCGGTCGCCGCCGGCAACGTCGAAACCTCGCAGCGGATCGTCGACGCGCTGTTCCGGGCGTTCGCCGACGCCCTTCCCGATCGGGTGCCCGCCGCGTCCCAGGGAACGATGAACAACGTCCTGATCGGCGGCGTGGACCCGAGGACCGGCGCCGCCTTCACGTACTACGAGACCATCGCCGGCGGACAGGGCGCCCGTCCGGGTCGGGACGGCATGAACGGCGTCCAGACGCACATGACGAACACGCTCAACACGCCGGTGGAGGCGCTGGAGGCCGCGTACCCGCTGCGGATCCTCGAGTACCACCTGCTGGACGGCACCGGCGGACAGGGGCGCTGGCGCGGGGGCGACGGGCTCCGCCGCTCCTACCTCGTGACGACCCCCGACGCGACGGCGTCGCTCCTCACCGAGCGCCGCCGGCTGCGGCCGTGGGGGCTCGGCGGCGGCGCTCCGGCCGCCGCGGGCCGCAACGCGCTCCGGCGCGCCGGCGAAGAGGACGAAGCGCTTCTGGCCGCCAAGGCGACCGTCGAGCTCACGGAGGGCGACGTCCTGGTCATCGAGACGCCGGGCGGAGGCGGGCACTCGGCATCGCCGCCGCCGGCGACATGACGCCACCCCGCGCCTGCGCCCCGCCTTCGCCGGGATCTACGGGTTGTCGAGGCGAGCGCGGATCTCGGCCTCGCGCTCGTCCGACGCCGAGCGGTACTCCTTCCACGCGGACACGAGCGTCGAGCCGAGATCCGACAGCCCCTCGCCCGCGCGCCTGGCCACGTTCGCCGGCGCCATCCGCTCGCGCTGGCGGCGCGACCACCGGGCGGTCATGACCGCGGCCGTGGCGCCCGCGCCCAGGCCGACGCACATCCAGAAGAGGCGGCGGAACACGGGCTACTTCCTCCTCGCCTTGCGGGTCGCCCTGCTGAACCCGTAGCCGGCGGCCGCGATCTTGATGAGCGGGCTCGACACGGTCTGCTCGACGACGCTCGTGAGGCGTTCAACGCTCTTCACGATGTGCCCGGTGGACTCGGTCACGACATGGAGCGTGTCCAGCTCACGGTTCACGCTCCGGACGGTGGTGGTCACCTCCGACAGCAGCGGGATCGTCTCGTTCGTCACGCCGTCCACCAGCAGCCGGACCGACTCGATCATCGTGCCCAGACGGAACAGCGAGATGGCCAGGAAGAACGTGGCGACCAGCATCAGCAGGGCGCCGACGGTCGCGGCGATGATGGCGGCAATGCCTCCCAAGGATGCGATCACGCTGTCCCCTCCTCAGATGCCCCGGGTCCGGCCTCGTTCGATGCCCCAGGCGCGGAGTCCGCATCATATCCGTCCGGCCCGTCCCGCTCCCGTTCCTCGCCCATGCCCGACGGCTCGTAGTACCTCCGTCCCTCGAACCGCGCCGGCCGGTATTGCTGGTCCACGACATGACCCGGGTAGTCGTGCGGGTACTTGTATCCCTTGCCGTAGCCGAGCCGCTTCAGCGCGGGGTGGCCGACCTCCTTCAGGTGCAGCGGGACCGGATCGCTGGAGGCGGCGTCCTCGAAGGCCTTGCCGAGCGCGGCCTTGACGCTGTTCGACTTCGGCGCGCGTGCCAGGTAGATCGCGGCCTCGGCCAGGTTCAGCCCGGCCTCGGGCAGGCCCACGTATTCGACGGCGTGGGCCGCGGCGTTCGCGACCAGCAGCGCCCTCGGATCCGCCAGGCCCACGTCCTCCGAGGCGTGCACGATCATCCGCCGGGCGATGTACCGGGGATCCTCGCCCGCCTCGATCATCCGTGCGAGCCAAAAGAGGACGGCGTCGACGTCGCTGCCGCGAAGGGACTTGATGAACGCCGAGATCACGTCGTAGTGCGCGTCGCCCTGCCGGTCGTAGACGATGGCCTTACGCTGCACCGCGTCCGCGGCGATGTCGCGCGTCACCTCGTCGGCGCCGAGCGCCTTCGCGGCGATGACCGCCGCCTCGAGCGTGGTCAAGGCGACCCGGGCGTCGCCCTGCGCGATGTCGATCAGGTGATCCACCGCCTCGTCGGTCAAGGTGACCCCCTCGCCACCCAGCCCGCGCTCGGCGTCCGCCACGGCTCGTTCGATCAGGTCGCGTAGGTCCTGCGCGGACAGCGGTTCGAGCCGGAGCAGGATCGTCCGCGAGAGCAGGGGCGAGACGAGCGAGAAGTACGGGTTCTCGGTCGTCGCCGCGATCAGCGTGATCGTGCCGTCCTCCACCGAGGGAAGCAGCACGTCCTGCTGAGCCTTCGACCACCGGTGGACCTCGTCGATGAACAGCACGACCGGCACCAGGCTGCCCTTCGCCTGCTGCATGACCTTGCGCGCGTCGGCCACACCGGAGGCGACGGCGGAGAGCTGCACGACCTCGCCGCCGACCTGCCGCGCGAGCAGGTGCGCCAGCGTGGTCTTGCCGCTCCCCGGCGGTCCCCACAGGATCAGCGAGGGCAGACGGCCGCCCTTGACGAGCTCGGTCAGGGGCTTGCCGGGCCCGACGAGGTGCGTCTGGCCCACGACCTGGTCGAAGGAGCGGGGGCGCATCCGGGCGGCGAGCGGCTCGGCCATGTCGGTGGCGACAATAGCGAGCAGCACGCCGGGGCGGCCTCAAGCCCGAACGGACCAGGGCCGAGGACGTGGATGTGTCCTTGATCGCGCGCTCCAATTCGAACGCCGGCAGTCCGCGACCGGAGGGGCTGGTCAGCGACGTCCTTCCTCCGGAGGCCTCGCCGCCGACCGATCGGCATCCCTGGCGCCTGGCGCTGCTGCTCGGCGTGGGCGTCGTCGTCGCGGGGATGATGTGGTCGATCGCGGTCCTGCCAAGGATCAGGCACACGCCGTTCTGGCTCGCGTCGTTCGACGCATGGGCGCCGGTGGGGAGCGCGCAGTACGTCGCGAACGGAGCGCTCGGGTATCTGTACTCGGGGTCCCGCTTCTTCGTGTCCCCGCCACTCTTCGCGATCGTGCTCGCGCCGCTGGTGTGGATCGGACAGACGGCCGGGCTCACGTGGAACGGCGGCAGCCTCCCGGTCCGGCACCCGACGTTCTGGCTCATCTACGGTCCGTTCGGCCTCGGGCTGACGGTTTTCCTGTTCCGCGAGGTGCGGGCGCTGGCGGCCGATCTGGGAGCGGCGGGACTCTGGCAGGTCCAGGTCGCCGCGCTGGCCCTGGTGGCGATCCCCGTGGCGCTGCAATGGGGTCATTACGAAGAGGTGCTCGCGGTGGTGGCTGTACTGGCGTTCGCGCGCCAGCGGGTCCGCGGCCGCCACGGCCCCGCGGCGCTGCGCCTGTCCGTCGCCGTCGCCTTCGCATGGTGGGCCGTCCTGGCCGTGCCGATCGCGGTCGCGATGGCCGGGAAAGGACGCCGGGCACGAATCCTTGCGCAGTCGCTCGCGCTCCCGGCGGCCCTGATCGGGCTACCGCTCGCGACGGATTGGACCCACGCGTCGGCTGCTCTCCTGCGGACGAAGGTGGTCCCCGGGTTCGGCCACCCTGCCGCTTGGGTGCCCCACCCGCTGGAGGTCATGGCCGACACGCCGTGGCGACTGGGCGCGCTCGCACTGGCCGTCGTGGTGGCGTTCGCCGTGCGGAAACGGTTCAGCCCGGCCACGCTCTTCGCCTCGCTCGGCGTGATGCTCCTGGGGCGGCTCCTGTTCGAACCCACCCTGTTCTGCTACTTCCTGGGGGCCGGCCTGCTCATGCTGGTGCTGCACGAACGCGCCACGCGCGGCACGGTCGTGCGCGCGACGGCCACCGGGCTCGCCGCGCTCGCGATGTTCTACGTGGACGCCCCGCGCAACCTCTGGTGGGTGCTGGAGATCGCGGCGCTGGTCATCGCCGCATGGCCGGCGATCGTGCACGTCGTCCGGGCCGCGCGCATGGAGCCGGCGTCGGAGCCCGCGTCCGGCATCGCCGCCGCCGTCAGCTCTGAGGGCTCGTGAGCCGCACGCCGAGCTGATCCAGCTGCTCCTTCGACGGTTCGCTCGGCGCGCCCGTCAACGGCTCGATCCCCGAGGACGTCTTCGGGAACGCGATCACGTCCCGGATGTTGTCCCGGCCGGTCAGGAACATGACGACGCGTTCCAGGCCGAAAGCGAACCCGGCGTGCGGCGGCACCCCGTACCGGAACGCGTCCAGCATGTGACCGAACTTCGCCCGCTGGTCCTCCGGACCGATCCCCAGCACGTCGAACACCCGGCTCTGCAGGTCGGGCCGGTGGATCCGAACGCTTCCGCTGCCCAGTTCGACCCCGTTCAGGACGATGTCGTACGCCCGGGCCTTCGCCGTCTCCGGCTCCAGATCCTCGGCGAGCGGCGCGGTGAACGGGTGGTGCTTGGCCACCCACTTCGCCTCCTCGTCGCTCCACTCGAACATGGGGAACTCGGTCACCCACAGGAAGTCCCACGTGTCCTGCGGGACGAGCGACAGCCGGTCGGCCATCAGGCGCCGGAGCCCGTCCAGCGCGACGTCCACCCGGTCCGGACGGTCGGCCACCAGCAGTGCCAGGTCGCCGTCGCGCGCACCGGTCGCCTGCCGAACGGCCTTGAGCTCCTCGGCGCTCACGTGCGACAGCACCGGCGAGCGCGTCTCGGCTCCCGCGAACGCGATCCAGACAAGGCCCTTCGCGCCTCGCGACGTGGCTTCCACGACCAGCCCGTCCAGCTCCCGGCGCGGCCACGCCGCCGCGCCCGGCGCCGCCAGGCCCTTGATGACGCCCCCGCCATCGACGGCCGCGGCGAAGGCCCGGAAGCCGCTCCCCCGGAACGCCTCCGTGAGGTCGGCCAGCTCCATCCCGTAACGCGTGTCGGGCTTGTCAGACCCGTACCGCCGCATGGACTCCTCGTAGGTCAGACGCGGCCACGGCCTGGGGATCTCCACGCCGGCGACTTCCCGCCAGAGCGTCCCGAACATCTCCTCGAGCACGCCGTACACGTCCTCTTCGGTGGCGAAGGACATCTCCAGGTCGAGCTGGGTGAACTCCCAGTGGCGGTCCGCCCGCAGGTCCTCGTCGCGGAAGCAGTGCGCGAGCTGGTAGTAGCGGTCGAACCCGGCCACCATCAGCAGCTGCTTGAACTGCTGCGGGGACTGCGGCAGCGCGTAGACCTTCCCGCGCTGCAGCCGGCTGGGAACCAGGAAATCACGCGCGCCCTCGGGCGTGGACTTCGTCAGCATCGGGGTTTCGACGTCCACGAACCCGTGCTCGTCGAAGAACCGCCGGATGGCGCCCGCGATCCGGGCCCGCGCCAGGAGCACGCCGGTCATCTCCGGCCGCCGCAGGTCCAGATAGCGGTACCGGAGCCGCAGGATCTCCTCCGCCTGGACACGGTCCTCGACCGGGAAGGGCGGTGTGCTCGATTCGGACAGCACCTCGATGGAGGACGCCGCGACCTCGACCGCCCCGGTCGCCAGATGCTCGTTCTCCGTTCCGGACGGGCGCGGGCGAACCGACCCGCGGATCAGGACGACGGACTCGGGGCTCACGTGCTCGGCGACGGCGAACGCGTCCGGCGCCTCCTGCGGGTGCGCCACCACCTGCACGACGCCCTCGCGGTCCCGGAGATCCAGGAACAGGATCCCGCCGTGGTTCCTGACGCTCGCCACCCACCCGGTCAGCACGACGTCGGTCCCGGCGTCCGAGACACGCAGGTCGCCGCACATGTGCGTCCGGCCTCCGGGAAGCGCCGCGGTCACGCGCGCCCCTCCCCGATCCAGGCGATCGCCTGGTCCAGCCCGACCGTTCTCTGCTCGCCGTCGGACATCCGCTTCACCGTCACCGTACCGGCCTCGCGTTCCCGCGCGCCGACGATGAGCGTGAATCGCGCGCCGAGCCGGTCCGACTGTCGGAATGCGTGCTTCATCGTGACCCCTTCGAACGGGGCCTCGGTGTTCAGGCCGGCGCTTCGAAGGAGCCGTGCGATCTCGCGCGCGTGGCGAGACTCGTCCTCGCCGATCCCGAACACGAAGCAATCGAGCGCCGCGCCGGCGGGCGGCGCCGCGCCCTCCTCATGCACGGCGAGCAGCACGCGTTCGAGCCCCATGCCGAATCCGATGCCCGGCACGTGCGGGCCGCCGAGCGTCTCGGCCAGCCCGTCGTAGCGTCCGCCGCCGAACAGCGTCGACTGCGCCGACGACAGCGCCGTGGAGACGAACTCGAACGCCGTCCTGGTGTAATAGTCAAGTCCCCTTACCATCGTCGGAGTGACCTCGGCCTCGATGCCCTCCTCCTGCAGGCCCTCGAGGACGGCGTCGAAGTGCTCCCGGCACGCGTCGCACAGGTGGTCCGTGATCCGCGGCGCGTCCTTCGCCACGGCGCGGCATGCCTCGTCCTTGCAGTCGAGGACCCGGAGCGGGTTCGACCGGAAGCTCTCGCGGTGCTCGTCGCGCAGGCGATCGGCGCTCGCCTCGAAGTACGCCACCAGGAGCTCGCGGTACGCGGGCCTGCAGACCTCGTCCCCGATCGAGTTCACCTCGACGCGGTAGTGCGACAGGCCCAGGTTGCGCAGGAACCGATCGCCCACGGCGATGACCTCGACGTCGGCGCCCGCGACAGCCTCCCCGACGACCTCGATGCCGAACTGGCGGTGCTCGCGGTACCTGCCGGCCTGCGGCCGGGCGTACCGGTACATCCGTGTGAGGTAGTACGCCTTGAACGGCGTCGGGAGGTCGTGCCGGTGCTCGAGGTACGCCCGCATGACGGGTGCGGTCCCCTCGGGCCGCAGGGTCAGGCTCCGGCCGCCCCGATCGGTGAACGAATACATCTCCTTCGACACGACGTCGCTGGTCTCCCCGGCCGTCCGCGCGAACAGCTCCGTCGCCTCGAACACAGGGGTCTCCACGTAGTGGTAGCCGAACCGCGCGGCGATCGCCGCGGCGCGCTCGTAGAGCGCCCGGAGCGAGTCGCCCTGGGGCGGCAGGAAGTCGAGCGTTCCCTTCGGCGGCTGGAAGTCCACGTGCGGCCCCGCGCTTCTAGACGAGTTGCAGGAGGTACGGGTTCGAACGGCGCTCGCGTCCGACGGTGGTCGTGGCCATGTGTCCCGGCAGGACCTGGACGTCGTCCGGCAGTTCGAGGAAGCGCCGCAGGCTCGCCAGCATCGCGTCCTGGGAGGAGTTCGGGAAGTCGTAGCGGCCGATGCTCCCGGCGAACACCAGGTCGCCGCTGAACACGGATTCATCGAAGCGGTAGCAGACACTCCCCGGCGTATGCCCGGGCGTGTGGATGACCTCCAGGGCGAACCCCGCCGCTTCCACCGTGTCCCCGTCCCTGACCGTTCGCGTGAGCGGCGGTCGGCCGGGGCTGTACGTGCCGTAGCCTGCGCCCCACGCGGACGCGTCGGTGAGGGCGAGCTCATCCTCCTCGTGGATGTAGAGGGGGACGTCGCTCCCGCAGAACGCCATGACGGCGCCGACATGGTCGCCGTGCCCGTGGGTGGCGAGCGCCGCGACCGCCTTCAAGCCGGCCTTCGCGAGGATCCCGTGGACGCGGGCGGCCTCGAAGCCGGGGTCGATGACGAGCGCTTCGCCGCTGCCCTCTCGGGCGAGCATCCAGCAGTTGGTCAGGTACGGGTTGTCGGCGAAGACATCGAGGGAGAAGCCCATGAGGCGGGCAATCGTAGCAGCGGCCCTCGGCGGGCCGGGTTCAGCCCTGGCCGTCCAGGATGAGCGTCACGGGGCCGTCGTTGACGAGTTCGACCTCCATGTGCTCGCGGAACGAGCCTCGCCGGACCCGAGACCCGCGCGCCTCCAGCGCCAGGGCGAAGGCCTCCACGCGCTCGCGGGCGACCTCCGGGGGAGCCGCCTTGATCCATGACGGCCGGCGGCCCTTCGAGGTGTCCCCGTAGAGGGTGAACTGGGGAACGACCAGCACCTCGCCGTGGACGTCGGAGATCGAACGGTTCATCTTGCCGTCGTCGTCCTCGAAGATCCGCAGCTCGTGCACCTTCCGGGCCAGGTAGCCGGCTTCGGCCGGCGAGTCATCCACCCCCACCCCGCAGAGCACGAGCAGCCCGGAACCGATCTGGGCGACCGTGATTCCTCGCGCGCGGACGGCGGCCCGGGAAACGCGCTGGACGACGAGCCGCAACGAACAGGCTCCTACCGGGGCACGATCCGGTACGCGTCGAACACGCCCTCGATGCGCCGAACCGCCGCCAGGATGCTCGACAGGTGCGTGATGTCGCCCAGTTCGAACGTGAATCGAAGGGTCGAGATCCGGTCCTTCCCGACGTGGGTCGAGGCCGACACGATGTTCACGTGCATGTCGGCCAGCACGGTGGCGACGTCGCGCAGCAGCTTCGTCCGGTCCAGGGCTTCGACCTGGATGGCCACCGCGAACGACGTGGCGACGCCGGCCCGCCATGCGACCTCGATCATCCGGTCGGGCTCGCGGGAGAGCGTGCGAACGTTCGGGCAGTCGCGCCGGTGGACGCTCACCCCCATGCCGCGCGAGACGAACCCCACGATGTCGTCGCCGGGCACCGGCGTGCAGCACTTCGACAGCCGCACCCAGACGTCGCTTCGGCCCTGGACCATGACCCCGGTGGTCTCTCGCGGCGAGATCTTGACCGGCCGGACGGCCGGGATCTCCTCGGCCTCCTCCTCCGCCTCGTCGGAGACCACGCGGGTCAGCCGGGACACGACCGACTGCGGCGAGACGTGCCCCTCGCCGATCGCCACGTAGAGCGAATCGAGATCCGGGTATTTCAGGTCCCGCGCCACGCGTTCGACCAGCGCGTCCGAGGTCAGCCGAACGACCGGCAGCGACTGCTTCCGAAGCGCCTTCTGCAGCAGGTCCTTGCCCGTCTCCAGGGCGTCCTCGCGGCGCTCCCGCGAGAACCACTGCCGGATCTTGTTCCGCGCCCGCGGGCTCTTGACGATCGAGAGCCAGTCGCGCGAGGGCGCGGCGTCCTGGGCCTTCGACACGATCACCTCGGCCGTGTCGCCGGTCTGCAACTCGTAGTCGAGCGGCACCAGCCGGCCGTTCACGCGCGCCCCGACGCACCGGTGTCCGACCTCGGTGTGGATCGAGTAGGCGAAGTCGATGGGGGTCGACCCGGCCGGGAGCTCGACCACGTCGCCCTTGGGGGTGAAGACGAACACCTGCCCGGAGTACAGGTGGATCTTCAGGCCTTCCATGAACTCCCGGGGATCGGAGAGGTCCTGCTGCCATTCGATCATCCGCGAGAGCCAGGCCAGTTCCTCCTCGGCGGCGCGGTCCCGGGCGCTGCGCTTGCCGCCGTCCCGGTCGCGGTCCTTGTCCTTGTAGCGCCAGTGCGCCGCGATCCCGTACTCGGCGGTGCGGTGCATCGCGTGGGTGCGGATCTGGACCTCCAGCGGTCGGCCGCCGGGCCCGACCACCGTGGTGTGCAGCGACTGATAGAGGTTGAACTTCGGCATCGCGATGTAGTCCTTGAACCTGCCCGGAACCGGCTTCCACAGCGAATGCAGCGCGCCGAGCGCCGCATAGCAGTCCCGGACGGAGTCCACGAGGATCCGGATGCCGATCAGGTCGTAGATCTCGTTGAACTCCTTGCCCCGCAGGACCATCTTCTCGTAGACGCTGTACAGGTGCTTGGGCCGGCCGGTCACCTCGGCCTTGACCTTGGCCTCGCGGAGCTTGTTTCGAACCCCTTCGATCACCGTGTCGACGAACTGCCGGCGCTCGTCGTCGCGGGTCTCGACCAGCCGCTCGATCTCCTCGAACCGCCGCGGATGCAGCGCGCGGAACGAAAGGTCCTCCAGTTCCCACTTGATCGCGTACACGCCCAGGCGATGCGCGAGCGGCGCATAGATCTCGAGCGTCTCGGTGGCCTTCTCCTGCTGCTTCTGCCGCGAGAACACGTCCAGCGTGCGCATGTTGTGCAGCCGGTCGGCAAGCTTGATCAGCAGGACGCGGATGTCCCGCGCCATGGCGATGATCATCTTCCGGACGTTCTCCGCTTGCTCCTGCTCGCGCGAGCGGAAGCGGATCTTGTCGAGCTTGGTCAGCCCGTCGACCAGCGACGCCACCTGCTCACCGAATTCGTCCTCAACGCGATCGACCGGGATGGAGGTGTCCTCGACCACGTCGTGCAGGAGCGCCCCCTGCAGCGTGACGGGATCCATCCCCAGGTCGGCCAGGATGATGGCGACCGCCAGCGGATGCTCGACGAAGTCCTCGCCGGTGAGGCGCTTCTGGCCGGCGTGCGCCGCCTCGGCGAAGCGGTACGCGCGTTCGACGTCCTTCAGGTCCGCCTTGGGATTGCGCGCCCTGACCGCCTTGGCCAGCGCGTCGAACCGGTCGGGCTGCGGATCGGACGGGCGGAACGGGAGGCGGGACAGCAGTCCGCCCCGGCGTTCGACCCGTACGTCCTCCTGCTGATCCAAGGGTTGTGACCATGATACGGGCGGCGGCGCGCCCGGCCCTCGCGCGCCTGTGCTTTTAGTCGTAGGTGATCAGGCTGAACAGCTCGTAGGCGCCGAGCCGCTCGCGACCGCCCAGGAAGGCCAGCTCGATGAGGGTGGCGATCCCGACCACCTTGCCGCCCAGGCGCTCCATCAGCGTCGCGGTAGCCGTGGCGGTGCCGCCGGTGGCCAGGACGTCGTCCACGATGAGCACGCGCTCGCCGGGAGCGATCGCGTCGCGGTGGACCTCGAGCGTGGCCGTCCCGTACTCCAGCGCGTATTCCTCGCGCTCAGTGCCTGCCGGAAGCTTTCCGGCCTTCCGAACCGGAACGAACCCCGCGCCGAAGTGGTACGCGACCGGGGAGGCGACGATGAAGCCCCGCGCCTCGATCCCGATCACCTTGTCCACCGTCCCGCGGCCGTAGTGCACCACGATCAGGTCGATGACGGATGAGAACGCGACGTCGTCGGCCAGCAGCGGCGTGATGTCCTTGAACACGATCCCGGGCCGCGGAAAGTCCGGTATGTCGCGGATCAGCGCGCGCAGGTCGACTGCTTCCATGATCACCGGCGCGCAGGCTACGTGGCGATCTTGCGCAGATCGCGGATCAGCAGCAGGTGCTTCAGGTGGGTCGTGACCGAGGCCAGGTTCTCGAGCGCCTCGATCGCCTCCTTGCGGCGCTCGGGATTGCGCGAGCGCAGCGCCGGCGCGAGGATGCTCTGCAGCAGCTGCGCCTCGCGGTCGGCGGAGCTGCGGAAGACCCGCAGGTTGCGGCCGCCGACGCCGTAGCGCGCCAGCTCGGAGACGGCACGCACGATCTCCCTCTCGGTCTCGTCGTAGTAGCGTACGCCGCTGCGGTTCTCCCCCTTGATCACCCCGAAGTCGACGAGCTCGCGGATCAGCTG
>JBEDUK010000009.1:0-102473 GCA_040414485.1 Actinomycetota bacterium
GGGCGTCGTGACCGCATCGCGCGACGGCCGCGCGGCGCGGGTCATGTTTCGTTCACGGCAGCGCGCCATCGCGCCGGGCCAGAGCGTGGTCCTGTACTCGGGCGACGAGGTGTTGGGCGGCGGCACGATCACCGGCGCGTTCCGAACCGCCCACTGAAACATCGCGTCCGGGACCCTCTCCCGGGATACCCTGCCTCAGGTATGGGGACGAGCACGCTCGACGTCGCGTTCGACGACCTGACGCTTCGCGTCACGGCGAAGGACGCCGACTACGAGGAGGTCCGCGCCGCGGGCATGGACTTCGTCGAACGCGTGCAGTCCTACGGCGCCCGACACGCGGGCTTCGAATCGTCGAAGCGCCCCATCGCCATGCCTGATGACGCACCTGAGGTGGTCCGGCAGATGGCGGACGCGGCGGCGGTCGCGGGCGTCGGGCCCATGTACGCCTACCGCGGCGCGCTCATCGAGTTCGTCGGCCGCGCGCTGGTGGAGAAAGGTCGGAAGGACGTGACGGTGTCCTGTCCGGGGATCTGGTTCGTGAAGGCGCGCAAGCGCGCCCGGCTCGCGGTCCGGTGGGGACGGGACGCCGATGCGCTCGCGGTGGTGGTGCGCCCCGAACGCGGCTCGCACGGCGTGTACAGCTCGCTCGGGCGCGAGCTCGACCCGGCGCTGCCCGGCCACGACGACGGGGTGGTGGTGATGGCCGAATCGCCGACGCTCGCCGCCGCGTCGGCGACCGCCGCGAGAGCGATCCTGTCGCGGCGGCAGGCCCTTTCGGATCCGCTCGCCTACCTGCAGGGGCTCCCGGGGCTGTTCGGCGCCATGGTGGTCCGGGGCGGCGAGATCGGGTTCGCCGGCGGCCTGGAACTGGTGCCCTAGCCCGCACCGGCGTCTCCGGGCCTCGTCCGTGGATCGGCGACGGCGAGGCACACCATCACGTCCCGCCGCGTCGGCACCGGCGTGTAGCCTTCGCCAGTCATGCCGAAGCGCGCGACCTCTCAGAGCGCCCCCGCGGAGGCTCCGGCCGGCGAACGCCCGCCTGCGCGGGATGACGAACGCGCGCTGGCGTCCGCCCGGACCCGGGTGGAGGAGGTTCGGGAGCAGGTCAACCACCACTCGTACCGCTACCACGTGCTCGACGACCCCGAGGTCTCCGACTACGACTACGACGTGCTGGTCCGGGAGCTGAAGGAGCTCGAGAGCCGGTTTCCGGAGCTGATCACCCCAGACAGCCCCACGCAGCGGGTCGGCGGCGTGGCCTCCGACCTCTTCGCGCCGGTTCGGCACCGCGCGCCCATGCTGTCCCTGGACAATGCGTTCTCCCGCCAGGAGCTCGAGGCCTGGGCCGCGCGGGTCGATCGGGTGCTCGGCCCGGGCGTGGCCCGATTCGTCTGCGAGCTGAAGATCGACGGCCTGGCCGTGGTGGTGTCCTACCGCCAGGGCACGTACGAGACGGGCGCCACCAGGGGCGACGGCCGCACCGGAGAGGACGTCACGCCCAACATCCGAACGATCCGGCAGGTGCCGATCAGGCTCCGCGTCCCTGATCCGCCCGACGTGCTGGACGTCCGCGGCGAGGTCTACTTCCCGGTGAGCGGGTTCGAGAAGCTGAACGACCGTCTGGTCGACGCCGGCGCCAGGCCGTTCGCCAATCCCCGGAACGCGGCGGCGGGCTCGCTTCGGCAGAAGGATCCGGGCGTGACGGCGTCCCGGCCGCTGCGGCTGTGGTGTCACGGCGCCCTCTACGCGCTGGGCAAGCGGTTCGACTCGCACTGGCGGGCGCTCTCCTTCCTGCGCGAGGCCGGGCTTCCCGTGAACCCCGCGTCGGAACTGCGTGCGTCGCTGGAGGAGGTCTGGGACTTCTGCGAACGGTGGACCCGGGACCGCCACACGATCGACTTCGAGATCGACGGCGTGGTGGTCAAGGTCGACTCGATCGCCCAGCAGGAGGAGCTGGGCGCGACGTCGAACGCGCCGCGATGGGCGATCGCGTACAAGTTCCCGCCCGAGGAGCGGACCACGGTGCTGCACGAGATCGCGGTGAACACCGGACGGACGGGGATCGTGACGCCGTTCGCCATCCTCGAACCGATCTTCGTCGGCGGCGTAACGGTCGGTCGGGCGACGCTGCACAACGAGGACGAGGTGCGCCGGAAGGACGTCCGCGAGGGCGACACCGTGATCGTCCGGAGGGCGGGCGACGTCATCCCCGAGATCGTCGGGCCGGTCGAGGCCATGCGGCCGAAGCGCTCGAAGCCCTGGGCCTTCCCCGCGAAGTGCCCGTCGTGCGGGACGCCGTTGGTTCGCGCCGAAGGCGAGGCCTACCGCCGCTGCCCGAACCGCCGCGGGTGCCCTGCGCAGTCGCTGGAGTGGCTGGCGCACTTCGCCTCGCGCGGCGCCATGGACATCGAGCATCTGGGCTACAAGACGATCATGGCGCTGATCGACAAGGGCTGGGTGCAGGACCTGGCGGACATCTACGCGCTCACGCCCGATCAGCTGGGGGAGCTCCCGGGCTTCAAGGACCGGTCGATCTCGAACCTCATCGGTGCGATCGAGGGGTCGAAGGACCGTCCGCTGTGGCGTCTGCTCACGGCGCTGAACATCCGCCACGTTGGCGTCACGGTGGCGCAGACGCTGGCGCGGGCGTTCCCATCCGTCGACGACCTGCGCGCCGCCACGCCCGACGCCCTTGCTGCCGCGGATGGGGTCGGGCCTGAGATCGCGCAGAGCGTCTGGGAATGGTTCCAGGACGACGGCAACTGGGCGCTGGTCGAACGCCTGCGCGCGGCCGGTGTGCGCGTCCGGGACGAGGTGGTCGAAGCGCCTCCGGAAGGCCCGCTGACCGGCTCGACGATCGTGATCACCGGGAGCCTCGAGTCCATGAGCCGGGGGGAGGCGGAGGAAGCCGCGAAGGCCGCCGGCGCGAAGATCGCGTCGAGCGTGTCGAAGAGGACCTCGTTCGTCGTGGTGGGGGAGAGCCCGGGTTCGAAGCACGCCCGCGCGCTCGAGCTGGGCGTCGAGGTGATCGACGAGGACGAGTTCCTGGGGCGATTGAAAGGCTGAGGCGGTGGGGGGCGCGGGGGATTCGGGGGGAGGGAACGCCGGCGTCGGCCCGTGGATCGAACGCCGAGCTCGATCCGGTCCTGATCGAATCGCGCTGATCTTCGGCGAGCATTCGATCACGTATGGAGAGCTCGCGGTCCGCATCCGGCGGCTGGCGAACGCGCTCCGTCACCTGGGGGTCGCTCGCGGCGATCGCGTCGCCTGGATCGGATCGAACCATCCGGCGTTCCTGGAGAGCCTCTTCGCGACCGGCCTGCTCGGGGCGGTTCTGGCCCCCGTGAACCACCGGTTCGATCCGTCCGCAATGGCAGCGGTGCTGCGGGACACCGAACCGGTCGCGCTGATCGAGCACGGGACCGATCCGGCGCCCGCGCCGCCATCGGTCAGGTGCCGGATCCGCGTCGGCGCCGACGACGGCGATGCGCTCGCGTTCGACGAGCTCCTGGCGGGCGCGTCGGACGAGGCGGTCGAGGAGTCCGTGGGGCTCGAGGACATCTGCCTGCTACCGCACACCTCCGGCACGAGCGGCGGCCCGAAGTGCGTGATGCTGACCCACGGCAACATGACGTGGAACGTCGTCAACCTGCTCTCCGCGGCGGACTTCAGGCGAGACGACGTGACCATCGCCATCGCGCCCTTCTTCCGCACGGGAGGGATCGGGGTCAACGTGCTCCCGGTGCTGTTCATGGGCGGAACCGTGGTGGTGCCCACCGACGGCAGCCCCGACGAGATCCTCGGGCTGATCGAGCGGCATCGCGTCACCATCGGGTTCGGCAATCCGGATCTGCTCGACGCGCTGACCCGCTCGGAGCGGTGGCCGGAGGCGGACCTTTCGAGCGTTCGATCCGTGATCACAGGAGGCGCGCCGGTGCCCGAACGGCTCATCCGCACGTACCTGGACCGCGGCGTCGCGCTGCTCCAGGGCTACGGGCTGACCGAAGCCGCGCCATTCGCGCTTCTGCTCGATCCGGAGCACGCACTGTCGAAGGTCGGCTCGGCCGGTCGCCCGGCGCTCCTGATCGACATCCGGATCGAGGGAGCGGACGGCGCGAACGCCGCGGCCGGCGAGACGGGCGAGTTGGTGCTCCGGGGGCCGAACGTCATGACGGGTTACTGGAGAAGGCAGGAGGCGAACGCCGGCACCCTGACGGCCGATGGCTGGCTCCGAACCGGTGACGCCGCCCGTATGGACCAGGAGGGGTTCCTCTGGATCGTCGACCGGCAGAAGGACGCCTTCGTCGTCGACGGGCAGCGCGTGTATCCGGGCGACATCGAACGGGTGCTCGCGCGACATCCCGGCGTGAACGATGTGGGCGTCGTCGGAGTTGCCGATCCCGTCCGCGGCGCGGTCGCCGCCGCGTTCGTCGTGCCGGTGGACGGCGTCGCGACGCCGGCCGGCGACCTCATCAAGTTCTGCCGGCAGCACCTGGCGCCGCACAAGGTTCCGGGGTCGGTCACGTTCGTCGATGCGCTGCCGCGGAACTCGGTCGGAAAGTTGATCCGAAGCGCGCTCCGCGAGCTCGCGGACGGCTGAAAGCGGCGAAAACGCCTCATCGCGGTCAACCCGCACCCCTTCATACCGGCGTGTCGATGCAGCGCGGACACGCCACCGACGTGCGCTGTCGGGCGTTTGAGGGACGCTGTGACCGGGTACGACCGGCCAACCTTCGACCTCAACACGAGACCGACCGGGCTCGTCCCTACCGCGCTGAGTCTCGACGAAACGTGCGCGGACGCGATTCCGCGGTTTGACATCCGAACAGGCGGCTCGGAATACTTCGGAGACCTACCTTCTCTTCCCCATACTCGCGAGGCCCTGACCCTTGACCTTACGTTCCGACATCTCCGTGGGAGACGTGCTCCGGCGGGCTCGGCAGCGCCGGGAGGAGAGCCTTGCGTCCGCGTCGCGGGCGACGCGCATTGCCGCCAGGTACCTCGAAGCACTGGAGATGGACGCCCCGATCGAGGCCTACCCGGGCTCCGTCTACGCCCGGATGTTCCTGCGCACGTACGCGAACCATCTCGGCCTGGACGACGCGGAGATGATCGAGGCGTTCGACGAGCGCTACGACGTGGTGGTCGAACTGACCCGGGACGACATGCCACGACGCTTCTCCGTCGCAGGGACCGAGGCGCGGCGCCCGTCGATGCTCTCGCGGATGCTTCGGCGCTCCGACGGCGCGGTCAGCCCGTCGCGGGCGGTTTCGTTCGTTCCGGACCGGCGGCGGAGGCGGAAGGACGGCCGCGGGTCGCCGATGATGTTCGGGGCGCTCGTGATGGCGCTGGTCGTTGCGGCGGGCGGAGTGGTCCTCATCCGGCAACACATCGCGGCGCCCTCCCCGGCGTTCGCGGCCGGCGACGGACGGACGTCCACCGTCGTGAAGCCGCCGCCCAAGCAGCTTCCCGGAGGCGGCCGGACCATCTTCCCGAAGTACCGGATCGTCGCCTACTACGGCACGCCGGGCACGACGGCGCTCGGGATCCTGGGCGAAGGCGCGGAGAAGGCCGGGCAGGATCTGCTCAGCCAGGCCGCGCCGTACATGGGGAAGGGGGACGGGCGGCCGGTGCTGCCGGCGTTCGAGCTCATCGCGACCATCGCGTCGCGGGCGCCGCAGGCCGACGGCACCTACCGCCGTAGGATCCCCCGCTCCCAGCTGCAGCCGTATATCGACGAGGCGCGGAGGATCCACGCGTACACGATCCTCGACGTCCAGCCGGGGCGGGCAGACTTCATGCCGGAGGTCGAGGTCTACCATTCGCTCCTCACCGCGCCCGACGTCGGGCTGGCGCTGGACCCCGAATGGCACGTCGCGCCGGACCAGATCCCCGGCGTCGGGAACTACCTGGGAACCGTGGACGCCTCGACGATCAATCGGGTGGTCGCGTACCTGACGGACATCGTCAAGCGCTACAACCTTCCGCAGAAGCTGCTCGTCATCCACCAGTTCACGAGAGGGATGGTGATCGACCGGAGCCTGGTCCGGCCCACGCCGCAGGTCGCGGTCGTGTTCGACCTCGACGGGTTCGGCGACCCCGCCGCGAAGGTCCAGAAGTACACGTCGTTCTCCGACGACCCGCGCTTCCACTACGGGTTCAAGCTGTTCTACAACCAGGACTACCGGCTGCTGTCCCCGCTGGTGGTCCTCGGCCTGGCGCCGACGCCGGACCTGATCGTCTACCAGTAGGCGCGGGCGGACGCCGTCCGCACCGACCCACCGCCGCCGCTCGCGACGGCGGTCGCGGCTTCCAGGTAGAGCTCGGCGCAGCGCGCCGGTGACAGGACGGTCGCGGCGTACTGGCGGGCTCGAGCCTCCATGCCGAGTCGGAACGCCTCGTCCTCCGCGAGCCGCGTCAGGTGCTCGCCGATCTGGCGGCCCTGATCGCTGTCGATCTCCACCTTCAACGCGACGTCGTTCGGCACCTCGGCGAACGAGCCGAGGTCGTTGACGATGGCGGCGCGCCCTTCGGCGAGCGCCCTGGCGAACGTCCCAGAGGACTCGCCGGCGCTGGGGTACCGAAGGTTCACCGTCGCGTCCACCGCGCGCAGGTACAGGTAGAAGCGCTCAAGATCGACGTATCCCGCCTTCAGCACGCGCCCGTCCAGGGCGTGCCTGCGGATGAGCCGGTCGATGCCGCCTCCCGTGTGGTCCGCGCCGGCGAGGATCAGTCGCGCGTCCGGGTGCGCCCGGGCCAGGATCTCGAACCCGCCGATCACCGCCGCCGGCTGCTTCGGCCGGGTGAGGAAACCGAAGTGACCCACCAGGAACGCGTCCTGTGGAAGGCCGAGCCGGTCGCGCGCGGCCGGCCGGTCGATGCCGTCCAGGGAACTGGGTGCGTGGCCGGCGTGATGCGGGACGACCCACACCGGCATGCCGGGCGGCGCGAGCGCACGGATGCGTTCGGCGCTGTCCTCGCTGTGCACGACCACGCCGCGCGAGGCCTCGACGAGGTGCCGGTTGAGCGGGAAGACGAACTTCTCGTAGTCGGTGGCGACCCGACGGGCGCGTAGCGCGGTCAGCCGCTCGCCTGCCTCGCCGTACTCGTCGCGCATGAGCGCCGTGTACCGCGTGCGCTGGCGGCCCGCCTCCATCATCAGATGCGCGATCAGGTGGTGCATCACGAAGTCGTGCAGCACGACGATCCCCGGACGCGCCAGCGCGGCTTCGTAGACGAACTCGTGGAATGGGTTGTTGCCCAGGTGGTAGATCACCGCGTCGTATGCGGCGTCGAACGTCCTGGCGTCGGGGCCCGCCGGTGGCGGGTCGACCCGACGGACGCCCGGCGGCGCGACCGTGCGCTTCGGCCATCGCCCGCGGGGCGCCACGGCGTCGACCGCGGCGCGGGCGGCCACGTACGGAAGCAGCTCGAGCGAGTAATCGGCGATGCCAGACGCCATCGGGGGCAACGGCGTGTACCAGGCCAGGCGCACCGGAGCCCTCTACTCGGGGGAGCCGGCGGCCGCCGGCACCGTCGGCACGGCCGCCGCCTGCGCTGCCTCCTCCGCGGCCGCCGTCTCGGGATGAGCCGACCCCGCCGGTGGTGGCATCACACCGGGCTCATGCGCGTCGCGGAGGGCTCGAAGCTCGGACCCCAGGCCTTCGATCTCCGCCCTCAGCGCTTCGACCTCGTCACGAAGCTCCCGGATCGACCGTCCGTGCCGAGCCGAGACGCCCTCGATCTTCCGGTCGAGGCCCTGGAGGATCAGTTCGGTGCGCTCGAGGATGTCCTTCACGATGCGGTCGGTGAATCCGGCGCGGCTCGCCGCGACCCGGCCCTCGAGGTCCTCCAGTTCCAGGCGCACCTCGCGGTCGTAGACCTGGTACGCCAACGCGTGCGCGTACCGCCGGTAGGCGCGCTTGCGCCGGTACCACTCGATGAAGTGGTCCGGCAGGACCGCTTTGGCGACGTTCAGGAGCCACTGACGCACGCGCACAGCGTACCCAACGACATGCTCCGCCATCGTCAGCCGCGGTTGTGAAGACCGGTCGAACCGGGTAGACGTGTGCGTCATGATGGCCGACGAACCGGTAGCGGGCGTCAGTGCCCCGAAGGAGGTCAACCCCGTCACCTATCCGTCGGGCCTCCGCGGCGACCTCGCGCGGCTGTTCTCCGCGAAGGGCACCATCCAGGGACGGCCCTCGATCGCCTTCGCCGTGGAGCGCGCGGTCACGCGGCCGGGCCCGTTGGCCCTGCTGCTGTACCGGGCCTCGCACCGGCTCTGGGCCGCGGGCCGAACGGTCCCTGCGGAGGTCCTGTGGCGCGTGAACCTGTTCCTGACGGGCGCCGACATCCACCCCGGCGCCGAGATCGGGGGCGGACTTCGGATCACCCACACGTCGGGGATCGTGATCGGGCAGGGCGCCAGGGTCGGTTCGAACGTCACGATCCTGCACGGCGTCACGCTCGGCGGCAGCGCGAAGGGGTGGTTCGACGGCGTCTTCGAGGACGGATACCCGGAGATCGGCGACGGCACCGAGATCATGGCCGGGGCGAAGGTGCTGGGTCCGATCCACGTGGGTAGGGGATGTTTCGTGGGCGCGAACGCGGTGCTGGCCCGTGATCTCCCCGACGGCGAGGCGTACACGCCGGGTCGGGAGCTCACGGACCTGCGGGCCCGCGTCGCCGCGCTGGAGCAGCGGCTGGCTGCGCTGGAGCCCGACGGGCGGTCGGATCCCAACGGCGCCGGTGAAGAACCTGCGGCGCCTTCGGTCCCCGACGCCACCCGCGGGTAGACTGATTCGACCCGCTTCACCTGCGGATTCGTCCAAACGACCGCCCCTTTGAAGGAGCCGTGTAGCAGCCGCCGTGGCCGCCGTCCCAACACCCGCCAGCGAACTGCCGGAGGTAGCCGTCCACACCTCCGAGCCGCCTCGCCTGCATCCGATCGGCCGGCTGCGCGAGCTGTGGGGCGTGCGCGAGATCCTCGGCAACCTGGTGCGCAAAGAGGTGAAGGTCAAGTACACCTCCTCCGTCCTCGGGGCGCTGTGGTCCCTGCTGAACCCGATCCTGTACCTGGCGGTGTTCAGCCTGGTCTTCGCGCTGGTTCTGCCGAACAGGATCCCGCACTTCGCCGTCTATCTGCTGTCGGGCCTGATCGCGTGGAACCTCTTCGCCGCGACGCTCGGCCTCGCGGCCAGGTCGGTGGTGGACAACGCGAATCTGGTGACGAAGGTCTACTTCCCGAGGGAGATCCTGCCGCTCGCCTCGTTCGGCGCCGCGAGCGTGGACTTCGTCCTGCAGATGGTGGTGCTGCTCGCCTTCATGGCCGCGATCCGGTACCCGTTCCTGGGCTGGAACCTGCTCCTTCTGCCGCTGTCGATGCTGGCGCTGTTCGCCTTCACGGTCGCGATGGCGCTGTGGGTCGCCGCGCTCAACGTTCGGTATCGCGACACGCAGCACCTGCTCAACATCGGCTTGACGCTCTGGTTCTGGCTGACGCCGGTCGTGTACCCGAGTGGGTTCGTCTGGAACAAGCTGCTGGTCGAGCACGATGCGCCCGCGTTGTGGAACCTCTTCCTGGCGAATCCCATGGCGGTCATCGTCATGGGGTTCCAGCGCGCGCTGTACGTCACGCCGCAGCCGGCCGGTGCGACCACGCCCGTGCTGCCTCCCGTCTCCCTCGCGTGGCTGGCAATGGTGGTCGGTGCCGTCGCCGTCGGATCGATCGTGCTGGCGGTGCTCGCCTGGCGGACGTTCTTCCACATGTCGGGCGACTTCGCCGAGGAGCTGTAGGCGAATGACGGCGGCCGACGGCATGACCGCCGCCGTGGAGATCCGCGGCGTCGGCAAGCGCTTCAAGCGCTACCGGGAGAAGCCGGCCACGCTGAAGGAGCGCCTGATCCGGTTCCGCCAGACCTCCGAGGAGTTCTGGGCGCTCCATGACGTCACCATTGACATCGCCCAGGGGTCCACGCTCGGGCTGATCGGGCCCAACGGGTCGGGAAAGACCACGCTCCTGAAGCTCATCGCGGGGATCCTTCGGCCCACCGAGGGCACGATCAGCACCCGCGGCCGGATCGCGGCGCTGCTCGCCCTGGGCGCCGGCTTCCATCCCGAGCTGACCGGCCGCGAGAACGTCTACCTGAACGCCTCCATCCTCGGACTGTCTCGCGCGGAGACCGACCGGCTGTTCGACGCGATCGTCGAGTTCGCCGAACTCCAGGAGTTCATCGACACCCAGGTCAAGTTCTACTCGAGCGGCATGTACGTCCGGCTGGGGTTCGCGGTCGCCGTCCACGTCGACCCGGCGATCCTGCTGGTGGACGAGGTCCTCGCGGTCGGCGACATCGCCTTCCAGCGCAAGTGCCTGGACAAGGTCGAGGCGTTCCAGCGCGAGGGCCGCACGATCGTGTTCGTCACGCACGCCCCCGACCTGGTCATGCGCATCTGCGACCAGGTGGTGCTTCTGGACCACGGCCGCATCCGCGCGCAGGGCCCGCCGCAGCAGGTCGTGCGCGACTTCCGGCTGCTCATGACCCGCACGGACCTCGCGTATGGCGCGGAAGAGGGTACGAAGGAGGTCGAGATCGTCTCGGCGGACGTGTTCGGCTCGAACGGCGAGGCGCGGGAATGGTTCGAACCGGGCGACGGCATGGTGATCCAACTGGACCTGAAGGCGAACACCCCGGTCGAAGGGCCCGTCGTGTCCTTCGCGATCCACGACGACCAGAACCAGTTCGTGTTCGGCACGAACTCGGACTGGCGGGGCGTGACGTGGCCGCTGTTCGAGGGCAAGCACCGGGTGCAGTTCGTGCTGGGCGGCCTGCCCATGGTGGATGGGCGCTTCTACGTCACGCTCGGCGTGCACTCGCGCGATGCGCGGACCGTGTACCACACCATGCAGCAGGCGCTCGCCTTCGACGTGGTTCGCGGCCCCGAGAACACCGGCGCGGTCAACATCCCGGTCGAATGCCGCTCGGAGCGGCTGTAGGAGCGCCCGCCGTGCGCGTGCTGGTCGTCTCGTCGTATCCCCCTCGCCATTGCGGTATCGGGTCGTACGCCCGCAACCAGGTCGAACGCCTGCGAGGCGCCGGCGACGAGGTGACCGTGCTCTCCCCGCCGGACGGGGCCGGCGATGTTCGCGCCGAGTTCATCGGCGGGGCGGCGTTCCGAAGGGCCGCGTCCCTGGGGGTGCGGTTCGACCGGATTCTCGTGCACTTCCAGCCGGCGCTGTACTTCCCGCCGCGGCGCGCGGTGTCGAAGGTGCTCACCGCGGCGTCGCTCCTGTGGCTGGTGCTCCGGCGGCGCCCGAGCGTCGAGCTCGTGATGCACGAGGCGGACCGGCCGTCGTCGCTGTGGCGGCCCGACTATGCGCTGCTCCGCCTGGCGTTCGCGCTGGCTCGCAGGCTCGACTTCCACACCGATGCCGAGCGGCGGGCCTTCGAGAGCGACTACCGGGTTCGGCTCGGCTCCCGCGCCGTTCTGGTGCCGCACCTCGTTTCCGTCGATCCCTCGGCCCTTGACCAGAGACATGAAGAGGTGCGCGAGCGCCTGGGCATCGGCGAGCGGTCGTTTCCGGTGTTGGTGTGCATAGGGTTTCTCCAGCCGTCGAAGGGATTCGATCGCGCGCTGGAGGCCTTCGCGCGCGTATTCGGTTCCGATGACGAAGGATCGGGGAATGGGTCCCGCCGAGACGGCAGCCTGTACCTTGTCGGCTCGGTCCGCGAGGACACTCCGGAGAACCGCGCGTACGCAGGCGCGCTGCGCGGCCGGGTGGCCGAGGTCCGAGGCGCGCACCTGGTCGAACGGTTCGTCACGGAGGAGGAGTTCGACCTCTGGATCGCAGCGGCGGACCGCCTGGTACTGCCGTACCGGCGCTCCTGGTCCTCAGGCGTGCTGGCGCGGGCGCACGAGTTGGGCGTGCCGGCGATCGTGTGCGACGCGGGCGGCCTGCGTGAGCAGGCGGCAGCGGCGGACGTGATCGCCGAAGGAGACGATGGACTGGTGAAGGCGTTCGAGGCGCTCCGCAACGGGTCGCGCGAGGGGTCGCTCCGGTGAAGGTCAGGCGCGACCAGCGTCCGCAGCGGCTTCCCGACTGGGATCCCGAGGAACCTCGGACGATCGAACGGAAAGGCATGCGCATGCTGCTCACATTCATCCTGGTGTCGGTGGTGCTCGCCGCCGTCGCCCAGCTCACGCTGAAGCACGGCATGACCGAGGTCACGAATCACGGGGCGGTGCCGCTCGATCTGAAGGACCCCGTCGGCACCTTCAAGCGCATCGCCTCGACGCCGGCGATCTGGGGGGGTCTGGCGTTGTTCGTGGCCTCCGCGGCTGCGTGGCTGATCGTGCTGTCGAAGGCGTCGCTGTCGTTCGCCTATCCGTTCGTCGCGCTGACGTACGCCCTGATCCTGGTCTTCGACCGCTTCGTGCTCGGTGAGTCGGTCTCGCCGCTGCGGTGGGCGGGCGTCGCGCTGATCATGGCGGGGATCGTGCTGGTATCGCGGACCGGGAGCCTGGCCGGGGCATGAGCTCCGAGCCCGGCCAGACCGACCCCCCCGCCGACTCGGCGCCCGAGGTGTCGGTCGTCGTCGTGAACTACAACAGCGGGCACTACCTCGAGCGGTGTCTGCGTTCGATCGGGGACGCGGCCGGCGACGCCGTCGTGGAGATCATTGCCGTGGACAACGCTTCGCGCGACGGCAGCGAGGACCGGGCGCTGGCCGCCGTCCCGGCCACGCGCCTGCTCCGCAACGACCGGAACCTCGGATTCGGCGCGGCTGCGAACGTCGGCATGCGTGCGTCGAAGGCGCCGTTCGTGTTCCTGCTGAACCCCGACGCGGTGATCGCCGGCGGGACGCTCGGTGGGTTCCTGAAGGTCGCGCAGGCGCACCCTCGCGCGGGCGTGATCGGATGCCTCACGCGGAATCCGGACGGTTCGATCTATCCGTCGGCGAGGCGGATCCCCGGGCCCGCCGTGTCGCTCGGCCACATGTTCGTCGGGCCGTTCGCGCCGGACAACCGCTGGTCGCGCGCGTACACCATGTCGGACTGGGACCGGCTCTCCGAGCGCCAGGTGGAATGGGCGAGCGGTTCGTCCATGCTGCTGCGCATGGAAGCGTTGGACCGCGTCGGGCTGTTCGACGAGGACTACTTCATGTACGTCGAGGACGTCGATCTCTGCACGAGGATGCGAAACGCCGGCTGGGAGGTCTGGTATTCGCCCGAACTGGAGGTCGAGCACGTCGTCGGCACGGCCACGCGCGGTTCCAAGCGCATGACGCTGGAGCACTCGAAGAGCATCTACCGCTACTACGCAAAGCACCGCTCGCCCGGCTGGCGCGCGGTCACGCGGCCGGCGGTCTGGGCGGGCGTTCGGGCGCGCGCCGCGCTCGTGTCGTGGAAGCGCGGCGACCGGTGAAGGCGGTCGTGCTCGTCGGCGGCGAGGGCACGCGCCTCCGTCCGTTGACCGAGACGATCCCGAAGCCGCTCGTGCCCCTCGTGGACAAGGCGTTCCTGCATCACGTGCTGGACCATCTGGCCGCGCACGGCGTGCACGAGGTGGTGCTCTCGTCGGCGTACCTCGAGGAGGTCTTCCGCGCGTTCATCGAGGAGCGCCGCGGGGACCCGGCGATCACGTGGATCACCGAGGCCACGCCACTCGGCACCGGGGGTGCGGTCGCGAACGCGGTCCGCGCAACTGCCATCGAAGAGACGTTCCTGGTGCTGAACGGAGACATCCTCACGGACCTGGACCTGACGGCGCTCGTCGCGTTCCACCGCTCGCGCGGCGCGGCGACGACGATCACGCTGACCGAAGTGAGCGACGCGCGACCATTCGGGTTGGTAAGTATGACTGACGATTCACGCGTGCTCGAGTTCCGCGAGAAGCCGCTCGAGCCGGTCGCCGGCGTGGTCAACGCCGGCACCTACGTGCTTGAGCCGTCGGCGCTGGAGGGGGTCGCAGCCGACCGCGCGGTGTCGATCGAACGCGAGGTGTTCCCCGGGTTGATCGACACCGGGGCGCCGGTGTTCGGGTTCGTCTCCGACGCGTACTGGATCGACCTGGGGACGCCGGTGAAGTACCTGCAGGCGACGTTCGACGCCCTGGAGGGAAGGGTGCGAGGGCTGTCGTACGCGGCGCCGTACATGGCCGCGGGGGCGAGGGTCGCGCCGGGAGCGCGGCTGGGCCGGTTCGTCTCGGTGTGCGCGGGGGCCGCCGTTGAGGACGGAGCCGTCGTGGAGGACTCCGTCCTCCTGCCCGGTGCCGTGGTGGAAGCCGGTGCCGAGGTGGACGGCTGCATCGTCGGTCCACGTGCGCGGATCGGCCGCGGCGCGTGGGTCAGGGGCGCGGTGCTCGCGGAGGGATCGACCGTTCCCGCCGAGACGGAGAGCGACGGCGCGAGGGTCGGCGCCGGGATGGTCCTCGAGGCGTAACCCGGTTCATTCGCCTGCCGGGGCGTCCGCGACGAAAGCGTCGTCGGCTCGGTCTTCCTGACGGCGCCGGCGATGACGGCGACGTGTCGCGAGGAAGGCCACCCACCCCGCCAGCGCCATCACGACGATCACGACGGCCCCGCCGGCCCCCGACATCCGCAAGCCGAGCCGATCGCCCACGACCCCTCCGAGGACGATGGCGGCGATGCCGAATCCGGGCGCGAGCGCGGCGCGAACCGCGGGTTCGGCCCGCACCGCCGACGCCGCCCAGCCGCCTCCGGTCACCGCGAGGACCGCGAGGAACACGGCCCCCGCCGCGAAGAGCGCCATCGCGCCAAGGGGTCGCGGAACGGCCTGCAGCGCCGGAAACGGTCCCGGCGGTCTCGGTCCCTGGACGACGGCGAGGTTCGGGGCGACCGACCATTCCGGGTGGGCGGTCACCTCGGTGCCGAAGCCGCGCACGAACGCCCGCATCATCAGAGCGATCGGATGCTCGTTCAGGATCGCCCGCACGGACGGCCAGTGCTGGAGGGAGGCGAAATTGAAGGCTGGATCCGGTCCGAGCGTCGGCCTGCCGGCCAGGAAGTCCTCGGGCCGGCCCAGGTATTCGTATGTCCGCGTGATGTCCTCCGGAGCGAGGCCGGTCCGGATGACGTGGAACGCCTCGGAGGTGGACGCGGTCGCCGAGGCGCCCCCCAGGTCCACGATGAACACCACGGGCGTCGATCCGCCCACCCGCTGCAGATAGCCTCCCGCGACGCTCGCCTGCGCGAACTGTTTCGGCGGGATCCAGGAGACGGCGCCGGACCACGCCCGGTAGGCGATGACCGTCGTGCCGGCGAGTGCCAAGGCGATCACCCCGGCGGCCAGCGCAGCCCGCGCGCGAAGCGTGGTGCGGAGCAGGAGCAGGGCGACGGCGACCAGGCCGGTCGCCACCAGAAGGGGGATCCCCAGGTCGAAGGCCAGCAAGCGATGTGCGGGGATCGAGCGGCCGAGCGCCAGCAACGCCACCGCTGCCGCCCCGGTGAGCGCCCAGATGAGCATGAGCCAGGCGCCGAGGCCGGCCGGCCTCGGCGCGTCCGAGCGGGCGGTCGGTGCGGAAGAAGTGCGGTCGGCGGTGCCCGATCCGGCCTGGCCGGCTGGGGCGAGGACGCGCAGGCGAAGGCGAAGTGCGGCCCATGCGGCGCCGACCGCGGCGAGCGGACCGATCACGGCGAAGCCGTACTTCGGCGCGTCGGCGGCGAGCTTCGCCTGGAACGCCGCCCGCGGAAGGCGGGGCGGACTCGGCTCGCTGCCCACAAGGGTGAGAAGGGCGGCGCCGCCGAGGACGGCGGCGCCGCCCACCATGGCCGCCAGTCGGCCGCTCGGCGTGCCGAGCGGCCGACCTCCTGCCCGCCAAGCCCTGATCGACGACGGCAGCGCGGCCAGCGCCACCGCCAGCAGGATGCCTCCCACGACCACGACGAAGATCCAGTGCGTGAGGACGCCGGCGACGAGCAGCAGCGTGGCCCCGATCGCCGGCGTACGGGCCACCCACACCGGGCTGTGCCCGGCGTTCGCCGCACACAGCGCTGCGGCCAGTGCGGCCATGACGATGCCCGTCACGACCAGGTTGTCGAGATACCCGGGCGCCGCCATCCGCGAGACGTTCGCCGACGCCCCGACCGCCAACACGAACACCGCCGCGGCCCATCGCGGCAGAGCGAGCGCCGTACGGGCGAACGCGGCGGCTCCGAGCCCGATGGTTGCGGCCAGCACCGCCGGCAGCACCATGACCAGCCGCGTCGTGCTGATACCGAGCATCGAGCTCACGGCGCCCACGAGGAGCGGAAAACCGACACGGTCCGGATTCGAGCGGAACGGCTCCGGCGCGGCGCCGGCGAGCGACGAGATTCCGCTGGTGCCGGCCAGGGCGGTCCGCCACAGGTATTTCGGCGTGTCGTATCCGACCGGGAACTGCAGGTGCCGCGACCAGAAGATCGAGAGGTAGACGGCGGCCACGGCGAGCACCGCGACCGCCAGCATGCCGAGCTCGACGGCGGTGGAATCCAGTGCGGAGCGATCGCGGATCCGCCCCGAACCGGCCACGGCGCGAGTGTATGGCACGAACCGTTCCGGCTCGCGCCCATGGAGCCCGTTCAGATCGGGAAGCCGGCCTCCGGCGCTTCGCCCTGGTAGCCGCGCGGATGGAGCCGGAACGGCAGGAATTCGGTCGGCCCGGCGTACTTCCCGATGAACGCCGCGGCAACGGGCAGGCTGGGGACGCGACAGGTCTGCAGCTTGTGCCAGGCCACCACCGCCATGCCCACGCCGTTCGGCAGCGATCCTGCGGGCCCCTGGCTGGGGTAGGAGTAGGGCGCGACGATGACGTGGTCGCGGTTCTCCGGCTTCGCGAAGAAGGCCGCCAGCTGCCTTGCCGCGGCGGCCTGTGACGGCGCGTACCAGACGATCACGCCGCCGTGCTCCAGCGAGTGGATGGCGCCCGCAACCGGCGGCGGCGACGCGTACGCGCCGGCATCGAGCGGCGTGGGCGCGTGAGGTCCGGACGCGGGCGGCGTGGACGGATAGGACGAAAGCGGCGGGAGCGCCGGCACCTGGCCGCCGATGTGGGCGCGGTCGAGGTCCTGGGGGTAGGGCGGAATCTCGCGAATGCCGCTGCACCCCGCCGCTGCCGCCGCGGTGGCCGCCTTCGCGGCTTCGGCGATCGCCTCCGAGCTCTGCGACCTGGGCTTCGTTCCCACGTACCACCCGGCGCCGAGCACCACCGCCAGCACCGCGAACGCCACACCTGCCCGGATCGTTCGGTGCCGGATCTCCTCCCGGGAGCGCGACGTCCCGGTCGGCCGAGCGGCCGCGGCCGGTGCCGACCCGGCGGCGCGACCCGCCGATCCTCCTGGTCTGCCCTTGGGGCCGGCACGAGGCGCTCGCTGCGACGGGCGCCGCCCCGGCTGCGGTCGCGCCCCCCGCTTCGTCCCGGCCACGGTCTACGCGCTCGCGACCGGCGCAGGCGTTCGGCCCAGAGCCAGGTCGCGGCAGAGCGGCAGCACGGCCCGCGCCAGATCCCGGCCGGTCCCCGAGCCGAGCGTCGACCGCAGCCCGTATCCGATCAGGAGGATCCCTCCGAGCGCCCGCCGGCGCCAGCCGCTGAACGCCTTGGCCAGCGACTCGACCGACCGCACGCCCGACAGCACGCGGCGGGACGGATCACCGTGCGCCACCTCGTGGTGCAGGCGCACCGAAGGCCGAACCCAGATCCGGTAGCCCGCCCGACGCGCGCGACGGCCGAAGTCCACGTCCTCGTGGTAGAGGAAGAAGCGTTCGTCGAATCGACCGAGCCGTTCGAACACGTCGCGCCGCACGCCCAGCAGCGCGCCGGAGACCCAGTCGAGCTCGGTGTCCCGTTCGGGGAACGGCGGCGCGACCCACGGGCCGAACCGGCGGTGGAAGCGCACCGGGATCAACGCCCAGACCAGGTAGCGCGACAGCGTCGGCTGGTATCCGCCGGTCTCCACCTTCGGCGTTCCATGCTCGTCGACCTGCAGCGGGGCGACCGCGGCGACGTCCTCCGGCACGTCCGACAGGAGCGTGGAGATGTCGCCGGGGCTCAGGTGGATGTCCGGGTTGACGAACAACACCCATGCGGAGCCCGCGGTCGCCGCGCCCTGGTTGGCCGCCGCGGCGAAACCGCGATTCCCCGAGTTGCGGACGATCATCACGTCGGGGCGGCCCTCGGCCGCCGCCAGCGAGCCGTCGGTCGACGCGTTGTCCACGATGGCGACCCCGCGGACTTCCGGCTGCACCAGGTCGAGCAGCGGTGCCAGGCGATGCCCTGAGTTGTAGTTCACGATGACGGCTGTGGCATCCTGCGCCGCGGGACCGAGGACCGTTTCGGGCGGGTTCGGGGCGTTCACGGTGCTCATGGCGTTCCGATACTAGAGGCGCACCCGCGTATGGATGCCCCGGCGGCGGCCCCGTCGCCGTCCGTTTCGACTTCGGGCGGAGCGCGGGGATATGGTGAGCGGGCCTTTCCCGCTCACGCGCCGGCCCAAGGCCGGCGGTCGACGCGCAGGAGGCTCGAAGCGGGCACCGAGACGGCCGGCGCCGAGAGTCGCGGGAAGGGCACGGACGGCACGAGCGGCAACAACGGACCCGGCCGCGGGTTCGCCGGGACGCTCGACCGCTACTTCGAGGTCTCCAAACGCGGCTCGTCGATCCGAACGGAGATCCTCGCCGGGCTCGCCACGTTCCTCACGATGGCGTACATCCTGTTCGTCAACCCGTCGATCCTGGGCGCGCTGCCGGACCACACGGGCACGAGGCTCCCGTTCGCCCAGGTGCTGACCGTCACGGCGCTGGTCGCGGGCGCCATGACCCTCGCCATGGGGATCTACGGCAAGTACCCGTTCGCGCTGGCTGCCGGGCTCGGCCTGAACGCGTTCGTCGCCTTCACCCTGGTCGGCGCCGACGGCCTCACCTGGCCGCAGGCCATGGGGGTCATCGTCGTGGAGGGCCTGGTCATCACCGGGCTCGTGCTGACCGGGTTCCGCGAGGCGGTGCTGAATGCCATCCCGATGGACCTCAAGCGCGCCATCGGCATCGGGATCGGTCTGTTCATCGCCTTCATCGGCCTGGTGAACGCCGGCCTGGTCGTCCACCCGAAATCCGGCCAGCCGATCGTCACCCTGACCCCGAACCTTCGGCACCGGCCGATCCTGGTGTTCGTGCTCGGCCTGGTCGTGACGGCCACGCTGGTTGCCCGGAAGGTCCGCGGGGCCCTGTTGATCGGCATCCTGTTCAGCACGGTGCTCGCCACGATCATCAACGAGCTGAACCACCTGACGATCTGGCCGAATGGCATCGCCGCCATTCCGCACCACTGGCCGGGCCCGAACTTCAGCCTGGTGGGGAACTTGTGTTCAGCTTCCGGGGGGTGCTCGGCACCGGCACGGCGATCGCGGTGGTCCTGGCCGTCATGCTGTCGGACTGCTTCGACACGATGGGCACGGTCGTCGGGATCGCGGGCGAGGCCGACATGGCGATCCAGGTGCTGCTCGGCCACTGGCGGTGGATCCACCCGCTCATGTACATCGTGGCCGCCGTGTTCGCGTGGTACTTCGCGAAGGGCCTTCTCATCTGACCCCGACCGCAGCCGGCCGCCGAGTCACCCATCGTCGACGGAGCCCGTTCGAAACAGGTCGTTCTCCGGGTCGCGAACCAGCGCGTGCGCCGGCGTGTTCGGCGCCCATGCCGGGATGGCGACGCCCCGAAGGACGGCAGCCGGCACGCCGTCCGACTTGCCCATCACGAGGCCGCTCGCGGCCGCGATCTCGTCGGCCAGCGCGACGATGGTCACGTCAAGCACGCGGCCGCCGGCGTCCGGCCGCCCTCGCAGGTCGACGATGGACGGGAGGCCGGCCGAACCGATCGCCACGTTCGTCAGGCCCTCCCGCCAGGGCCTGCCGAACGTGTCGGTGATGATCACGCCCAGGACGACCCCGGTCGCCTCGGACACGGCGCGGCGGATGCGCTCGGCGCTCGTGTCCGGATCCTCGGGCAGCAGCGAGAGCGAGCCCTCGGGCACGTTCGACGCATCCACGCCCGCGTTCGCGCACACGAATCCGTGCCGGGTCTCGGCGATCACCAGGTCGCCACGCCGGGCGACCAAGCGCGCGGTCTCGCGTTCGACCCAGCCTGCCTTGCCGGGGCCGTCCTCCTCGCGAACCACGCGGCCTTCGGCCTTCGACACGATCTTCTGGGTGACGGCCAACACGTCGCCGTCGCGGAGGTCGACGCGGGCGTCGCGGAGCCCGGCGACGAGCAGCGTCGCGAGGTCGTCGCCGGAACGGACCTCTGGGAGGCCCGGGATCGGCACGATCTCGACGGTCATCGGCGGGTCATCCGGGGTCACCCGGACTCCGGGCCGAGCGCGGCGCCGAGCGCCACGCGCGCCAGCGATCGCGCGGCGTCGTCGTCGGTCATGATCGTGTCGGTGACGGCGACGCGCATGCCGAGCGCGGCGACCCGTTCGGCCTCCGCTTCGTCCACCCGGTCGATCACCCACCCGCAGACCAGGTCGCGGTAATGGGCCGCCACGCCGGCCGCGGACACCTCCACGCCGACCGCGGGCAGCAGCCGGTCCGCCATGCCCCGAAGCGGCGCGCCGCCCACGATCGGGGACACGCCGGCGACGATCTCGCGACGCCTGGAGACGACGTCGCGGACGCCGGGCACCGCGAGGATGGGCGCGATCGAGACGGCCGGGTTGGACGGGCAGAAGAGGATCGCGTCCGCCGCGTGCAGGGCATGCAGCACGCCCGGCGCCGGCGCCGCGTTTTCGACGCCGTCGAACCGGATTCCGAAGACGTCGTCACGGGCTCCCCGCAGGACCCAGTAGAGCTGGAAGCCCATCATCAGACGCGCGCCGTCCGCATCGGTGGCCAGGATCCTCGTCGTCACCGGGTCGTCGCTCATCGGAAGGAGCGTCGCGGCGATCCCGAACCGCTCGGCCACCGCGGCCGTCGCCTGCGCGAGCGTTCGTCCCGCGTCCATGAGCGACGTCCGGTACAGGTGCGTGGCCAGGTCCAGGTCGCCCAGCCCGAACCATGACCCTTCGGCGCCGAAACGCTCCCGAAGCTCGGCCGTCGCCCGGAACGTCTCGCCCTCCCGCCCCCACCCCCGTTCGCGATCGGCCACGCCGGCGAGCCAGTAGGTCACGGAATCCAGGTCGGGGGAGACGTACAGTCCATGAACACGAAGATCGTCACCCGTGTTGACGATCACGGTCAGGTCCTCGGGCTGGACGACACGTGTCAACCCTCGCAGGAACTTTCCCGCCCCCACACCGCCCGCCAGCGCAACGACCTTCACGACCGGCTATCTTCCCAGGCCATGCTGTCCGGCCTCCCCGACATCGACGCGCGCCGAGGGCTTTCGCGATGACCATCGCCGACGACCTCCGGGCGCTCATCGCGTCGCACAACCCGCTCATCATCGCGGAGGAGCAGGACGAGGTTCGATTCATGGACCTGATCCGGACGGCCGCGGCCGCGCAGAGCGTGCCCGTGTGGGTCTGGACGGCCACGCAGGGCCTCACGCGCGACAGCTTCCAGCCGCAGTACGGGACCAAGCCGCTGGCCGCCGCGCTTGCGTTCGTCGGCGCGCTCGCCGACCCGGGCGTGTACGTGCTGCTCGACGTCAAAGCCGAGCTGGCGGACCCGGTGGCGGTTCGCTCGGTGAAGGATGTGGCGCAGGCGGCGAAGCAGGGCCAGACGCTGATCCTCGCGGCGGCCGAGCACATGGATCTTCCGGACCTCGCGGGCGTCTCCGTTCCGTTCACGCTCGAGCCGCCGGAGGCGGACGAGCTGAAGGCGATCGTCGATCAGACGCTGGCCGGTCTGGTGGCGCGCAACATCCCCGTTGCGCTGGACGACACCCAGCGGCAGCAGCTGGTCGAGGCCCTCCGGGGCCTGGGCGGTTCGCAGGCCGAACGCCTGATCCAGCAGACGGCCCTGGCGGAAGGCAAGCTCGACGGGCAGTCGCTGGTGGACATCCGCGAACGCAAGGCGTCGGCGCTCGAATCCGACGCGCCGCTCGAGCTGATCGACAGCACCACCACCCTCGACCAGGTCGGCGGGCTTCAGCATCTGAAGGACTGGCTCGCCGTCCGGGGCAAGGCCATGGCGGCGCCGCCGAGCAGCGGGCTCGATCCGCCGAAGGGCGTCCTGCTCACCGGCGTCCCGGGGTGCGGAAAGTCCCTCGTCGCGAAGGCGATCGCCGGCTCGTGGGGCTACCCGCTCGTGCTGCTCGACCCGGCCCGCCTGTACGGGCAGTACGTCGGGCAGTCCGAGCAGCGCCTGCAGTCCGCGCTGACCAGCGTCGATGCCATGGCGCCGGCGATCCTGTGGATCGACGAGATCGAGAAGGGCTTCTCCCAGGGCGGCGACGCGGACGGCGGCGTCTCGGCGCGCCTGCTGGGAACGTTCCTCAGGTGGATGCAGGACCGTCCGCCGGGCGTGTTTGTCGTCGCCACCGCCAACGACGTCGACAAGCTGCCGCCGGAGTTCCTGCGGAAGGGGCGCTTCGACGAGATCTTCTTCGTCGACCTCCCCACGCCCGAGGAGCGCGAGTCGATCCTTCGGTTCCACCTGTCGAAGCGCAAGCTCGATCCGGCCGCGTTCGACATGAAGGCGTTGGTGGATGCCACCGACGGGTTCTCGGGCGCCGAGATCGAAGCTGCGATCGTGAGCGCCATGTACAAGGCGTTCGCCGACGGCAAGACGCTCTCGAACGACTCGCTGCTGGCCGAGATCAAGGGGACGGATCCACTGTCGAAGACGCGCGCGGAGGACATCGTGCTGCTGCGTGCGTGGGCCGACGGCCGCACCGTCAGGGCGTGACGGGCACCCGGGCCAGAACGGTTCCCCGGACGATCGCGAACCCGCCGCCGGACAGGCGCCTACGCGCGACGTGCTTGAACCCCGCCTCCTGAAGGAACCCCGCAAGGGCGTCCGAACGGTGCAGCCGTACGTGGCCAGGTTCGACCACCCGGAGGATCCGGTCCGCGAGCCTTGCCGTGGCCAGGTCCGAGCACGCGTCCCCGAGCACCAGCCGGCCGCCCGGAGCGAGCACGCGAGCCATCTCCCCGACGGCCCCGGCCGGGTCCGGGTAGTGGTGGAACGAATTCGTGCACAGGAGGGCAGTGAACTCCTCGTCGCCGAACGGAAGGCGTTCGGCGTCTGCGATCGCGAACCGGAGGTTCGTGATGCCGCGCGCCAGCGCGTCGGCGCGACCGATCATCTCGGCGGACAGGTCGACGCCGGCGACGAACGCCGCCGTGCCGGCCGCGGCGCGCGAGGCCGTGCCGGTTCCGCAGCCAAGATCGAGGACCCGATCGTCCGGGGTCAGTTCGAGCGCGGCCAGCGACTCGCGTTGGATGGGATCGCGCCAACGGGAGGTGAATCCGGTGTCGTAGGAGCCGGCCCGCCGGTCGAACCACCGCTTCGCGTCCGCCTTCCTGTCCCGCACGGCGGCGAGTGTAGGTCGCGCCCCAAGAGGATGGTTTCGCACGGAGGGCCGTCCGCCGTTCCCCTCCCAGCCGATAGGGTGAAGCCAGCGTGATCCGACCGCGCCCCCTTCGACCGGACCGATGACCACTACGACCGCACGGTCGCACGGACTGCGCCGAGCGCTCGCTCGCGCGACGGCCGGCAAGGCCGTCTCCGTCGACGAGGCGACGGAGCTGCTCGGGGCGCGGGGCACGGCGCTCGAGGAGCTGATGGCGCTCGCGTCGGCCCTGCGCGACCGGGGACACGGGCGCACGGTCACGTATTCGCCGAAGGTGTTCGTCCCGCTCACGATGTTGTGCCGGGACCACTGCCACTACTGCACGTTCGCGAAGCCTCCGGCGCGGTTGGACTCGCCGTTCCTTACGCCGGACGAGGTGGTCGCCATCGCCGCTGCGGGCCGGCGTGCGGGCTGCCTCGAGGCCCTGTTCACGCTGGGCGACAGGCCGGAGGACCGCTATCCGGTCGCCCGCGAGTGGCTCGCCTCGTACGGCTACGCGTCCACGCTGGACTACCTGCGCGCTGTCAGCATCCGCGTCATCGAGGAGACGGGGCTGCTCCCGCACCTGAATCCCGGCGTGATGACGTGGGAGGACATGGCCCGGCTGAAGCACGTGAGCGCATCGATGGGCATGATGCTCGAGACGTCGTCCCGCCGGCTGTTCGAAGACCGGCGGATGCCCCATTTCGGCTCGCCCGACAAGGATCCGGCCGTCCGGCTGCGCACGATCGAGGACGCCGGTCGCCTGTCGATCCCCTTCACGACCGGCATCCTCGTCGGCATCGGCGAGACGCTGCGCGAGCGTGCCGAATCCCTGTTCGCGATCCGATCCCTGCACCTCACGTACCGCCACGTGCAGGAGGTCATCGTGCAGAACTTCGTGCCGAAGCCCGGCACGGCGATGCAGGCGGCGCCCGCGCCCGAGGCCGAGGAGTACCTGGCGGCGGTCGCCACGGCGCGCGTGGTGCTTGGCCCCGCGATGCACCTGCAGGCCCCTCCGAACCTGTCGGACGCGGCGTACCCGCGGCTGCTCGACGCGGGCATCGACGACTGGGGCGGGGTCTCACCACTCACCCCGGACCACGTCAATCCGGAGAAGCCGTGGCCGCACCTCGAGGACCTCCGCGCGCGCACGCGGGAGCGCGGGTACTCGCTGCGCGAGCGCCTGACGATCCATCCCGAGTTCGCGCTGCGGCCCGACCCGTGGCTCGCCGGGAAGATGCAGGAACCGGTTCGGAGTCTGCTCGGTGATGATGGGTTCGCGAGGGCCGGGATCCGTGCGCAGCCGACCCCGTGGCAGGACCCGGAGGTCCAATGGAAGCCGCGGGCGATCGCGCTGACGTTCGCGAAGGAGGAGGGAGCCGGTCTGCGTGCGGACGCCGCCGACGTCTACGGAGACTTCGACCGCATCTCGGTCACGGACGCGTGGTCGGAACGCGACCGGCGTGCGCCCCAGCGGCTGGACGCCGATGTGCGGGCCGCGTTGTCCAAGGCGTCGGCCGGCCGCGGCGCAGACCTCTCCGACGGCGAAGCGCTCGCGCTGTTCGAAGCGGAAGGCTCTGCGCTGGAGGCGCTTTCGTCAGTCGCCGACGAACTCAGGCGTGACGCTGTCGGCGACGAGGTGACCTACGTGGTCAATCGGAACATCAACTTCACCAACGTGTGCTACACGGGCTGCCGCTTCTGCGCGTTCGCGCAGCGCGAGATCGACGCCGAGTCGTACACGCTGTCGCTCGGCGAGGTGGCGGACCGGGCGGAGGAGGCGTGGTCCTACGGCGCCACCGAGGTGTGCATCCAGGGCGGCCTGCACCCGTCGCTTCCCGGCGAGTTCTATTTCTCGATCCTCGACGCGATCCGCGCGCGCGTTCCGGGCATCCATGTGCACGCGTTCTCACCGATGGAGGTACTGAACGGCTCGACGCGGCTCGGGATCTCGTTCGAGGAATTCCTGGTCGAATGCCACGCGCGCGGCCTCGGCACGATCCCCGGGACGGCTGCCGAGATCCTGGACGACGAGGTCCGCTGGGTGCTCACGAAAGGGAAGCTGCCCGCGGACACGTGGGAGACGATCGTGAAGACGGCGCACGGACTCGGGATCCGTTCGAGCTCGACGATCATGTACGGCCACGTCGACGCGCCGCCCCACTGGGTCGCGCACATCAGGCGGCTGGGCCGCATCCAGCGCGAAACCGGCGGATTCACCGAGTTCGTCCCACTGCCGTTCGTTCACCAGAATTCGCCCATCTATCTCGCCGGGAAGGCCCGCCCGGGGCCGTCGCTCGAGGACAACCGCCGGATGCACGCGGTGGCGCGGGTCATGCTCGACGGGCTCATCCCGAACGTGCAGGTCTCGTGGGTCAAGATGGGCATGGACTACTGCCGCACCATCCTGCGGGGCGGCGCGAACGACTTCGGGGGAACCCTCATGGAGGAGACCATCAGCCGCATGGCCGGCGCGGATCACGGCATCCGCAAGGAGCCGGAGGAGTTCGTCGAGGCCATCCGCTCGATCGGCCGGATCCCGGCCGAACGCACGACCACGTACGGCCGCGTGCACCGTTCGGCCTCGGCCGGCGAGCCGTCGCAGACAGTAATGTAGCCTTACCAGTTCTTCGAACTTGCGCGCGCGGCCGCACGAGGATCATGCTCCACGGCGGAAAGGCGGTGGATCGTCGCGTCGTGAACGGTGAGCAATTCGGCGCCCGACTTGCCAACGGCCCTCCCGGTACCGCAGAATCACACGGATGTAATTCTGGGGGAGGGCCGTGCACCACTACATTCCGTGGCAGGAACGAGCACGATGCCGGGACCACGACCCGGAGATCTTCTTCCCCGAAAAAGGCGGTTCGTCGAGGGAGGCGAAGCGCGTCTGCGCCGAGTGTCCCGTGCGCATCGAGTGCCTGAACTACGCCCTGCGCCGCGATGAGCGCTACGGCGTGTGGGGCGGCATGAGCGAACGGGAGCGCCGGCGTCTGAAGCGCATGGCGAGCTGACGCCTCGAGGAGGGCGTCACGAACCTCACGAGGGGAGGTGAATCCATGAGTCCCGCACGGACCAGTACGAGATCGGCCACGAAGCAGGCGGCGAAGTCCACCAGCGCCACGTTGAAGGCGGTGGGCAAGCGCGCCGCGGCGGATGCGAAGAAGGCGGGCGCGGCAGGTTCCGCGGCGGCCAGGAAGGCCGGCGCGGCGGCGACCGCGACGGCGAAGAGGACGGCGGCGCAGGCGAAGCGCGTCGGTTCCGACGCCCGCAAGGTCGCGGCCCGGGCCTCGGCCAAGCCGGCCGCTGCCAAGCCGGCCGCCGCGAAGCGTGCGACTGCCAAGCCTGCGACTGCCAAGCCTGCGGCCGCCAAGCCTGCGGCCGCCAAGCCCGCCGCAAGGAGGACGGCGAGCACGGCTCGCAAGCCTGCGACCGCGAAGGCGGCTCCGGCGAAGCCGGCGGCGAGGAGGACGGCGTCGGCCAAGCCGGCCGCTGCCAAGCCCGCGGCCAGGAAGGCTGCCCCGGCGAAGGCGGCCGCGAGGAAACCGGCGGCCAAGCCTGCTGCCAAGCCTGCTGCGAAGAAGCCGGCGGCCTCGAAGCCCGCTGCCAAGAAGGCGGCTCCGAGACCGGCGGCGAAGAAGGCCGCTCCGGCGAAGAAGGCCGCTCCGGCGAAGCCTGCTGCCAGGAAGCCCGCCGCGTCCAAGGCGGCGCCGGCCCGCGCCACGGCGGCGAAGAAGCCCGCCACGAGCGGCGCTCGGAGTTCCGGCCGGGCGCGCGCGTCCAGGTGACGCCAGGAGGCACCGAACCGCATCGAGCCTGATCGGAAGGGGAGCGAGCGCTCCCCTTCCAGGCTCGCCCGGTGCTATCCTCGGCGCCTTCCCTACCGCCCGTCCCATCCAACGACCTATGGCCAGCACGCCCAGGACGATCTCTGACGCCCCCCGGACAGACCAGACCCGCGCGCCCAACGTACTGATCATCCTCGTTACGGGCGATGGTCCAGAACGGCTTCGGCAGTCCTTGGCTGGGGTCGGCAGGCAGACCTATCCACGCATTGGAATCCTTGCCGTGGACGACGCGTCCACGGACGGCTCCGCCGATGTGCTTCGGTCCTCGCTCGGAGCCGAGCGCGTGCTCACGCTCCCCGAGCGCCGCGGCTTCGCCGCGGCGCTCGGGGAGGCCCTTCGCTCCGCGGTCGCGGAGCGTGCCGACTACGTCGTGTTCCTGAGCGGCGACACGGTGCTCGCCTCCGAAGCGGTCTCGGCGATGGTCGACGCGGCGGAACGGATGGAGGGCGTCGGCGTCGTCGGTCCGAAGGTGCTCGACGCGACCGACCCGGCCGTGCTTCGCGAGATCGGAATGTCCGTCGACCTGTTCGGCCACCCCTACTCACCGCTGGAGAGGGGCGAGATCGACCAGGGGCAGTACGACCGGATCCGCGAGGTGTTCTACGTCGCGCCCGAAGCCATGCTCGTCTCCACGGACGCCGTCGCGCGCACGGGTACGCCGGACGAACGCCTGGAACGGGGCCCTGGCGCGATGGATTTCTGCTGGCGGGCCCGTCTCGCGGGATTCCGCGTGTTGTGGACGCCGACCGCCGTGGCCCTGCAGCCTGCAGGCGCCCGGGCCCGGGCAACCAGGCGGTTCGGGGGCGGGGGGCCCATCTACCAGCGCGAACGGGGCGCGCTGGCCGCCGTGCTGAAGAACGACGGCTTCCTGACGCTCCTGTGGCTGCTGCCGCTCGCCTTCGGCCAGATGATCGTCAGGGTGCTGTACTACCTGCTTTCCCGGCGGTTCGAGGATGCCTATCAGATCTTGGCGGCATGGGGCTGGAATGTGGCTCACCTGCTCGGTACCGGCCGCCGCCGCGCCCGCGCGCAGTCCGTGCGTTCGCTGCCAGACCGCCGGATCCGGCAGTTCATGGCGCCGACCCTGCTCCGGTTGAACCTGTGGTGGCGAACGTTCTCGGAGGCGCTCCGTCCCCAGGACGTCGCGGCGCAGGCGGACGCGCCTCGGCCGTCCCTCGCCGCCCGCGTCCGCACCCTTTCGATCGCGCACCCTGTGGCCGTTGCGTGGGTGGTCGGCGCGATCGTCGCCGCCGTCGCCTATCGCCACCTGCTGACGGCGTCCCCGCTCACGGGCGGCGCCCTGGCGGGCTTCCCCGATTCGCCCCGGGGGTTCTTCGGCGAGTTCGTCTCGGGTCTTCGACACACCGCGCTCGGTGGAGGCGCGCCGGCATCCCCAGCACTTCCCATGCTCGGCCTGGCGAGCGTGCTCACGTTCGCGAACCCATCCCTGGCCCAGAAGGTCTTGCTCCTGGCGCTCCCGGTCTTCGCCGCCGTCGGCTTCTACCGCGCGGTGCGAACGATCCCCGTCGCCCCTGCGGCGGCCACGATCGGTGCCGCCTGCTATGCACTGGCGCCGATCACGCTCTGGAGCCTCTCTGAAGGGCGCCTCCCCGAGGCCGTGTTCCTCGCCGGCCTGCCGTGGCTCGCCGCCCGGCTGATCTGGTTCTTCGGTTCGAATCCGCCACGCCGACGCGTCCGGTGGATCGTGGGAGCGGCGGTCGGTCTGGCGGCGCTCGGCGCGTTCTTCCCGGGGGTGTTCCTCGCCGGCGCGATCGTGGCCCTGATCGCGGTGGCCATCCCCGGCGGTGGCGGCCGGATGCGCGGCACCGGCAGGGTGCTGATGGCCGCCGGGGGCACCGTCCTGCTCGCGGTTCCGGTCGTCGTCGGGATCGCCGCGTCGTCCGGGCGAAGCCTCGCCGATTCGCTTGCGCCGTCATCCTTCGCCGACGTGCTTCGAGCCGTCGTCGGGCAGGCGCCCGGCGACTGGGCCCTGGCGTTCTTCCTGCCGGTCGGAGCGGCTCTGGGTCTCGCCTTCGCGGGTGGGCCGAAGGCCAGGCCCGCGGCGCGCTCGGCGCTGATGGCGCTCGCGGGCATCTATCTGGCGTGGGCGGCGGCGAACGGGTGGCTGCCGGTGTGGCTGTCGAACCCCGCCGCCTACGCCGGCCTCGCGGCGTTCGCCATGGCCTCGCTCATCGCGATGGGGATCGACAGCGTGGCCACGAGCCTGCCGAAGCCGAACCGGACATTCGATGGCGCGAGGATCGCCTCGGTGGCGCTCGTGGCCGTCGTGACCATCGGGGTCGCCGGACAGGTGGTCCAGGCCGTCAGGGGCGCCTGGGACATCGGCGGCCGGGACCGTCTGGCGCCCGCGTACGCGGTGGTCGA
Source organism: Actinomycetota bacterium (assembly GCA_040414485.1). Lineage (GTDB taxonomy): Bacteria > Actinomycetota > UBA4738 > UBA4738 > UBA4738 > JBEDUK01. The sequence goes on from JBEDUK010000009.1 coordinate 29,718, forward strand.
GCCCGACAACGGGGTCGCCTACCGGGTGCTGTGGCTCGGCGCCCCGCGCGCGGAGCACCTGCCGCCTCCCGGGGGCGTGGCGATGGGGTCCGCGGGCTTCCGAGACTCGGCCGTCCGGTTCTCCGTGACCGCCCCGGCGGGCGCGTCGGCCTACGACATGGCGCGGCCGCTCTCCGGTTCGGGCTTCGCCAGCCTCACGCGCACCCTCGACGCCGTCCTGAACGGGCCCACCAGGCACGCCGGCTCGCTGCTCGCGCCGTACGGGATCCACTACGTCGTCGGCGCGATCGGCGACCTGCCCGGCGCGGTCGAGGCTCGGCTCGCGCGGCAGCTCGACATGGTGGAGACGGCCGCCGGCGGTCTGGTCGTGTTCCGCGACACGCTGACGGTGCCGCTCTTCGCCGTGATCCCCGACCCGGCCTGGGCGCGGGCGGCCGCGTCGGGCGATCTGCAGGCGCAGGCGTCGTTGCAGGAGCCCCACGCGATCCCACTCACGGGCTCCGGCGGCCACTGGTCCCTGCCCGCGACACCGGGTACGACGTTCCCGAGTGGATCGTTCGTGCTGATCAGTCAGCAGGACGGCCCGAAGTGGCGCTTGACGCCGCCCGGAGGGGACCAGGCGCTGACGCCGATGTCGGCGTTCGGGTGGTCAGTCGGCTTCGGCTATCGGCCGACCAGCGCGGGGTTCACGGTCACATTCGCCGGGCAGCCGCCGAGGACCGCGCTCATCCTGCTGTTGACCGCGCTCTGGCTGGCGGCGCTCTGGCTCACCCGTCGGCCGTCGAGGACCGCGTGAACGGCGACGATCTCCTGCCGCCGGACGAGCCGGCGAACTTCGGGCTCCGTCCGAACGGACCCGACGGCGACCGTCCGGACGGGGTCGACGGCGAGCGGGACCACGCCGCCGGGACCGCCGATGCGGAGGCGGCGGACGGCGCGAAGCAGGGCTCGGTGCGAGGCTCGCGGGACGGCTCGAAGCCCGGCGCGATGACCGCCGGCGCACGGGCCGGGGCGGTGGCCGCCCTGAGCGTCCTCGTGGTGCTCTCCGGCACGCTGCTCGGCCGGGCGGGGACGAAGCCGCCGCCGGCCGGCCCCGCCGGCCAGGGCGTGTACTCCGGCGCGGCCTTCTGCCCCCACGGCGGCGGAGCCGACTGGAAGGGGTGGCTTGCCGTCGTGAACCCGACCAGCCGGCCCGTCAGCGTTCGCACCACCACCTTCGCGGGCACGGCGGTGCGCCTGACCAGGACGTTCACGCTCGCCCCGAAGCACGAGGTCTACCGGGAGATCCCGGTGTCCGATCCCTCGTCGGCGACGGAGGTCGAATACTTCGGCGGCCCCGTCGCCGCCGGAGCGATCGTCCGGTCCTCGGGCACCAATGCGGACGTGGAGGCTGAGCGATGCATCGACACGGTCGGCGCCGACTCGTACCTGCCGGACGAGACGACCGCGGCCGACGAGCACACCTCTGCCATCGTGATGAACCCGTTCGCCACGCCCGCAGAGTTCAACGTGGTCATCCGGACCAACCAGAGGGCGGTGCGGCCCGGGCCGCTCACGCCGGCCGTGCTCAGGCCGAATTCGGCGATCGCGATCCCGATCGATCCCTGGGCGCGCGAGGGAGCCGGCGAAACGGCCGTCACCGTCCAGATCCAGAGCGTGATCGGGCGCGTGGTGGCGGGAAGCCTGGTGGTCTCGCCCCGCGGCGTTCGGGCCGAAGCGGGGCTCCCGGTGGCCTCGGGCGGCGCGATCATCCCCGCCTCCGGCTACCACGGCGGCTCGCTGGAGGTGCTCAACCCCGGCGATCGCCGCGCGTCGATGACGATCGTGGCGGAGGGTCCTTCGGGTCCCAGGGCGATCCCCGCGGGGAGCGCCGGACCCATCGTCGGTCCGGGGTCGGCACGTTCGTTCGACCTGGGTGATCAGACCGATGCGGGGATCCACGTGGATGCCGGCAGCGGTCGGGTCGCGGCCATGCTCAAGCTCTCGGGGCCGAACGGCGGAGAGGCGACGCTGTCGGGCTGGTTCGAGCTGGGCGCCCGGTGGGCCGTTCCGCCGACGCTGCCGCCCACCGGAGGGACCGCGCGGCTGGCGCTCGAGAACCCGGATCCGACGGCCGCGACCGTGAGCATCCAGTGGATCTCACCGGCCGGTCCGGTGAAGGGCGGGCCGAAGATCGCCCACGTGGGGCCGAACCGGACCGTCACGATCGACATGCCGAGGTCCGACGTCCCGCTGTTCGCGCTGGTCACGTCCCTCAAGGGATCGATCCTGCCCGCGGAGACCTCCGACTCGCTCGCCGGGACGGCGTTCGCCGCCACCTCCGGCATCCCGATCTCCTAAGACGGGGCAGCAACACCGCCAACCGCGAGCGGTGGGCGCGAATGAGCCGCGGGTCCCCCGCATCCCCGACGGCCATCCCCCATCCGGGCCACTCCGAGATGGTCATCCGGGACCGGATCCGAAACGACCCGACCTGACCATGATCCTCCGAGTGCGGGAGGCCGAACGTTGGAGGCATGAGGCACGCCACCGCGACCAACGTCCGATGCCCGACCTGCGGGTCCGGCGAGGTGTTGATGCTCTCCATGGTGGTGGGGGGGTCGGACCTTCGATTCACGTGCTGCATGAACTGCGAGCAGCGTTCGTGGGAAGAGGCGGGCCAATCCATCCCCTTGCGGTCCGTCCTGGGGCTGGCGTCGGCCCGCTGACCAGGGAGGCTCGTTCGGCCGTCGGCTAGGATGACGCCGATGGCCGGGGACCTGCATCGCATCTTCAAGGCCTACGACATTCGGGGCGTCTACCCTTCGGAACTGGACGAAGACTCGGCCCTTCGGGTCGGTCGCGCGTTCGCCGAATGGTCCGGCGCCCCGAAGGTCCTCATCGGCCGGGACTGCCGGCTCTCCTCGCCTGCCCTGTCGGCTGCATTCGTCGATGGGCTGACCGACGCCGGGACCGACGTGGTCGACCTCGGGCTCGCCACCACGGACATGGTGTACTTCGCCTCCGGGCGGCTCAGCCTGCCGGGCGTCATGCTCACGGCAAGCCACAATCCGCCGCAGTACAACGGGATCAAGCTCTGCCGCGCCGGAGCGGCGCCGGTGGGACAGGACACCGGGCTGCAGGAGATCCTAGGACTGGCCACGTCCGGCGCTACGGATCGCGCTCCGGCCGCCGCGCGAGGGACCGCGAGCCCGCTCGACTTCGTCGATCCCTACATCGACCACGTCCTGTCCTTCGCCGATCTGTCGCGCTTCGCGCCGCTGGTCGTGGCCGCGGACGCTGCGAACGGCATGGCGGGCCTGGTGGTCCCGAGGCTGTTCGAACGCCTTCCCGCGAAGCTCGTGCCGCTGTACATGGACCTGGACGGGACGTTTCCGAACCACCCGGCCGATCCGATCAAGCCGGAGAACCAGGCGGATCTCCGCCGCTCCGTCACCGAGCACGGCGCCGACCTGGGGCTCGCCTTCGACGGCGACGCCGACCGCGTCTTCCTCGTGGACGAACAGGCGGGCGAGGTCAGCGGCTCGCTGGTCACCGCGCTGGTGGCGACGTCCATGCTCGAGCGCGCGCCCGGCTCGAAGGTCGTCCACAACCTCATCTGCTCGTGGGTGGTGCCCGAGGTCATCCGCGAGCACGGCGGGATCCCCGTGCGCACCCGCGTCGGGCATTCGTTCATCAAGCAGGTCATGGCCGAGACGGGCGCCGTCTTCGGCGGCGAGCATTCGGGTCACTACTACTTCCGCGACAACTACAACGCGGACTCGGGCCTGATCGCGGCGATGGTCGTCATGGATCAGCTTTCGAAGGCGGGCGTGCCCCTGGCCGAGCTGCTCGCGCCCTTCCGCCGGTACTTCGATTCCGGTGAGATCAACAGCGAGGTGCAGGATCAGGCGGCGAAGATCGACGAGCTTGCCGCGGCGTTTGCCGACGGCCGGCAGGACCGGCTCGACGGCCTCACGGTCGAGTACGACGACTGGTGGTTCAACGTCCGCGCCTCGAACACCGAGCCCCTGCTGCGACTGAACGTCGAGGCCAGGACGAAGGAGCTGCTCGAGGAGAGGACCGCGGCGGTGCTCTCGATCATCCGCGGCGAATGAAACGGCGGCCTGCCGCGCGAGGCGGGGGCGCCTGGAGGAGGAGAACGTGCCGGTCGACAAGGAGTTCATGGAACTGCTCGTGTGCCCGAGCTGCCACGGCAAGGTTGTGCTGGAGGGCGAGGGCGAGTCTGAGCGTATCGTGTGCACGGTGTGCGGGTTGCGCTACCCCGTGCGCGACGACATCCCGGTGATGCTCATCGACGAGGCCGAACGGCCGTCGTGACGGCCGACGGCGCCGGCGTGGGAGCCGCCGGCCCCGTGCCCAGGCTCGACGATCCCGACACGCTCTCCGCCGCGGACCCCGGGGGGATGCTCCGGGCGGTGGCGTCCCTCGGCGACCAGCTCGAGACGGGATACGCGGCCGCTCGGGAGACCGACGATCTGCCGTCCGGCGAAGGCGTTCGAAACGTCGTCGTCTGCGGGATGGGCGGCTCGGGGATCGCGGGCGACGTCCTGCGGTCGGTCTACGCCGACCGGGCGCGCGTGCCCATCGTGGTCAGCAAGGGCTTCGGGCTTCCGGAGTTCGCCGACCACAACACGCTCGTCGTGGCGCTGTCGTTCTCCGGGAACACCGAGGAGACGCTCGACGCGTTCGGGCGCGCGGTCGACGTCGGGACCCGGATCGTCACCGTGAGCGCGGGTGGGGCGCTGGCCGCCCGCTCGGAAGATCGCGCGGTTCCGCACATCGAGATCCCGGCCGACGCCGGACCGCCGCGGGCAGCGCTCGGGCATCTCACCGCGGCCGCGATCGCCGTCCTGGAGGCGGCGGGGCTCATCCCCGGCGCGCGGGCTTCGGTCGAGGAGGCGGCCCTCGCCCTGCGGGTTGAAACGGCCCGGCTGGGGCCGGACCGCATGACCGAGGAGAACGAGGCGAAGTCGATCGCGTGGTGGCTCGGCGGGCGTGCGTCCCGCGAGCCGCTGATCCCCGCGATCTGGGCCCCCGTCGGGATCGGCGAGGCGGCGGCCCTTCGCTGGAAGAACCAGTTCAACGAGAACGCGAAGCGCCCGGCGTTCGTGTCGGCCATGCCCGAACTGGGTCACAACGAGGTGGAGGGGTGGTCGGCCGGTGCGGGCCGCGGATTCGGCCTGATCGTGCTCCGGCCGGGGCGTGTCCAGGCGTGGGCCGACCGGCGCATCGCCGCTGCCATGGACGTCGTCAGCGGGAGCGGACTCGACCGTCGAGAGGTGCATGGCCGCGACGGATCGGCCCTCACGCGATTCTTCGCGCTGACCATGATCGGGGACTTCGCCAGCGTGTATCTCGCAATCCTGCGCGGCGTGGATCCCACGCCGGTGCCCGTCCTGACCCGGATGAAGGAGGAGGCGCGCCCGTGACGGCCGCCACCGGACCCGTGGCGATGGGGCAGCGGCATCCCGTCGCGCTCCCCCCGGACGATCGTTCGGACGAAGCGGCCGCCGCGATCTCCGCCGTCACCGCCGTCCGACCGGTCGCGGCAGTGGTGCTCGGGTCGGGGCTGAGCGAGGCGTTCGCGTCCCCGGCGCTGGAGGCCGATGCCGAGTTCGCCTACGCCTCGCTGCCGGGCTTCCCGCCACCGGCCGTCCCCGGGCACGCCGGTCGTCTCTCGGTCGGGACGCTGTTCGGCGTTCCGGCCGCGGTCTTCTTCGGGCGCACGCACTTCTACGAGGGACACGGGATGGGCGGGCCCACGCTGATCCCCCGTCTGGCCGCCGCGCTGGGCGCTCGCGTGCTGATGCTGTCGAACGCGGCGGGTGGGTTGGACGCGGACATGCGGCCCGGCGACCTGATGCTCCTCACGGACCACATCAACCTGATGGGCGCGAACCCACTGACCGGCTGGCGCTTTCCGGATGGTGCGCCCGCGTTCGTCGATCTGACCACGGTGTACGACCCCGATCTGCGGGCGCTCGCGGTCGACCGGGCGCGGCAGGCAGGAGTGCCGCTCCGCACGGGGATCTACGCCGCGTTCTCGGGGCCGACGTACGAGACTCCGGCGGAGCACGGCATGGCACGGACCCTGGGGGCCTCGGCGGTGGGCATGTCCACGGTCCCGGAAGCCGTGGCCGCCGCGGCGGTCGGCCTCCGCACCGCGGCCGTCTCCTGCATCACGAACGTGGCCGGCGAGCCGGCGAGCCACGAGGATGTGCTCCGGGCCGCGTCGGCCGCGTCGGTCGACCTGGCCAGGCTTTTCGCCGGTATCCTTTCGGCCCTCGTGCGACCTGGGTCCGGGTAGCGCCGGGTGCGGCCGCGATGGTCAAGTGAGTTGACGATTAGGGAAGAGGAGCCTCGATGGACTGCGATGTGAGAGACCTGGTGCTGAGCCAGCAGGGCCAGGACCGGATCGCCTGGGCGGGCCAGGAGATGAAGGTTCTGGCGCTGATCCGGGAGCGTTTCGAGAAGGAGCGGCCGCTCGAGGGCGTCCGGATCGGCGCATGCCTGCACGTGACCACCGAGACGGCGAACCTGGTTCGGACGCTGGTCGCCGGCGGCGCCGAGGTCGCCTTGTGCGCGTCGAACCCGCTGTCCACGCAGGACGACACCGCGGCGGCGCTGTGCGAGGAGGACGGCGTCAACGTCTTCGCGATCAAGGGCGTGGACACCGAGACGTACTACCGGCACCTCAATGCCGTGCTCGACCGCCGGCCGCAGATCACCATGGACGACGGGTGCGACCTGGTGACGCTGCTGCACACCGAGCGCAAGGACGACCTCGCGGCGGTCATCGGCGGTACCGAGGAGACCACCACCGGCGTCATCCGGCTCCGCGCCATGGCCGCGGACGGCGTGCTGGCGTACCCGATCGTCGCGGTGAACGACGCGGACACCAAGCACCTGTTCGACAACCGCTTCGGGACGGGGCAGTCCACGATCGACGGCGTCGTGCGGGCGACGAACCTGCTCATCGCCGGACGCACGGTCGTCGTGTGCGGGTACGGGATGTGCGGTCGCGGGGTCGCGTCCCGGGCCCGCGGCCTCGGCGCCCGCGTGATCGTGACGGAGGTCGCCCCGCTTCCGGCGCTCGAGGCCGTCATGGAGGGGTTCGAGGTGATGCCGCTGCGCGAGGCGGCCCGCATTGGCGACCTGTTCGTGACCGTCACCGGCGACACGCACGTCCTGGCTTCCGACGCCTTCTCCCTCATGAAGGACGGCGCCGTGATGGCGAACTCGGGCCATTTCGACGTGGAGATCGACAAGGCCTCGCTGGCGGACTCCTCCACGGAGATACGGCGCGTTCGCGAATTCGTGGACGAGTACCACCTTCGGGACGGGCGGAAGCTCTATCTGCTGGCGGAGGGCCGGCTGGTCAACCTGGCCGCGGCCGAGGGGCACCCCGCGTCGGTGATGGACATGTCCTTCGCGAATCAGGCGCTGGCGGTCGAATGGGTCGTGAAGAACTCGGACACCCTGGAACCGCAGGTGTACGGCGTGCCTGCGGACATCGACGCCGAGGTCGCGCGCCTGAAGCTGTCGGCGATGGGCGTGCGGATCGACGAACTCACCACCGAACAGGCCGAGTACCTGTCGTCCTGGCAGCACGGCACCTAGAGCGCCGGTCGGATGGGGGGCGACGAGCCGCTCGAGGCATTCCGGCGCGCGGGCCGCACGCTGTTCTCGTTCGGGCTCGTGAAGGGGTCCGAGGGAAATCTCTCGACGTTCGACGGCGAGGCCCTCGTGATCACCAGGACGGGATCGCGCCTGGACGGACTCGCGGCGGGCGACCTGATCGGCGGGCCCCTCGACGGCGATCTGTCGGGAGCGTCGAGCGACCTCCAGGTCCATCGCCGGATGTACGCGGAACACGGCCCGGGCGCGATCGCGCACAGCCACCCGCCCGGCTCGGCGGAGGAGGGCACGGCGCCCGGAGAGCACGGCGACTACGCGTTCGCGGCAACGCTCGACGAGGCGGTCTCCGAGGCTGTCGCGCGCGAACGCCGGCGCGACCGCTGATGCCGGCGCGCCGGGAGCTCAGGCCGGTCCGATGGTCGGGCGACCACATCCAGATCCTGGATCAGCGACGACTGCCGCGTGAGGAGCGATACCTGGAGTGCCGAACGCCGGCCGCCGTGGCGTCGGCGATCCGGACGCTGGCCGTGCGCGGCGCCCCGCTCATCGGCATCGCCGGCGGGTACGGGGTGGCGCTGGCGGCGGCCCGCGCCGTGAAAGGCGTCCGACGGGGCGGACGGGGTCCCTCGGCCGAGTCCATCCTCGGGCGCGTCGACCGTGCGGCCGCGAGGCTATCGGCGGCGCGGCCGACGGCCGTGAACCTGGACCGCGCCGTGCGGCGGGTGGCGTCCGCCGCCGCGGCTGGTGGCGTCCGCGACGGAGCGCTTGCGCCTTCCGCCGCGACCGCGACCGCGATCGCGGACACGGCGCTTGCCGAGGCGGAGCGCATCGACGCTGAGGAGCGCGAAGCGTGCGAGGCGATCGGCCGGTTCGGCTCCGACCTGGTTCCCGACGGTGCGCGCGTCCTGACGCATTGCAACACCGGGACCCTCGCGACGAACTGGGATGGAACCGCGCAGGCGGTGATCACGACGGCCTACGACCGCGGACGCGTCGTGGCGGTCTGGGCCGACGAGACCCGGCCGCTCCTGCAGGGCGCGCGCCTCACGGCGTGGGAGTTGCATCGTCGCGGCGTTCCGGTGACGCTACTGGTCGATGGGGCGGCGGGGTCACTGATGGCGCGCGGGCTGGTGGACATGGTGGTGGTCGGCGCGGACCGCATCGCGGCGAACGGCGACGTGGCGAACAAGGTCGGGACCTACCCGCTCGCGGTGCTCGCCCGGCGGCATCGCGTGCCGTTCGTCGTCGCGGCGCCCTGCTCGACCATCGACCTCGCGACCCCGAGCGGCGCCGCGATCCCGATCGAGGAGCGCGACCCACGGGAGGTGACCGGCGAGCTCGCGGACGCCGCCGCGGCCGCGGCGAACCCGGCTTTCGACGTGACCCCGGCCGCGCTCGTGTCCGCGATCGTCACGGACGCGGGAGTTGTTCGCGCTCCCTACCGCAGCGGCCTGCGCTCGGCCGGAGCCAGCTCGTGAGCCGGCGGGGAAGGCGCGGGCCGGAGCCCGTGTTCGACAGCCCGCCCGGGCCGGTGGCCATCCGCATCGTCTACGAGCGCTTCCCGGTGACCATCAAGGGCGCGTTCGTCCTTCGCGGTGGCGATCCGAACCCGCACACGGCGCGCATCGTCCGCGCCGATGTCGCGCGGACGCCGGGCGGCGGCGCCAAGCCCATCCCGGTGGAGAGCGCGCCGATGGACGTGGCGCCGCGGATCGACCTGTTCCTTCCGTTCGAAGCGGCCCTCACCGAACTCGATCCCGGCTGGTACGTGGTCCGCTGCGAACTGCAGGTGGACGGCGGCCGGCCGCTCGAGGTCGACAGCCGACCGTTCTCGATCGCGTGGCCTCGGGGCAGCACGACCACGGGCTCGGCGGCGCCGGGGGACCGCATGGCCTTTGGTTCGCGTGCCGTCGTGATCGACCGGGTGGACCTGCGCGGCGACCGGGTCGAGGTGCTGTGGCGGCCTGAGGGGTGGACCGGCGACGAGCCCACGATCTCGCTGCTGGCCGACGGAACGAGCCTGGAGCCGGTTCCGCCCCGGGCGGTCGGCACGGAGCCGGGCGGCGGACGCCGGCGTTCGATCTGGTATCCGGCGCCGCGAGGCACGCGCTCGGTGACGGTCCAGGTCGCCGCGGCGTCGACGTCGCGGCGGGTCGTCGTTCCCATCGCCTGAACCCGCCGTATGAGCCGGTCCTGGGGGGCATGTCGGTGGCCGTCGCTAGCCTCCTCGGGTGCGAGGCGCGATCGGTTCGATCGTCGAAGCGGTGTATCCGTCCCGGTGCGCCGGGTGCGGAACGACGGGCTCGGCCCTCTGTCCGCGCTGCATCCAGGACCTGGTCGAATTGCGCCCTCCGGGGTGCCGGCGATGCGGCCGTCCGTTCGCCGCGCCGGTGGATCGCTGCGCGGACTGCCCGCCGCCGCCGCTCGCCTGGTCGCGCTCGGCCCTGCTCTACGCGGGTCCGGTGCGGGCCGCGATGATGCGGCTGAAGTTCTCGGGATGGCGAGGTGCGGCGCTGCCCTTCGTCCCCGCGCTCGTCGGGGCCGCCCGGGAGGCGCCGCTTCGAACCATCAGCCCGATCATGACGTGGGTGCCGCTCGGGCGGCGGCGAAAGCGCTCGCGGGGATTCGACCAGGCGCAAGCCATCGCCCGTGTGCTGTCGCGGGAGACCGGATGGCCCGCCGAACGGCTGCTCCGCCGCGATCGCGAGACGGATCCCCAGGCTCGCCGGGGCGCGGCCGATCGGCGCACCGCCCTGGCCGGCGCGTTCTCGGCCACCGGGCCGCCGCCGCCCGTCGTTGTCATCGTCGACGACATTCTGACCACCGGCGCGACGGCCGCCGCGTGCGCCCGTGTCCTCGTCGAAGCAGGAGCGCGAACCGTCGGGCTCGTGACACTGGCGCGGGCGCTCGGCGGTCCGCTGCCGGCCGCTCCATACCGCGGGTGACCGAAGGGCGCGCGCCCCGCGTTCAGCGGGCCTTCCGGTGGGTATCCGGCATCCCGACGCGTGGTAGAACGGTGCCCGAGGGACGTCGAGGCGAGGGGAGGAGGATGGGGTTGGATCTGGTCTTGAAGGGCAGGGGGGTGCAGATCAGCGACCGCGTCCGCGAGATGGTCGAACACGGCGCGGCGAAACTCGAAGGTCCCAGGAGGCCGGGCATCACCAGGCTCGAGGTGGAGATCACCGAGGAGCCCTCGCCCCGGATCGCCGGCGGGCATCACGTCGAACTGACGTGCGTCACGACGCGCCCGACCTTCCGCGCTCAGGCTTCCGGGGCGAGCATCAAGGCTGCGCTGGAGGCCGCCATCGATCGGATCGATCGCCAGATACTCACGTACCGGGGGAAACGGGAGGCCAAGGTGACACGGGCGACGCCGCACGGGGGTCCCGCTGGCGATCCGGATGCCGGCGTCGATGTACAGGATCTGATCGTCGCCGACGCCCCCGCGGAAGCGGAGGACTGAGCCGCGTGGTTCGGTCGACTTGACGGCGCCGGCCCCCATCCGGGTGCTGATCGCCGACGACCATGCCGTGTTCCGCCGGGGGATCCGCGCGATCCTCGATCACGCGTCCGACATCGAGGTTGTCGGCGAGGCCGCCGACGGCGCGGCCGCCGAGGATGCCGCGGCGTCGCTCCAGCCGGACGTGATCCTGATGGACGTTCGCATGCCCGGCGGTTCCGGGATCGAGGCGGCCGGGCGCATCAAGGCGCGCCAGCCCGGCGCGGCGATCCTGATGCTGACGGCCTCGGAGGACGAATCGGACCTGTTCGAGGCGATCAAGGCGGGCGCGACGGGGTATCTGCTGAAGGAGATCTCCGTCGAGGAGGTGTGCGATGCGGTCCGCGCGGTCGCGGCCGGGCAGTCCCGGCTCGCGCCGCGCATGGCATCGAAGCTCCTCTCCGAGTTCGCGACGCTGTCACAGCGGACCTCGGAGGCGGGCGCGCAGCCCCCGGTCCGCCTCACCGACCGAGAGATGGACGTGCTGCGTCTGGTGGCGAAGGGCCTCACGAACCGCGAGATCGCGAAGGAGCTGTTCATCTCCGAGAACACGGTGAAGAACCACGTTCGGAACATCCTCGAGAAGCTGCACCTGCACTCCCGAATGGAGGCCGTGGTCTACGCGGTGCGTGAGAAGCTGCTGGAGATCACGTAGCGGGCGACCCGTTTCGACGGCTCCGATGTCAGGATCAAGCCTGGTCGCGCCGCTGGTGCCGCCCGTAGTCGATTGTGGATGAGGATGCTGCGCCCTCCGGACACCGAGCTCGACACCGATTCGCGAACCGCTCCCGAGAAGGGGGCGGGAACGGTCGCCGGCCGGGCCGCCGGCGTCGGTGGTGGTTCGAAGGACCGGCTCCGGTCCGCTGCGGCCGCCGTGCGATCGTTGACCACCGGTGGCGCTCGCGCCGGCGCAGCGGCCTTCGCGCTCTTCCTCCTGGCCTCGATCCTGCTCTGGGGCCTCCGCGTGCTGCCGCATTTCGGTTCGGCGTATCTCAGCAGGGCGAACGTCAACGACCAGCGCTTCTACGAGTGGGCGCTCGCGTGGTGGCCGTACGCGCTGGGCCACGGACTGAACCCGCTGCACACCGTCTATCTCTGGTCGCCGGGTGGCGTGAACCTGACGTGGGTGACGAGCCTGGCGGGACCCTCGACCATCCTGTCGCCGATCACCCTGCTCGCCGGGCCGCTGGTGTCCGAGAACCTGCTGTTCGTGCTGGCTCCGGCGCTCGCCGCGTGGGCGGCCTACCTGGTGTGCATGCGGCTCACGGGCCGGTTCCTGCCGTCGCTTGCGGGGGGCTATCTGTTCGGCTTCTCCACCTACATGGTGGGACAGATGCAGGGCCACCTGAACCTGGTGCTCGTCTTTCCGGTGCCGCTGGTGCTCTATCTGGTCATCCGACGCCTCCAGGGCGATCTGCGGCGATGGACGTTCGTGGCGCTCCTCGGCGCCACGCTGGTCCTGCTGTTCTCGATCTCGACCGAGGTGTTCGCGACCATGACGCTGATCGGCGCGGCGGTCCTGGTCGTGTCGTTCGCGTTCGGCGGCGCCGGGGTGCGTCGATCGCTGGTCCCGATGGGGATCGAACTGGCAACCGCCTACGTCGCGGCGCTTGTCCTGGTTCTGCCGTACATCCTGACGGCGCTCCACGCGCCGCCATCGCCGGTGCAGTGGGAGGTCTATCAGGTCTACCTCGGTCGCTACTCGAGCGACCTGGCCGGCGCGATCGTGCCCAGGACGTTCACGCGGATCGGCGGGATGTCCATGGTGGGGGCTACGTCGCGCTTCGTCGCAAGCCCCGCCGAGGACGGGTCGTACTTCGGGATCCCGCTGCTGCTCGCCGTGGCCCTGGCCACGATACGGGGGCGGCGGAGCCGCCTGACGTGGCTCGCATTCGGCACGTTCGCCGTCGCGGCGGTGCTCGCCCTGGGCCCGATCCTGCACGTCTTCGGCGCGCCGTCCATCTGGCTGCCGTGGACCGTCATCGCCCGGCTGCCGACCCTGGGCGTGGCGCTTCCGTCCCGCATGGTCGTCTACGCGTGGCTGGCCGCGGCGATCCTGGTGGCGTGCTGGCTCACGCGCCGCGCCGAACCGGTGGCTCCCGCTCCGGCGGTGGACGGCTCCCCGGACGGGTCGTCCCGCCGGCAGTGGATCCGGCCGGCCGCGCGCTGGACCCTCGTGGCCGTCGCGGCGGTTTCGCTTCTTCCGGCGGCATCGCAGCCGGCGCAGGTGGTGTCGCCGGCCCTGTTCACCGATGGTTCGCTGTCCCGCTACATCCATCCGGGCGACACGGTGCTCTCGCTGCCCTTCTATACGCCGAACGCCATGATGCTCTGGCAGGTGGAGTCGGGATTCGAGTTCCGCCTGGCGGGCGGCTACGTGGGCTGGCGCGCGATCCCGGCCGTGGACCGGGTGGACCGTGCGACGCACGGCCTGATCCGCAACGAGCCGGGCCGGACGCCGCCGTGGGCGCTGCGGGACTTCATGCTGCGCCACCACGTCCGGGTGGTGATCGTCAGCCGGTACGCGAAGGGCTCGTGGCAGAAGGTCCTGGGCGCGCTCGAACTGCAGCCGGTCCGGCTGGGCTCGATCCTGCTGTACCGGATCCCCTCAAACCTCTGACGGCGACCTAAGTCCCGCCGGCCGCGGGGCCGTGCTGTGCTCACCTTCGGTTCGCGGCGACCCGATACGCTAGGGAGCCCGGATCGTGGTGGAGACGATGGAAGGCATACGCGTGTGCTAGATCGGCTCGGTTCGCTCGGCGAAGGCCGGAAACTGAAGCGTCTGGAGGAGATCGCCAGGCTCACGAACTCGTTCGAGCCGGAGATCGAGGAGCTCTCGGACGCCGAGCTGAGGGCCAAGACGGAGGAGTTCCGCGAACGGGTGGCGGACGGCACCTCGCTCGACGACATCATGCCCGAGGCGTTCGCGGTGGTCAGGGAGGCCGCCCGGCGCACGCTCGGCCAGCGGCACTTCGACGTCCAGCTCATGGGCGGGGCCGTGCTGCACGAAGGCGCGATCGCCGAGATGAAGACCGGCGAGGGCAAGACGCTCGTGAGCACGTTGCCTGCCTACCTGAACGCGCTCTCGGGCGGCGGCGTGCACATGGTCACCACGAACGACTACCTGGCCAAGCGCGACAGCGAGTGGATGTCGCCCATCTACCGGCTGCTCGGCGTCTCCGTCGGCCTCATCCAGGCGAACATGACGCCGGAGCAGCGGCGCCCGCAGTACGCCGCCGACATCACGCACGGCACGAACAACGAGTTCGGCTTCGACTACCTCCGCGACAACATGGCCATGCGCGCGGAGGAGATGGTCCAGCGCGGGCACGCGTTCGCCATCGTCGACGAGGCCGACTCGATCCTCATCGACGAGGCGCGGACCCCGCTCATCATCAGCGGCATGGTCGCCGACTCGGCCCGCTGGTACCAGGTGTTCGCCCGCATCGCGCCGCGACTGCGGGGCGACGTGGACTACGAGGTCGACGAGTCGAAGAAGACCGTCTCTGTGCTCGAGGCTGCCGTGGACAAGGTCGAGCAGGAGCTCGGCATCGACAACCTGTACGACCAGGTAAACACCCCGCTGGTCCACCATCTGCAGAACGCCATCCGGGCGAAGGAGCTCTACAAGCGCGACGTGGACTACATCGTGCGCCAGGGTGAGGTGCTGATCGTCGACGAGTTCACCGGCCGCGTCCTGGAGGGTCGCCGGTATTCGGAGGGACTGCACCAGGCGATCGAGGCGAAGGAGGGCGTCCGGATCAAGGAGGAGAACCAGACGCTCGCCACGATCACCATCCAGAACTACTTCCGCATGTACGACAAGCTCTCGGGCATGACGGGCACGGCCAAGACGCAGCGGACGGAGTTCAACGAGGTCTACAAGGTCGAGACGATCGAGATTCCCACGAACCGACCCATGATCCGTCAGGACGAGCAGGACCTCGTGTACAAGACCGAGGACGCGAAATGGAAGGCCGTGAGCGAGGACATCGCCGAACGGCACGAGAAGGGCCAGCCGGTCCTTGTCGGCACCGTCAGCATCGAGAAATCCGAGAAATTGGCCGGATATCTCAACCGGCGCGGCGTTCCGCACAACATTCTCAATGCCAAGCAGCACGAACGCGAGGCCATCATCATCGCGCAGGCCGGCCGGACCGGCGCCGTGACCGTCGCGACGAACATGGCCGGCCGCGGCGTGGACATCAAACTGGGCGGAAATCCCGAATATCTCGCGCGCCAGGAGATGGCCGCGCGCGACTGGGACAACGACCGCTACATGCTCTTCGAGATGGATCCCGAGGAACGCGCCGAATACGAGGCCGAATACGAGCCCATCTACCGGAAATTCAAGACGCAGACCGACGAGGAGGGCGAAAAGGTCCTCGAACTCGGTGGGCTGTACGTCCTCGGCACCGAACGCCACGAGTCGCGCCGGATCGACAACCAGCTGCGCGGCCGGAGCGGCCGTCAGGGAGATCCCGGCGAGTCGCGGTTCTATCTGAGCCTCGGCGACGATCTGATGCGGCTGTTCGCCGCGGAGCGCATCGAGCGCATCATGCGGGTGCTGAAGTGGCCGGAGGACGAGCCCATCCAGGCGAAGATGGTCAGCCGCGCCATCGAGACCGCGCAGAAGAACGTCGAGGAACAGAACTTCGAGATCCGCAAGAACGTCCTCAAGTACGACGAGGTCATGAACAAGCAGCGCGAGGTGATCTATGGGGAGCGCCAGCGGATCCTCGAGGGATTCGACCTGCGCGATGAGGCGCTCGAGATGGTCGCCGGCGCTGTGGAGTCCGTGGTCGCGGCCCACGTGCCGGAAGGAAGCTATCCCGAGCAATGGGACCTGGAGGCTCTTGACGCGTCGCTGCAGGCGCTGTACCCGACCGGGGTCACCCGGGAGGCGCTCGGCGAAGTGGCATCGGGGCCCGAAGTGCTGGAGATGGTCCTGGAGGACGCCCTCCGCGCGTACGAGGCGAAGGAGGAGGAGCTGGGCGTGGACGCCGAGGGCGTTCCCGTCCTCCGGGAGCTCGAACGGATGGTCCTGCTCTCGATCACGGACACGAAGTGGCGCGAGCACCTCTACGAGATGGACTACCTCCAGGAGGGGATCGGGCTGCGGTCCTACGGCGGGAAGGATCCGCTGGTGGAGTTCCAGCGGGACGCGTACGGGATGTTCGACGAGCTCAAGGACGCCATCCAGGCTGAGTTCGTGCAATACATCTACCGCGTCCAGCTGGTCCAGCCGGAGGAGCCGCAACGCCCCCGGCCGCAGCGCCTGCGGGGCGTCGCGACGCACCACGGCGACGTCGAGGAGGCCACCGGCGGCGGTGCGTCGTCTGGAGCGTCGGAGGGCATCGCCACCGCGGTGGCCGACGGCGACTGGTCGAAGACGCCGCGCAACGCGCCCTGTCCCTGCGGGAGCGGGCGGAAGTTCAAGAAGTGCCACGGCGCCACCGCCACTGAGTGACGCCCAGGCCTCAGGGCAACGGTTCGAACCTCGCGGTGAAGTGCCGCATCTGGGGCGGTTCGTCGACGATCCGGTAGCCGGGCAGATCACACGCGCGCTCCGCCACCGCGCGAACCACCTCGATCACGTAGTCGATGTGGCTCTGCGTGTACGTGCGCCGCGGGATGGCGAGCCGAACGAGGTCCATCGCGGCGGGTGACTCGGTCCCGTCCGGATGGCGGCCGAACATGACGGTGCCGATCTCGCAGCCGCGGATCCCGCCCGTCTCGTAGAGCGCGATCGCGAGCGACTGGCCGGGGTAGGCCGTCGGGGGCACGTGCGGCAGCAGCGCGCGGGCGTCCAGGTACACCGCATGGCCGCCGATCGGCCGCACGACCGGCACGCCGGCGCGATGCAGCGCCTCGCCGAGGTACGCCGTCGACCGGATTCGGTACCTGAGGTAGTCGGGCTCGACACACTCCCGCAGGCCCTGCGCAATCGCCTCCAGATCGCGGCCGGCCAGGCCTCCGTAGGTCGGGAACCCCTCGGTCAGGATCAGCAGGTTTCGGCAGCGCACGGCGAGGTCGCCGTCGCTCATCGCGAGCCAGCCGCCGATGTTCGCCATGGGGTCCTTCTTCGCGCTCATCGTCATGCCGTCCGCGAGGGCCGCGCACTCGCGCACGATCGATCGGATCGAACGGTCCCCGTACCCCTGCTCGCGCAGGTGCACGAACCAGGCGTTCTCGGCGAACCGGCACGCGTCGAGGAACAGCGGCACGCCGAACCGGTCGCAGAGCGCACGGACGCCCCGAAGGTTCTCCATGGACACGGGCTGCCCGCCACCGGAGTTGTTCGTGATCGTGACGAACACCGCCGGAACGTCGGCGGCGCGCTCCGCCAGCAGCGCCTCGAGCGGGCCAAGGTCCATGTTGCCCTTGAACGGATGCAGCGCCGCGGGGTCGCGGCCCTCAGGGATCACCAGGTCCACTGCCTCGGCGCCGGTGAACTCGACGTTCGCGCGCGTGGTGTCGAAGTGCGTGTTGTTCGGCACGATCGTGCCGGGGCCGGCGATCGCGGTGAACAGGATCTTCTCGGCGGCACGCCCCTGGTGCGTCGGGATCACATGTTCGAACGGGAACAGGTCCCGGACGGCGTCGAGGAAGACGTACCAGGAGGGCGAGCCCGCGTAGCTCTCGTCCCCGTGCTGCACCGCCGCCCACTGGTCGCGGGACATGGCTCCGGTGCCCGAATCGGTCAGCAGGTCGATCAGGACGTCGTCGGCGTGCAGGTTGAACAGGTTGTACCCGGCCGTTCGCAGCGCGGCGGCGCGCTCCTCGGGCGAGGTGAACCGCAGCGGCTCCACCGAGTGGATCCGGAACGGCTCGATGATCGTGGTCGGCTCGAACTCCACGGCGTTCGGAATGTAGGCCGGGCCGCCGCGCCGGCTTGGGGCCGAACGCCTCCCCGGCGCCGAGCCGTCCGGCCCGGGGCCGGATCCGCCGGACCCGGCCGCCCGGCACGTTGTGCGCGCGGTCCGCCGGTAGCATGTGCGCCATGAGCGAGCACGCAGATCGGATCGCCGCCGCGGCGCAGCGGGTGGACAACGCCAAGGAGTACCTTTGACGTCGATTCCCGCACGAAGCGCGCGCGCGAATTGGAGCACGAGCTCGCCGAACCCGGGGTCTGGGACGACCCCTCCCGCGGCCAGAAGCTGACCACCGAGCTCTCCCGCATCAACTCCGTTCTCGAGCGCCACGGCGCAATGGTAAGGCAGGTTGACGATCTGCGCGCCATGGACGAGCTGCTGTCGGAGGAGGACGACGCCGAGCTCTCCACGGAACTCCAGTCGAGGCTCAAGGCGCTCGAGGCCGAACTCGACCGCGTGGAGTTGGCGAACCTCCTGTCCGGCGAATACGACGGCAACGACGCCGTCGTGTCGCTGCACGCCGGCGCGGGCGGCGTCGACAGCCAGGACTGGACCGAGATGCTCCTTCGGATGTACCTCCGCTGGGCCGAGCGCGAGGGCCTCCAGGCCGAACTCGACGAGGTCCTTCCGGGCGAAGAGGCCGGCATCAAGTCGGCCACGCTCACCATCGGTGGACCGAATGCCTACGGCCTGGTCTCCGCCGAGCGCGGCGTGCACCGCCTGGTCCGCCTCTCGCCGTTCGATTCGGCGCACCGGCGGCACACGTCGTTCGCCTCGCTCGACGCCATCCCGCTGCTGGACGAGGAGGACGAGGAGATGGAGATCGATCCGAAGGACCTTCGGGTCGACGTCTACCGCTCGTCGTCGGCCGGCGGGCAGTCGGTCAACACCACCGACTCCGCGGTGCGCATCACGCATCTGCCGACGGGCATCACCGCCGCGTGCCAGAACGAGCGCTCCCAGATCCAGAACCGGGCGGTGGCCATGCGGATCCTCAAGGCCCGCCTGGCCGATCTCGCGCGGAGGCAGCGCCAGGAGCGTATCGAGAACCTCCGCGGTGAACGCATGGACATCGAGTTCGGCTCGCAGATCCGTTCCTACGTCCTGCACCCGTACCGGCTGGTCAAGGACCACAGGACGAACCTCGAGATCGGGAACGTGGACGCCGTCCTCGACGGCGATCTGGACGGCCTGATCTCAGCCGAACTGCATCGGCGGGCCACCGAACGCGACCCCGGCACGTAACGCCGCGCCCGTAGGCTCCGCGACCGGCGGCCGGGAGGCGCGTACGCTCCCGAACGATGCTCCGGCGCGACGACGCCTCCGCGAAGAACACGGGTCCGGTCGGAAGGAAGTCCGGCCCGGTCAGGAGGTTCCTCGCCTGGCTCGTTCGCCCGATCAAGCACATGTGGGAGTCGGCCGGGCCGCTCGACGCCTACGGCCTCGTGCAGATGACGAGCATCGCGGGCGACGCGCTGCTCGCGATCGCGCTGGCCGACTCGATCTTCTTCTCGATCCCGGTGGGGCAGGCCCGCACGAAGGTCGCGCTCTACCTGTTGCTCACCATGGCGCCGCTCGCCTTCGCCGCGCCGCTGCTGGTGCCGCTCCTGGACCGCGGCCGGTATCGCCGGGCGATATCGTTCGCGGCGAGCTTCGGTCGGGCGGGTCTCGCGGCCTACGGCGCGTCGGTGCTGAATTCGCCGAGGCTGTTCCCCGTGGTGTTCGCGGCGCTCGTGCTCTCCCGCGTGCATGCGATCACCAGAACGGGCCTGGTGGCGGCCTACACGGACGACGAACAGGGTCTGGTGAGCGCGAACGCCCGGCTTGGGCGGCTGGGCGCCGTCGGGGCGGTCCTGGCGGCCGCCGTCGGCGTGCCGGTCCTGAAGGTCGGGGGCGCCGGCGCGGTGCTCTATCTCGCCGCCGCCGTCTACGGCGTGGCGGCCGTGCTGACCGTCCGGTTGGCGCGACCCGAGCAGCAAGAGCCGCCCGCCGACGCACCGAAGAAGGGGGGCCGGCCGGCGCTCGGCGATGGCGGCGACGCAGCCGAAGACGGCGGCCGAACACCGGGGGACGCCCCGGACCACCACGGGCGGATCCGGTCGCTCGCCGTGCCGGCGCTGGGAACGTCGGGTCTGCGGTTCGCGCAGGGGTTCCTGCTGTTCCTGTTCGCGTTCGCGCTCCGCGCCGACCATCGTCCGGCGTGGTGGATGGGCCTGCTGCTGGCGGCCGCGATCGCCGGGGGACTGCTCGGGGACGTCATCGCGCCGTTCGTGCGCTCGCGCTTCTCGGGCGGGGTGCTCGTGTTCGGCTCGCTGGTGGTGTGCGGCCTGGCGGCGGCGTACGCCGCGTGGAGGCCCTCCCTTGCCAACCTCGTGTTGCTCTCCGGCGTGGCCGGCGCCTCGACCGAGATCGCCCGCCTGGCGTTCCAGAGCCTGATGCAGTCGAGGGCCCCGGTGGGCAGCCAGGGCAGGGTCTTCGTTCGCTACGAGGTCGTCTTCCAGCTGACCTGGGTCGCGGGAGCGCTGGTCCCGGCCATGATCCCCTTGGGCCTGCACGGAGGTGTGATCGTCCTCGCCGCCGTCTACGGCGCGATCGCGATCCTCTACGTCGTCGGCGCCGGCAGAGCCGGCTCCGCGGATGCAGCTGGAGGGGCGGGCTCCGCCGAGGCTGCTTCCTCCGACGCGGCCGGCTCGTCCTGACGCCGTTCGCGCCGCCGCAGCCACCAGATCACCGACAGCAGGAGCAGCCAGCCGGCAACGGTCACGGCCACTCCGAGCCCGATCGCCGGATCCCGGTAGGTGAGCGCCACGACATGGTGGCCGGCGGGGACGGCCACCGCCTGCATCAGGTAGTCGGCCTGGCGAACGGGCGCCGGTCGCCCGTCGACGGTCGCGCGCCAGTTCCGATCGTCGACATTACGGACGACCAGCCACCCCGGGGCGTTCGAATCCGTGGTGGCGACCACATGCTCCGGGTCTTGTTCGCCGTACGTCGCCGTGCCGGTCCCGCCGGTCCCGCCGGTCCCCGTCCCGGTCGCGGAGCCGGTCGCGGAGCCGGCCGAGGACCCCGAGCCCTCGAAGAGCACCGTCGCTGCGGGATCGAACGACGGGTCCAAGACGGCATGCAGGCTCTGGGCTGGTGTGACCGTCCGGCTGTTCGACGCGGGCACGAACGATGCGCGCGGCTCGGCCCACGGCACGCTCCAAAGCGTGAAGTTCCCCTCCATGGCGATCCGCCGGGGCGCCGGCCACGACGAGCACGAAGCCCCCGGGGTACATGGCGGCGGTGGTGCGGGCGGACCCTGCGACGTCGGCGTGATCACGGTTCCCACGCCGAACAGCCGCAGCACCGCGGGGTTCGCCGACTGGAACGTCGCCGAATTGAAGAAGATCGGCACGGTGTTCGACGCGCGCACCAGCCGCCAGTAGCGCTGCAGCTGGATCGGCGAGTAGCCCTGGATCTCGTTCAGGTCGAACATGATCGAGCGGCCGTTCTCGTAGGCCGGCCAGAGCGTGTCCGCCTGGTGGGACAGGAACCCGCGGCTCGACCCGACCGCGATGCGGCGGTCGAACGAGAGGTATCGTTCGCCGTCGGCCGCCCGGTCCTGCAGCGCCACGCCGATCGGACCCGGCGTCAGGTACGCCCCCGGATCCAGCGCCGGCGCGTGCAGCTTGGCGAACGCTGACCCCAGGCCGGGGTCGTAGATCAGCGTCAACCCCTGCGCCTTCGTGACCGGCGGCGGCCCGTACTGCCCGATGATGCCGAACGTGGTGAGCTCGACCGCCAGCAGCAGGGCCAGCATCGGACCGGCCCATGCCCGCCCACGGGCGCCGAAGTACAGCAGCGGCACCGCGTAGGCGGCCCCGATGAGGAACGGGACGTACGCCCGCAGGCTCGCGCCCGCGAGCAGCGGACCGGCGACGAACACCACCGCGCCGGGCGCCAGCCACCAGAGCTGCCGGCGGGCGCCGGCTCGCGCGTCGTCCTCCGAGGTGTCGGCCGCCCGACGGCCGGCGTCGAGCCAAACCTGGAGGCCGTAGCCGGCCAGGATCGCGAACGTGAGCAGGACCAGATAGCGGAACCTCGACGGATCCCGCAACCAGAGTTCGCCGATGCCGAGCGATGTCGCGATCCGTCGGACGTGCAAGGAGGTGATGAACACGTCCAGGTTCAAGATCCAGCCGACCACGGCCAGCAGGGCGAAGCCGATCGCCGGCCACCGGAACCGCTTCGAGAGGAACGCCACCGGCACTATCAGGATGGCGGCGGCGCCGAGATAGCCGCCGAGGCCCCGGGCGAACGCCGTCGGCCACCACGGTCCGAGCCCGTGGACGGCGAGCGGCGGCAGCGAGTACATCCCGGTCAGCCGGTTCGACAGCCTGCCCATGGCCCCGTAGCCCATGCCGATGGCGGTCCGCGGGATCAGGTCGAGCCGGGGGAGCCACGCCGCGGCGGACAGGACGACCAGTGCCCCGACGAGCGCGCCGGCCAGGACGACGGCGCGCGCGAAGGTGCGTTCGTGGCGCCTGATCCCCTCTGCCGTGCGAGCGACCAGGTAGACCGCCAGGACCGCCGTTCCGATCAGCAGGCCGTCCGTCAGGTGCGCCGCCGCGATCTGCGTCCAGAAGAAGGCCGTCAGGGCGAGCCACCCAGCGATCGCCGACGGCTTCCGCGCGCGGACCAGGCCGGAGGCCGCCGCGAGCGTCATGGCCGTCCACGCCAATGTGCCGGCGAACGGCATCGAGAGGACCAGGCCGGACGCGGCGATCGGCAGCGCCAGCGCGAGCCCGCCGAAGGTCGACGCCGGTTGCCCGAGCCCCTCGTGGCGCAGGAACCAGTAGACGCCGAGGCCGGCCAGGATCGGCTGGAGGACGATGAACCACTCCATCGCCCGCGCCGCGGGCAGGATCGTGAACAGCAGCATGGCCGGCAGGTACATCCAGCCGGACTGGGGGTCGGAGGCGAAGGGGACGCCGCCGAACTGGTTCGGCAGCCATGTGGGCACGTGCCCGGCCCGCAGCGCCTCGCCCAGCGCCGACCAGTGGGGGAGCCAGAAGGCCAGGATGTCGACCTGCTGGTTCGTCAGCCGCCCCCGCAGCCAGAACCCGTTCAGGACGATCAGGACGGCGAGGACGATGAGGGCAGGGCCTGCGACTCGCGCGACGCGCGGTGAGCGGGCCAGGCGTTCCAGGCGCGACGGCGCGCTCAGGCGCCCGACCCCGCGACCCGGAGCACCGGCTGGGACGCGCCCTCGTCGGCCGGCTTCACGGCCTTGAAGATCATCTCGGAGGCGCCCACGTACTGGAGGTCGAGGACTGCCAGGCCCATCTTCTCGATCTCGGCGCGAAGCGACGACCGGGTGTACGGGTTGATGTGCTCGGTCGCGTACCCCTGCGGGAAGACCTTCTTGTAGGCGCCCTCGAGCGCCCGCCAGATCCAGCGCCCGTAGTCGGGAGTTCCCAGGACCAGGATCCCGCCCGGTGCCAGCACGCGAACCATGTCGGTCAGGTCGATCTGGTCCGTCGGGATGTGCTCGATCACCTCGGAGCAGATCACGCAGTCGAACGTCCCGTCCGCGAACGGCAGGTCCATCAGGCTCGCCTGGACCAGTTGCCGGCCCGGCGCCCTCAGCCACCGGAGCTTCCGAAGCTGCATGTCGAGCCCGACCGCCTGGGGCAGCGACTGGACGATCCGGCTGGAGCCGCATCCGATGTCGAGGATCCGGGTCGAGCCGTCGACCATCTCACGGATCACGCGGAACCGGGCCCGCTGCCAGTAGCGCTGCAACGGGATCCAGGAGTCGAACGCCCGGTGGTCGTAGTCCGCGGCCTTTACGGAGTTCCGCAGGGCGAGCATCCGTCCGAACGTCCGCGCGTATCCGGCGCCGAGCTCGGCGAGGCGGCCGCTTTCCCAGTGCTTGGACTGCGGGTAGTACAGCGGCACCTCCTTGATGTTCCAGCCCTGGGCGAACGCCTTCGCGAGCAGCTCCTGAAGCGAGTCGAGGCCGGTCGCGCTCACGGGCCCCAGGTCGTTCAGGACCGTTCGGCGATACATGCGGAAGCCGCTCGACAGGTCGCGGTAGGGAAGCGCCAGGGCCGTGCGGTAGATGCCGTTCAGGACGCGGCTGGCGATGCGCCGCGACAGCGGCATGGCGGCATACGCGCCCGCGACGTAGCGCGAGGCGATGAGCACGTCGGCGCTGTTGCGGTTCAGCCAGAGCGTCCGGACGAACTCGGGGTGGTGCGAATAGTCGGCGTCCATCGTCACGACCCAATCGCCGGTCGACGCCGCAAGGCCGGCGTTCAGCGCGGAGCCGTACCCGGGTTCGGACTGCGGGACGACCGTCGCCCCGGACTCCTCCACGATCTTCGCGACGGGGTCCGACTCCGGGAGCACCACGAGGACCTCGTACCGGGCGGGGAGGGTTCGAAGGGCACGGAACAGGCGCGGCAGGAGCCGGCCCAGATTGTGGACGCCGTTCCACACCGGGATGACGACGGACAGATCCGGCCGCTCGCCACGCACGTCGTTCTCGGGGGTTGCGCGGGGGGCTTCGCTCACGATCGTGCGAATGATACCCAGGGCGCGAACCTCTGTTCGCGTGCGGCAACAGCATCTCGACATCCGTGCCGATGGGATACCGATGGATGTCGAGATCGTCGCCCCGCGGGGCGGGCCGGAGCGCGGCGGATGCCCTGACCGATTCGTCATGGTTGTTCTCCCGAACGTTCGGGGTTCGTTTGCTACCATCAGCCCCTGATCAGCCCCAGCAGGCACCCTTCCTCGAAACGCGTTTGGAGCGCTGACTCATGATCAAACTGGACACTGTCAGCAAGATCTACGGCGACGTCGCGGCCCTGCAGGACGTGTCGGTTGAGGTCACCAAAGGTGAGTTCGTCTTCGTCGTGGGTCCGTCGGGATCGGGCAAGTCCACGCTGATCAAGCTCTTGATCAGGGAGGAACAGCCCTCGTCCGGGGACATCTTCGTGGCCGGCAAGAACATCGGCCAACTGTCCAGCTGGAAGGTGCCGTACCTTCGCCGCAACGTCGGCACGGTGTTCCAGGACTTCAAGCTGCTCCGGGACAAGACGGTGTTCGAACAGGTCGCCTTCGCCCTCGAGGTGATCGGAAAGCCCAAGCACGTGATCAACGCGCGCGTGCCCGAGATCCTCGAACTGGTCGGGCTGCGGGACCGGATGACGCACTACCCGAATCAGCTGTCGGGAGGAGAGCAGCAGCGCGTGGCGGTGGCGCGGGCGTTCGTCAACCGGCCGCTGATCATGCTGGCCGACGAGCCCACGGGGAACCTGGACCCGCAGACGTCGGTGGACATCATGAAGCTGCTGGACCGCATCAACCGGCTGGGGACCACGGTCGTGATGGCCACGCACGACAACGCGATCGTGGACGCCATGCGCCGCCGGGTCATCGAGCTGGTCGGCGGCAAGGTCATCCGCGACCAGGCCCGGGGGGTCTACGGCTATGGCGCCTAGGATCGGCATCTACCTTCGCGACACGGTCACCGCCATCCGGCGCAACGGTCTGATCGCGTTCGCCGCCGTCTCCACCGCGTTCATCGCGCTGTTCCTGCTCGGCTTCGCGCTGCTCCTTCGGCAGGAGTTCAACAAGGTCGTCGCGCAGACGAACGCCAACGTCGAGGTCTCGGTCTACCTGCTCGACAGCGTCAGCCCTGCACAGTTGCAGAACCTGCAGGGGATGCTCCAGTCCATGCCGGAGGTTTCCTCCGTTCGATACGAGTCGAAGGAGGAGGCCTACCAGACGTTCCTGAAGGAGTTCAAGGACCAGAAGGAGCTCACGCAGAACGTCTCCAAGGACTTCGCGCCCGCGTCGTTCCGTGTGAAGCTCAAGGACCCGTCGCCCACGTCGGTGAACGCCGTGACCGTGCGGCTGACGGGACAGCCCGGGATCGACAAGATCGTGGACCTGCGCCAGTTCTATCACCGCCTGTTCCAGGTCACGAACATCTTCAAGGTGACCGGGTACGTGATGGCGTTCGTCATGCTGCTCTCGGCCCTCGCGCTGATCGGCAACACCGTCCGGATGGCGGTGTTCGATCGCCGGCAGGAGATCGGGATCATGCGGCTGGTGGGTGCGACGAACTGGCGCATCCGGATGCCGTTCCTGATCGAGGGCCTCATCGAGGGGCTCTTCGGCGCGGCCGTCGCCATCGCGGGGCTGTTCATCGCCGAACGCGTCTTCGTGGATCCGCTGCGCAACCAGATCGGCTTCTTCCCGCTGATCACCCCGCACGACCTGATCCTCACCATCCCGTGGCTCGTCGGGATCGCGGTGCTCGTCTCGGTCGTGGCGAGCCTGATCGCGACCGCTCGCTGGCTCGAGGTCTGATCTGACATGCCCGGGGAGTCGGGCGCTGCCGGGGGGGACCGGACGGTCGCGAGCAACCGCCGAGCCCGGCACGATTTCGGCATCGAGGAGACGTTCGAGGCGGGCATCGTGCTGACAGGCCCCGAGGTCAAGTCGCTCCGCGGCGGCCGCGCGTCACTGGTGGACGCGTACGCGCGGGTCCGGGGCGAGGAGGTGTGGCTCGAGGGCATGCACGTGCCCCCGTACGAGATGGCCGGGTATGCGGGGCAGGGGTACGACCCGACCCGGCCGCGCAAGCTGCTCCTGCACCGGCGCGAGATCGAGCGGCTGATCGGCAAGACCGCCGAACGGGGCCTGACGCTGGTGCCGCTTCGCGTGTACTTCACCCGCGGCATGGCGAAGGTTGAATTGGGTCTCGGTCGTGGGAGGCGCCGGTACGAGAAGCGCGACGCGATCGCGGAACGCGAGTCGAAGCGTGAGGCCGAACGGGTGCTGGCCGCGAGGCAGCGCGGCGAACGGTAAAGCATCCTTACGATCGCATCGGCGTCACCTGCGCGTGGGCGGGTCCTGTGCGCCACCCGGGCGCCGGCCGCGCGTGGATCGATACGCTGGCCGGGAACGCGAGGACGCGCGGATCGAAGGGAGGCTTCGATGCACGTCTACGACGCGATGCTGTTCGTCCACATCCTCGGAGTCGTCATGCTGTTCGGCGCGATCACGTTGACCCAGGTGGGCGTGACGCGGCTGGGCCGCGCCGCGACGATCGAGGAGATGAGGCTCTGGGTCGGCATGACGCAGATCGCCGGCCGGATGTTTCCGATCTCCTTCGTGCTGATCCTGGTGGGCGGCCTGTACATGGCCGGCGACCGATGGTCGTTCGGCGACCCCTGGATCGTGGTGGCGCTGGCCTCGCTCGTGGTCCTGGGGGCGCTCGGGGGCGGAGTCCTCGGCCGGACGCTCGAAGCGGTGGGGCGCTCGCT
This sequence comes from Actinomycetota bacterium, assembly GCA_040414485.1. GTDB lineage: Bacteria > Actinomycetota > UBA4738 > UBA4738 > UBA4738 > JBEDUK01. The sequence continues at coordinate 57,059 of JBEDUK010000009.1, forward strand.
GGCCGACGACGGGTCGGCCCGGCCGGCCGCGTCACCGGACTTCGGCGCTCGACTGTCCGCCTCGCTTCGGCCGCCGATGATGGCGCTCGCGGGCGTCGCGATCGGCGTTCTGTGGTTGATGACGAACAAGCCCGGCTGGGTCGCCTCCATCGCCGTCGTCGCAGGTCTCGGGCTGGTGGGCGCGGCGCTCGGGGCGCTTATGGCACGGCGCAATGCCAAGCCGACGGGCTCGGGCTGACCTAGGCGGACGCGCGGCCGGTACGGCGGACGGGCCGGAATGCCGACCTATACTCGACGGGTTGAAAACTCAATAACGGGGGTGAACTGGCTTCGACTCGGGCGGCATCCGCCTGGGAGAAGCGGGCCGAGGAACCCCGGATGCCTCGTTAAATCGCCGGGAACGCAATAAGTGCCAACTCTGAACTGGCGCTCGCTGCCTAAGTAGTTAGGTAGCCGTCCGCCGCGGATCGCCTTCGTCCGCGGATCGGGCGTCGCGAGAAGGCTCACGGATGCGGCTCCGCCCGGGGGCCGCCGCCGGACATCGCACCCGGGCTGGCCGAGAGCCCCTCCGCCGGTGGAGGGCTTACAGGTGAGATTCAACCGCCGGCTACGCCCGTAGAAGACCCAGCCGGACGTCCGGGGACGCGGGTTCGAATCCCGCCACCTCCACTGGCCCCTTTTTGGCGTTGTGAAGCCATTTCCGCACGTCAAACCTGCAGCGCGCGTTCGCGTCGCTCCACGCGAAGTAAGGGGAATCGAACCCTTACGGAGTGGTTGCTGCCCGGTAGACACCGCGGCCCACCAGTCGAAAACCGAACGTCGTATGGGCAGGCGGTGCCGCGGGCCGCCTTTTACGACTTCCATACGTCCCTTACGGCCTCAGTGCAGGGCCCAGGTGACCGACCGGCTCGATAATGGCTGGATGCGCGCCCCACCAGAGGCGAACGAACCCGCGGTCCCCGGATCCGAGTCCGTCGAGGCGCTGACTGGCCGGAGCGTCTTCGAGCCGGCCACCCGCACCGTTTGGACGCGCGAGGGGGCCGAGGCAACCAAGCGCGCGCCGTTCCGCGTCTACCTCGGGGCCGCACCCGGCGTGGGCAAGACCTACGCCATGCTGAGCGAGGGTCAGCGCCGGAGAGGGCGGGGCACCGACGTCGTCGTGGCGATCGTCCAGACGTACGGCCGCCCAAAGACCATCGAGACGCTCGCGGGCTTGGACGTGGTGCCCCCGCGGATGATCGCGTACCGCGGAGCCGAATTCGAGGAGATGGATACCGAGGCCGTGATCGCGCGCCAACCGGAGGTCGCGCTGGTCGACGAGTTGGCGCACACGAACATCCCGGGCAGCAGGCGGGCGAAGCGGTGGGAGGACGTGTTCGACATCCTCTCCGAAGGGATCTCCGTCATCACGACGGTCAACATCCAGCATGTGGCGAGCCTCAACGACGTTGTGGCGGAGATCACGGGCATCAGGCAGAACGAAACAGTTCCCGACTGGGTGATCGATCTGGCCGATCAGTTGGAACTGGTGGACATGTCACCACACGCCCTGCAGCGCCGGATGATCCATGGAAACGTCTACCCCGATCCCCGCAAAGCCGAACTCGCGCTGCGGCGGTTCTTCACCATGGAGAACCTGACCGCGCTTCGCGAGCTGGCGCTGCTTCGCGTTGCGAACAGGGTGGACGAGGAGTTGCTCTCGCGCTGGTCAAAGGCGAGCACGCCCGAGACCCGGGAGCGCGTGCTGGTCTGCGTTTCGCGGCCTGGATTCTCCGAGGACCTGGTGCGGCGGGGCGCGCGGATCGCCCGCCGGGCGCAGGGCGATCTGCTGGTCGTGCACGTGCGCTCGTCCGAGGAGCACGAGAGCGCCAGTTGGCTGGAGGAGATGGACGCCCTGGTTCGGGAGCTCGGAGGGACGTTCGAGGTCGTGAAGAATGACGACCCCGTCGACGGCGTGATCGGGTTCGCCTACCGGCAGCACGTCACGCAGGTCGTGGTCGGCGAGCCCCTCCGTTCACGCTGGCAGGAGCTCATCCGAGGGTCGTTCGTGAACCGGCTCATCCGCCGGTCCGCGAACATCGACATCCACGTGATCGCCCGCAGGGAGCAGTAGTCACTCCTCAGTGGCGACCCTGCAAAGCCATGTTCAACTGCAAGACGTTCACCCGAGGCGCACCCAGGAATCCGAGGGTGCGCCCGTAGGTGTGCTGGTCGATCAGGTGCATGACAGCGGCCAGCGAGATGTGTCGTACCGCGGCGATCCGCGGCGCTTCGAACCGTGCCGCCGCCGGCGAGATGTCCGGATCCAGCCCCGATGAAGATGCGGTGAGCAGGTCCGCCGGGATCTGAGAGATGGACAGGCCCTGGTGGTAGGCCCCTTCGAGCTTGATGATCGCCTTCGCCCGCTGCGTGATGTCGTTCGCGAGCGACTGCGAACGCGGGCCGAGGTTCGAGCCCGACGACGTCGACGCGTCGTTGTCGATGGCGGATGGGCGGCCGTAGAACCATTGAGCACCCTTCCACAGCTGGCCGATCTCCGTTGACCCGACGGCTCGACCGCTCGAGGCCACGATATTGCCGCTCGCCGTGTGGCGCAGAGCGATCTGGGCGAACGCGGTCATCGCCAAGGGGTAGGCGAGGCCCGTCAACACGGCGAGGACGACCACGGCGATCAATGCACGGGCTGCGTTTCTGATCATGGGAAATGCACCAGGGCCAGCAGGAGGTCGATCAGCTTGATGCCGATGAACGGCACGATGATCCCTCCCAGGCCGTAGATCAGGAGGTTCCTGCGAAGCAGGCCCTCGGCGCCAACGGGACGGTAGCGGACGCCGCGCAGGGCCAGCGGGATCAGCGCGATGATGACCAGTGCGTTGAAGATGACCGCCGACAGGATCGCGGACTCGGGCGTCCGCAGATGCATGATGTTCAGCGTGTTCAATGCGCCGCCGTAATAGGCGGCGAACATCGCGGGGATGATCGCGAAGTATTTCGCCACGTCGTTGGCGATCGAGAACGTGGTCAGGGCGCCGCGCGTGATCAGCAGTTGCTTGCCGATCTCCACGATGTCCATCAGCTTCGTGGGGTCCGAATCCAGGTCGACCATGTTGCCGGCTTCCTTGGCCGCGGTCGTGCCCGTATTCATCGCCACGCCGACATCCGCCTGCGCCAGCGCCGGCGCGTCGTTCGTGCCGTCGCCGGTCATCGCGACCAGGATGCCGCCCGCCTGCTCCTTCTTGATCAGGGCCATCTTGGTCTCCGGCGTGGCCTCGGCCAGGAAGTCGTCCACCCCCGACTCCTGGGCGATCGCGGCGGCGGTCAAGACGTTGTCTCCCGTGATCATCACGGTCTTGATGCCCATCTTCCGGAGCTGCGCGAAGCGTTCGACCAGGCCCTGCTTGATGACGTCCTTGAGCTCGATCACGCCGAGCGGCTGGCGGTCGCGTGCGACCGCGAGCGGTGTCGCGCCGCTCCGCGCGATGCGCTCGACCTGGGCCTCGAGCTCCGCCGGCATCTCCCGGCCGCACCAGGCGGCCACGGCGTCGACGGCGCCCTTGCGGATCTGCGTGCCGTCCATGTCGATGCCGCTCATACGGGTCTGCGCGGTGAAAGGGACGAATGCGGCGCGGGTCTCCAGCAGCTCCCGTTCGCGGATACCAAACCGCTCCTTCGCAAGCACGACGATCGAACGTCCCTCCGGAGTCTCGTCGGCGAGCGAGGCGATCTGGGCGACCTCAGCGAGGTCCTGTTCGCCGACGCCCGGCGCCGGGATGAACGCCACCGCGTGGCGGTTCCCGAGCGTGATCGTTCCGGTCTTGTCCAGCAGCAGCGCGGAGACGTCACCCGCGGCCTCGACCGCGCGTCCGCTCATCGCGAGCACGTTCCGCTGGACCAGGCGGTCCATCCCTGCGATCCCGATGGCCGACAGCAGGCCGCCGATCGTCGTCGGGATCAGGCAGACGAACAACGCCACCAGCACCGAGTCGGAAAGACGGTCTCCCGCGTAGATCGCGAACGGCTGCAGGGCCACGATCACGATCAGGAAGATGATCGTGAACTTCGTGAGCAGGATCAGCAGCGCGATCTCGTTCGGCGTCTTCTGCCGCTCCGCGCCCTCGACCAGCGTGATCATCCGGTCGAGGAACGACTGACCGGGGTCGGCGGTCACACGCACCTTGATCCAGTCGGACAGGACCTTCGTGCCGGCAGTGACGGCCGAACGGTCCCCGCCCGACTCCCGGATCACCGGGGCGGACTCGCCGGTGATCGCGGACTCGTCGACGGAGGCGATGCCCTCCTCGATCTCACCGTCGCCGGGGATCAGCTCGCCGGCGCTCACCACCACGGTGTCCCCCGCGCGAAGCTGCGAGGCCGGCACGGTCTCCTCCGTCCCGTCGTTCTTCAGCCGCCGCGCCACGAGGTCCGCGCGTGTCTTGCGCAGCGCCTCGGCCTGGGCCTTCCCCCGGCCCTCCGCCATCGCTTCGGCGAAGTTGGCGAACACCACGGTGAACCACAGCCAGAAGGCGATCGCCGCGTCGAAGGCCACCGGACCCCCGTTCACGATGTCCGAGACCAGCCGGATCGTCACGATCAGCGAGACGATCTCGACGACGAACATCACCGGATTGCGCCAGAGCGTCCGCGGATCGAGCTTCAGGAACGAGTCGACCGCCGCGCGTTTGACGATCGGCGGGTCGAAGAGCGGGCGGGCCTTCACACCGCCGGCGTGCGCCTCCGTGCGAGGTTCCGGCGCAGGTGCCTGCGCGGGTGCCTGCGTGGCCATCTAGGACAAGCCTCCGTGCATCAGGTGCTCCACGATCGGGCCGAGGGCCAGACCGGGGAGGAACGTCAGCGCGCCGATGATCACGATGACGAACCCGAGCAGGGTCCCGAACAGCGGCGTGTCGGTACGAAGCGTGCCGGGCGTGAACGGCACGGTGCCGTCCCGGCCCAGGGTTCCACCGAGCGCGAGCGCGCACAGGAGGGGAACGAAGCGCGACACCAGCATCGCGATGCCGCCCGTGATGGCGTAGTACGGCCCGCTCGCGGTCAGCCCGGCGAAAGCGGAGCCGTTGTTGTTCCCCATCGAGATGAACGCGTAGAAGATCTCGCTGAAGCCGTGTGGACCCGGCGCGTTGGGAGCGGCAGCGACGGTGCTCGACATGACCACCGCGATCGCCGTGAACAGCAGTACCACCACGAACGGAACCAGGACCGCGATCGCCGAGTACTTCACGGCTCGAGACCCGATCTTCTTGCCGAGGTACTCGGGAGTACGCCCGACCATCAGGCCGCCGATGAAGACCGCGATGATGACGAAGAAGATCATCCCGTACAGGCCGCTGCCGACGCCGCCGAACACGACCTCGCCGATCGCCATGTTGAACATCGGGCCGACCATCCCGAGCGACTGGTACGAGTCGTGCATCGAGTTCACGCTGCCGTTCGATGCGTCAGTGGTCGTCACCGCCCAGAGCGAGGACGCGTCCGGTCCATAGCGGACCTCCTTGCCCTCCATGTTCGCGGTGGAGGCGGGAATGCCCGCGGCCTGCATGGCCGGGGTCGCGTGGCGCTCTCCGGGAACGGTGAGTACGAGTCCGGCGACCATGAGGACCCACATAACCGCGAAGATCGTCCAGCCCTGGCGGAGGCTGCCAACCATGCGGCCGAAGGTGTAGGTGAGGCCGGCGGCGATCCAGAGGATCGCGAAGTCCTCGACGAAGTTCCCTAGTGGCGTCCCGCCCTCGAACGGATGGGCTGAGTTCACGTTGAAGAAGCCGCCGCCGTTCGTTCCCAATTGCTTGATGGCGATCTGGCTCGCCACGGGCCCTCTCGCCAGCGTCTGCTTGAAACCCTGGATGCCATGCACGACGGAGTTCGCACCCAACGTCTGGATCACGCCCTGGGTCATCAGGACGATGGCGACCAGGATCGCCATCGGGAGCAGGATGTAGATCGTGCTGCGAACCAGATCGACCCAGAAGTTGCCCAGCTCGTCCCGCTTCGACCTGATCAGTCCGCGGATCAGCGCGATGAGTACCGCCATACCGACGGCCGCTGAGACGAAGTTCTGAAACGTCAGAGCGAGCATCTGGGTGAGATACGACATGGTCGTCTCGCCGCCGTAGGCCTGCCAGTTCGTGTTCGTCGTGAAGCTCGCGGCCGTGTTGAAGGAGACGTACGGGTTCACGGCCGACAGGTGGTTCGGGTTCAGAGGGAGGTGCTGCTGGAATCGCATCAGCAGGTAGATCAGGACCATGCTGATCACGCTGAACCACAGACACGACGAGGCGTACCGCCGCCACGACTGCTCGGCCTTCGGGTCCACAGCGAGCATCCGGTAAAGGAGCCCTTCCGCCCGGCCGATACGCTCGCGCGTGTACACGCGGTACATGTAGGCGCCGAGCGGCGGCGTCAAGACGATGAGGAGGATCGTGTAGACGACGATCTCGGTCATCTCAGAAGCGCTCCGGCCGGATCAGCGCGTACGCGAGATAGGCGAGCATCGCCACCGACAGGATCAGCTCGAGGATGTCGGCGACGGTCATACGCGCTCGAGACCCTTCACGAACAGGAAGGCGAGCGCGAAGAACACCGCGGTCATCGCGATCATCAGCAGGTCGAGCACCGCCACCTCCTTTGAGTGAACGCCGGCGACGGTACGACCCGGCCGTAAGGCGGCCGTAAGTGAACGTGACCAGGGCATATGGGATTCGTTAAGACCGCCGTTCGATCCGGTATGTGCGCCGAGGCCCACGCCGCCGCGTGCGACACTGGCTTCGACCATGGCATCGACGAGCAGCGACGGCTCAACTCGACCCGAGCCCCGGCGGCGCGAAGGACGGGCCCTTTCTCGGCTCGAACGCATGCGGGCGCAGAAGCCCCGCCGCGAGATCGTGGGGTTCGCAATCGCGATCGGCGGCACCATCCTTCTCACCGCGGCGGTAGCGCCTGGGCGCAGCCATCTCACACCCTTGTCGATCGGCTTCGGCTATCTCGTGATCGTCGCCGTCGCTGCCGCTCTCGGCGGGCTGTGGCCCGGAATCACCGCATCTCTGCTCGGCTTCATCACGTTCAACTTCTTCTTCCTGCCCCCGTACAACACGTTCGTGATCGGCCGGCCCGAGTACGTAGTCGTCCTGTTCGTGTTCCTCGGACTGGCGATCCTCATTTCTGCCCTGCTTGCCCGCGCCAACGACAGAGCGCAGGCCGCTGAGGCACGTGAGCACGAGCTTCGAACCCTCCAGGACCTGAGCGCGGGGCTCGTCGCGCTCCGACCCGGCCCGGAGGCGTACTCGGCGGTGGTGACGAACCTGCTCGCCACGTTCGGGCTGACCGCAGGCGCCCTGTTCGTCAACGATCCGCAGACGCGGGAGTTGCGTGAAGACGTGGCCGTCGGGGCCCCGCCGGGCGAGCTGAGCCCCCGGACGGACCTGTCTGGCGAAGGACCTGCGGTCGAACGCCTGCCGCTGTCCGTCGGCGGACGGAGCCTCGGACTGCTGGTACTGGGGATGGACCGCGAGCCATTCGCTGCCGAGGAAAGCCGCGTGATCCGCGCGTTCTGCGACCAGTTCGCTCTGGTGCTGGAGCGTGACCGTCTGCTCCAGGAAGCGACCCGCTCGCAGGTCTACGAACAGGCCGACGAGGTGCGACGCTCGCTGCTCGCGGCGGTCTCCCACGACCTGCGCACGCCGATCGCCGCCATCAAGACGTCGGTGACCGACCTGCTGTCGGACGAGAGCCCCAAGTCTGGCGAGTACGCACATGAGGTGCTCGAGAGCATCGACCGCGAGACCGACAGGTTGGCCGCGCTGGTTGCAAACCTCCTGGACATGTCGCGGATCGAACGCGGCATGTTGAAGGCACGCATCCAGGGAGTCGACCTACTGGAGGTCGCACCGGCGGCGGCTGATCGCGTCCGGCGGCAGTACCCCGGCCTCGTGGTACGCGTAGCGATCGATCCGGCCGGATCGATCGTCCGCGCCGACCCCGTGTTCCTGGAACGGGTGATCGCGAACCTGATGGACAACGCGGCGCGGGTAACGCACGAGGCGGGCGGGACGCTGCTGGAGCTTGACGGCCGGCGGATGGGACCGGACACCGTGGTGCGCGTCATCGATCACGGGAAGGGCGTCCCCTGGGACATCCGTGAGCAGCTCTTCTACCCGTTCTTCCAGATGGAGGCGCGCCACCCCCGGCTGGGGACCGGCCTTGGCCTGCCGATCTGCAAGGGGTTCCTCTCGCTGATGGGCGGCGAGATCTGGGTCGAGGACACGCCCGGGGGCGGCGCGACGTTCGCCTTCTCCATCCCTACGGAGGCGAGCGCAACTGTCCACGCGCCAGCGAGCGCTGGGAGCGCGCGATGAGTGCGGGACGGGTGCTCATCGTCGACGACGAAGAGGCCATCCGCCGGTCGTTGGCGCGAGCCCTCACCGTTCGGAACTACCAGGTCCAGGAGGCGGCTGACGGGCCGGATGCCGTCGCGGCCGCGATCGCATCGGAGCCCGACCTCATCGTCCTGGACCTGAACCTGCCGACCATGGACGGGCTCACCGTCACTCGGGAGATCCGCGCGCGCAGTTCGGTTCCGATCCTCGTGTTGTCCGTCCGGGAGGACGAGGCGGACAAGGTCGCAGCGCTCGACCTTGGCGCAGACGACTACTTGACGAAGCCGTTCGGGATTGACGAACTGCTTGCGCGCGTACGTGCGCTCATGCGAAGGGCCTCCGGGAAAGACGCCGAGTCGATACGCGTCTACCGGACCGACGGCATCGAGATCGACATGGCGCAACGGGCCGTCCGACGGGACGAAGAGGCGGTCCGACTGACCAAGACTGAATGGGAGTTGCTCGATGCCATGTCGGCGCACCCCGGAAAGCTGCTCACGCATCGGTGGCTGCTCGAACGGGTGTGGGGGCCCGGGTACGCGGACGACGTGGAGGTGCTCCGCGTCTTCGTGAGCCAGCTCCGAAAGAAGATCGAACCAGACCCATCGCGGCCGACCGTGATCGTCACCGATCCGGGCATCGGGTACCGATGGTCGCTTCGGCCCGTCGATGCGGCCGTGGAGGCGAGATGAAGACCGATACGGAGACGATGCGCGATCGGGGTCCGGGTCCGCTCGCGCTCCTGCGCACGTCGGGCGCGCGCCGGAGCAGGGTGATCGTGGGCTACGTGATCGCTGTGGTCGGTACGGGGCTCGCGAGCGCAGTCTTCCTTCCATACCGCGACCAGATCACCCCGCTGTCGAAGGGCTTCGGCTTCCTGGTCGTAGTCGTGGCTGCGGCAGCCGTGGGCGGCCTCTGGCCGGGCGTGGTCGCTTCTGTCGCCGGGTTCGTCGTCTTCAACTACCTGTTCATCCCGCCCTACGGGACGTTTCGTGTCGGCCGTCTCGAGGACGTCGTGGTGCTGTTCGTGTTCCTCGGACTATCGGTCGTGATCTCGATCCTGCTCGCTCGGGCCACCGAACGGGCCAGGATCGCTGAGTCCCGTCGCTACGAGTTGGAGGCGCTCCAGCTGCTGAGCTCGGACCTGGTCTCGATGCCGCCGAGCCCCGACGCGTACGCGGGCGTCCTCCGCCGGCTGCTCTGGCTGTTCGAATGCTCTTCAGCGTCACTTCGACTCGAACGCGTGACCGATTTCCGCGGTCTGGACGATGCAGTCACGGTCGTCGAGGCTCCAGGGTCGATACGGACGTTGGCAGCCGACGGTCCGCTGTTCGAGGAGCGGGTTCCCCTTGTCATCCAGCAGCGAACGCTCGGGCTGCTCGTTCTCACCGGTCGCAGGCCGCCGCTGGTCAGGGCGGAGTCCCGGGTCCTACGGACGTTCGCGGCGCATCTGACGATCATGCTCGAGCGCGACCGGATGCTGGCTGCCTCCGTGCGCGCACAGACGGCACTGGCGGCGATGACACCTCGCTAGAGTGGTGTCACCTGCTCGCTTTGCGTTCCCGCCTTGTTCGGCCCGGCGCGGTTCGCAGGTCAGCCTGACCGATTGTCGATCGAGCGGAGGGCTGCCCAGCACCCGACCCCTGCAACGAAAGCGATGATCGCCTCGAGGCCGTCCAGGACGAGACCGAGAGCCGCTCCGGTGGCCAGCGCAACGATACCGAGCCACCGGTAGAGCCCTGGAGGCCTGGCCGGGACGACCGGCTCGTCGGGCACCAGCGGAGTGTATGGCGGGCCGCGTCCCAGACAGAGCCCGCTTGGGCCTCCTGGCGCCATCTTGACGAATTCCTTACGCGCATGGGCGGAACCGGCCCTCCAGTCGCCCCATGGCCACCGACCGATGGGCGACCGCGGGGCGGCTGCTGGCAGCCCTCCTCAGGTCACAGAAGTTTGTGTTATCTCAGGAGACTGTGTAGAGTGGCTCCCGTGCCGAGTGACGAGGAGATCACGTTTGCGGATCACGTCGGGCGCTTCTACGCCCGGCGATACGCGATGGCGCCGATGGTGGGCCGGCTGATCGGGTATCTGGCGGTGTGCGACCCACCCGAGCAGAGCATCAGCGAGCTGGCCGATGCGCTGCTGGCGAGCCGAAGCGCCATCGCCGGCGCGGTCAACACGCTCGATACCCTGCGGCTCATCCGGCGATCCCGCGCCGCGGGCGAGCGGATGGACCGCGTGTCCATCGACCCGTCGTCGCCGAATGCGATGGGCGGCGTCGACATCACTGAGTACCAGGAGCATGGCGAGCTCGCTCGAGAAGGTCTCCGCCTGTTGGCCGACGCGCCGCTTGAGCGTCGCGCCACCTTGTTGGAGTGGGCCGCGTTCGCCGACTTCCTGGTGGAGCGGCTTCCCGTGCTGGACCAGGAGTGGAAGGAGCGACGGGAGGCGCTGCGAGCCGCCGGCGAGATCCCCGACGTATCGGTTCCTCGTCGCGAGGGCATAGCCCGATGACCGTCCAGGCCGACACGCCGGGAATCGTGGCCAAGGACGTATCCAAGTCGTTCGGCAGCCACCTGGTGCTCGACAACGTCAACCTGACGGCGGACAAGGGATCGATCCTCGCGCTGCTGGGCCCGAACGGGGCAGGCAAGACCACGATCGTCCGGATTCTGTCCACCCTGATCGCGGCCGACTCCGGTTCCATGCAGATCGCCGGTCACGATGTGGTCTCAGACCCTGACGGCGTGCGGGCGTTGATCGGGGTCACCGGACAGTTCTCGGCCGTGGACAACCTGCTCACCGGAGCCGAGAACCTGCGGCTGATCGCCGATCTTCGTCACCTCCGCAAGGAGGCCGGGCAACGCCGAGTGACCGAGTTGCTCGAGCAGTTCGAGCTCACCGACGCCGCGAACAAGCCGCTGTCGGTCTACTCGGGCGGTATGCGACGGCGACTCGATCTTGCGATGACTCTCGTCGGTGAACCCCGCGTGATCTTCCTCGACGAGCCCACGACCGGCTTGGACCCGCGCAGCCGTCGCACCATGTGGCAGATCATCCGCCAGCTCGCCTCAGCCGGGGTGACCATCCTGTTGACCACGCAGTACCTGGACGAGGCGGACCAGCTGGCCGACCGGATCTCCGTGCTCGATCAGGGCCGAATCGTCGCCGAAGGAACCCCAGCCGAGCTGAAGAGCCGCATCCCCGGCGGCCACGTTCGACTCCACTTCGCTGGCGCCGACCCGCTGCGCTCAGCAGCTGAGCTCTTCGACGCGGCAGCTCCTGACCAGAGTCAGCTGGTTCTCCAGGTCCCGGCGGACGGCACTGTGGATACGTTGCGTGAGTTGCTCGATCAGCTGCATGAGGCTCACATTCCCGTCGATCGGCTGTCCATCCACACACCGGACCTCGACGACGTGTTCTTTGCCGTTACCGGCAGCCACGTCACCGGGCCGCCCAGCGAGGAACCCGTACCGCAGGGAGCAGCGCAACGATGACCACCCTCGCCTATACGCTCAGCGACTCGGGGGTCATGCTGCGCCGCAACCTCAAGCATCAGCTTCGATACCCGTCATTGACCCTGATGCTCGTCGGCCTACCCATCGTGCTCCTGTTGCTCTTCGTCTACGTCTTCGGCGGTCAGCTCGGAGCGGGCCTCGGCACACACCTCGGACGTCACGCCTATCTCAACTACGTGGTCCCGGGGCTGATGCTGATCACCATCGCTTCGGCCGTCCAGGGCACTTCGATCATGGTCGCCATGGACATGACCGGCGGCATCATCGACCGCTTCCGCACCATGGCCATTGCTCGCGCCGCGGTTCTGACCGGGCACGTGCTCGGCAGCCTCATCCAAACCCTCGCCGCCATCGGCGTCCTCGTCGGCGTCGCCTTCGTTCTCGGGTTCCGGTCCAGCGCTGGGCCGCTCGAGTGGCTCGGCGCGATCGGGATGCTGACCCTGTTCGCCTTCGCGCTCATCTGGTTGGCCGTCGCGCTCGGTTTGGCCGCCAAGAGCGTCGAAGGCGCCAGCAACACTCCGATGATCCTGTTCCTGTTGGTGTTCCTTGGCAGCGGGTTCGTGCTCACGGCGACCCTGCCAGCGGGGCTGCGCCAGTTCGCCGAGTACCAGCCGCTCACCCCCGTCGCCGATACCGTGCGCGGACTGCTCACCGGCAGCGCCATCGGTAGTCACGCCATCGCGGCGATCGCGTGGAGCATGGGAATCGCCGTCTTGGCGTATCTGTGGGCCCTGCGTCTGTACAACCGGCGTCGAGCGGCGGAGCCAACGTAGCCACGACGCCGTTGCGCTCAGGCTCAGTCGGCCGGGCCCAAACGTCCGTGCAGGTCATGAATCATTTCGCACCACTCTGCTCCGGGCATCAGCGCACGTAACCTACCTGCCGGCGGGTTCGAATAGTGTCCCCTCAGGCCACCAACAACACCACCGCCACCAACGAAGGGTGTTCTCGAAAGAGACGCTCCGGCGTCTCATAACCGATCTCACTCGGCGTTGGGAAGTCCGTTCGCGCGAGATTGGGTCGTCACAGACGCCGAAAGGGCCAGCGGGCCGCCTCGGTGACTGCGCTGTCGACCAAGCCGCCGACGGTCGTACGAATGAGCCCGAAGAACTGATCGCGATCGCGACGAATGTCCTCGCTAGTCGTTGGACCGGCAGCAATATCCCGGAGCCGGTCGGTATGCTCAGCCGCGTACGATCACAGGAGTCGAGGATGGTCGAGCGGGTGGCAACCGGTCAGGAGTGCGCCTATCCGCAATCGCACGCGACGACCAACGACATCTACGGCGAGATCGACGGGTTGGTGGCGAATCAAGCTGCCTGCACCAGCATCTTCCTGCCGACCGCCCCAGGAATGAGCGAGGGTGGGGAGGATCACTATCAAGGGCTCGCGCGGACACACAGGCTGACTGACGGGTCCGTCTACTTCTTCCTCGCCCACTCTGAGGTCATCGGCCTTCCCTTTGTCCACGGACACGGGAGCTTCGTGCAGTACCAATACGCTGGCCCTACCGACGATGACCATGTGCTCGAGTCGGTTCCGCCGACCTATGGGACGCTCGAGCAACACCTGTTCATTGACCATGATGAACCCGAGCAGCATCCGTCCGACATCACGTTCCTCCCCGAGGTCAACGGGCTCGACGCTGGCTACCTGTTCGTAACCGAGGAGTACGACAACCGTCGGGTCACGGTGTATCGGTGGGAGGCAGGACAGGACCTCGTCATCCACGGCCGCATCTTCGCGGGCTTTCCGACCGGCGGTCCGCAGTTCCTGTTCCTCGACCGCGTCGGAAGCGACTACTTCCTGGGCATCGCGAGCGAACACTGGGGCTGGGGTCAGCTGCTCCGGGCACCTGCCGAGGACCTCTTTCCCAAATGTGCGGAGGGATCGTTGATCCCGGCGGCCTTCCGGCCTGCCGGGATGTTCCCGTTCCCCGTGACCGGCGGAGCGAGTCAGACCAAGCTCATCCGAGACAAGAACGAAGAGTGGTTCCTGCTCGCGTACCGGAGCGATCCGAACGATGATCCGAACGGCACCGACTACGTCGACGTGTACCCGGTGCGGTTCGATCCTTTCGTCATCTCCTACAGGTCGGCATCCATCCACATCTCTTTCAGCGCCGGCGACACCGGCTTCGCGAACACCGGCACCCATCACGTTGAGGAGTCGGGGAGACTGCTGGTCTCGTCCTCCTATCGGTGGGACGGGCTCGTGAGCTTCTCACCTCCCGTCATCGCGTGCCGCGTCGACGAGCTGCCGTCTTCATAGGTCGAGTCAAGTGAGGTAGCGGGCATGGATTTCTACCGGTTCGTCGTGACGGAGTTCGAGGTCGGGCTGACGCGCGCGATCTTCGAAGACGAGCTCTACCTGAGCCACTCGGCACACGTCGACGGGAGGGTTATCGCCACCGACTTCAAACATCTGGGCGCGTTCTCCGACGGTATCCACCAGACCGGCAACGTGGGCCTCGAGGCCGTCGTCATCAACGATCCGAGTGTGCGCGTCGATTTCGTCTTCCAACTTGTGAACGCCGGGAACGCGTCATCCGACACCGTGGAGGCGGCGCTGCTGGGTACGGCCGAGCAGCTGATCGGCATCGGGGCCGCGTCCTCGACGGGATCGTCGGTCGTGTCCGGACTCTTGTCCGCGATCCCTGCGTCGGGCCCGTGGGCGGTCGTGCTCAAGGGAGCAGGGAAGCTGTGGGATTGGCTGACGACGAATTGCGACGGTCCCGTCGCCGTTGACGGGCTCACCGGCGCCCGGTTCGCCATCGACACGTGGGCTGACGACGATGCGACGGGGACGATCCTGGTCGGCCAGAAGGGGTACGGGGGCCTGGACTCACCCGATGGTTGTGGATCGAACTCCGCCTACCGGGTGACCTGGTTCGTCCAGCACTGGCGCGGTTGGGCGGAGGTCGTGGGCGCCAACCGCTTCGAGCTCGACTCGGCGACGAACGTCGCGGTCGCGTCGCACAACGGCGCCCTCCATGTCTTCGGGGCGGCGCCCGGATTCGGGGTCACTCATGCCAGAACGTTCAGCGGCGGCGATTGGCACGTGGAGACACTCGACGGGTTCGACCGGAGCGACTTCTTCCATGTCAACCCGCTCCCTCCGATCGCCATCAGCTTCGATGACCGCCTGCACCTGTTCTGCGTCCTCGACGACGGCTCCATCTGGCCCTTGGTCTACACGGCCGACGGCGGTTCATGGGCCACCTCGACTGCACGCGCACCCACCGGTCTGACCACGTGGCAACCGATCACGACCGTTGAGTTCGGGCACCGGCTGTACATCGTCGCCCGGGATGCAGCGACCTCGACCCTGCGCTTCACCTCGAGCGCGGATCTGCTGATGTGGACGAGCTGGGAAGACGTGCCGGCATCCGGCATGCGGCCTGACTCGCCCGTCAGCGCGGCCGTGCTCGGCGACCGGCTCTTCCTGTTCGGGATCTACGACACTGGCAAGCCGCCCGAGTCGCAGGTGGTCGTCGTCACCTCGACCGACGATGCGGTGACGTGGACGCCGTGGAACCTGGTCGAAGGTGGCCTCCGTCCTGAGGGTCGGCCCGTCGGCGACCAGCCGCTCGACGTGGCGGCCACGACGTTCGACGGTCGGCTGTACCTCGCATCGCGATGGATGGGTCCCTCACCGGAGTCGGACGCCCAGCCGTACGTCGCGGTGAATTTCAGCGGGGACGGGACTAACTGGTCGGGATGGCGCTTGCCGCCGTCGACCCTGGAGTTCCAGCCGTCGGCCACCCCCGCCGTCGCGGCGAACGGCAACCATGTCTATGTGCTGGCCCCGGCCCTCGAGGATGGATTGACCAAGCACGTGTGGGCGTACTGACCTCGGGGGGTTCCCTCACGGATCGCGCGAGTCATCCCGTCGTTGTACCCGACAACACCGATCGCGGCGGCCGCGTAGTTGCGGTGGTCGCGGTCACAGGGGAGCGGTGCCCTCTGCAGGGTACGCGTCGTGGTAGTTCCACCATCGATACGGCGGGGTCTGCGGATAGCCCTCCGGCGAGTCCTCCCCCTCTTCCTGGCGTCCGAGCGCCGTGATGTCGAGGTAGTTCCACGTGCTCCCCATCTGCTCGTCGCCGCGGTTGTTGACGAAGTACGTGCGGAAGATCCGGCCATCGTCGCGGATGAACGCGTTGGTGCCGTGCCACTCGTCGACGTCGAAGTCCTTGTCGAAGTCGTCCGTCAGCGTGTACCAGGGGATGCGCTCCCATCCGTTGCGCGCCTTGAGCAGCTCGATGTCGGCCTGCGGGGCGCGCGAGACGAAGACGAGCGTCGTATTCCGCGCGTTCAGGTGGGCGGGGTGTGCGACCTGATCAGCGACGAAGGAGCAGCCCACGCACGCCCGCTCGGGATACGAGCCGCCTTCGGCAAACGTGGTGATGTCGGGTGCATAGAAGGCACGGTAGACGATCAGCTGACGACGGCCTTCGAACAGGTCCGCCAGGCTCGTGCGCCCCCCTGGACCTTCGAACGAGTACTCCTTGTCGACCGCCAACCAGGGCATCCTCCGGCGCTCGGCCGCCATGGCGTCGCGCGCACGGGTTAGCTCCTTCTCCTTGACGAGGAGCCTGTCGCGAGCGGCCCGCCACTCCTCCGACGACACGACGGGTGGTGTCCTCATGCGCGTGTCCTCCTCCCGGTCATCGACCGATGGGCGCCTGCCCTGAGATCGGGCCGGTCATGGTCATCCCATGCGTTCGTCCGTCTTCACGTCAACCCCTCACGAGGCGAGCATCTTCCGTTGCGGCCGGACGTCCGGGGACGCGGGTTCGAATCCCGCCACCTCCACCGCTAGGCTGGGCCGAATGAGCGACCCTTTCGACGTCCACGGGCTTTGCATTGGACCACTCATGAATGGCGTACTCGATGAGTGACATTCGCCCTCAGCCCGATGCATCTCCCGCGGCTACGCAGGCCGAGCCCGAACTTGTCGAAAGGGCCGGCGTCCCTGAGCCCGCGCGCGTCGAGTCGTGGTTCCGAACGCTGACCGGGTTCGAGAACGCACGCGTAGTCGGGGTCGAACCGCTGACAGACGGCCTGTCGAACGTGACCTGCCGATTGAGTATCGCCGATGGGCCGGTGACCACGGCGGTGCTGCGGGTCCAGCCCCTGCACGGGATCTTCGAACCGTACGATGTCCTGCGCGAAGGCCGCGTGCTCAGCCACCTCGCCGGCACGGCGGTGCCGGTGCCAGCCCTGCTCGGCGCGGAGAGCGATCCTCGCTTCCTCGGGTCGCCGTTCCTGCTGCTCGAGTCGATCGACGCTCCCCACATGCCCGCGCCCGAGGAGGACTTCGCCACCTTTGCCGCCGACCTTCCGGCTTTCGCGGCGGCGCTCGCAGGGGTCCATGTGCTCGACTGGAAGGCCGCAGGTCTCGACTTCCTGGGTGTGCCCAGTTCGCCTGCCGAGGGGTTCATGGGTGAGGTGGAGGCGGTTGCGAGACGGATGCATGGATTCGGCTGCGCCGACGAGCCGCTACTCAACCGGGCGCTGGCGAAACTGCGTGAGACAACTCCGAGCGGTGGCCGACTGGCGCTGTGTCACGGCGACCCCAACCCGTTCAACTATCTCTTCCGGGACCAACAGCTGGTCGGCGTCGTCGACTGGGAGCAGGCGCTGATCAGCGATCCGCGCTCGGATGTCGGCCAGCTCGTCGCCCTGTCGGACCTGAGGGGCGCCGTGCCCTACGGGCCGCCGCGCGAAAACCCGTTCGTGCAGCTGTATGAGGCATCGATCGGCGAAGCCCTGGAGAGCATGGACCTGTTCCGAACACGCTGGCTCTTCCAGCTCGGTGTCGTCTATCACGGGTGGAAGTCCTACGGCACCGAACCGTGGTTCTCCTGGACGCAGCTCGAGGACCTCCTGTCTCGTTCTCTTGCCGAGCTCTGATCACGTCGAGCCTTGCGGCAGTCGCAGTCGCTTCAACAGGAGCGCGTTCATTGCCACGATGAAGCTCGATCCCGACATCGAGAGCGCTGCGATCTCGGGCCGCAGGACCAAGCCGAAGGCCGGGTCGAATACTCCGGCCGCGATCGGCAGGGCGATCGCGTTGTAGCCGACTGCCCAGCCCAGGTTCTGACGCATCTTGCGCAGGGTCCCTCGCCCGATCGTCAGCGCCGTCGGCACATCCAGCGGATCCGACCGCATCAGCACGACGTCGGCCGTCTCGATCGCGACTTCCGTTCCCGCCCCGATGGCGATACCGACATCTGCTCGAGCCAGCGCAGGCGCGTCGTTCACCCCGTCGCCGACCATCGCTACCTTCTTGCCCCCCTGCTGCAGCTCGGCCACCTTGCTCGCCTTGTCGCCGGGCAGCACCTCGGCGATGACGGTGTCGACGCCGAGGTCCTCGCCGATCCGCTTGGCGGTGGCCTCGTTGTCACCGGTCAGCATCACGACCTCGATCCCCATGTCCTGCAGCGCCTTCACAGCGGCCGCCGACGTGGGTCGGGGAGCATCCGCAACTCCGATGACCGCGATGGCCTTGCCGTCCGAAGCCGCCAGGATCGCTGTCCGGCCGTTCAAGGCTGCTTCGCGACCCTCTGCCAACAGGTGGCCCATGCCGACGCTCTCCCGTTGCATCAGGCGAAGGTTGCCGACCGCCACGCGGTGGCCATCGACGGTGGCGACAGCGCCGTGACCAGGGACGTTCTCGAACGCTGCTGCCTGGACCCGTTCGACCTTGTTCGCGTCCGCATGGGCGGCGATGGCCTGCGCCAGCGGGTGTTCAGACTCCCGTTCAACGGAGGCCACCAGCCGCAGCACATCAGCCTCAGGCATGCCGTCGGTGGTGATTCCAGTCACCTCAGGCTCGCCCTTGGTGAGCGTCCCGGTCTTGTCCACGACGACGGTGTCGATCCGCGCCGATGCTTCGAGCGCCATGGCGTTCTTGAACAGGATGCCGCGCTTCGCTCCGAGACCCGTTCCGACCATGATGGCCGTCGGTGTCGCCAGTCCAAGCGCGTCGGGGCAGGTGATGACCACGACCGTGATGGCGAACAGCATGGCGTCGGCGAAGGACCGTCCAGCCGCCAGCCATGCCAGCAACGTGATCAGGCCGCCGATCAGAGCAACGAGGACCAGCCAGAAGGCTGCCCGGTCGGCGAGGCGCTGACCGGGAGCCTTCGAGTTCTGTGCCTCCTGGACCAGCTTCACGATCTGCGCGAGCGCCGTGTCCGCTCCGACCTTCGTGGCCCGAACTCGCAGCGTTCCGTTCGTGTTGATGGTCGCCCCGATGACCTCGGATCCGACGGTCTTTGTGACCGGCAGGCTCTCGCCGGTGACGGTCGACTCGTCGACCTCGCTCTCGCCCTGCTCGACGACACCGTCGACCGGGATCTTGGCGCCCGGCCTTACGAGCAGCAGATCGCCGGCCACGACCTCGGCGGTCGGGACCTCGATGGGCTCTCCATCGCGAAGCACCACTGCCATAGGAGGAGCCAGGTCCAGGAGTTGTCGGATCGCGTCGTTGGCTCCGCCACGCGCTCGCATCTCGAACCAGTGCCCGAGCAGCACGAACGCCGTCAGCACCGTGGCAGCTTCGTAGAAGACGTCGCCGCCGCCCGTGAGCGTGATCACGACCGAGTACAGCCACCCGGCGCCGATGGCGACCGCCACCAGCACCATCATGTCCAAGGTCCGCCGGCGCAGGGCCCGGTAGGCGCCGTCGAAGAAGATCCAGCTCGAATAGAAGATGACGGGGAGGCTGAGGATCAGCTGGAAGACGTCGTCGCGCAGCCCGAACGGCGCTGCGAGGCTGAACCCGAGAACGTTCCGGCCGATCGAGGAGTACAGGAGGATGGGGACCGACAGGACCGCAGCCACCAGGAAGCGGTTGCGCATGTCGCGGACCATGGCCTCCATCGACATGCCGGCGTGTCCGCCGTGGCCCATCGCCTCGCGCGCCGATGGCATGCCGGCGTCGTGCACATGCGCCGCGCCCTTCCGAAACGGCTCGAGCAGCGGATCGCAGATGTGGTTCGGCACCGACTGCCCGGCGCAGTGGTAACCGCACTCCTCGACCCAGGTTCGCAGCTCCTTGATGGAGGTCCGGTCCGGATCGAAGGTGACCGTCGCCGTTTGAGCGACCGGGTTGGCCTGCACCGATGCGACGCCGGGACGCCGACCGAGAACCGTCTCGACGACGTTCTTCTCGCTGGCGTAGTTCAGCCCGCCGACCTCAAGGACGGCCGTCGCGAGCCTGCGTCCATGCCCCTCAGGCGCTGGGCGTTCGTCAGCCGTGCTCATCTCGTGTGCTCCACACGCATCCTGACCCTTGCCTCCCTCAGTATACCCTAGGGGGGTATAGCGTTAGGCGTGGAAGAGGTGGCACCTGGCCGGGCCATGAGACCCGCCTCAAAGGGGCCGGATGACGCTCCGCACCCGACGGACAAGCTCCTACCTTGGCTCACAACCCGAGCCACATGCAATCGGGAGGTGGCGTGATGCCGATGTACTGGAGCGGAGGATGGGGCGGCTGGTTGCTCATGACCTTCGCGATGATGGTGCTCTGGGGCGCCGTGGTCTGGGCGATCGTCTACGCGGTCCGCGGGTTCCGCGATCGGCGCGAACGCGAGCGCCGTTCGGAGTCGAGTGCTCTCGAGATCCTCGAAGGCCGCTACGCACGGGGCGAGATCGACGACAAAGAGTTCCGCGAGCGTCGCAAGGCCCTCACCGAGGGTCGCGCGGCATGAGCGAAGGACCACAGGATGCCGAAGCCATCCTGAAGGAACGGCTCGCCAGGGGCGAGATCGATCCTGTTGAGCTCAAGCGGCGCCTCGGCGTTGTTGACCGACGCTCATCCAACACGCCGCGGACGCGACGCCTCCGGCCGATCGTCCCGCTCGTGGTCGTGCTCGTTGCCGGCCTGGCGATCGGGACCTGGGCCGTGAGCCGCAGCCACTTGGAGTCATTCGGCTCCAGCTGCGCGATCCCGGCCCTGTCCGGCTCGGTCGTAACGGTCACCCTCACCGACATGGGCGGCGGTGTGGATGGCGGAATGATGATGGGCGGCATGATGCGGGTGATCGACCAGCCGGCGGTCGTTCCTGCTGGCCGGGTCTCCTTCCGCGTCCTCAATGAAGGCAGCCTGACCCACGAGTTGGTCGTCATGCCGCTGCCTCCCGGTGGAGCCGGCAGTCGTCAGGTCGGGTCGGACGGCAAGGTTGACGAGTCCGGGAGTCTTGGTGAGGCGTCAAGCACCTGTGGTGCCGGGGCGGGACAAGGCATCGCACCGGGCGCTGCTAGCTGGGTCACGCTGAACCTGTCGGCGGGGCCGTATGAGCTCATCTGCAACCTGCCCGGCCATTACGCCCGGGGCATGTACACGGAGCTCGATGTTCGAGGGTGAACGTCGAAGCATCAAGGACTCAGGTCGTTCGTCCGGCGGCGTCTATGCAGCTCGAGCACGGTTCCAGCTGAGGAGCGAGGCCTTTAGGGAAGCGATTCCGGTACGTTACGCGACGGAAGGCGGGCAAAGGGGGACCCAGGCGACGGGCGGGCCTGGAACCGGAGCCCCGCGGTCGAACGAGGGGGACGCCATGGCCATGGTGACTGATCCGGTATGCGGAATGCGGATCGACTCCAACGATGCCGTGGCAGCGGCGGAGCGAGAAGGAACGATCTGTTACTTCTGTTCTGAAGCGTGCCGCGACGTGTTCCTCGGCGATCCGGCCTCGTTCGCGGGTAAGGCGGTTGAGGAGACGACCGGTCTATTCACCGCGGAGGAGATCGCTACACGGTCCGACTCGACGATCGAGCGCGTCCAGGAGCTCGTCGACCTCGGCCTTCTCGAGCCGGAATCCGGGGGCTTCCGCCGTCGCGACGTCATGCGGGTTCGCGTCGTCGAAGAGCTGCAATCGAAGGGACTTGAAACGAACGCGCTCGCGGAGGCGTTCTCGGCCGGGCACCTGAGCCTCGGCTACCTGGAGAGCGCGGGCCGCCGTTTCCCACGGACCGACCGAACGTTCGGCGAGTTCAGCAACGAGCTCGGGATCGCCCTCGAAACCCTGCAAGCGGTGTACGTGGCCACCGGCTTGCCCCGGCCGCGCGGGGACGACTACGTCCGCGAAGAGGACGCTCAGGTCCTCAGAGCCCTCCCGGTCCTGTTCGGAGGGGGGGTCGGCGAGGGGGATGTGCTGCGTGCGGTCCGCATCTTCGGCGACAGCGCCAGGCGGGTCGCGCAGTTCGAAACTCACTGGTTCCACACGGCGATCGAGGCGCCGTTTCGGCAGCAAGGTCTTCGTGACAACGAGGCGTACGAGGAGGCGCTCCGCGAGGTGGGGCTGCGGATGGGCCACACCGGGGAGGAGTTGATGAGCTGGCTCCTGCGGCGACACGGCGAGGCGTTCTCCGCGCAGCATCAATTCGACCATGTGGAGACCGCGCTCGAGGAAGCCGGGATCCGGCAGAGATCACCCCGCGGGGACGAAGCGGCCGCGTTCGCGGACCTCTCGGGCTACACGCGACTGACCGAAGAGGCCGGAGACGACGTCGCTGCCCGCGCCTCGCTGACGCTGGCGCAACTGGTGAGCGAGGTGGGGGCGGCGCACCGCGGCCAGGTGGTGAAGATGCTCGGGGACGGCGTGCATTTTCACTTCGCGGATCCCGGCGATGCCGTCCGCGCTTCCCTCGCCATCGTCGCGGCGGTGCGCCCTCGAGGGCTTCCGCCCGCTCATATCGGGGTCAACGCCGGACCGATGATCTACGACGAGGGGGATTACTTCGGGCGGACCGTGAACATCGCGGCACGGATCGCTTCCCAAGCCGCCGCGGATCAGGTCTTCGTGGGTGAGGACCTTGTACGGAACGTGGAGCCGGCAGGGTTCAAAGTCCAGAAGGTGGGCGCATTCGACCTGAAGGGGATCGCACACCGGGTGACCCTTTATGAAGCGGTCCGGGACTGATCCGGGTCGACCGTCGGGGGACCGGTGCGTCCGGAAGCGGCGAAGCCCTCCTGCCGGAGGGCCTCGCCGTTCTTCGAAACGAATCCCGCTACGGGCCGACGTTCTGCCTGGAACTCGCCCCCGAGCCGTCGGGCTGCGCCGGCGAGATCCCCACAGCCTGCATCCACCTCAGGGCATCGGCCGTTGTGCCCGCCTCGACCGTGAAGCCGACGGCGGAGGGAGCACGGAGGTCGGCGCCGGACGGAGACGAGGCCATGGCCTGTCTCCGACGCCTTGTCGCGACCCAGGCGCCCACGGCGCCGGCCGCGATGATCGCCGCGATGGCGATGAGGATCGGCATCGGAAAGCCCCCGCTCGGCTTCGGGAGCGGGGCATCGGCCGCCGTCCCTGCCTTGGCCTGCGCCTCGGTCAGGTATCGCTGGGCGATGGGATCACCGGGAGACAGCGCCAGGACCCGGTCGAGGAGCGGGATCGCCGCCGAGTAGTGGGATGCCCAGATGTCGTTCATCGCCCGGGCGAACGTGGCGTCGCCGACCCCGCGGGAAGGCTGCACGCCCGCCGCATGCAGGGCCGTCCGGATGTCGTCGACGGTCCGCAGGTACTTGGCGCCCGGGATTCCGTTCGACTGGAGCAGCGCGAAGGAGGTGAGGCCGATCACCCGGCCCCGGCCGTCGATCACCGGGCCCCCGCTCATCCCGGGCTGGGTGTCGGCGTCGATCTCGATCAGCTGCGAGGAGTCGACGGAGCGGATGTTGCTGATGTGGCCGAACACCTTGGTGGGCTCGGTGACGCCCGTGGGGAGCGCGGTCGCCGACCCCGGGAACCCGAGCGCCGTGATGTCCTGACCGCTCTGGAGGTCCCCGGCCGACCCGGCCAGATCGACGGTCGGCATGTCGTGGCCGGTCACCTGCAGAACCGCCACGTCCGTGTTGTCGAACCCGGTCGAGTCCAGGACGCGGGCGGGCATCGCGTGGGCTGTCTGCGTCCCGGCGATCTGCACGGCCGTATACACCGACACCGACGGGGTGAAGCTGAAGTGGCACGCCGTCCCCGAGTAGCACTGCTGCAAGAGGGTGTTGAGCGCAGCGTTGTCGTTGATGGTGTACTCGCCGAAGAGGTCGTCGCCCGGCCCGAGGCCATAGCCGAACGTGGTCAGGAGGTCCCCGAACAGAAGCTGGTTGGCCGCGTACCGCTGCAGGTCCTCGGCCTTGGGCTCCACCACGTGGCTCGCCGTGACGATCGTGCCGGCGGGATCGACCACGAACCCCGATCCCGTCCCGTAGTCGAGGTCGTATCCCCTGCTCGCCGCGCTCAGCCCCGAGATGTTCGAGGCGTCCTGATAGGTGAGCGTCACATCCACGTGCACGGCGGTGTCGACGAACACGACGCCCCGCTCGGCGAGCGTGATTGCTCGTTCCTGGCCGGTCGCCGTGGCCGCCATCGCCGTCGCCTGGGTCCCGGCGACGAGCGCCGCAGCGAACGTCGCGACGAGGACGGCGGCGAGGCGCCGCCGGATCGTTCCCGCGGAGCCACTCGTGGTGCTGGTCCGTTCCATTGCTTCCTCCTCCCTTCGCTGGGTCGTATGAGCGGGAGGATGGTTCTCGGCGCTTAGGGAACGCTAAAGTCCGCCCGGGGTGACGCTCGAGTTCCGCATCCTTGGGCCCTTGGAGGCCGTGCGGGATGGCCGGCAGGTTCGCGTGGGGGGCCGGAAGCTGCGATCCCTCCTCGCGCTCCTCCTCCTGCGGGCGGGGGAGTTCTGCTCCGCCGATCTGCTGATCGATGAGCTGTGGCATCGGTACGACGACGGGGCCCTGGCGCGCCTGCAGGTCCACGTCTCCCAGCTCCGCAAGGCCCTCGGGCCGGACGCCGGGCTGCTGGAGACCCGTCCGGGCGGCTACGCCCTCGTTCCACCGCCTGGCGCGATCGACGCGGCCCGGTTCGAGGCCCTGGCGCGGGAGGGTCGGGATGCCCTCGCCGCCGGCGACCCGGCCCGCGCGGCGGGCGCCCTCGGGAAGGCGCTCGGCCTGTGGCGGGGGCCGGCGCTGGGCGACCTGGCCTACGAGCCCTTCGCCGAGGGCGCGGCCACCCGTCTGGACGAGCTTCGCCTGGTCGCCCGGGAGGACCGCGTCGACGCCGAGCTCGCCCTGGGGCGACATCGCGAGCTGGTCGCCGAGCTGGAGGTCCTGACCTTCGAGCACCCCTTGCGGGAGCGTCTCCGGAGCCAGCTCATGCTCGCCCTGTACCGATGCGGACGCCAGGCTGACTCCCTGGCGGTGTTCGAGGAGGCGAGGCAGGAGCTGGCCGACGAGGGCCTGGACCCCTCGCCCGCGCTGGCAGCTCTTCAGCTGTCCATCCTCCGCCAGGACCCTGCGCTGTTGGTCGCCGAGCCGGAACCAGCGCCCGTGCGAGTCCTCCCGACTCCCTCGGTGTCCGGCCGCGTCCGCTTCGAAGGGATCCCCGCTCTGGTGGAGCGAGAGTCCGTGCTGGAAACCCTGGCCGATTACCTGGAGGAGGCCCGGGGCGGGCAGGGTCGGTTCGTGTTCCTGGGTGGTGAGGCGGGGGTTGGCAAGACCGTGGTGCTGGAGGCATTCGCCCAGGCGAACGCGGGCTCGACCCGGGTGCTCACGGGGGCCTGCGACGGGACGTCGACGCCTCGGCCGCTGGGGGCGGTGTTCGACATGGTCCCGGCGCTCCGAGACGGGTGGGGGGAGGCCGGCGATGTCCCTCGCGAGGGGTTGTTCGCCGAGGTCCTGGAGGAGCTCGGCGGCGGGGGCGGGACCACGGTGGCGGTGTTCGAGGACGTCCACTGGGCGGACGAGGCCACGCTGGACCTCATCCGGTACCTCGCTCGACGGGTGAGGGGGCATCGGGCCCTGGTGGTGGCGTCCTTCCGCGACGACGAGGTTGGCCGGGACCACCCGCTGACGGTCGTTCTCGGGGACGCGGCCACCCTGTCGTCCACGCGTCGGATCACGCTGCCTCGGCTGACCGCGGAAGGGGTGGGGGCGCTGTCCGCCGACTCGGGGTTCGACCCGAACGAGCTGTACCGGCGGACCGGGGGCAACAGCTTCTTCGTCACCGAGGTCCTGGCGGCGGTGGCCCCTCGGCCGGAGCCCAGCCAGGATGCGGTGCCGACGAGCATCCGTGATGCCGTGCTCGCCCGGGCCTCACGGCTGTCCCCCCCAGCCCGCGAAGCGCTGAGCGTGGCCTCGGTGGTTGGCCAGCGTGCCGAGCCCTGGCTCCTGGAGCGATTGCTGGACGGCCACGCCGAACCGATCGATGAGTGCCTGGAGGCGGGGATGCTCCGAGGCGAGGGGGCGGTGATCGCCTTTCGCCATGAGCTGGCTCGGCTCGCCATCGAGGAGAATGTCCCGGCCGTTCGACGGGTCGCCCTGCACCGGCGGATCCTGGCTGCACTCGTCGATGAGATCGGTGAGGAGGACGCCGCTCGCCTGGCGCACCACGCCGAGGCCGGCGGGGACCGCGATGCCGTGCTGGCGTACGCCCCCCTCGCCGCCGAGCGAGCATCCAGGCTGGGCGCCCACCGGGAGGCGGCCGCTCAGTACGGGCGTGCCCTCAGGTTCGCCCGGCGTCTCGCCGAGCCGGAGCGGGCGGATCTTCTCGAGCGGTTCTCCATCGAGTGCTACATGACGCATCGGCTCTCTGACGCCATCGAGGCCCGGGAGGCCGCGCTGGCCATCCGCCGGGCCGAGCGGAATGAGCGACGGGTCAGCGAGGGCCACCGCTGGCTCTCCCGGCTCGCCCAGATGTCCGCCCGGCGCGCCGAGGCGGAGCGCCACGCTCAGGAGGCGGTCAGAGCTGTGGAGGGGCTGTCTCCCGGCCCCGAGCTGGCGTTCGCCTACTCCAATCTCGCCCAGCTGCGGACGCTCTCGGGCGCGCATGAGGAGGCCCTGGACTGGGGGACCCGCGCCGCCGATCTCGCCGAGCGCCTCGGAGCCGCGGAGATCATGTGCCACGCCCTCGGATCGATGGGCACGGCCCTCCTCTTCTACACCGAGCGGGTGGACGAGGGACGAGCCATGCTCGAGCGGAGCCTGGAGCTCGCCCGGCTCGAGCACCTCGACGACCATGGCGCCCGCGCCTACACCAACCTGGTGGGGAACCTGACCAGGCTGCGGCGCTACCAGGAGGCGGAGGGGTACTTCGGCCCAGGCCTCGAATACTGCTCCGACCGGGATGTGGTCTGGGCCGAGATCTTCATCGAAGGGCTCCAGGCCCTGTTCCGCCTGGAACGAGGCCGGTGGGACGAGGCCGCCGCCGGGGCCAATCCACTCCTTCGCCGCCCCGGGACGGGACCGCTGCTGCGGATCACGCCGCTGATGGTCATCGGGCTGATCCGAGTTCGCCGGGGGACCGCGGACCCGTGGGACCTCCTGGACGAGGCGCTGTCCCACGCCGAGCGGTCGGGGGAGGTGCAGTGGATCTCGCCGGTCACGGCGGCGAGGGCGGAGGCCGCCTGGCTGCAGGGCGACCCTGCGCGCGAGACGGCGCTGCTCGCCCGAACGTTGGAGCTGGCCCTCGAGCGCGGGAATTCCTGGATGGTGGGCGAGCTGGCCTTCTGGCTCTCGGCCGCCGGGGAGCCGGTGGCGCCGCCCGAGCGAGCGGCCGAGCCCTTCAAGCTGCAGATCGAAGGGAGATGGGCAGACGCCGCGGGCCGGTGGGGGACGATCGGGTGCCCCTACGAACGGGCGATGGCGCTGGCCCACCTCGACGACGAGACTCCCCTTCTCGAGGCTTTGGGTGTCCTGGACGGCCTGGGCGCGGCCGCGGCGGCCGGCTGGACGGCTCGCCGCATGCGCTCCCTCGGACTTCGAGCCCCCAGGCGACCACGCGGGTCGCCTCGGCTGGGCAGGGGCCGGACCGAGCGCTGAACCCCGAGTCCTGTTCGCTGGAGACCGACCGGCCGGGAGGCCTGCTTTACCGGTCGTTTAGCGCCCGCTGGCAACCTCCCCGAACACGGACGATCCGCGTCCCAGAGAAAGGAGGCGATCATGAACAGGGCAGTGGCGGCGGGGGTTCTGGCCCTCGTGCTGGCCGCACCCACGGCTGCGTGGGCCGTGAGCACATCCGCTCACCACCACGGCGACGAGCGAAGGGGTCAGCCCGGGACGAACGTGACCCGGCCCGACGGACGCTCGACCCGGGGCCGTCTCCCGGTGCAGCCCGAGGGCGGCCGGGTCGGTAACAGCGGCGACCCCGGTGTGCAGCCCGAGGGCGGCCGAGGCGGCATCAGCGGCGATCTCGACGTGCAGCCCGATGGTGGCCGAGGCGGCATCAGCGGCGACTTCGATGTGCAGCCCCAGGGCGGCCGGGGCGGCATCAGCGGCGAGGTCTGAACGCGCCAACGACCAGCGCGGCGACGGGTCCCACGCGGGGCCCGGTCGCCGCGGCACCGGCGCCCAGGGAGGCCCTCCGTGCCCGTAACTCGTCGAAGCGGCCGGATGGACGTTTCGCCCATCCGGCCGCTTTTCGTTCGGTGAGCCGGCCGTGCTATGCGGATCAGCCGCCGGTCACCGGTTCGGGAGCGTCTCTGAGGGAGGAGCCGCTCTCGACCTTGATCAGTTGACCGATCCCGCGTGGACGCCCACGGCGGCAGGCATGCGCGGGTATGGCGTGACTCGGCGTCCGCGATCGGTGCCGTCTCCGCGGGCATCCCCTCGGTGCGCCGGCGCCACCAACGGATGCCGACGTAGACGGGCAACCCGGCCATCAGGAGCATGAAGCCCCAGGCGATGGTCTTGTTGCCCGAACCGACCATGGCCCAGAAGGCATACGCGAACCCGAGCAGCGCCACGATCACAAGCGCAACCGGCCGGCGCGGCGCGAACCGCTCGCGCTCCACGATCATGAGGTACAGCTCCGCGGTGGCGGCGAACGCGTACGGGACCAGCGTGGTCAGCGTCGCCAGCAGGATCACGTTCGTGAACTGGTCGACGAGGCTCTCGTTGTAGTTCAGGACCATCAGGCCCGTGATGAGCACCGAGGACACGACCAGGCCGAACCACGGGGTACGGCGCTTGCCGGCGACCCAGGCGAACGGACGCGGAAACACGCCGTCCTGCGCCGCCGCCAGCGGCACGCGGCCCTGGATCAGGATCCACCCGTTCAGAGCGCCGAACGTCGAGATCATCGCGACCAGCGCGACCCACTTGGCCCACGACAGGCCGAGGAACGATCCGCCGCCGAACATCTGCGCGGCGGCCTGCGCGAACGGCGCGTTGGAGTCCTGGAGCGTCGCGGCCGGATGATGCCGACGATGGCGATCGTGGCCAGTGCGTACACACACGTGGTGGCCAGCGTCCCCCAGATCGTCGACCGCACGATCGTCCGCTTGGGATCCTTCACCTCCTCGGCCGGAACCGTCGCCGACTCCAGGCCGATGAACGCCCACAGCGTCAGCGTGGCCGCGGCCGTGATTCCGGAGAACATGTCGCCCCAGTTCCCGATGCGGAACGCGCCGAAGTTCGCCGCCTTGATGAAGAACAACCCCACGATCCCGATCAGGGCGAGCGGGACGAACTTCAGGACCGTCGTGACCACCTGAACGATCCCTGTCTGCCGGACACCGGCGAGGTTGATCGCGGTCAGCACCCAGACCACGCCGATCGCGACCAGGGCGGCGGTGACGTGGCCGGACACGGAGTTCTCCGCCACCCTTCAGCCGGTCCCTCGATCGGCATGACATTCAGGCCGATCGATTCGCTGTCCGAGTGGAGGGACTCGCGGGCCATGGGAGAGGGGTCTTTCGGCAGGTCCCAATGTGGAAGAGCCCGCCCATTCTTGAGGCCGGAGGGGAGAACGAAAGGAGGCGGCGATGCATGCGAAGAACCTCATGACGTTCCGGCCGTTGACCGTCGGCCCCGGGACGCTGACGAAGGATGTCGCCCGCCGCATGCTGGCGCAGGAGGCTCACGCGCTTCCGGTCGTGGACCCCGAGGGGCGGGTCGTCGGCATCGTCACGGATCGCGAGGTGCTTCAGGCGATGCGGCCACCGTCGCCGAGCGTGCTCAGGGGTGGGCGTCCGGCCGCCGAGGCGCTGGCGCCGCGGGTGGCCATGGACATCATGTCCCGAACGGTCGTCTGCACGTCGGTCGACGCCGACGCCGCCGAGCTGGCGGGGCTCATGATCGACAACGACGTCAGGCATGTGGTCGTGCTCGACCAGGGCCGGCTGGTGGGCATCGTCAGCAGTTTCGATGTCCTCAGGGCGATCGCGCGACCGGACGCCGACATCGAACGAGACGTCTTGGGTCTGCTCGACGGGCTCGCCGATCCGGTCATGGCCACGCTGCGTGTGCAGGACGGCGTCGTCGTGGTCGATCCATCGTGCGATGAAGGCATGCGGGAGAAGATCCGCGCCGCCGCGCGTCTGGTCCCGGGCGTCATCGGCCTGACCGACGCGCCGGTTACGATCGGACTCCGTGGGTGATCACTCGCGTGTGGAGTTGGCCCGAAGGGCCGGCATCGACCCCGCGTACGTCGACCGGCTGGTTGAACTCGGCATCCTGGGACCCGACACCGAGGGCGGGCTCTCCCGCGGCGACGTGCGCAGGGCGCGATGGGTGCACGCCTTCGAGCAGGCCGGCGTGCCCCTCGACGGGATCGCCGCAGCCGTCCGCGAGGGGTCGCTGTCGCTCTCGTTCCTGGACGCAGCCGCGTTCGATCCGTTCGCCGAGGTCAGCGGGGAGACGTTTCGGGAACTGAGCGGACGGACGGGCATCCCCTTCGACTTGCTGAAGCTGACCCGCGAGGCCGTGGGCTATGCGGAGCCGCGACCTGCCGACCGGGTCCGCGAAGACGAGCTCTCGGTCGTGCCGATGATCGAGATCCTGCTCGCATCCGGATTCCGGCCGGTCGTGATCGGGCGGTGGCTCCGGGTCTGGGCGGACAGTCTGCGCCGGATGGCGGAGACCGAGACGGATGCCTGGTCGACCGATCTCGAAGTCCCTCTCCTGGAGAGCGGGATGACGGAAACCGAGATGCTGGAAGCGCAGGCGGACGTCGGGTCCCGCATGGCCCCACTCATCGAAGATGCGCTCCTCGCCGTGTACCACGCGCAACAGGAGCACGCATGGACAAAGAGCGCGGTCGAGCGCGTCGAGACGTCGCTGGAGCAGGCGGGCCTGCTCGACCGGCTGCGACGTCCGCCGGCCGTGTCCTTCCTCGACATCACCGGGTACACACGGCTGACCGAGGAGCGGGGTGACGCCGCGGCGGCGGACCTGGCCGAACGGCTCGCCACCCTGGTTCGCCGATCCTCGCAGGAGCACGGAGGGGCGCCGGTGAAGTGGCTGGGCGACGGCGTCATGTTCTATTTCCCGGCGCCGGGGCCCGGTGTCGTGTCCGCGCTGGAGATGGTCGAGGAGGCGGCGAACCACAACCTTCCGCCGGCCCGGGTCGGCATCCATGCCGGACCCGTCGTCTTTCAGGAGGGTGACTACTTCGGCCGCACCGTGAACATCGCCTCGCGGATCGCCGAGTACGCCCGGCCTGGCGAGGTGGTCGCCAGCCAGGAGGTCGTGGACGCGGCCGACGGGGTGCCGGTCGCGTTCTCGGAGATCGGTCCCGTCGAACTGAAGGGCGTGGCGGGGACGCTTCGCCTGCACACGGCGCATCGAAGAGCCTGACGCCTGATGCCTCGGGCGAAGACTACGGCGAGGTCGTCGGCGCGTGTGACCCGTCCGCGGTCCCCGACCACGGCGGCGGCGGAGCGAACCGCGCGATGGCAAGGTGGCGCAGGGCGGACGTCATGATGTCCGCCCAGATGGGACCCGCCATGTCCGCGCCGAACCCGGGCAGCCCGTTCACGCCCTTCAGCGAGCGCTGGGCCTGGTTCATGTAGCCGACCCACACGCCGGTCACCATCTGGGGCACGTACCCCACGAAGTACGCGTTCTTGAAGTTCGTGTCCGTGCCGGTCTTCCCGGCGACCTCCCGAGCGGGATATCCGGGGAGCTTGGAGATGCCGGCTCCGGTGCCGCAACAGATCACCTGCTGGAGCATCGACGTCTCCGTCTCGGCGATGGGGGCGGGCAGCACCCGACGGCATGACGGCTGTGCCCGATAGATCACCCGCCCATCCCTGACGACGGAGGTGATCCCGTACGGCATGCAATGCAGGCCGCTGTTCGCGAGGGTCTGGGCCCCGGCGGTCATCGCGAGCGGGCTGACCGCCACGTCGCCCAGCGTGATCGGACACACCGGCGGGATGCTTCCGCCCAGCACGCCCATCTTCCGCGCGAGCGACTCGACGGCCTGCGGGCCGACGGTGTTGATGACCTGCGCGAACACCGTGTTGATCGAATCCGCCGTGGCCTGGGTGAGCGTGGCCATGCCCCTGAGCCCGCGTTCGGCGTTGTGCACCTTCCACGTCTGCCCGCCGCCGCAATGCTGCACGGTCCTCGGCGCGAAGGTCGCCCACCGCGACGTGGGTGCGATGCCCGCCTCGAGCGCGGCGGCGAGCGTGTAGATCTTGAACGCCGATCCCGTGGGTCGAAGACCCTGCCAGGCGTTGCTGAACGTCGTCTGGCCCGGACCCAGGCCGTACCGCACGTTGCCGTTCGCCATCGCCAGGATGGCGCCGGTCCTGGCGTTGATCGTGACGGCCGAGGCCTGGGGTTCCTGCGGGCCCGAGTAGTGGTTGCGCAGCGATGCCACGGCGGCCCGTTGGATCGACGGCTCCATCGTGGTGTGGATCTGGAGGCCGCCCTGGTACCAGAGGGCCTCGCGCTCCGCCAACGACCCCCCGAACCGCGGATCCGAAAGGAAGAGATGCCGCACGAAATCGACCCACAGCGGGTCGTGGCCCGGCCGGTTCTCGGTCCGGCCGGCGGCGGTCACCTTGACCGGCTGCGCCATCGCCGCCTGGGCGGCGGCCGGCGGCAGCCACCGGTACTGAACCATTCGTTGGAGCACCGTGTTGCGCCGGGCTCGCAGTGCGGCGAGGTGGCTCTTGATGAGCGGGTCGTAATAGGCGGGCGCCTCGAGCATCGCGGCGAGCGTCGCCGCCTGGGCCGGCGTGAGGGCCGACGGGGCCGCGTCGAAGTAGTACCGGGCGGCCGTGCCGAATCCGTAGACCGAGTTCCCCATGTAGACGGTGTTCAGATATGTGTCGAGGATCTGGTCCTTCGGATAGGTCGACGCGATACGGATGGCGTCCTGTGCCTCGAGGATCTTCCGCCGCAGGGTATCCGCGCCGCCGGTCTCCAGGTTCTTCGCCAACTGCTGCGTGATGGTCGAACCGCCCTGGACGATCGCGCCGGCCCGGACGTTCGCGAGCAAGGCCCTGACGATGGCGACCGGATCGATCGCGCCGTGGTCGTAGAAGAGGTGGTCCTCGATGGCGAGCACGGCGTGCTGGTCGGTCGCACTGAACGCCTCGATCGGGAAGTTCTGCCTGTCCTCGCCCTGGAAGACCGTCGCCAGCAGGTCCCCGTTGGCCGCGTACACGTTCGACCGCTGCGGGAGCGTCGGAAGCATCAGGGGCCGCTGGACGCTGGGAACGAACCTCGAGGACACCTGATTGATCGCGGATCCGGCTGCCATCACGAAGGGCGAGACGCCGGCCGCGACGAGCGTTCCGGCCGCCGCCATGACCGTGAGGATCATGGCGGGCCGCGTGCCCGGAAGGCGGGTCACCGGATGCTTGCGGACCTGCGTTCCGCTGCGTGGAGCGGTCGCTGCCGGCGGGGAAGGTGGTGGGTCAGTTGCATCGCTTGCAGTCCTACCCGCGCGACCACGGAATGGACACCGGGGTGGCAGTTGATTGCGGGAATCTCAATCAGCCCGTCACGTCGCGTTTGCCGAATCCTTACGATCCGCGGACATCGCGTGCCGCCGGGGCCCCGAACGCACGGGCTGCATAGGCTGGATGCGCCATGCAGCAGCGCTCGGTAGCCGCCCGCGTCGGTCGCATCCTGATCGTCGAGGACGATCCGACGGTCGCCCGCATCGTGGCCCGCTACCTGGAACGCGACGGCTACGAGGTCCTCGTCGCCGAGGACGGGCGGTCGGGCCTTACGCTCGCCGAATCCATGGCTCCGGATCTGGTGGTGCTGGACGTCATGCTGCCAGAGGTCGACGGCCTCGAGGTGTGCCGAAGGCTCAGGGCAACCGGCTCCGTCCCGATCGTCATGCTGAGCGCGCGCGGGCAGGAGATCGACCGGATCGTCGGCCTGGAGCTCGGCGCCGACGACTACCTGGCGAAGCCGTTCTCCCCGCGAGAGTTGACGGCGAGGATCCGATCGGTCCTGCGCAGGTCGGCGCCGGCGGACACGGCCGACCGGACCTCTGGCGGCGGCGGCAGGATCTCCGCGGGCGACGTGCGGATCGATCTTGCCGCGCGGGAGGTCAGCCTCCGAGGTCGTCCCATCGAGCTCACCCTTCGCGAATTCGACCTGCTGGCGTTCCTGGCGAGTCACCCCGATCGCGTGTTCACACGACAGGAGTTGCTCGAGTCCGTCTGGGGGTACTCCTTCGGCGACACCTCCACCGTGACCGTGCACGTGCGCAGGTTGAGAGAGAAGATCGAAGCCGACCCGTCCCGCCCGGCCCTGGTCCAGACCGTGTGGGGCGTCGGGTATCGCTTCAGGCCGTCAGGAGCGCGGACGGTGCACGAATGAGGCGGCTCATCCCGGCGGGATGGGGCGTGCCGCTCACGGTTGCCGCCTCCGGTGTCGTCGCGGCCTGGCTCGCCGCGATGGCGGCGAACATGAGCCTCGCGGACGCGGTGCACCTGACCGGCCTGCTCGTGGTCACCGGCGCGATCGCCGCCGCGCTGGGGTTCGCGCTCCTGCTGTCCGGGCGTAGATGGTCGATCCGAACCCAGATCAGCGTGGTCGCGCTGCTCGGCCTCTGCGTGGTCGTGGTCGGAGCCCTGGTCGCTGCGAAGGCGATGTTCCTGTCGGATCACGACCTTCGGACGCTCACCGTCGTGCTGGTCATCGGGGCGACGGTCGCGCTGCTGACCGCCCTGGCCCTGGGACGCCGGATCGTCGCCGGCGACCGGGCGCTGCGCGACCGCGTGCGGCGCATCGGCAGCGGGGGAGCGAGGACCGGGGGACCGACGGCGAACGGGAGCGATCCGGAGCGTTCCTTCGTCGCGAGTCCCGCGACGGCCGAAACGGCCGCGCTTCAGCAGGAGCTGGCCGACATGACGCGCCGGCTCGAGCGCGCCCGGGCGCACGAGCGCGCCGCGGAGGATTCCCGCCGGGAGCTCATCGCCTGGGTGTCGCACGATCTCCGAACCCCCCTCGCGGGCATCCGCGTGGTCGCCGAGGCCCTCTCGGACGGCGTGCTGACCGACTCCGCCGAGGTTCGGGCTGCCTATGGGACGCTTCGGCAGGAGAGCGACCGGCTGGCCGGTCTCATCGACGACCTGTTCGAGCTGTCGGTGATCCAGGCGGGTGCGTTCGAGCTGCACCTCGAACGCGCTTCGCTGGGCGACCTGGTGTCGGATGCCGTGGCCGCCGCGGCGATCCCGGCGCGTACCCGCGGCGTGAGGGTGGAGGGCCGGCTCTGCGGGCCGGTTCCGGACATGGCGCTCGCGCCGTCCGCGCTCGCCCGGGTGCTTCGGAACCTGCTCGAGAATGCGGTTCGGCACACACCGCACGACGGGGCGGTGGTGGTCGAAGCCGGCATGGAGGGGCCGCGCGCGTTCGTCGCCGTGCTGGACGGTTGCGGCGGCATCAGGGAGTCGGACCTGCCGCGCGTCTTCGATCCGACCTTCCGCGGCGAGCCGGCGAGAACGCCCCGCGCCGACGGTGGCGCCGGACTCGGCCTTGCGATCGCCAAGGGGATCGTCGAGGCCCACGACGGAGACATCCGGGTGTGGAACGAAGGCCCCGGCTGCCGGTTCGTGCTCCGCCTGCCCGTGACCGCCGCGGGCTGATCAGGCAGCGCTCGTCAGCCGCTGTTCGGCTTCGGAGACCAGCGGCTCCGCGCCGAGGCCGGCGAACACCTCTCGCGCGTCGGCGATCGCGCGCGCGCCATCCTCGGCGCGGCCCATCGCCAGGAGGCAACGACCCGCTCCGAACAGGGCCTGGCCACGCTCCAGCGCGTGGCCGAACGCCGTCCATCCCTCCGCGGCGCGCAGGTACAGAGTCCGCGCCTGGTCGAGTTCACTGCGAGCCTCCGCCACGGCCGCCGCAGCCGAGTCCACCGCCAGGCAGTTTCGTGGAATGGACTGGGGTACTGAGCCCGCGAACCGCTCGACCACCGCCGCGTCACCGGCGGCGCACGCCACCCGTGCGAGGTCGGGCAGATACCAGGCGAGCATGTCGGATCCCGCGTCTTCGGTCGCCTCGAAGGCCTCCTTGGCCAGTGCGCCCGCTTCGGCCGCCCGTCCGGCCGCACCGGTGGCGACCGAGCCGGCCGTCAGCGCGCCCACGAGGACCTGCGGATCGCCGATCGAACGGACCCGCGCCGACAACGGCTGCCATTCGGCCGCGGTCAGCGCGCCCCGATAGGCCAGGACGTACGCTCGGATGGACTCCGCGAACGCCTGGTCGTATCCGGCCCCTCGACCCCCGGCCGCCCGGGCGACCTCCTCGCCGGACCGAAGCACCTCGTCCCACTCCCCAAGGTCCGCCAGCGCGAGCAGGCTGGTGATGCGCATCCAGGACGCCATCTCCTGAAGGCCCCGGTCGTCGGCGAACGCGATCCCTTCCTCGTAGCACTCGAGCGCCTGCCGTGGACCTTCGACCATCCGAAGATGCAGGCCCAGGTTGTTATAGATGACCGCGGCTGGCCGTCCGAGGCCGAGCCGGAGCGCATCGGCCAGCGCGCCTCGCTCCTCCTCGAGCCCGTCGCGGTCCCCGAGGCTCAAGCGGGAGTAACCGTGGAAGCCGCGCGCGCGAACCTCCTGCTCGAGGTCTCCGGCCTCGCGGGCCAATTCGATGGCCCGGCTGGACGCGTCGATCGCCTCCTCGTGGCGCCCGGACGTCATCAACGTCCCCGCCTCCTCGGTGACCGCGCGGATGAGGGCGGGCCGGCGAGGCCCGGTCTCCAACGTCGTCAGCGCGCTCGAAAGAAGATCGCGGGCTCGGGCGGTGTCTCCCCGGTACTGGACGACCTTGAACAGGCCCACGGTCGCGTCGGCGGCGTCGAGGTCGCGTCCCGCGGCCGACAGATCTTCGAGGGCCGCCTCGAAGAAACGCTCGGCTTCCTCCAGCCGTCCGCCCTCGAACGCCGCGCGCCCGAGTGCCGACAGCACGTCCGGCCGCCGATCGGTTCCCGGGGGCGAGAGCAACAGTGCGGCATGGAGATGGCTCTCGGCGCGCGTGACGTCGATGGACATGGCCTGCCTCGCGGCTGCCAACAGGTACCGCCGCGCATCGTCCTGCAGGTCGCGAACTCCCTCGGTCACCCCGGACGCATGCAGCAACTCCAGCGCGCGCATGGCGTGGTGGGCCAGGATCTCCGCGTGATCGGGCACCCGTTCCGAGGCCATCTCTTCGATCCACCGCGCGGTGCGCCTGTGCCGTTCGGCCCTGGCGGCGCGGGGGATCTGGCTGTACGCGACATCGCGCACCAGGATGTGCGAGAACGAGTACTCGGGCTGGTCACGGATCGAGGACACCGGCGCCCGTTCGATCAGTTCCTTGTCGGCGAGCTCGTCGAGCGCACGCCCGACATCCAGCGGGCCCCTGCCTCCGACCGCCTCGAGCGCATCGGGCCAGAACACCTTGCCGATGACGGCGGCGTCCTGGAGCACAGCCTTGTGTTCCGCCGTGAGGGTGTCCAGGCGGGCGGCGATGACCGCC
Organism: Actinomycetota bacterium; assembly: GCA_040414485.1. Classification (GTDB taxonomy): domain Bacteria; phylum Actinomycetota; class UBA4738; order UBA4738; family UBA4738; genus JBEDUK01. Next base: position 94,677 of record JBEDUK010000009.1, read on the forward strand.
TGGATGGTCGGCGGGAAGGCGGACTCGGCCAGATCGACCCGCGTTCGGCCCCGCTCGACCAGCCCCCGATCGCGAAGCATGCGAACGAACTCCTCCGTGTAGAGGGGGTTGCCTCCCGCGCGTTCGATGAGCGCCGTCTGCGTCTCGGTCGTCATAACCGTCCGCTCCAGCAGTGCGGAGATCAGGGCAGCGATGTCCTCGGCTCGGAGAGGAAGCAGCGGGAGCGTCGTCGCGTTCGGCACCCCGCCGCTCCAATCGGGTCGTCGCTCGTACAGCTCCGGACGCGCCGCCACGACCAGCAGCAGCGGCAGGTCCGTGGCGTCGTCGGTCAGATCGGCCAGGAAATCGAGCATCGCGTCATCGGCCCAGTGCATGTCCTCGAAGACAAGGACGACCGGGCGCGTCCGGGCCATCGACCGGATGAAGCGCCGGCACGCGACGAACAGCTCCGCGCGGTCGACGTCGGCCGCGCTCCTCATGCCGACCAATGGTCCGAGCCGCGTGAGGAACCAGGCACGCTCCCCCTCATTTGGGACGAGGGCCTCGATGGCGCCGGAGAGCTTCGCTTCCACGGTTTGGGGCGGGTCGGATTCCAGGATGCCCGCATTCGACCGGACGATCTCGCGCAACGGCCAGAACGTGATGCCGTCGCCGTAGGGGAGGCACCGCCCGGCGAGCCAGACGGGCGCATCCGCGCCCAGCGCGGCACGAAGCTCATCGAGCAGCCGTGTCTTTCCGAGGCCGGCCTGCCCGGTGACGGTGGCGAGCTGGACCACCCGGCGTCGAACGGACCGGCGATACAGATCTTCGAGGAAGGCCAGCTCGGACGTCCGCCCGACGAACGGCGTGGCCATCGTCACCGCAGCCTCCATCCCCGCGGGAAACGCGCTTCTGGGCGCGACGGCCCGGTGGATCGCGAGGGGTTCGGCCTTCCCCTTCACCCGGACGAGCCCGAGGTCGAGGTAGTCGAACAGGTCACGGGTGAGATCGAACGTCGAGTCCGCGACCGCGACCGTGCCCCCGGAGGCGGCCGACTGGATGCGTGCGGCGGTGTTGACGACGTCGCCGGTGACCGCCTCGCCGATCTGCGGGCCGCGGCCCAGCGCGATCACAGCCTCGCCGGTGGCGATCCCCACGCGGGCCACGAGGTCGAGCCCGGGTCGCGCCTCGTTCAGGTCGGCCATCGCCTCCTGGATCGCCAGGCCGGATCTGACCGCGCGTTCGGGGTCGTCCTCATGGGCGATCGGCGCGCCGAAGACACCGAGCCCCGCGTCGCCGACGAACTTGTCGAGCGTGCCGCCGAAGCGCTCGATCTCCCGCTGGACCCGGGTGTGGAACGGGCGCAGGGTCGCCTTCACGTCCTCAGGGTCCGCCTGGTCCGACCGCTCGGTGAAGCCGGCCAGGTCGCAGAACAGGATGGTCACGAGGCGCCGCTCCTCCGCCGGGGACCGGGCGCTCTCGAGCTGCCAGCCACAGTTGAAGCAGAAGCGCGCCTGCGGAGGATTGATCTGACCGCACCGAGGACAGGCCACGGGAGCCGCGCCTACCCGGTTGCGTCGCCGGCGGGCGCCGGCTCGTTCGTGGCCTCGATCGAGCCATCGCCGCCCGAAGCGGACGGCATGCCCAGGCCGGCCATGAGGCGCTGTGCGGTGGCGAAGCCATCCTCCGCCTCGGCCGTCCGGCCGATGGCGGCCAGGCAGCGGGCCGCGCCCTCGAGCGCCAGCGCCCGTTCGAGGACGAAGCCGAAGTCCTCCCATCCCGCGGCTGCGGCGCCGTACAGGCCGGCCGCCTCCTCATGGCCGCCGTCTCCCTCGACCAGGGCGGCGCGAGCCGATTCCGCGCTGTACCGTCCCCGCGGCGTCGCCTGGTCGGCATCGTCGAGCAGGCGTACGGCCGCATCCTGCCGGCCGGCCCACAGCAGGATCCGGACGGAAAGGGCCAGGAAGAGCTCGCTCGCCCACCGCCCACCGGTCCTTCGGGTGATGAGCTCCTCGATCAGCTCGGCTGCCAGCGCCGGATCGCGCTGGGCCTGGGCCACCAGCCCGGCGACCGCGAGCGCGGGGATGAGGGCCTGCGGGTCGTCGATCTCGCGCGCCTGCGGAAGGAACTCGCCCACCAGGGAGGCGGCGCGATCGACATCGCCTCGGAGAACGTGCACCTCCGCTTCGGTGAGCCGCGCGGCGAGTCCGAACTGCGTCAGTCCGCCGTGCGCACGCTCCCATTCGACGGCCGCCGCGGCTTCCTCGAGCAGCTCGTCCCACCGGCCGAGCTCGAACAGCGGACCCACCGCCCAACCCCGAGCCCACATAGACATGCCGGTGAGCCCGCGGCGTTCGGCCAGCGCCTGCGCCGAGCGGTACAGCTCGAGCGCCGCCGCGGGACCTTCGACCGGGAGCACGAACGTCCCGAGGTTGATGTAGGCCCGAACGACCTCCTGCCCCAGCCCGAGGTCCAGCGCCATCGCGAGCGCCGCGCGCAGATCCTCCAGGCCGCCCTGGTCGCCGAGGTCACAGCGGGCCATCCCTCTGACTTCGAGGGCGCGTTCTCTGCGTTCCGGCAGATCGAGCTCGTCGGCAATCGCGAGGACCTTCTCGCACCAACGCAGCGCTTCCTCCGAGCGCCCGGCCAGGAAGCGGTCGGCTGCCACCATCGCGTATCCGAGCGCCAGCACCTCGCCGCGCTCCTCGCGCTCGAGCACGGCGATGCCCTCTGCGAGGACCTCACGAGCCCGTCCCGTGATCCCTTGGTTCCAGAGTGCATACGACAGGTCGAGCATGGCCTCGCCGGCCGCTGCCGTGTCGCCGGCCGAGACCGAGGCGGCGATCACGTCGTCGTATCGCCTCGCGGCCTCCTCGAAGTCGCCCATCAGCGAGACCGCGCGGGCGACCCGGCCCAGCACGGACCGACGCAGCGGATGGTCGGGCGGGCACAGTTCAAGGGCTCTCTCGTAGGACTGCCGGGCGCGGACCACGTCGAACCCGAGAGCACGGTCTCCGGCGACTTCCAGGTGCTCCACGGCACGCTCGGCCAGGCGACGAGCGTCGAGATCCCCTCGTTCATCCGCGGGAAGCGTGGCCGCCAGGTCCGCGGCACGCTCGAAGTGATGGGCGAGCATGTCGGTCTGTTCGCCGATGCGGGCGCCCGCCTGTTCGATCCATTCGGCCGCAGCCGAATGCTCCGACGCGAGCTCATCTGGAGGGATCGAGCCGTAGGCGACGTCTCGGATCAGGCCGTTGGTGAACACGAACTCCTGGTCGCCGGCCGGCCGGAGCGCGTCGACCCGACCCTGCTGAACCGGCCGGATCAGGCCGCCACGGGCAAGCTCCTGCAGGCCGTCGCGGACATCCTCCTCGTCTCTGCCCGCGACGGCGGCGACCGCGCCGACCCAGAACTGCCGCCCGACGACGGCCGCGTCCATGACGATGTGACGGCGATCCGGAGGAAGGTCGGCGAGCCGGGATTCGATGAGGGATCGAAGCGATCGCGGCACGGGGATGGCGCCATCGGCCTCCAGCGCAGCGTCGGTGCGGCCCTCCGCTGCTCGGCCGGCCCCGTCCGCTGAACCCGGGCGGTCGATGTGATCGACCGGCGATGTCCTGCCGGCGACGAGCCTCATGAACTGCTCCGCGAACAGCGGGATGCCGCCGGAGCGTTCGATCAGGTCACGCTTGGTGATCGGGTCGAGCGAACCGGGGCAGTCGCCGGACTCGATCAGGCCGTCGAGGAGCTCAGCGGTCTCGCTCTCGTTGAGCGGCGAAAGAGACAGTGCCATCGACAGCCGCTTCCCACCGCCCCAGTCCGGGGATCGGTCGTAGAGATCCGGCCGCGCCAGACAGATGACCATGAGGTTCGCCCCTGCCGAGGCATCGACGAGAAAACGGATGAAGCCGAGGAGCGCGGGTTCGGCCCACTGCAGGTCACGAAAGACCAGGATCAGGGAGCCGTTGGCGCGGGCGGTGCCGACTAGGAACGTCTGCCATGCCGCGAACCACTCGCTCTGGTCCACGCCCTGAAGGAGGCGAGGGAGCTCCGCGCTGACGCCGATCAGCGGGGCCAGCCTGGCGATGACCCAGTCCCGTTCGGCCTCCTCCGGCACGGCATCCTCGACGGAGGCGACGATCTTGCGATGCACTTCGCCCGGCGCGTCGCCGGGTGCGATCCCGATGTGGGTCCGCACCATCTGCCTCAGCGCCCGGAACGAAACCCCGAGCCCGGATCGCGTGCATCGCCCCCGCAGAACCGCGGCGTCGATACCGTCCGCCTCGAGCGCAGTGACGAACTCGGCGACCAGTCGGCCCTTGCCGACGCCCGCCTCGCCGGTCACGGTGACGAGGTGGGGCGAGCCCCCGCCGACTCGATTGAAGACAAGGCGAAGCAAGTCGAGTTCATCGCCCCTGCCGACGAACGGACTCGGCGAGACGTTCGGATTCTGGGACACGACGCTTCGGACCACCGCGGCGCCCACTCTAGTCGGGGTCCCTGAGCACCCGTGCCCCCACATCTTCGACGGAGGTCCCGGTCTGAAGGGGACCTTCGGCTCTCGTTTGAGGGTGCGTGGCATCAGGCGCGCGCGCTTGGGGAGTCGGCGAGGATCCGCTGGAGCTCGTCGGCGCGGCGCCGGTCCTTCGGCCGATCGGTGGCGCGCCGCATCGCGATCAGGTCTTCGATCATGAGATAGCGGACAAGCGCACCGTCGACCTCCGTCTCCGTGGCCCGTTGGAGGAACGGCGTGACGTCCAGCTTCTTGCCCCACGGCAGGCGCGGTGTGCAGCAGTCGCCCGAGGCGGTCCGCGTTCGGAACTGAACCTTCGGCAATCCGAACGCGTGCTCGAACCCGACGTTCGCGCCGGCGTCGTCCGTGAGCGTCGCGCCGAGCGACCTGAAGGCCGCGGCCATCGCCGGCGCATCCTCCGGCGCGCCGGACCACAGGAGGTCCAGGTCGCCGGTCGGTTCGGTCGAGCCGTGCAGGATGCCCGCGACCTGGCCGATGACGACCGCTTCGCCGCCGTGCTCGGCGAGTGCCCTGAGAACGGGAAGGGGATCGAAGCCCACGGCGTCGTCGCTGTCGATCGTTCCCCGGTCGCCGGCGGCGGCTTCGTCGTGGGACACGCCCGTTCGCGTCCGGCCTGCCGTCTCCCTTCGGATCGCCTCGAGCGCCGCGCGCAGGCGCGCGGCGGGCGCAGATCGCGCGGCCACGCCCTCCTCAGCCGAGGGCCGCGGCGAGGACATCGCCCCAATGCTTGGCGGTTCCGAAGTGTCCGGCATCCGGCCACACCGTCAGATGGCCCTGCGGAAAGGCGGCGGCCGCGCGTTCGAATTCCGCCTGGGGAACGCTCCTGTCCTGGGCGCCGTGCCACAGCCGGACCGGCATCTCGACGTCGCTGAACGTGAATCCCCACGGCGCGAGAAGCGCGACCCAGTCTGACGCAGCCCCGATGGAACCCTGCTTGAGGCCTTCGCGGATCGAAGCGAACAGCCCCCCAACGGACTCCTGGTCCGTGAGCAGCCATCGGTCCCCGTCCGGAAGGGCGTCCAGCCCAATCAGCGAGTCCGGGTCCCGGATCGTGTCGTCGGCCCACTGACGAAGTTCGTCCGCATATCGGAGCGTCGCCTCGGCCGGACCGAGCCGCTCGATCATGTCGATGAGTTGGGCATCGTCCTCGTGGATCTCGCCGTCCGCGTTCGCCGGCCCGAGGCCGTACACAAGGCTCATGCTGTTGGTCAGGCACACGCCCGTGAGCCGCTCCGGCATCGCCGCCGCCAGCGCGGCCGCGTAAGGCGCGCCGCCCGACCAGCCCACCACACCGAATCGATCGATGCCGAGCGCGGCGGTCAATGCTGCGATGTCGCCGGCCCCGGCGCCTACCGGCCTGCCGGGCAGTGCGGTCGACCCTCCGTAGCCCGGCCGGTCGACGGTCACCAGGCGCACGCCACGCTCCGAGGTGAGGGCTTCGCCTGGCCACCAGAGGCGCGAGCCGGGGCTGCCGTGGAATGCGAGCACGGCCGGCCCGTCGGGATCTCCCCACTCACAGAAGGCGAGGTCGCGACCGTCGTCCAGGACGACGTTCGAATCGCGTCGTGGCGAGCCCGACATCACTTCGTCGCGTCGGCGCTAGCTCGAACGCTCCGCTTGCGAGCGCTTGTTCACTGCGAACGCTCCGCTTGCGAGCGTTCGACACAGAACTCGTTGCCCTCGGGGTCGAGCATCACCACGAACCCCGTCCCGGTCTCGGCGTTCCTGAAGTCCGCGTACACCGTCGCGCCGAGTCCCTTCAGCCGCTCGACCTCCTCGTCGCGCGTGGTCCGCGGCGTCAGGTCGAAATGCACCCTGTTCTTCGCCGACTTGCCTTCGGGCACGACCAGGAACAGCAGACCTCGCCGGCCGTCGCCCCCCGGCTCGGGGAACCAGGCGCTCTCCTCGTCAGAGGAGATCTCGCCGTCGTATTCGAAGACCCCGGCCCAGAACGTCGCCATCGCGGCCGGGTCGGCGGAGTCGAACGTGGTGTTGGCCACGTAGCTCACGGATGGGCGACCTCGTCACACGCCTCCGAGAAGATCCGCAGACCCGCCGACGCCTGATCCGAACGGAGCACGAGGGGCGGTGACATCCGGATGGTCGAATCGCCGGCACGGAGCGTCAGCAAGCCGCGCGCGAAGCACGCCATCTCCACCGCATCCGCCGTCGCCGGGTCGGCGAATTCGACCCCGATCATCATCCCCAGGCCGCGCACCTCGGTGATCAGCGGCTGCCTCGCCGCCAGCGATCGCAGCCCGTCGAGCAGCTCCGAACCGACCGACTCCGCGTTCGACGCGAGCTCGCCCTCGATCAGGTCGATCGTCGCCAGCGCGGCCGCGCACGCCACCGGGTTCCCGCCGTACGTCGATCCGTGCGCGCCGACCGCCCACGTCATCAGGTCGGACCGGGCGATCATCCCGCCCAGCGGCATGCCGCTGGCGATGCCCTTGCCGGCCAGCACGATGTCGGGCTGAACGCCCCACTGATCGATCGCCCACATCCGGCCGGTGCGGCCCATGCCGCTCTGGACCTCGTCGGCCACCAGCAGGATGCCGTGCTCGGTGCAGAGGTCGCGCAGGTAGGAGAGCCAGCCGTCCGGCGGGATCACGTAGCCGCCTTCCCCCTGGATCGGCTCGACGACGATGGCCGCGATCTCGTTCGGCTTCACCAGTCGCTTGAAGATGACCCGCTCGATGTAGCGGTCGACGTCGTCGGCCCCGAACGGCGCGTGGAGCACGCCCGGAAGAAGCGGTCCGAAGCCCTCGTGGTACTTCGCGTTCGACGCGGTCAGGGTGACGCTTCCGTACGAGCGGCCGTGGAACGAACCCAGGAACGCGACCACGTACTGCCGCTTCGTGTACGACCGCGCCAGCTTGAGCGCTGCCTCGACCGCCTCGGTGCCGCTGTTGGTCAGGAAGGTGCGCGCGTCGCCCTGCACGGGCGTGATCTCGTCCAGGCGCGCGCAGAGCTCGGAATAGATCGGGAGATAGAAGTCGCTCGCCGAATAATGCAGCAACAATTCGGCCTGTTTCTGGATCGCACCGACCACCTTCGGATGGGCGTGGCCGGTCGAGCACACCGCGATCGCGGCGTTGAAATCGAGGAAGACGTTGCCGTCCAAGTCCTCGACCATCGAGCCGGCTCCGCGACGCGGCGCCAGAGGGTACGCCCGCGGCAAAGATGGTGAAGTAACCTTACTATCTGCCTCGATCACCGCAGATGCCTTCGGACCGGGAACCTCCGTCAGCAGCCGCGGCTCGGTGAACGCCGCCAGCTCGTCG
>JBEDUK010000010.1:0-118797 GCA_040414485.1 Actinomycetota bacterium
CACTGGATGAATCCTCCCTACCTGTCATGACCGTCCGTCACCAATTCCCACCCGAACACGGCCCCGGCCTCGTGGACGGGATGCACCAGCCCGCTGAAGCTGGCGGTCTCGCGCATCCCCAGGGTGACCTGGCGACCCGCCAGCGCCTCGAACGCTTCGACCGCAGGTCCCGCCGCCCAGTCCGGATACTCATACGCATAGATGACGATCGCCTTCCGGCCGCTGAATCCGGACGCCCGCAGCTTCTGACAGTCCGTTAACGCGCTTCGGTGCTGCGGGTACGGCGACAGGATGTGGGTAATCATGTTGTCGTTCGGCCGACCGTTGTCGCCCATCATCCGAAGCATCTTCACTTCGATCGTCCAGTCCCAGGCCGGCGCTATGCCCAGGCAAAGGTCGCAGCGCTGCCGGACGATATTCGGGTACGGAACCGATTCGTCGTATTGCCCGTACCGGTCGGGATGCGCGGCCGTCATCTCCCCCATCACCAGATGTACGGTCGCCGCTTCCGTATGCGGACCGAGGCCAGGCTGGTATAGCGTGCCCGAACGAGAACTGGCAGCTCGCGGCCCGCGCGCATCTGCGGCTTCCATTCCCAACGCAAATTCCTGGACAAACTGGCTGAGCGTCAGCGGATGGTTCATCGCGGCCTCCGAGGCTACTTCAGCTGCGCCACGCCAGCGCGGAGGAGACAATCAGGCGGAGGCAGCTCTCGCCTGTCGGCCCAGGTCCGCACGTGGACGCCGTCCATGGCCGCTCCCGCGGCGTCATCGCTCCGTTCGATGGGATCGTGCAACACGCCCACCGCAACAAATCCCGCCGGTGTGCCGAGCAGGACCCTTTACGAAACCGAACGTGTTCGAATAGTTGATCGCTGAACCGACCCAGCGGCTTTCGGTGGGACAAAGCGACATCAGCCTGATTCGACCCGCTTCTTCAGACCGCCCAGCGCGGTGTTCACCACCTGCTTCTCCGCCTGTCGCTTGAGGAACCCGGGCAGACTCACTCCGAGCTCCAACTGCAAACGGTACGTCACCTTCGTCCCGCCGTCGGCCGCCGGCTCCAACACGTATTCGCCCTGGATGTCCTTCACGGCCCCGGACGCCGAGGCCGTCGTCCAGGACACGCCGCCGTCGTCCTCGTAGTACTCGTACTCGAGCGTGTACGTCGCGTCGAACCCCATCTGCGAGACCGACATCTTCACCTCGGCCGGGGTGCCGTCCTCGTACTCCGTGAGCACCTCGGCTGTCTTGACGCCCGCCCATGAGGGATACGCGTCGTAGTCGTTGATGACCCGCATCACCTCCGCAGGAGACGCCTCGATCGTGATCGATCCCTCGGTCTTCTCCGCCATTTCACGAACCTCCCCGAAACAGCCGGACGGCTGGTCAATCAGGAACGTCGACCGTGTACCCACGGCCGTGAGCCTGGAAGTGACCCACGTTGATCATCTCCGTCGCGCCGATCGTCCCGCGGCCCATGAGCGGGTTGTGCACGTGCCCGAACAGCGCGAATCGCGGCCGGTGCCGCCGAACGAACCCGAGGAGGCCCGCCGATCCCGGCTCGAACCTCCGGCCGACGACATCGTAGGTGTACGCCGGCAGCCGGGGAGGCATGTGCGTGCACACGACGTCCACCCGGCCCAGGCCGTCGAGCTTCGCTTCGAACTCCTCCTCGGCGACCTCGCCTGGCGTCCCGACCGATGACGCCGTCCGCACTCCCCCACCGACGAACCCGAATGTCCACGCGCCGATCTCGACAATCCCGGCGTCGACGAAGCGCACCCCGTCGGGCGCCGCGCCCCGCAGCAGGTCGGGAACGTCGGCATTTCCGAAGGTGACCAGCGCTCCGTCGGGGATCGACGCGAGGACCCGTTCGTACTCGGCCTTGGCAAGCGACATGAACCGAACGCCGGCCGCGGCGGCGTCCGACGGATCGACGCTCGACCGGATCACGGCGCGGGCCTCATCCGGGCGACCTTCGGCGCGGAGGCGTGCGGCCTCGGCGACCGGCTCTCGCCCGAACACGTCGACCAGGATCCCGTCCATCGTCCGGTAGTCCAGCACGTTGATCAGGTCCCCGAGCACCAGCAGGACGTCGCACGACGCCGCCACTGACGGGATGAGGTCCGCCGCCCCGTGCACATCCGAGATCGCCGTGACGCGGATGGCCATCGTGCGCCGAACCGTACCAGCGAACACGACCCCCCGGTCCACCCCGCTACCAGGGGCCCGGCACGGCAAGGTATCGTCCACGCGCCATGGCGCACGACCGGCACGAACCACGATGAGCCCTTCGTTCGAGCCCGTTCGCGGCGTGCTGTTCGACTACGGCCACACGCTGGTTGACTTCCGCAGGACGGAAGAAGCGCTGCTGGAGGCCTACGGCCGGATCCGCGACCGCGTCGAGGCCGTCGCCTACATGGAGGTCCCCGAACTGCTGGACCTGGTGGAACGCGTGACCGGCGGCGTCGACCGGATGATCGAGGAGTCCTACGTTGCGCGGCGGCTGGAAGAGCTGGACCACGCCACGCTCCTGCGCGAGTCCTTCGCCGCGATCGGATTCGACCTGCCCGATGACGTGCTGGAACACATCGTGGCGCTCGACCACTCCGCCTATTCGAGGTCGATCGTGCCGGAGCCCGAGACCGTCGCCGTGCTGGAGCGACTGGCCGCCGACGGTCTCCGGCTCGGCCTGGTTTCGAACGTCACCCTCCGCCCGGACCTGATGCGAGGCGACCTCGCCACGAACGGCCTGGCCACCCATCTCAGCGCGACGATCTTCTCGAGCGAACTCGGCGTCAGGAAGCCGGACCCGAGGATCTTCACCGAAGCGCTGGACCGCCTCGGCACCGCGCCCGAGGAGACCGTCTTCGTCGGCGACCGCCTGATCGACGACGTGGCCGGGGCGCAGGCCGTCGGCATGCGCGCCGTCCACACGACCCAGTGGCGTCACGAGGAGCCCGGTCCCGACGACCATCCCGACGGAAGAATCACCACGTTGGCCCAGTTCCCCGCCGTCATCGCGCCCTGGACGCGCGGGGGCGGGACCGCCGCCATCAAGAACCCTTCGCAAGAACCTCAGTCGTAGAGCGAATCGATCACGGCTTCGTACCGGTCGATGATCGTTCGCCGCCGCACCTTCAGGGTCGGCGTGATCTCCTCCTCCTCCACCAGGAAGTCCCGAGGGAGGAGCGCGAACCGCTTGATCTGTTCGGCGGAGGAGAACTCGCCGTTCACCGCGTCGACCGCGGACTGCACCGCCTCGCGCAAGGACGGATCCTCCACCGGAACGCCCCCGTCCGCCGCCGGTTCCCGTTCGGCGGCGAACCGCGCCAGCGCGTCCGCATCGAGCGTCACCAGCGCCACCAGGTACGGCCGGCGATCGCCGATCACCACGGCCTGCGAGATCAGCGGGTGGTACTTGAGGCGGTTCTCCAGCTCCTGCGGCGCCACGTTCTTGCCCTGCGCCGTGATGATGAGGTCCTTCTTCCGATCCGTGATCGTCAGGTAGCCGTCCTGGTCCATGACCCCGACGTCGCCCGTGTGCAACCACCCGTCGCGGAGCGCCTCGGCCGTCCCGTCGGGGTTGCGGAAGTAACCGGCGAAGACGTTGCCGCCACGGACGAGGATCTCGCCGTCCTCAGCGAGACGGACGTCCACACCGGGCAGCGCCGGACCGACCGTCCCGATCCTGATGCGCTCCGGCGGGTTGAGCGTGGCCGGCCCGCTGTCCTCGGTCTGTCCGTAGACCTCCGCGATCGGCAGCCCGATCGCATGGAAGAACGTCAACAGCCCAGGATTGATCGGCGCGGCACCGGACACGAGGAACCGCGCCTGGTCCAGCCCGAGCGCGGCCCGGATCGGCGCGAACGCCATCTGGTCGGCCATCTGCAGCGCCTGGACGTTCTCCTCGGTGATCTCCTCGCCGGCCTGGCGCAGCTCGACCGCCGCCGTCGCGAGGGTCATGAGGCCATCGAACATCATCCGTTCGTCCTCCTCACGCTCGGCGACCTTCGCCATGATCCCGGCGTGGAACTTCTCCCAGACCCTGGGCACGCCGAAGAACACCGTCGGGCGGCAGTCCCGCAGATCCTGCGCAACGCTGTCGACGCTCGACGCGAACCACGTCTGCACCCCGAGGAACGCCTGCGTGAAGTGGCCCGTCACCCGCTCGGCGATGTGCGCGAGCGGAAGGTACGAGAGGCGCCGGCCGGATTCGTCCTCGGTGAAGACCTGGAACAGCGCGTCCGCGGTCCACACCACGTTGTGATGGGTGAGGATCACGCCCTTCGGCATTCCGGTCGTGCCGGACGTGTAGACGATCGTCGCGACGTCGTCGGGAAGGACCTCCCGCCACCTCGAATCGAACTCGCCCTCGTGGGTCACGTCGTACTCCCGGCCGCGTTCACGCAGGTCGGTCCAGGAGATGACGAATCCGTCCGCCGAGGACTCGCCGTCGAAGACCACCGCATTCCGGAGGTCGGGCGCCTCGTCCCGGACCTTCTCGATCTTCCGAAGGTGCTCCTCGCCGCCGACGAAGACGACCTTCGAGCCGGAGTGCCCGAGCACGTACGCGACCTGCGGGGGCGCGTTGTTCAGGTAGATCGGAACGGTCACCGCGCGCGCCGCGAGCGACCCCATGTCGGCGATGTGCCACTCCGGGCGGTTCGGGGAGAAGATCGCCACGGTGTCGCCGGGCGCGATCCCCAGGGAGGCGAGCCCCATCGCGACCTCGCGGGCGTAGGTCCCGTATTCGCTCCACGAGATGTCAAGCCACCGACCGTCCCTCGCGTCGCGGTGGCGCATGGCCGAACGGTCCCCCAGGCGTTCGACCTGGTGCATGAAGTTCGAAACGATCGTCCCGTCGAACATCGCCGCCTCCCCCCGTCACGCTCGCCCTGTCCGGCGCGCGTCGCCATAAGCGCGCCGTCCGAAGAAGACGTCGCCTATCCTGCCGCCTCGGCCAGCACGTTCGCCAACTCGGCGGCTCGCCGCTTCCACGTGAACGCGCCCTCGACGCGCCGGCGCCCGGCCCAGCCGTACATCGCAGAGCGCTGCTGATCGTCAAGCAGACTGACGATCGCCAGCGCGACCGCCTTCGGCTCGCGAGGTTCGGCGATCACGGCCGTTTCGCCGTCGACCACCGCCTCGGCGGCGCCGCCTGACCTCCCCGCGACCACGGCCTTCGCCGTCGCGGCCGCCTCGAGATACACGATGCCGAACCCTTCGACCTCCAACCCTCCGTACATCGAACGGCACGGCATGGCGAACGCGTCCCCAGCCGCGTACACGGCGGGAAGATCCTCGTCCGACACGGCACCAGCCAGATGAACGGTGCGGGGCGGGAGCGTGGCCGCCAGCCGCTCCAGCTCACCCCGGTACGGCCCGTCGCCGACGATCGCCAACATGGCGTCGGGGACGATGCGGCGCACATCGGGCATGGCCCGGATCAGGACGTCGTGGCCCTTGCGCGGCACCAGCCTGGACACCGACACGATCAGCCGGCGGCCCTCCGCGCCGAGCGCGTCGCGCATGACCGAGCCGTCCACGGAGGGGTCGAAGCGCCGTTCGTCAACCGCCGGCGGCAGAAGCGACAGCGACCCGTTCAGTCGAAGCGGGGCGCGGATGGCGCCTGCTGTGTATCTGCTGACCGCCGTCACCGCGCGCGCGCCGCGCAGGGCGCGCCGCATCGCGCCGGTCCAGCCCGGGACGCACGCCTGCCACACCTCGGCGCCGTGGGTCAGCACGACGTACGGGAGGCCGCGCTTCGAAAGCCCCGGGCCCATCAGCGGCAGCGGGAACCCGTGCCCGAACAGCACGACGTCGGCACCATGCTCGCGGGCCAGGGATGCGGCGCGGCGTTCCGCCTCCCCGGTCGGCAGGAGGCGGGTGGACGGCCAGCGGTGGATGGCGAACGGCAGCCGAGCATCGTGCTCGCGCGCCCCGGGCCAGTTCGGCGCGAACACGGCGACCCGCTCGGCCGGGAGGTTCGCCGCCAGGTTGTACACGTACTGCTGGACGCCGCCCACGCGGGGGGGGAAGTCGTTCGTGACGATCAGCGTGCGCGGGACGTCGTTGGACACGGCGCTATCCTGCCAGTCCGATCACGCCCGATCACGCCGAGCCGGGGCCACGCCGGCCCGCAGCCGCCAGTTCGATGATCTCTTCCGCCGAGAAGCCGGATTCCTCCAGGACCTCCTCGGTGTGCGCGCCGAGCGCTGGCGCAGGAGCGAACCCCCGAACGGCCATGCCGGATGCCTTGATCGCCGGACCGGGCCCGACCATCCTGCCGTCAACGGTCGCGAGCATGCCCCGATGGAGGACCTGCGGATCCACGACCACATCCGCCAGGACGTTCACCGGAGCAACGCATGCGTCCACATGCGCCAGGCGGGCCACCCATTCGTCGCGCGGAGCCGTTTCGAACACAGCCTGGAGCCTGGCCGCCACGCGCGCCTGCTGCTCGGGCGGGCCGAACTGGTCCGCGACGAGATCCGGCAGACCCAGCGCCTCGCAGAGCGCCGTCCAGAACTTCGGCTCGAGCGCGCCGACCGCGACGTGCCCGCCCGCGCTCGTGCGGTAGACGCGGTAGCACGCCAGCCCCTGGCCCAGGGGGGCCACGCCCGGACCCGGTTCCACCCCGGCGGCGAGGAAGGCGGCCAGATGGACGGACAGCCACGACACCACGCCGTCCAGCATCGAGATGTCGACGAAACGGCCGCGCCCGGTCGCGCGCGCCTCCGCCAGCGCCGCCAGCAGCCCCACGGCCGCGAGCGTGCCTCCCCCCAGATCGCCCACCTGCACTCCGGGCGGAACCGGCCGCGCCTCGCCGGGCGGCCCCGTCATCGACAGCACACCGCCGTAGCCGACGTAGTCGATGTCGTGACCGGCGCGATCCCGGTACGGGCCGTCCTGTCCGTAGCCGGTGATGGCCACGTGGACCAGCGCAGGGTTCGCCGCGGACAGGACCTCGTACGCGACGCCGAGGCGATCCATCACGCCCGGCCGGAAGCTCTCGACCAGCGCATCCGCGTCGCGGACCAAGCGGATGAGTGCCCGCGTTCCCGCTTCGGCCTTCAGGTCGAGCGCGATCGAGCGCTTGCCCCGGTTCAGCGCCAGGTGCGCCGCCCCCACGCCTTCGACCAGGGGCGGCGTGGACCGGAGCGCGTCCCCGCGCCCCGGCTCCTCCACCTTGACCACGTCGGCGCCCAGGTCGGAGAGCAGCAGCGTGCAGTACCCACCGGGCAACAGGCGGGTCAGATCCAGGATCCGAACGCCCGCCAGAGGGCCGTCGCTGTTCGGGGCTGCGCACATGACGGCATCTTTCCAGACCTACGTTCGCCGCACGGGCATCGGCGAGCGGGCTCGGCGCCTGAAACTCCGAAACGGACGAATCGGGCGGAGATTTCGCGCCCGACCCCCTAGTCGGCGGGTCGCCGGATCGGTACGATGGCCCCCCATGCGGGAAGCAGACAATGACGTCCTCGTCATCATCGAGGACGTGTCGCCGCCCAACGACTGGCAACATCGGTCGGCCTGCTACGGCCTGGATCCCGAGATCTTCTTCCCAACCACGGAGGAGGAGGCCGGACTGGCCCTCTCCTACTGTGACGCCTGCGGGGTGCGGGACCTGTGCCTCGGATGGGCCGTTCGCAACGGCGAACGCTACGGGGTCTGGGGCGGCACCACCGAGCAGACCCGCCGGCGCCTCATCCGCCAGGTCGCCTGACGGCGAGACGGCTAGTCCCCGACCGCCCCGTCGATCTGCTCGCGGATGATGTCCATGTGGCCCGCGTGCCGGGCGGTCTCCTCGATCATGTGCACGAGGATCCACCGCAAGGACCGGCGGGGACGGCCTTCCCGGATGCGCTGCTCCAGGGCGTCCAGGTCGGGCGCCGCAGCGACGACCTCGCGAGCCAGCGCGCACTGCTCCCGGTACCACGCGACGACCCCTTCGATCGTCTCGCCCGGCTCGATCCGGAAGTCGGCGTCCGGGTCCTCATCGGTCCACGGGACCTCGAAGGACTTGCCTTCGATGCCGCTCTGGAACCAGCCGCGTTCGACGTAGCCGAGGTGCTTCACCACCCCGAGGAGGCTGGTGCCGGAGGAGACCAGCGGGCGGGAGGCATCCTCCAGCGAGAGCCCGGCGACCTTGCGTACGATCACCGCCCGGTAGTAGTCGAGGAAGCCCTCCAGCGTCTCCTTCTCGGGTTCCGGCTCGGTGACGTCGTCGGGCAGCGGCGGCGGCTGGATCGGCATGGCTGCGTAGGATAGTCGCCGTGGAACGAGCGGTGATCGTGGAGGGCGCGCGGACGCCGATCGCGAAGTTCCTCGGCTCCTTCGCCGAGGTCCCCGCGGTTGACCTGGGCATCCACGCCACGAAGGCGGCCATCGAGCGCGCCGGCCTGCAACCGACGGACGTCGACGAGCTGATCTTCGGCCACGGCCGGCAGGCGGGGAACGGCCCCAATCCGGCCCGGCAGGTCTCGTACCGCAGCGGGCTCGGCGAGGACAAACCCGCGTTCACCGTGAACATGGCCTGCGGCAGCGGCACGAAGGCCATCCAGCTGGCGGCGGAGCAGATCATGCTCGGGAACGCCGAGGTGGTCGTCGCCGGCGGCCAGGAGAACATGACCCGGACCCCGTTCCTGCTGGACCGGATGCGGTTCGGCTACCGGATGGGGAACGCCACCGTCTACGACGGCATGCAGAAGGACGGCTTCCTGGACCCGCTGTGCGGCCTGATCATGGGCGAGACGGCGGAGAACCTCGCGGTCCGGTACGGCATCTCGCGCGAGGAGTCGGACGAGTTCGCGCTTCGATCCCAGCAGAAGGCCGACGCGACATGGCACCGCCGCGCGAAGGAGATCGTGCCGTTCGAGGTGGCGGGGCCCAAGGGTTCCGTGACGCTCGTCGAAAGGGACGAGCACGTCCGGCCCGCCACGACGCTCGAGGGACTCGCCGCGCTGAAGCCCACGTTCAGCGCCGACGGCGTGGTGACCCCGGGCAACGCGAGCGGCATCACCGACGGCGCCGCCGCTGTGGTGCTGATGAGCGAATCCAGAGCGCACGCCGAAGGCCGTGAGCCGCTGGCCCGGGTGGTCGCCTACGCGAGTGCCGGCGTCGACCCCGCCTACATGGGGATCGGCGTGGTGCCTTCGACGAAGAAGGTCCTGGAGAAGACCGGGCTTGCGCTGCAGGACTTCGACGTGGTCGAGGTCAACGAGGCGTTCGCGCCGCAGGTTCTGGCCTGCGACCGGGAGCTGAAGTTCGACCACGAGAAGATGAATCCCAACGGCGGCGCGATCGCGCTCGGGCATCCGATCGGGATGACCGGCGCGCGGATCGTGCTGACGCTCGCGTACGAGATGCGCGAGCAGGGGTACGCGCTCGGCCTGGCCACGCTCTGCATCTCGGGTGGCCAGGGCATGGCGATGGTCCTCGAACGGTCCTAGATCCGCGAGACACGACACGGGAGGCGCTCATGGTCAACGCGGTCGTGCTGATCCAGTGCGACATCGATTCGATCGCCGAGGCCGCCGAGCAGATCGCCGGGATCGACGGCGTCTCGGAGGTCTATTCGGTCGCCGGCGAGTGGGACCTGGTCGCGATCATCCGCGTGACCGAGCACGAGGACCTCGCCCGCGTCATCCCGGGGGGCCTGGGCAAGGTCGAAGGGGTCGAGCGGACCGAAACGCTAATCGCGTTCCAGGTGTACTCGAAGCACGACCTCGAAGCGCTGTTCTCCCTCGGCTTCGACGAGGGCGCCGGAACTTAGTCAGTCTGCTTTACCGTTTCGCCGGACGCGACCCCGGCAGGCAGCGCCGCTTCGTCCCGGTGCGACAGCGCGCTCGGCGCCCACACCTTCGGACCGATCCAGACCGTCAGTGCGGGCACGAGCAGCGTTCGAACCACCAGGGTGTCCAGCAGCACGCCGAACGCCACGATGAATCCGATCTCGGTGAGCGCCACGAGCGGAAGCACGCCCAGCACCGAGAACGTCCCGGCCAGCACCACACCGGCCGACGTGATCACCCCGCCCGTCACGGCGAGCGCCTTCAGCATGCCTGGACGCGTCCCGATCTTCAGCGTCTCCTCGCGGGCGCGCGCCATCAGGAAGATGTTGTAGTCCACGCCCAGCGCCACCAGGAAGATGAACGCGAGCAGCGGTAACGACGCGTCCACCCCTTTGAACTTGAAGATGTAGTCGAACACCAGCACGCTTCCGCCGAGCGCCGCGAGGAACGACAGGATCACCGTCGCGATCAGCACCACCGAAACGACGACCGCCCGCAGAAGGATCGACAAGATGATGAACACGACCAGCAGGACGAGCGGCGCGATCACCAGGAAGTCGCGCTTCGCCGCGGTGTTCACATCGAGCTGGATCGCGGTCGGCCCGCCGACGAGTGCCCCGGGGCCCGCCGCGGATCTCACGGCTTCTCGGAGCTTGACGATGGTGTCCGTCGCCGCCGACGAGTACGGGTCGGCGGTGAGCACCACCTCGAACTGGGCGAGGTTCGCCGTCTTCTGGATCGAGTTCGGATCCACGCCGGCGACGCCGGGAACCTTCGCCGCGGCCTCCATCGCCGCCTGGAGCTTCGACGGCGGCTGCACCAGCACCTCCGTCGGCGCGGAACTGCCCTCCGGATACGACTGCGCCAGCAGCTGCGCGCCGCGGACGGACTCGACGCTCCCCCGGAAGGCGTCCAGCGAGCTCAGGTTCGTGTTGATCCTGAACAGGCCCAGCGTCATGACCCCCAGCACGATCACCACGCCGACCGCGATCGGCCGGTATCGACGTCCGATGGTCCGACCCACGCGCGCGTAGAAGCCCGTCTCGTCCTTCGACGGATCGCCGAAGTGCGGGACGAACGGCCAGAACACGCCGCGCGGCAGGATCACGAGCAGCGCCGGCAGCAGCGTCAGCATGGAGGCCAGCGCCAGGGCGATCCCGATCGCGCCCACCGGCCCCAGCCCGCGGTTGCTGTTCAGTTGCGCCGCGAGCAGGCAGAGCAGGCCGGCGATCACGGTCAGGCCGCTGGCCAGGATCGCGGGTCCGGCGCGGCCCAGCGCGAACTGCATCGCCTCGTGCTTGTTCTGATGGCGGCGCAGTTCCTCGCGATAGCGGGCGACGATCAGTAACGCGTAGTCCGTCCCCGCGCCGAAGACCAGCACCACGAGGATGCCGGAGGTCTCGCCGTTGATCACCACCCCGGACCTGGCCAGCCAGTAGGCCACGCCGCGCGCGACGTTGTCGGCGAAGAGCACGCAGATCAGCGGGACCAGCCACAGGAAGGGGCTCCGATACGTGATCAGCAGCAGGATCGCCACGATGATCACGCTCCACAGCAGGAGCGTCCCGTTGATGTTGCTGAACACCTTGATGGCGTCGGCGGAGAAGCCCGCGCCGCCGGTGACCGCCACATCCAGACCCGCCGGCGGCGGGTTGATCGCGCCGCGGATCGCCTTGACGTCATCCACGAGCAGCTGCCCGGCATCGGTGTCGCTCGGCGTCTTGATGGTGACGATCAGCAGCTGCGCATGGCCGTCCTTCGACGGCGGGCCGGGGGTCACGGCCACGATCGAAGGGAGGCCCAGCGCCTTGATCGCCTGCATGTTGTGCGCGAGCGTCGCGCGGTCCGCGTCGGTGAGCCCCGATTCGCGGTGGTAGATGATCACCGCCGGCACCGTGTCCGCCGACGGCAGCTGTTTCTGCAGGTCGATGACCTTCGTGGATTCGGCGCTCCCGGGCAGGTAGCTCGACTGCTCGTTCTTCGTGACGGATTCGAGCTTGTTCGCCGAACTGGAGATCAGGCCGCCGATCAGCAGCCAGAGGATCAGGACGAGCCACTTCGCCCGCTTGCCCGCGACGACGCCGAAGATCCGCTGCGCCCTGGCGTGCTCGCCACCCGGGGCGCCGTCCCCGAGCCGCCTGCCGTTGCCCGTCCCCTGCCCGTCGCCGGCCTGCATGTGGAATGCCACCTCCCCGTGGGCCTTGCGCCTGTTCGCCGCCGGCCCAGACCGCACAGCCTATCGACTCACGGTCGGCGGGGGACGAACACGCGGTGAACGCGCTGTGCCGCCGGCGACCGCTCAGGACGCGTTCGACACCTCGACCCACCGCGCGAGGACGCCGGCGGCCTTGGTCGAGTCGACGGACTCCGCGGCGGCCCTGAGGCCGTCCTCGAGCCCTCCGACGATCCCGGCGACCGTCAGCGCGGCCGCCGCGTTCAGCAGGACGATGTCCCGGGCCGGCCCCTGTTCGCCGCCGAGCACGGCGCGGGCGACCTCGGCGTTCCGCGCCGGGTCGCCGCCCGCAAGATCACCTGGCTCGGCCAGCGGCAGACCGAGGGACCGGGGATCCAGTTCGAATTCGGGCTCCTCGCCGCCGACGTCGATCACGCGCGTCGGGCCCGTGGTGGTGATCTCGTCGATCCCGTCGCCGCCGCGGACGACGAACGCGCGCGCCCCGCGGTCGCGGAGCACGCCCGCCAGGACGGGCTGCATGCGCGCGTCGGCCACGCCGACCACCTGCGCGGCCGGGCGCGTGGGGTTGGTCAGCGGCCCGAGGAAATTGAACACCGTGGGGATGCCCATCTCGCGTCGCGGAACGGCCGCGTGCGCCATCGACGCGTGGAAGACCGGCGCGAACATGAACGCGATGCCCACCTCGTGGAGACAGCGCGAGACGCCGTCGGGCTGCAGGGCCACGTTCACCCCGAGCGCCTCGAGCAGGTCGGCCGAACCGCACCGCGACGACGCCGCGCGATTGCCGTGCTTCGCCACGGTCGCGCCGGCGCCGGCCGCCACGATCGCCGAAATGGTCGAGACGTTGATGGTGCCGGCGCGGTCGCCGCCCGTCCCGCACGTGTCGACGACCGGACCGGGCGTCTGCACCGGGGGCGCCAGTTCCAACATGATCGAGGCCAGCCCCGCCACCTCCTCGGCCGTCTCGCCCTTGGCGCGGAGCGCCACGACGAACGCCGCCACCTGCGACGGCGTTGCCTCACCGGTCATGATGCGCTGCATGGCATCGGCCGCGACCTCGCGCGAGAGGTCCTGACCGGCGACGAGATGGCCGAGAGTTCCGGGCCAGAAGTCGGTCACGTCAGTGGAGCGCCCAGATCAGCACCGCCGCGATCATGGCCAGCCCGAAGGCGAACATGGCGAGGTCGGCGGGGCGGATCTTGCCCGGCTGCATCGGGTTGAAGCCCATTGCCTGTCCTTCGTCTGCGCGCGTTTCGAACGACCCTACAGACGGTAGTAGTCGCGGAACTTCGGCGCCGAAAGCCAGCCGAGATGCTGGATGACGGTCGAAGCGAACGTCCTCGCCTCCGTCTCGTCCGAGCACGGTCGAACCGACACGACCGCGCCGTCGGCGTCCAGGATCCGGACCTCCCAGCCGTGCTCGCCCCGGTCGACCTCCACCCTGTACAGGGAGGCCGCGGTCTCGTCGGGCCGAATGTCGGCGTCGGTCATCCGGTCGGCTCCGTCGCGCTCGCCGGGGCCGGGACCGGAGCCGATGGCGGTCCGGTGGTCGCGGCGCCCGCGACCGCCGGCTCCGTGGCCGGCGCTCCGGCGTTCAGCCGGTCCACCCGCTCGCGCAGCGGGCCGATCAGCGATTCGGATTCGATCATCAGGTCCGGCGCCATGCCGATGATCCGGTCGAGCGCGTCCTGCAGCGCCGTGCCGGCGATCTCCACCGCCTCGAGGCCCTCGCCGAGGATCGCGGTGTATTCGTTCGACAGCGGCCGCCCCGTCCACGGGTTGTGCCCGTGCGAGTCGACGACCTGACGCACGAGGAACTCGCGCCCGCTCTCGCGGTCGTACAGGGTGATCTTCACCCGGCCTCCTTTGCAGGCTCCCCGGCGAGCCGCAGCAGCGCCTGCGCCAGCTCGAAGGGATCGACGGGCTTGAGGAACGCCACGTCCGCCCCCGCCCAATCCGCCAGCCACGCGTCCACCGAGCGTTCGAGCAGGATCACGATCCGGCCCGTGAACGGCGGCTCCGCGCCCCTGAGGTCCCTCGCCAACGCGAATGCACCCGCGCGAGAGGCGATTTCGTCCGCGATGACAATGTCCGGATCGCGCTTCCACGCGAGCTGGATCCCACGCAGGCCGTTCGAGGCTTCGATCAGCTCGAACGGTTCCCGCGAGGCCGTGCGGCGAAGCGTTCGCGCGGTCAGCGCCACGGTCTCGCGCACCATCGGATCGGCGGAAACGAGCAGGACCCTCATGTCGCAGAGCATCCTACCCGAGGCATCGCGCCGCTCCGTCGGCCTCGCCAGGGCACCGTCCCAATCCGCGAAACGGCCGCGGCGAGCGGATAGGCTGTACCCCGGTTTCGTCAGCAGGGCGGGCCGGATCTCTCCTCACGACACCACGGGCCGAAGGGAGCATGGCGTGAAGCGAATCGGTGAGCAGCTGGTCGCCGAGTTCATCGGGACGATGCTGTACGTGTTCATCGCGGCCGGCACGGTCATCCTGTTCGGCCTGGCGCTCGGCAGCGGCGAGCTGGTCGCGCTGCTCCCCATCGCGCTGGCGGCCGGCCTCGGCATGTCGGTTCTGATCAGCAATACCGGGCACATCTCCGGCGGGCATCACAACCCGGCGGTGACCATCAGCATCTGGGTGGCCGGCAAGATCGAGGCCACCAGGGCGGGCCTGTACATCCTCGCCCAGTTGGCCGGCGCGGCCGCCGGCGCGGCGATCCTCGCCCTCGTCCTGCCGAAGACGTTGTGGACCCGCACGCACCTCGGAGCGACGCAGGTGAACACGCACCTCTTCGGCATCATCAACTTCTCGGCGGGCCGCGCGGTGTTCCTGGAGGCGATCCTGACGTTCGTGTGGGTCTACACCGTGTTCGCCACGGCGGTGGACGACGAGGGATCGTTCAAGGTGCTCCGCGGCGTGCCGATCGGGATCGCCATCGCGGTGAGCATCCTGGCCGGCGGCTACTTCACGGGCGGATCGATGAACCCGGCCAGGACGTTCGGTCCGGCCCTCCTCTCGGGCTCGTGGACGAACTTCTGGGTGTACATCGTCGGTCCGATCACGGGCGGGATCCTGGCCGCGTCGGTGTACTGGTTCGCGTTCCTGCGCGACCGCGGCGACTATGCGCTGGAAGAGGTCGCGGCGGCCGAGACGGGCGGCGAGGAGGCCGTGCTCAAGACCGTGATCGATTCGGAGACGGAGTCGGCCGTCCACGAGACGATCCTCGAGGACGTCGAGGACTCGGCCGCGGCAGACGTCCCCTCCACGGGCGCCGCCTCGACCCCGGGAACCGGTTCCGCGGGAAGCGCCACGGCGACGGACCCGGCCGCAAGCGGCACCACGGCCGGCGAAACCGGGACGACGGGGACGACGGGAACGCCGTCCCCCGCGGCTCCGCCACACCACACGGACGAGACGCCCGGGTCGTAGGGAGCCGCGGTCAGGCGATCCTCACCGGGACGGCCAAGCCCGATACGAGGGCACCGGCGGGCAGCACCAGATTGCCGCCGTCGCCGAGCCTGGGACCGTGAGTCCGAGGGTCAGGCGGGGGTTCACGGCTTCGTGCCCAGCCCATCCCAAGGAGCTCCGGCCCAGGATCCACCGGCCGTCCGGTGACCAGGACGCCGACGCCATGGTGAGGCGTTCGCCGGTCCAGCCGCGCGGCCCTTCGGCGAGCACCGTGACGGGCGTTCCGTCGTGGTCGGCGCCGTCGACCAGCAGCATCCGGCCGTCCGGCGACCATGACAGGGACCGTGTGATGAGCCCTTCGGAGCCCCTCACGTCGAACATGTGACGAGCGAGGACGGCGAAGACCAGGACGCGGCCCGGGTTCGCGTCGTCGCCCCGGATGGCGACGGCAAGCCATCCGGGACCCATCGCGGGCGACCACGCCATCGCGGACACGGGACAGGAGGAGCCCCATTTCGTCCGGAGCCCACTCATTCCCGGGATCTTCATGATGGTCGCGGTCGCGCCGGTTCCGGCGTCGACGGAGACGATCGAACGGCAGTCCCGCGAGACCGTCGCGAGGTATCCGGTGCCCGCGTCGGGAGGGCCCCAGGCGATCGGTCCGGCGTCGGGCAGGTCGAGGACCCTTCCCCCACGCATGTCGACGACCCGGGTCACACCCGTTCGCCGGGTTCCGGAACGGGCGGTGAACGCCACGAACCTGCCGTCCGGGGACCACGACGGCATGCATGCGGGGACCGACGGTCCCGACCACACGACCTCACCCCCGACGAGCACGACGACCATGTGCGGATCCCGTCCCGAACAGGCGGCGACGACCCCGCCGTCACGCGGGAACGCGACATCCCGAACCGGACCGGGCAGTTCCCATGACCCCGGCAGGACGCGCAGCGAGCCGTCCTTTCGGATGACGCCCAGACGTGAGCCGTCCGGACTCTGCACCACGCGGGCCGCCAGGCCCCCGACGGCCAGGCCTCGTGCGCGGGCACCGGACCCGGCGGCCATCCGAAGCCCCCCGTCGGCGCCGCCCAGGATGTAGACGACGCGTTCGGGCAGCGAATCGATCTCCTGGGCCTCCTGAGCGGCGCGAGCGTCCGCGCCGTGATGGATCGACAGGGGTGGGTTCGACGCAACCGGTCCCATGAGAAGCCCGGCGACCACGAACAGGATCACCAGAATGGCGGCCGCCGCACCTACCGGATGCGCCAGGCGATGGCGTCGCCGGCGGCGCCGCCCGGGGGCATCGTCGCTCGCCGCGACCGTCGAGCCGGTCGGCTCGGTGTCCGGCCGCGGTTCAGGCACCTCCTGCGGCGCCGGCGGCACCGTGACCGGCGCCCGCCCGTCCTGACCCGCCTCTCGCGGCAGGCGCGCGATGGCCGCGGCACTCAGGTCCGCGGATCGCTCCGGCTCAGACTCGGGGGGTTCGATGCGAAGAACGGGCACGCCGCACCGGGGACATCGTTCGGCCGATGAACGACCGACCCACTCGCAGCGAGGGCACCACCACTCATCCGCGCTCGGCTCGCTCTGACTCACGCGGATCGCTCCTTCCATCCGGGTCGGGCTCGCCGGCGCCCGTATGATACGCGCGCCCCCCGAGCCGCTCGGGCCGCGAAGCACGCTCATGGCCGACCTTCACGACGTTATCTACCTCGACGCGGCGTCCTCCACGCCACCCAGGCCCGAGGCAGTCGCCGCCATGCAGGATGCGAGCGGTCTGTTCGCCGACCCGCGCTCGCCGCACAGCGCCGCGCGAGCGGTTCGAAGCGCCCTCGACGACGCCCGTCACGCAGTGGCGGCCGCGCTCGGCGCCCACTCGGACGAGATCGTGTTCACGAGCGGCGGCACCGAAGCGAACGCCCTGGCCGTGCGGGTGGGGGTCGCCGCCATGGGAGCCGGCCGCGGACGCCGGTTCGTCACGGCCGCCAGCGAGCACCCGTCGGTCACCGCCGCAGCGAAAACCGCGGGATTGGAGGTGGTGACGATCCCCACCGACCCCACAGGACGCATCGACGTCGATCGGTGGGCGGACGAGGTCTCCAGGTCCGGCGTCGCCATGGCCTCGATCCAGCACGTCAACCACCTGGTGGGGACGATCCAGCCCGTCGCCGAATGCATCCGTCTGGCGAAGCCGCACGGCGTCCCCGTGCACGTGAACGGCTGCCAGACGGTCGCGACCGTCCCCGTCGACGTGGCCGCACTGGGGATGGACGTGCTGTCGATCTCATCGCACAAGGCTTACGGGCCGCCCGGCGCCGGCGCGCTCTTCGTCCGCCGGGGCACCCGGCTCGCGCCGCTGATCCCGGGCGACGACCGCGAGCGGAGGCTCCGCGCGGGCATGCCCAACATCCCGGGCATCGCGGGGATGGCAGCCGCGCTGACTTCGGGCGCCGCCGATCTCGGCGACCGAGCCGCGCAGCTGTGGGCCCAGGGCGGCCACCTTCGAACGGGCCTCTCCGGCGCGGGGATCCGGGTGCTCGGGCACGGAACGCACCGGGTTCCCCACATCGTGACGTGGGTGGCACCGGGCATCGACGCCGAGGCGCTCCTCATGACGCTCGAGGACCGCGGGATCCTCTGTTCGACTCTGCCCTCCGAACGCGTGGGTGTCGAGGGCCTGTCGGACGAGGACGTCGTCGTGCGGTTCGGCCTGTGGCCGGGGATCACCGACGCGCAGATCGCGCGCGTCGTCGAGGTCGTCCCGCCCCTCGTCCGGGACCTCGGGGCACTCGACTACGCGCCGCCGTCGCCGCCCGACACAGCGGGCTGACGTCCGGCGCGGATCCGGTTGTGACCTAGGACACGTCCCAGACGTCGCCGGACCGGAGCAGCGCCCCCAGATCGCCCTTGCCCAGGCGCTCGGTGGCGTGTTCGATCTGCCGTTCCATCGCGTCCCCGTACACCGGTCGCTCGACGTCACGGAACACGCCGATGGCGGTCGGCTGGGTCGGGCCGGTCGACAGGTGCGCCAGCGCGAACGCCGGCGACGGCGTCGGGTGATGGGCGTCGTGCACGTAGATCTTCTCGTCCGGCGTGTCGGCCGTGTCGCGGATCGCCATCGAACCGTCGGCCTGCGCGATCACGCAGAACTCGCCCTCCGCGCCGAAGACCGTCGGCTCGCCGTGCCGCAGCCGGATCTGGTTCCGCTGGGCGCCCGCGGCCTTCTCCCGGAGCAGGTCGAAGGCACCGTCGTTGAACACGTTGCAGTTCTGATAGATCTCGACGAAGGCGGTCCCGCGGTGCTGCGCCGCCTGCCGCAGCACCTCCGTCAGGTGCTGCCGGTCGTTGTCGATCGAACGCGCCACGAACGTCGCCTCGGCCCCGACCGCCAGCGCGATGGGGTTGAAGGGGTGGTCCAGGGACCCGAACGGTGTGGACTTCGTGACCTTGCCCTCCTCGCTGGTCGGCGAGTACTGGCCCTTCGTCAGCCCGTAGATCTGGTTGTTGAACATGAGGATCTTGAGGTTCACGTTCCGCCGGAGCGCGTGGATCAGGTGGTTCCCACCGATCGACAGCGCGTCCCCGTCGCCGGTGACCACCCAGACCGACAGGTCGGGCCGGGACGACGCCAGGCCGGTCGCGATCGCCGGCGCGCGGCCGTGGACGCTGTGCACGCCGTAGGTGTCCATGTAGTACACGAACCTGCCGCTGCACCCGATGCCCGTGATGAATGCCGTCTTGTGCCTCGGAATCCCCAGTTCCGGGAGGAAGCTCTGGACGGCGGCCAGGATCGCGTAATCGCCGCAGCCCGGACACCAGCGGACCTCCTGGTCGCTGGTGAAGTCCTTCTTCGAGAGCGTGCCGACGCCGCCGCCACCGTTCATGTCCACTGCCATGTCGAACTCACAGCTCCTTCAGGATCTCGTCCTCGATCTCATGGGCGAAGAACGGCCGGCCCTCCACCTTGGTCACCGCCTTCGCGTCGGTCAGGAACCGCCCGCGGATCACGAGCGTCAGCTGGCCCAGGTTCGTCTCCGGGATCAGCACCCGCCGGTAGCGCCTGAGCACCTCGGCCGTGTTCTGCGGAAGCGGGTTCAGGTGCATGAGGTGGGCGAACGCGACCTCCTTGCCCGCGTCGCGGACACGCCGCACGCCCGCCTTGACGGGGCCGAACGACGAGCCCCACGACAGCACCAGCAGCTCCGCCGCCCCGGTCGGGTCGTCCACGTCGAGCAGCGGGATGTCGTCGGCGATCTTCTCCACCTTCGCCGCCCGCAGCTCCGTCATGTGGGCATGGTTCGCCGCGTCGTAGGAGATGTTGCCGGTGACGTCCTGCTTCTCCAGGCCGCCGATCCGGTGCTCCAGCCCCTGCGTGCCCGGAAGCGCCCACGGCCGCGCGAGGTTCTCATCGCGCAGGTAGGGCATGAAGCCGTCCGGCGTGTTCGGCTCCGTCGCGTAGCGCGGCTCGATGACAGGCAGCGAATCCACGTCCGGGAGGCGCCACGGTTCGGAGGAGTTCGCCAGGAACGTGTCCGAGAGCAGGATCACCGGGGTCCGGTACTTCACCGCGATCCGGACGGCCTCGATCGCCGCGTCGAAGCAGTGCGAGGGCGTCTTCGCGGCGACCACGGGGAGGGGCGATTCGCCGTGCCTGCCGTAGAGCGCGGGAAGCAGGTCGGCCGCCTCGGTCTTCGTCGGCATGCCGGTGGACGGCCCGGCGCGCTGGACGTCGACGATCACCATGGGGAGTTCCAGGTTGACCGCCAGCCCGATCATCTCCTGCTTGAGATCCAGTCCGGGCCCGCTCGTGCCCGTGACGCCGATGTAGCCGCCGAACGATGCGCCGAGCGCCGCGCCCGCGGCGGCGATCTCGTCCTCCGCCTGCAGCGTTCGGACGCCGAAGTTCTTCCGCTTCGCGAGTTCGTGGAGCAACTCGGACGCCGGCGTGATGGGGTAGGACGCGTAATAGATCGGGATGCCGGCGCGCTCACCCGCCGCGATCAGTCCCCACGCCAGCGCGGTGGCGCCGGCGACGTTCCGGTACGTGCCGGGCTCGGCCGGCGCCGGCCGGACCTCGTAGGAGCTGTCGAAGATCTCGGTGGTCTCGCCGAAGTTGTAGCCGGCGCGGAACGCGGCGAGGTTCGCCTCCATGATGTTCGCCTTCCCGCCGAACCGGGATTCGATCCAGCGGGTGGTGACGTCGGTCGGACGCCCGTACATCCACGACACCAGCCCGAGCGCGAAGAAGTTCTTGGCGCGTTCGGCGTCCTTCTTGGTGACGTCCATGCCTTCCGTCGCGCCGACGGTAAGCGAGGTCATGGGCACCTGATAGACCTGATAGCTCGCCAGCGAGTCGTCGGAGAGCGGGTTCGCGCCGTAGCCCGCCTTCTCGAGGTTCCGGTCGACGAACGAGTCCTGGTTGGCGATGATCACGCCCCCGCGCTCCAGGTCGCGGATGTTGGCCCTGAGGGCGGCGGGGTTCATGGCGACCAGTACGTTCGGCGCGTCGCCCGGCGTGACGATGTCGCGGTCGGCGAAGTGGATCTGGAAGGCCGACACGCCGGCGAGGGTGCCGGCGGGTGCGCGGATCTCGGCGGGGAAATCCGGCAGGGTGGCAAGGTCGTTGCCGAACACCGCGGTGGCGTTGGTGAAGCGATCGCCGGTCAATTGCATGCCGTCGCCCGAGTCCCCCGCGAACCGGATGACGACGTGGTCCTTCTGAAGGACGGTTTTCACTTCGTGCTCAACTCCCGATGCTTGAAACGATTGTTCGGTACCGCCGTTCCTACTGTACGACCTGACGTCCCGGCGGCCGGGAGCCGATACCCGGACTTCGGCGATTCGCGGGCGCGATGGCTCAATCCAGGCGAATGACCAGCGCCTCGAACGCGCGCACCTCGAGTGGGCCCGCCACGACTTCATCCTCACGGTCGGCGGTGGCGGCCGCGAGGATCCGCCCGGGCGCGACGTCGGCGCGGCGCGCTTCGTCAACCATGTTGACGATTATGTGCAGGCGCTCATCTGGGTGGACGCGGTCGAATCGAACCATCCCGCTCGGTGCCTTCACGAACGCGAGGTCGCCGGCGTTCAGCGCGGGCGAGACCGCCCGCAGCGAGAGGAGGCGGCGGTAGAGGGCCAGGACGGAATCGGCATCTTCTTCTTCGGTCGCGACGTCGGCGCCGGGCGGTTCGCGGCCGACCGGAAGCCAGGGTTCGACCTCATCCGGACAGAAACCGGCGTTCGGCGCGGCGGCCCATCGCATCGGCGTTCGACAACCGTCGCGGCCGATCCGGTCCCGCCGTCGCTCCTCCGGAACGTCACCGTCGGCCATCCCGAGCTCGTCGCCCTGATAGATCACCGTGGCGCCCGGCAGCGTCATCTGCAGGACCGCCGCCACCCGGGTTGCATGCATGCCCCATCGCGTCGCGGGCCGCGGCATGTCGTGGTTCGCGATGTGCCAGATCGGCCACGCGCCGGCGCTTCCCCACCGCTCGACGACCTCGGCGATCACGTCCGTGAGCGCGGTCGCGTTCCACGGCGCGAACGCGAACGGGAACGCGAACGCCAGATCCAGTTCGCCGGGGGCCAGGTACCTGGTCACCTCCGACAGGTCGAACAGCCAGACCTCGCCGAGCAGCAGGACGTCCGGGCCGACGGCATCCCGGATCTCCCGAACGAACTCGTGCGCGCGCGGGCCGCCCAGCATCTCGGTGCCCTTCGACAGCCGGTGGATCACGTCGAGCCGGAAGCCGTCCACGCCCCGGTCGATCCACCAGCGCATGGCGCCCGTGACCGCGCGCCGAACCTCCGCGTTCTCCCAATTGAGATCGACCTGCTGCGGATAGAACGACGTCATGGCGTACTGGCCGGTCGGCTCATCGATGCGCCACGCCGGTCCACCGAACACCGACTGCCACTCATTCGGCGGGCCGCCGCCCGGAGCGGGATCGCGCCAGATGTACCAGTCGCGTTTCGGCGACCCCCTGCTGGAGCGGGATTCCACGAACCATCGATGCTCGTCCGAGGTGTGGTTCGGCACGAAGTCCAGCAGGACCCGCAGGCCGCTCCCATGCGCATCCCTGATCAGCGCGTCGAGGTCCTGGAGCGAGCCGTAGGCCGGGTCCACGGCCTGGTAGTCGCTGACGTCGTAGCCGCCGTCCACGCCGGCCGAGGGGTAGATCGGCGACAGCCAGAGCGCGTCTACACCCAGCGCGCGAAGGTACGGCAGCCGCGACCGGATCCCGGCGAGGTCGCCGACGCCGTCACCGTTCGAATCGGCGAACGTGGCGGGATAGATCTGATAGATCGACGCGGCGCGGCGCCACCAGGCGCCGTCGGGACTGCCGGAGTCCTGCGAACTCAGTGGAAGGAGTTTCCGCAGGCGCAGCTGCTCTGGGCCATCGGGTTGTCGATGGTGAACCCGGACTGCTCCAGGGAGTCCACGAAGTCGATCTTCGCCTCGGACAGGTACGGAACGCTCATCCGGTCGATGACGACCCGCACGCCGTACTGGTCGTCCTGCACGTCGGATTCGGCGATCTCGTCGTCGAGGTACATGGCATAGCGCAGGCCCGAACAGCCGCCGGGCTGCACGGCCACGCGCAGCGCGATGTCGGAGCGGCCCTCCTGCTCGAGCAGCTTCTTGACCTCGGTGGCCGCGGATTCGGTGAGCGCGATCATGTCGGTTCTGACTCCTTGCCCTCGTCGCCGAGCCGGATGGCTCGCACGGCCAGTATATCGGCGTGTCCTGGGGCCTTCGTTCAACCCCGCAGTACCCGTTTCAACGCTTCGCGAAGTCCTCAACCTTCCCGCCGCTGGCGCGGACCAGGTCGTTCGGCGAGATCGCGAAAACCGAATCGGGCGTGCCCGCGGCCGCCCACAGTTCGTCGTACCCCATCAAGTGGCCGTCAACCAGCACGGTCAATGGGATGGGATGGCCGAACGGCGGCGTCCCCCCGATGGCGAAGCCGGTGGCCGCGCGGACCTGCTCTGCGTCGGCCCGCGTCACGCTGCCGGCCCCGAGGATCGCGGCGAGGCGGTCACGATCCGCCTGGTTCGCCCCCGAGGTCAGCGCCAGGAACGCCCGGCCGTCGGCCACGAACACCAGGGACTTCACGATCTGGCCGACGTCGCACCCGAGCGCGCGCGCCGCGTCGGCGGCCGTTCGCGTGCCCTCCGGGAAGCGTCTGATGTCGAACGACAACCCCGTCGGACGCGCCGCATCCAGGAACCGGTCGACCGCCTTCGCCACCCGGCCTAGCCCCTCCCGTCCTGCGCGACCGGAACCAGCGAGCCGGCGCGATCGCGGGCGACCTCTTCCGCCAGCGCCTCGAGCGTCTCGCCCGGCCGCCTTATGGCGGCCTCCATGCCGAACCGCGCGGCCATCGATGCCACGATCACGCGGTCCGGCACCGCCTGCGGAGCGGCCCTACCGCACAGCACGAACGTGGGCACGCCCGATTGGCTTGCCGCTTCGATGACGGCGCCGGGCACCTTTCCGCCCAGCGACTGATGGTCGAAGGACCCCTCCCCGGTCACCACCACGTCGGCCTCGCGCAGTCGCGCGCCGAACCCGGCGGCCTCCATGACGGTCCGCGCGCCCGACTGAAGCCGCGCGCCGAGGAACGCCATCAACCCGCCGGCCAGGCCGCCCGCCGCGCCCGTGCCCGGAACGTCCCGGAACTCGACACCGAGGTCGCGGGCGAGGACGTCCGCGAACCGCGCCAGCGCCCGATCGAGCAGTTCGACGTCCTCCTCCGAGGCGCCCTTCTGGGGGCCGAACGTGGCCGACGCCCCCCGCGGCCCGGTCAGGGGGTTGTCCACGTCGGTCGCGACGACGAACTCGACGCCGTTCAGGTCCGGCGACCGGCCGGACACGTCGATCCGATCCAGCCGGAGCAGGGCCGCACCGCCCGGCCCCAGGTCCGCCCCTTCGGCGTCCAGCAGCCGGAACCCGAGCGCCTGGACCGCGCCGGCCCCGGCGTCGTTGGTCGCGCTCCCCCCGACACATACGAGGAGGTGCGTGGCGCCGCTCATCACGGCCGCGAGCATCAGCTCGCCGGTTCCCCTGGTGGTGGCGCGCATCGGATCGCGACGCTCCGGAGGGACCAGCGAGAGACCCGACGCCTCGGCCATCTCGATCACGCCCGTCCGGTCCCGGCCGGCGCCGACCATGCCGTAGCGCGCGGTGACGGGCTCGCCGAGCGGCCCGGTCACGAGCGTCGGGTGGTCCTCCCCGGCCAGGGCGGCGAGCAGGGCATCGAGCGTGCCTTCCCCGCCGTCGGCGAGTGGGAGGCGCGTGACGGTGGCGGCCGGGTCGCCTCGTTCCCATCCGCCGGCGATGGCGGCTGCCGCGTCGGCGGCCGAGAGCGTCCCCCGGAACTTGTCGGGTGCGACCAGCACGCGCATCGTGCGAGGGTACGATACGCGCGCGCCGGTCCCGGGACGCCCCGGTCGGCGCGGGGTGGCGGTGTTCATCCGGCGGGCCCGCCATGTTCGGCAAGTGAGATCGAACGAGGACGAGAAAGGGCTCGAGGGGATGACGCTCGACAGGACGTGGCTGCTGGCGACGGCCAGGGAAGAACGCGAAGCCATGGGCCGCACCATCCAGTACACGGAACCGGAGCGATTCGACCAACCCTCGGGAAGTGAGGGCTGGCGGATCCGCGACGTGCTGGCCCACCTTGCATCCAGCGACGCGGTGGCCGCCGCGACCATCGGCGACGAGCCCCTCACGGAGGTGCAGGCGTACTTCGATTCGCTGAACGGCGCCGCGCCCACGGTCGACGGCTTCAACGCGTTCGCCGTGGGGCGGCGCGCCGACACGCCGGTTCGAAGCGTCATCTCCGAATGGGGGCGTGCGGCCGACACGTTCCTCACCCGGTGCTCGGCCGTCCCCGCCGACGACTGGGACTCCAGGCGTGTCTACTGGGTCGCGGGCCAGATGCGCGTGCCGTATCTGCTGCAGTCGCGCGTGATGGAATGGTGGCTTCACGGCGAGGACGTCCGCGCCGGGGCCGAACTGGAGCCGCGACGGGTTCACAAGGCCATCTACTGCGTGAACGACCTCGCGATCCGTTCGCTCCCCTACGCGCTGTCGCTCGCCGGGCTGTCGTTCCCGGGCAAGGTGCTGAAGGTGGATCTGGAGGGACCCGGGGAAGGCACCTGGACCTACGGCCTCGCGGCACGCGAGGTGCCCGCGAAGGGCGCGAAGCCGGACGCCATCATCGAGGGACGCGGGTACGAGTTCGCGCTGGTGGCCGGCCAGCGGATGGACCCGGGGGCGGCCCTGGAGGCCGGCGTGGTCCTGGTGGGCGGCGACGTGGACCTCGGGGAGACCGTCCTGCGGAATCTTCGCGCGTTCGCCTGAGCCGGTCGCTTACGGTCTCGCCGGCCGGGACCTGCAGCGATCCCCGTCCTTACCGTGAAGATCGAGTGAACCGCGCGGGCGTTTCGTCCGTAATCCTGTCGGCATGAGGGGGCGTACGCTTCGCGGTGTGAGCGAGTCGCCCCGCCCGGATCTCGAGCTCGTCCGCGCGTTCGCGCGGCGGGACGGGACCGCGGCGGGCGAACTGTACTCGCGCTTCGCCCCGCGGATCTTCGGCCTCGGCATGGTGATGCTCGGGAACCCCTCGCAGGCGGAGGATCTGGTGCAGGACACATTCGTCAAGGTGTGGAGGAAGGCAGACACGTATGAGGAGGCCCGCGGTTCGCTGGACACATGGATCCTGCTCATCGCCCGCAGCCTGGCCATCGACCTCCTGCGCCGCCGAGTCCTCGAGACGCGGATCCTCACCGAGAAGGAACGGCCGAGCGAGGCGAGCGACGAGCCGGGTCCGGAGCGGATCGCCGAGACCATGGACCTGGCGGACCGGGCGAAGCGGGCCATGGGCGCGTTGACGCCGCAGCAGCGCGCCGCGATCGAACTGGCGTACTTCGGCGGCAAGACCTCGAGCGAGGTCGCCGAGCTCGAGGGCATCCCGGTGGGAACGGCGAAGACCCGGATCCGGACCGCGCTGATCCGGCTGCGCGAGGCGCTGGAGGTCGAACATGACCTGTGACGAAGTACTCCAGTTGCTCCCGGATCATGCGATGGGGACGCTGTCGGAGACCGAGGAGGCCGCGGTCCGCCGGCACCTGCGCGGGTGTGGGGCGTGCCGGGCAGACGCCCAGAGCCTCGACAGCGGCGTGGCGATGTTCGCCTCGGCCGCCCACGTGACCGATCCGCCGCCGGAACTGCGGGCCCGCGTCATGACCGCCCTGCAGGAGGAGTGGGCCGACGAGGACCGAAGCATCGAAGCCGGCGCGGGTATCCCCGGCCGCCGCAGCGCCCGCCACGCGGCGCGGTGGAACGGCGGGCGGGTCGTGCGCTGGCTGGCCGTCGCCGCGGTCGTCCTGGCGCTCGGCGCCGCCGTCGGCTGGGGTGCCGTCCAGCACGGACAGCTCAATGCGGCGCGGGGTGATCAGGCCAGTTACCAGCGATTCCTCCACCTGCTGGGCGGGAAGGAGGTCCGCGTGGCGAAGCTGCACTCGACCACCGGGGACCAGGTCACCGGCACGGCGGTGCTGTACGACTCGGACCGGCACGAGAGCTGGGGGGTGTTCGAACTGACCGCGCCCGGGTACAGCGAGCCGCTCACGATCCAGCTGGTCTCCACCACGGGCGAGAAGCTGAGAGTGCAGTTCCCGGTGAAGCTGGACGGCGACGGCCACGGGACCGGTTGGCTCGGGACGGCCGCGGACATCTCGTCGTTCCAGACGGTGCAGATCCTCGATCCCTCCGGGCGGGTGCTCGCGCGCGGTTCCGCGGGCGAGGTCAGCTAGCAGCCGCGGGCTCACCTGACGCCGCGTCACGCCCGGTCGGCGCGGGTACGCTCCGTCGCGCCATGACGATCGCCGAGGAGAAGGCCGAGCTTCGCCGGCGGATGCGGGCGCTGCGAGCGGCAATCCCCGCAGCGGAACGCGAGGCGTGGTCGAAGACGGCCACCGACCGGCTGCTCGCCCTTCCGGAGGTCGAAGCCGCGCGGCTGGCATTCGTGTTCAACACGTTCGGCTCGGAGATCGACACCGGCCGATTGATCCAGCGACTCGCGGACCGCGGCGTGGACCTGGCGCT
This sequence comes from Actinomycetota bacterium, assembly GCA_040414485.1. GTDB lineage: Bacteria > Actinomycetota > UBA4738 > UBA4738 > UBA4738 > JBEDUK01. Next base: position 27,522 of record JBEDUK010000010.1, read on the forward strand.
CCCCCGGTTGATCGGCGGCGTCCTGGAGGCGGTCGCGTATCGCCCCGGCGATCCGGTTGATCCATCGTCCTACGGGGCGCTCGAGCCGCGGGAGAACGAGCCGGTCGACCCGCGGGACCTCGACCTTGTGGTGGCGCCCGGCCTGGCTTTCGACCGGCGCGGGTACCGGGTCGGCTACGGCGGGGGCTACTACGACGGGTTCCTCCGCCGGGCCGGGACGGGCGCGGCCCGGATCGGGTTCGGGTTCGACGTCCAGATCGTCGACGCGGTCCCGCACGATGCCGCCGACGAACGGCTGCAGGCCGTGGTCTCCGAACTCCGCGTGGTACGAACACCGATGGCCTGAGCGCGCCATACTCGCCGCGGGATGGACGTGGCGGCGTTCCTCGGGAGGTATCCGCCGTTCGACGCGCTTCCGCAGGATCGCCTGGAGACGGTGGCCGCGAGCGTCCGGATCGAATACTTCCCGGAGGGCGCGGTCATCCTCCAGGAGGGCGGCGAGCCGGCGGCGTTCCTCTACGTGATCCGAAAGGGCGCCGTCGAGCGCCTGGACGGCGAGACCATCCTCGATCTCCTGGTCGAAGGCGAGACGTTCGGGCATCTCTCCCTCTTCTCGGGCCTCGGACCCACGGTGACCGTCCGTGCGCAGGAGGACACCATCTGCTACCTGATCGACGCCGAGCTCGCCGAGCAGATCGTCGGGACCAGGCACGGCCTGGCGTTCCTCTCCTCGGCGGTCCGCCGGCAGATCCTGCGCGCCGACGAGCAGCGGACCGCCTCCCGCGCGGATGCCAGGTCGGTCTCGGTCGGCAGCCTCATCGTCCGGCGGCCGGTGACGTGCGAGGAGGGCACGACCGTTCGCGAGGCGGCGGCGCTCATGGCGAACGCGCGCGTCTCGTCGCTGCTGATCCCCCGGGACGGCCGGGTGGGGATCCTCACCGACCGGGACCTCCGGACCCGCGTGCTCGCCGCGGGCGTCGAGCCCGATGCTCCCGTTGCGGGCGTGATGAGCTTCCCGGCGCTCACCGTCCCGCCCGAGACGATGGCTGCCGAGGCGCTCGCCCTGATGTTCGAACGAAGCGTCCATCACTTCCCCGTCGTGGAGCGCGACGGCACGCTCGTCGGCGTCGTGACCGACACGGACCTGATGCGCCTGGAGCGCTATTCACCGGTCGCCGTGAGGAGCGCCATCGAGCGGGTCGCCGATCGCGCGGCGCTGGTGGCCGCCGGACGCGACCTCCCGCGTGTGGTCATCGGGCTCGTCGACGCTCACGCCGATCCCGTGGACGTGGGGCACGTCGTGGGCGTGACCGTCGACGCGCTGACCAGGCGTTCGATCGACCTGGCGATCGACGACCTCGGCGATCCGCCCGTCCCCTGGGCCTGGCTGGCGCTGGGCAGCCTGGCCCGCCACGAGCAGGCCCTGCACTCCGACCAGGATCATGCCCTGGCGTTCGACCCGCAGGGCGGTGATCCCGGCGCGCCGGATCCCTACTTCGCGGAACTGGCCAGGCGCGTGACCGACGACCTGGAGGCGGTCGGGCTGCCCAGGTGCAACGGTGGGGCGATGGCCGAGAACCCGCCGCTCCGCCGGACGGTCGACGCCTGGGCGAAGGCGCTGGGCGACTGGATGGACGACCCGGGGCTGGAGGGGAGCATCCTCACCTCGATCGCGTTCGACTACCGCCGGGTCGCGGGTCCGCTGGACGTGGATCGAGCGCTCGACGCGGTCATCCGCACCGCTCCCGAGCATCCGATCTTCCTCCGGCATCTGGGGCGCCGGGCCCTGGACGCGAGCCCGCCGACGGGCTTCTTCCGGGACCTCGTCGTCGAGGCGAAGGGCGAGCACGCCGGGACCCTCGACGTGAAGCATCGGGGCATCACGCTGATCACGAACCTGGCGCGCACCTTCGCGATCTCGGCGGGCATCGCCGAGAAGCGCACGCTCACCCGCCTGCGCGCGGCGCACACGGCCGGCGTCATCGACGAGGAGACCCAGACCGGGCTCTCCGAGGCCTTCCGGGTCCTGTGGGGGGTTCGGCTCCGCCATCAGGCCGAACAGGCGCGAGGCGGGCTTCCCGCCGACGACCACGTCGACCCGAAGATGCTCGGGCCCATCGAGCGCCAGCAGTTGAAGGAGGCGTTCCGGGTCATCTCGCGGGCCCAGCGCGTGCTCGCGGCCGAGCTCGGGGTTCGTCCCCCGTGACGTCCCGGCCGGCCCCGCCGACGCGCGACCATCTGCGGCGAGGCTGGCGCGAGGCGCCGTTCGTCGCACTCGACTTCGAAACGACGGGACTGGATCTTCGTCACGACGCGATCGTCTCGTTCGGAGCGGTGCCCGTCGAGGCCGGCCGGGTGGTCCTGCGGGACGCGCTCTACGGCGAAGTGGCGCCCGCCGCGCCGCTGTCGCCGGAGTCGATCCGGGTGCATCAGCTCCGGCCGGCCGACCTCACCGGCGCGCAAGGGCTCGGGTCGGCCCGATCCACGCTGGCCGGCGCGCTCGATCGCAGGTACCTGCTCGCGTGGGTCGCCGAGGTCGAGATCGGCTTCCTCGCCCGCATGTTCCACGTGCCGCGGTTCCGGCTGCGGCAGCGAACCGTCGACGTGGCGCGCCTGCTGGTCGCGTTCGACCGCGCAGAGGGCCGGACGCCGTCCCGGTACGTCTCGCTGGTCGCGGCGTGCCGGCGGTTCGGCGTCCCGCTGGAATCGCCGCATCACGCGCTCGACGATGCCGTGATGACCGCGGAACTGTTCCTCGTGCTGGCGACGAAGCTTGCCGGGCTCGGCTATCTGCGGCTGACGAGCATGCTCAGAGAGACCCGGCGGAACCCGTTCGAGGCGTAGTCACGACGCGGCCTCGGAGCCGTTCGCGCATCGCGTGAGTCTCCCCTCATTCGGGGGCGCCGGCGCGCGTGGTGCCCGCCTCCGATCCGGCGGCGCCGCCGGCGGGTTGCCCCCGACCGTCACGAGCCGAGCGCCGGAGCAGGCGAAGCTTGACCACCTTGACGGCGATGGCGAGCGACAGCCAATCGTCGTGTTCGAGATCGAGGCCGGTGATCTGCTCGATGCGGGAGAGCCGCTGCCGCAGCGTGTTCGGGTGGATGAACAGCGTCCGCGAGCTGCCCACCACGTTGCCGCGGCCGTCGAGGTAGCCCTCGAGCGTCCACAGCAGCTGCGTCCCGCGCCGGACGTCGTAGTCGGCCAGCCGCTCCAGCGCGCGCTGATGGCCGTCGCGCATCCCCGTTTCGTTCGCCAGGACGTACTTGTAGGGCCCGAGATCCTCGTAGGAGAACACGCCGGGTCCGCCGCGGATCAGCGCGCCGACCTCGGCGGCGGCGAGCGCCTCGTCGAAGCCGACGGCGAAGGAGGACACGCCCCGGCACGGGTTCGACAGGCCGACGGCCACCGGCGATCCCTCGACGACCCCGGCGACGTCCGAGGCCAGCCGCCGGACGACGTCCGCGGGGTCGCCTCCGTCGCCCGGGGAGAGGCGGATGATCGCGCGGAGCGACGATTCGCCCTGGTCGAACAGTGCCCCCGGGACCGCCGAGGCGAGCTGCGGTTCGAGCTTGGCCGCCACCCTGCCCCACGCGTCGAGGCCGCGTGCCGCGTCGTCCGCGGCGCCCGACCGGCGGCCCCCTCGCTTCGACGTCGCACCGTTCGAACACGGCCGGGCGCGGAGGACCACGTGGGGGACGTCCAGGTCGCAGCCGAGCCGCCATGCGGCCCGTTCGATGTCCTCGCGCGGCTCGCCCCGCGCGAGGGCCTCGAAGAACTCCTTGACCAGGCTGCCCTCCTTCAGACGTTCGATCATCTGATGCTGCTTGAGGGCCACGGCCACGTGGGACGCGACGGCCGTCAGGACCGTCTCGACATCCCTGGACGGCGTGGCGGCGGAAACCGCGAGCACGCCGAGGCGCTCCTCTCCCACGGCGAGCGGCGCGAACAGCGGGATCCCGGCGGCGCGATCTCCCCACAGCGCCTCGGCGAGCGCCCGGGCCTCCTCGGGCCCCGGGCGGGACGCCAGCGCGTCCATCCAGAGCCGGCGCGTGTCGAGCGCTGCGGCGGTGCGCCGAGGATCCGCCGCGCGAAGCACGAGCCGCTCGTCCGCGTCGAGCAGCAGCACCTCGCAGCGTTCGGCATCCAGCAGCGACCGGCAGTCCCGGACGACCATGTCCAGCAGGTCGTCCACGCCGGCCGTGGACGCGATCCGCTGCGCCAGGCGCGAGAGGTCGGTCAGGAGCGCGACGCGCTCGGTGGCCTCCTCGTAGAGGCGCGCGTTCTCCACGGCACCTGCGACGAGCGACGCGGTGTGCTCCAGGAAATCGAGGTCCTCGCGGGCGAACTCGTGCGGCGCCTCGGCGTGGAGGTTCACCACGCCGATCACGTCGCCCCCGCGGGCGAAGATCGGCACCGACACGAGTGACTGGAAGCGCTCCTCCTCGAATTCGGGGAAGTACAGGACCCGCGGGTCCTGCAGGGCGTTCTCCTTGATGAAGGCGCTCCGGCGTGTCCGGGCGACCCAGCCCCCGAGGCCTTCGCCGATCGCCATGCTCGCCTTGCCGGCCAGGTGCGCGTACGGCGCCGACGCGCACCGGAGCACCAGGCGGCCTTCCTGGACGAAGAAGATCAGGCAGGCGTGGCAGTCCGTCGCCTCGGTGACGATGCGGACGATGCCGCGGAGGATGGTCTCGAGGTCCGGACCGGACCCGATCGTCTGGACGATCTCGTAGAGATAGGCCGCCTCGTCGGGGACGCGCCGGACGGCGGTCAGCTGCCTCGCCCGCGCACCCCTTGTGTCCCCACGGCCCCGCGGGCCAGCGGTCTCCATGCCGTCGCCCTCTCGCCGCGCCGAAACGTCCGGACCTCGCCCTAGTGAAGCGGGAGGGCAGACGGGAAGTCAAACCGGCATATGTGCGGACCGGACACGCGCCGGCCGCGTGACGCGTACGTCAGCACGTGCCTTCGGCCAGCCAGATCAGACAAGGGGCGCCATCCCGCACGGCCCGCGCCATGCGCTGGTACCTGCGCCGGGACAAGCAAGTGCGATCCGGCCCCAACACCAACAGACTGAGGCGATGTTCGCGGGCCACCTCGAGCAGCGCCTCGAGCGGCCTCAGACTCCGTACTCGGATGCGCTCGACCTTGATGCCGAGCGACGATGCGAGCCGCACCGGCGCGACCAGCGACTCCTCCATGTCCGGCGGATACTCAAGCTGGTCGTAGCCCATCACGATCGACAGAGGCATCGGCGGGAGTTGCACGGAGTTGCACACGATCAGCGGCAGGCCCGACTCGACCGCCGCGTCGACTGCCACCACAGCCGCGTCGGGATCGAAGGGCACATCGAAGGTGGCGAGCATCACCGGCCCGGAGAGGCCCCCCTCGACCGGCGCCGGTGCGCGGGTCGGAGGCCGCCGGACGCCGAGCATGTCAGTCCGGCTCCGGCTCCGGCGTGAGGTGCCAGGTCGGCAGCGACCGGGCGGCCTGCCTGACCTTGCGCCGCCATCGCGGCATGTACCAGATGAACCAGACGCCGAACGCGATCGGCACGAGCAGCAGCGCCCGTCCCGGCTGCGTGAGGCCGATGATCAGGAACGCGCCTCCGATCAGCAAGCCGGCGATCATCGCCTCGAAGCGGAACCGGCGTTGCTCGTGCATGATGCCGGCGTACTGTTCGGCCGGGATCTGCCGTGTGTTCCACCGGCTGCCGCAATCCTCGCATGTCCAAGTGTCGCCGTACGGGACGTGCTCGACCCGCCCGCAGTCGCATTTCACGGTGATCGGCGGCCCCTTCATCGACGCATCGCCGGCATCGTATCCCAGCTGCCCGCTGCCGGTGGGCCCGTCATGTGTGTTCCGCACACACCTGGCAGCTCGGACGAGATGGTCCCGCCAGTTGCTTCCGCAAAGGGTCAGTGCTATACCGAGCGCCAATCATCGGGGGGAGCAGAGGGAGGTCGAGGTGGCCGAGGCCGTCATCGAAGAACGGCAGCTGCTGAAGTCGCTTCACTGGTACGACGGCTTCGTCATCGCCCTCTGTAACCCGGGCTTCCTCATTGCGAACCTCGGGTTCACGCTCGCCTCGATCGGGGCGAAGGGTTCGATCATCCTCTGGGGAATTGCGGCCACGGTCGGGCTCCTCCAGAACTGGGTTTACTCCGAATCGGCGGCCATGTTCCCAGACAAGCCGGGCGGCATCGCGATGTACGCCCACGAGGGCTGGCGGAAGCACTTCAACCTGTTCGGACCGATCGCGGCCTTCGGTTACTGGATCGGCTGGTCGGTCGTGCTTTCGATCAACGGGTACCTGATCGGAGGATTGATCACCGCCGAATGGTTCCAGAGCGCCAAGCTCGGCGGGGCGCACCCGAGCGCGGACGGCGGATACTTCAGCCTCGGGCCGGTCGACATCGGCTTGCCGCATCTGATCGGCATCGCGATCATCGTCATCGTCTGGCTCTTCAACATCTACGGCGTCAAGCCGTCGCTTGCGGTCGGCTACATCACGGGCATCCTGCTGATGATCCCGCTGGCCATCTTCATCATCGTTCCGTACTTCACGGGCGACTGGCATGCCTCGAACATCACATACACGCCGGTACCCGGGTACAGCAATCTGTCGGTCGCGCTGATGTGGCTGTTCATCATGTGCTGGTCGGCGTACGGCATCGAAGTCTGTGCCAGTTTCGCTCCCGAGTATCACGACACGAAACGAGATACGGCGCTGGCTCTTCGAACGTCAGCGGCGTTCTCGCTCGCCGTGTATGTCCTGCTGCCGCTGGGGATCGGCGGGCTCGGACTCAAGGTCGACGCGTCGAACTCGTACGGGCCCTATTACGTGGAGGCGTTCAACAAGGTCGTAGGCAGCGGTCTTTCGAAGGTGGCGCTGATCCTTCTCATCGCCAGCCTCATCCTGTCAATGAATTCGGCGACTGCCGATGGCGGCCGCGCGCTGTACGGGATCGCGCGCGATGACATGACGACGAAGTTCCTCTACCGGCTCAACCGGTTCCACGTGCCCGGACGCGGAATGACCGTGGACATGGTCGTGAACGTCCTGCTGATCCTGTTCGTCGGCAACAACCTCGCGATCCTGTACATGTCGAACATCGGGTACGTGTTCTGCCACGTGCTGGCGCTGTCGGCCTTCCTCCTCCTACGCCGCGAACGGCCGAACTGGCCACGCGTGATCAAGGTGGGACCCGTCTGGGTCGTGATCGCCGCCATCCTCTGCGCGTACAACGCGTTGCTGCTGTTCTGGGGCGTCACGCAGTACAAGCTCGCGGGCGTGCTCGGCGGATACAAGGCCAGCGGCTATCCGTTCTGGATCGGCATCGGGATCCTTGTGCTGGCGGTGCTGCTGTTCTTCTACCGGCGCGTCGTCGAGGACAAGAAGCCGATCACCTTCCGCGACAATGACGTCCCGACCGTACCGAGCGAAGAGCAGATGCGGCTGCTGCACCAGGAAGAGGTTCCTGTCTAGGCAGGTGATCTCCTCGTCGGCGAACGACCGTCGGCGTGCTTGGCGGCCGTGGAAGGCAGTCGCGCGCCGGTCCGTGGTCGCGGTCGAGCACGGACTCCTCGCTTCCCGGCGCAACGGGCCGTGGACTACGATGCAGGAGCGGTATGTGAACTCTGGACACCTCGCAGGCGCGAAAGGACGGCGGCATGGCGGACAAGCAGTGGGGGGCTGAGCCCTTCTGGGGCTTGGGCTACGAATGGGATCCCGACTGGGTGCTCACCGACCGGCAGAAGGAACTTCGCAGCACGCTGATCGACCTGTGCGAGCAGGAGATGCGGGCGAACGCGAAGCGTTCGGACGACGAGCTGCTCTTCCCCCGCCGGAACCTGGAGCTGCTCGGCGAGCACGGGTTCCTGGCCCTCACCGTCCCGCAGGAATTCGGTGGGCTGGGCGAGAACCACGTCGCCTACTCCATGGTCTGCGAGACGATCGCCCGCTACGGATGCGCCTCCACCGCCATGTGCTACGTCATGCACGTCGGTGCCGTGAACGCGATCATGCTCCGTGCGACCGACGAGCTGATCGACAAGTACATCCGGCCGCTGAACTCCGGGAAGATCGGGACGCTATCGTATTCAGACCCGGAGACGGGGTCGCATTTCTGGTACCCGATCTCCTCCGGGGCCGTCGCTGAGAACGGCGGCTACCGTGTGCGGAAGAAGGCCTCGTGGACCACGTCGGCCGGGTTCGCCGACTTCTATGTGGTCCAGACCACGTCGCCCGACTTCAAGGGCTACGACGACCTCTCGGTGTTCGTCATCGACGGCGCCGACGCTCAGGCGCAGCCTTCGCTGTGGGACGCGCTCGGGCTTCGCGGAAATCAGTCAGGCCCCCTTACCATCGACAACGTCTCGATCCCCGGATCGCAACTGGTCGGCCCGACCGGCGACGGCGCGGCGTCGAACGACGAATCGGTCGACCCGTGGTTCCTGGTCGGGTCGTCGTCGGTCTGGAACGGCATCGCGATGGGGGCGATCGACATCGCCAAGCGCCACACGACCCGCAAGCGCCACGTGGACGTCGGCCTTCGTGTCGCCGACTACCCGACCATCCAGGACTACGTGGGCGAGGCTGTCATGGACACGAACGCTTCGCGGCTGTTCGTCATGTCGGTGGCGCAGGCCATGGACAAGGAGACCGAGAACAACACCAAGCGCCTCTCCCCCGGCGAGTTCGCGCGCGCGAACTTCCTGCACTGGGCCTGGCAGATCAAGTTCGAGGCCGCGAAGAACGTCGCGCACGTGGTCGACAAGATGCTCCACGCGTGCGGCGGCAGCGGCTACAAGCGCGACATGGAACTGGAACGCTACCTGCGTGACGCGAAGGCGGGCTGGGTCATGGGCCCGACGAACGAGGTGCTGAGGCAGTTCGTCGGCAAGGCGGTGCTGCTCGGGTTCGACTCGCTCGATTACTGGAACCAGACGTTCAACCGGCGCGCCGTGGAGAACGAGACGAAGAAGCTCGAGCCCGGTGCGAAGCGGGAGCTTGCGGAGCAGCTGATCAAGGAGGCCGAGGAAGCCGAGTCAAAGGCCGCCCCGGCCCCCACCGGATAGGTCCAAGAGACGAAGAAGGGAACCGACCCGCATGGTTCTCTCCGCAGACCGACCGCGGTTGCTCCTTCCGGGGCTGAAGCCGCCGGACCCGTTCCTGGAGACGTATCTGGTCCGGCCGGGCGGCGCCACCGTGGTGAAGCTGCGCGAGGGCGACCGTCTCACCGTCCGCGACCGTGACGGGGGCGCAGTCGTCGAGGTCAGCGCGCTTGCGCCCGATGGAACCGACGATGGCGACGCGCTCGGCATCACCACCGAGGCCCCCGCCGAGACACTTCGTTCTCTTGCCGTTGCCGATTCGGACCGGGCCGGCGCGGTCGTTGAGGCCCTTGCGGCTCTTGGACTGAAGCCGGACCAGGCAACAGCGGCGCGCTTGTTCGGCGAATGGTCGCCGCCGGGCTCTTCGGAGTCGTTCCTGGCGCGACGCGACGCCGTCTGCGTGATCGCCCAACCACTGTCGCCTCCGGTCGTCGAGGGCGGCACTCCCCAGTCGGACCTCATCGTCGAGGTTCGCCGCATGATCGCCCGGACGCCTGCGGGCGAGGGCCCCGAACTTCCGCCCCCGCTGGCGGACGCGCGCCTCGACTTCCGCGTGGACCGCGCCACCGCCCTCTCCTACGAGGTGAAGGCCGGCGAATACATTCAGGTCATCGACGTCGAAGGCCGGCAGTGCTCGGACTTCCTGGCATTCCACGGCCACCGTCTGCAGGAGGGCCTCGAACGCGGGCTGGACGCCACCGTGACCAGGACGCTCATGGGCAACGCCTACCCGACCCCAGGTCTGTACGGCAAGTTCTACGACCAGGACATGAACCCGCTGGTCGAGGTGGTGCGAGACACGGTGGGGCGCCACGACACCTTCGCGCTGGCCTGCACCTCGAAGTACTACGAGGACATGGGCTACCCCGGCCATGTGAACTGCACGGACAACTTCAACGGGCAACTGGAGTCGTACGCCATCGCCGCGCGCAAGGGGTGGCCGGCGCTGAACTTCTTCTTCAACACGACCTTCAGCGGGGACAACATCCTGGTCACCGACGAGCCGTGGTCGCGGCCCGGCGACTACGTGCTCCTCAGGGCGCTCACGGATCTGGTCTGCGCGTCCTCGGCGTGCCCCGACGACGTCGACCCGGCGAACGCGTGGGATCCCACCGACATCCACGTCCGCGTGTACCCCGCGACGGAGACGTTCTCCGTCGCCATCGCCCACCGCGTGACGCCCGACGCAGAGCCACGCCTCACACGGGAGACGGGATTCACGCCGAAATTGCGCGAATTGACGTCCCGGTTCACCGACTATCGCGGGTACTGGCTCCCGACCGGCTTCGACGACCAGGGCTCACTGGATGAGTACTGGGCGTGCCGCGAGCGTGCCGTCGTGATGGACCTTTCGCCGCTTCGGAAGTTCGAGGTGCTCGGGCCGGATGCCGAGGCGCTGTTGCAGGCCACGATGACACGGGACATCCGGCGCCTGTCCGTCGGGCAGGTCGTGTACACGGCGATGTGCAACGACACCGGCGGGATGATCGACGACGGGACGGTCTTCCGGCTGGGCGCCGACAACTTCCGGTTCGTCGGCGGCGACGAATACGACGGGATCTGGTTGCGTGAACAGGCATCGCGCCTCGACCTGCGCGCCTGGGTGCGGCCGTCCACCGACCAGCTCCACAACCTGGCCGTGCAGGGGCCGCGCTCCTGCGATCTGCTGGCGCCGCTGATCTGGACCGCGCCGACGCAGACGCCGTTCGACAAGCTGACCTGGTTCCGTTTCAGCGTCGCCCGGATCGGCGGTGCCCAGGGCATCCCGATCGTGGTGTCCCGAACCGGGTACACGGGCGAGCTCGGGTACGAGATCTGGTGCCATCCGAAGGACGCGGGCGCCGTCTGGGATGCGATCTGGGAGGCCGGCCGCGATCACGGCCTGCGACCGCTCGGGCTCGACGCGCTGGACATGGTGCGCATCGAAGCCGGGCTGATCTTCGCCGGGTACGAGTTCGACGACCAGATCGACCCGTTCGAGGCGGGCATCGGCTTCACGGTGGGACTCGCCACGACGGACGACGACTTCGTCGGGCGCACCGCTTTGGTGGAACGGAAGGCGCACCCGCAGCGCGAGCTGGTCGGCCTCGAGCTCGAGGGCAACGAACCCGCGGCGCACGGCGACTGCGTGCATGTCGGCCGCCAGCAGGTCGGGGTGATCACCAGCGGCACCCGTTCGCCGATCCTCGCGAAGAACGTCGCGCTGTGCCGGATGGCCGTCCAGCACGCGGGGCTCGGCACCGAGGTCGAGGTCGGCAAGCTCGACAGCCACCAGAAGCGGATTCCGGCGACCGTCGTGCGGTTCCCCTTCTACGACCCGGAGAAGGCCCGGCCCCGCTCGTAGCACCGTCCTTCGCGGGCGCCGTTTCAGCGCTGTGTCAGCAGCGCCATCCGGTCGACCATGCCGACCAGCCGTGGTGCCGGACGACCCATGCCGCCGTGGCCACGTTCGCCTTTGCCCAGTAGGCGCTTGCGCCGCCCCAGCCGGCGAGATGCGAGTAATACGACCAGGTCCGTGGCATGAACTGATACACGCCCTCGGCGCCGCTCGAATTGCGAGCATTCGGATTGAAGCCGGACTCGAGAGAGGCCACACACATCGCCTTCCGGTAGGTGGCCGTTCCCATCGGTGAGAAATACGTCTTCACGAGGGCCGCCACCCAGCGGTACTTGGCGGGGACGACCACGCTCTCGGTGGTGGCGTGGGCCGGTGTCCGCTGAAGGGCCAGGGAACCCGCTGCGAGGCTCGCCGCGATCAGCACAACGGCAATCGGACGCTTCATGGATGTCCTCCTTGGGATCGTCGCCGGCGACGATCCGGTCAGAGGGAATTCGTCGCGACTGGGCCGAGCCACTGCGCGTCGGGGATCCGTGGAGGTATCCGCGCAATTGACGCGGCCTGCTCTGCGGTTGTCCGTCTTCGTGGCGCGCACGCGTGGATCCAAGGACCCGGTGGTCGACTGTTTCGCGGATGCGCGGAACCCGGCAATATGTGCGGGGATCAACCGAGGCTAACAGACACTCGCGGATTCGCCAGCGCCGTGCCCGCCACCCATGGGACCGGCCGTGTCGCCCTCCCGCTAGCATCTGCGTGAGCCGAAGGGGGGCCGGGATGGATCGGTTCGATGGGAACCAGGTCGAGCGGTTCCAGTGCGATGGGTTCCTGATCGTGGAAGAGGGGTTCGTTCCCGAGCGGACGCTGGAGCGGCTGCGCGAACGCTTCAAGCGGGTGTTCGACGGCGACTACGAGACCGGCATCAAGCCCGACGAGGTGAACTGGGTGCGCGGCCGGGACCGCGATGACGTGACGCGGCAGGTCTGCAACGGCTGGCGCGCCGATGATGTCATCGCCGCGCAGGTGCTCTCCGAACGGACCGGCCGGCTCGTCTCGCAGCTGATGGGCTGGCGCGGTGCGCGGATCCTGCAGGACAACATGCTGTGGAAGCCACCGGGGACGAAGTCGATCGGCATGCACCAGGACGGCTCATACGCGGACTACCTGGTGCCGCCGGTCATGACCACGTGCTGGATCGCCCTGGACGACACACAGGCCGGCGCGGGCACGCTCGAGTACGTACGAGGGTCGCACCTGTGGCCGAAGGCCCCGCCGGTTCGATCACAGTTCCACGCGCCGGAGGACTGGCTCGAAGGGCTTCGCGCCTCCGCGCCGCCCGGCGAGGAGGTCGAGATCGTCCCCGTGGTGGTGAAGGCCGGCGGGTGCTCGTTTCATCACAATCTCACCTGGCACGGCAGCGCCTCGAATACGAGCGCCGACGTCACCCGCCGGGCGCTCGTCTCACATCTGCTGGCCGTGGAGACGCGGTTCCATCCGGCGAACGTGGACCTGATCTATTCGCGGTATCGACGTCGGGCCGACCTGTCCATGGACGAGTCGTTCTTCCCCGTCCTGTGGTCCGAGGACGGCGGACGGACGCCCTGGCTCAAGGGTCTGCAGACGATCGCCTGAAGGCGCCTGCCGATCGTTACGCGGCGGACTCCATCTCCGGCGTGTACTGCCCGTACCGCGCGGCGCCGTTCAGCTTCGCCCGGTGATAGAACGCCTTCTGACCCTCTCCGAGGCCCTCGTCGGCACCGCCCCAGGCCTTCAACGCCGGCGCCTGCAGCGCGCGGCCGTAGGAGAAGGACAGCTGCCACGGGAGGTCGATGCGGAGCGCGTTCATGGCGTTCAGGTTCGCCGTGGCCTGCTCGTCGGTCTGCCCGCCGGACAGGAACACGATCCCCGGCACCGCGGCAGGAACGTGATCCAGGAAGCAGCGGATCGTCTCGCGCGCGACCTCGTCCGGACCCGCCTGGTCCGCGGCCTTCTTCCCGGACAGGACCATGTTCGGCTTCAGGAGCGACCCGGGAAGGTCCACGCGAGCATCGAACAGTTCGCCGTAGACCGCGTGCAGCGTGCGGGAGGTGACGTCGAAGCACGCGGCGATGTCGTGGTCGCCTTCCATCATCACCTCGGGCTCGACGATCGGAACAAGGCCGGCCTCCTGACAGAGCGCCGCGTATCGCGCGAGCGCGTGGGCGTTCGCCTTGATGCCGTCGTCGGTGGGGACGCCGCCCGCCACGTCGATGTTGATGACGGCGCGCCACTTCGCGAACTTCGCGCCAAGCTCGACGTACTCGGCCAGGCGGGCACGCAGTCCGTCGAGGCCCTCGGTGACCTCTTCGCCCGGGAACGCGGACAGCGGCTTCGAGCCCTTGTCCACCTTGATCCCGGGGATGACGCCGGCGTCGCTCAGCACCTGCACGAACGTGCGGCCGTCGGCGGCGCTCTGGCGGATGGTCTCGTCGAAGAGGATCACGCCGCTGATGAATTCGCCCACGCCGGGGGTGGTGAACAGCATCTCGCGGTACTGGCGCCGGTTGTCCTCGGTGGACTCGACGCTGATCGAGTCGAAACGCTTCTTGATGGTCCCCTCGCTCTCATCGGCCGCCAGGATGCCCTTGCCGGGAGCCACCAGCGCCCGCGCGATCGCGCCCAGGTCGTTCCCCATCGTTCGCCCCTCCTCGAGTCAGGATCCGGTCGTCGAAAGTCTTGCACACCCTCACCGACGCCGACCCCGGCCGTCCGGGCCGAACGTCACCCGAACGTGGGGTCCGGGACCCTGCGCTCGGGATCGAAGAGGCCGGCCTCGCTGGCGACGTACTGGTCACGATCGACGATCCTCCAGCCCGATCTGATCAGCGGGACGGTCGCCGGATGCGGGCCCGGAAGGGACATGCCCAGTCGCGTGACGCCGCGTTCCGCGGCGTGGGAGAACACGGCGATCAGCGCCTCGAGCGACGTCGCCGGTTCCACCTCCGGGCCGACCTGGAGTGATGCGATCCACCACACCTCCTCGTCCAGCGGCGGGTCGTCGGTGAGGTACGCGTAGCCGATCGGACGGCCGGCGCGCACGATTTCCAGCGGCACGGCGTGACGAAGCCGTGTTCCCCAGTACGCGTGGTCCTCCGGGCGGAAGACTCCGCCCCACGATCGCTCCAGGTCGGCAAGAGCGGAAGGCTGGACGTCCGGTTCGATGGTCACCGCAAGGTTCTTGTCCTGCGATGCCGCGCCGGGATCGCCGGTCACGTACAGGCTCGGCCATCGCGGAGCCATGCCGAACCGGACGTACAAGGGCAGCGCGTTCGGGTGGGCGGAGGAGAATGTCTGCCGTGGCCAGTGGTCGCCGAGCACCGCCGCGAGCACACGGGCGCCGATCCCATGGCCGTGCCAGTTCGGATCCACGAACAGATCGGAGACCATGGCGACACCCCCGCGGATCACCGTGCCACCCATCGCGACGATCTCGCCGCCGCTCGTCTCGGCGACCGCCATGCGGCCGGTCGCCAGCTCGTGTTCCAGGTATCGGAGGCGATCAGGATCGGCCGGCGGCGGTTCGCCCCGGTGGTCGCAACGCCACGTCACGGCGAACGCAGCAGGCAGGTCCTGCGCGGTGGCGGCGCGGACCCCGACGACCTCGGCGGCGCCGGCGGCCGGGGTCACGATTCGCGGAGTCGCGCCGCGACCGTCTCGAGCATGGCCCATGCCACGTCCGGGTCGGCCGCGAGGGTCTCGCGGAGCGTCTGGCGCGACACCGTCAGTGTTCGCACCGGCGTCTCGGCGATCACGTCGGCCATACGGGGGCCGCCGGACAGGACCGACACCTCGCCGAAGAAGTCGCCCTGGTGCAGGGTCGCGATCGGCCTGCCGGCTCGTTCGACCCGGACCGTGCCCTCGAGCAACAGGAACAGGATGTCGCCCGATTCGCCCTCGCCCACGACGGGCTCGCCGGCGCCGAATCGGCGCTCCTCGCCGCGAGCCAGCACGGCCTGCTGAAGGTCGGGCGAGAGTCCGGAGAAGACCGACACGGCGGCGAGCGGAAGGCGTTCGTACTGGCCGGCATGGAACAGCAGCGGCCGGCCCTCGCCGTAGCGTGCGTATTCGACCTGCCCCAGGAACAGCGAATGGTCGCCGCCCCAGTACGACCGGACGACGCGCGCGACGACGTTCGCCAGGGCGCCGTCCACGAGCGGCGTGTCGTGGATGGAGGCGAACCGGTACTCGGGCGCGCCGCCCTGCGCCCGTCCCGCGAAGTGATCTGAGAGCGCGCTCTGTTCGGAGGACAGGACGCTGACGCCGAAGCGCCGGCCCTCGTGGAGCAGCGCGTGCATCCGCGCGCGGCGGTCGACGCTGATCGCGACCAGCGGCGGCTTGAGCGACACGGACATGAACGCGTTCGCGGTCATGCCGTGGACCTGATCGCCGACCTCCACGGTGATGACCGTGACGCCGGTGGCGAACTTGCCGAGCGTGCGGCGGAACTCGAGCGCCGCGTCCGTGACCGCTTCGGCACCGGTCGCGACCTCGAGCGGCGTCGGTGGAGCGACCTCCTCCCATGGCACCTCCCCAATCCCGTCGGGCCCACCGGTGACGAAGACGCCGCCGCGAGGAACCTCGAACTCGGCGACGGGCGGCAGGTCGTTCTCTGACATGTCGGGCACAGCGTACGTCCACGCTGGGCCGGCCGACCTCCGGCATCGCCACGTCCACTAGGCTGCGTGCGGTTCCGTATTCGGGTGGCAATCGGGAGGGAGCGACAGCCGGTCATGACCATGGACATCGACCTCGCGTACGAGATCGGAGTCGAGGGTTACACCTATCTCTATCCGGTCGTGCTGATGGAGACGACCCGCAGGCAGATGACGAACGTCGAGTCCGCCGGTCAGGTCATCGGACGGGGACCCGCCGACACGTTCGTGCACCTTCGCGCGTTCCCCCCGGCCGACTTCCGAGACGTCGTCAGGCCGAACTTCGACACGCTGTACTCGGTCGCGTGGCTCGACCTGCGCGAGGAGCCCCGCATCGTCTCGGTGGGCTCAGCCGGCGACGACGGCTACTACCTGCTCCCCCACTACGACATGTGGGGCGAGGTCTTCGCGTGCCCGGGCACGCGGACGACCGGGAACGAGGCCAACGACTTCGCCATCGTCGGGCCCGGCTGGTCCGGGGACACTCCCGAAGGGGTCCGGCGCTACGCGGCTCCGACGGACTGGGTCTGGATCATCGGACGAACAAAGGCGAGCGTCGCGACCTACGAAGCGGTGCACGCGTTCCAGGACCGCATGTCGATCGCGCCACGCTCTTCCTGGGGCGGGCCGCGTCCGGCCGTCGCGGGCGTGCACGATCCCTCGATCGACGACACCACGCCGCCGCTGCGGACCGTCTTCGCCATGGATGCGGCCGCGTTCTTCGGCACGGCTGCTCGGCTTCTCGGCGCATATCCGCCGCATTTCCAGGATTCCCCCACCCTGGACCGGCTGGCGCGGATCGGCTTCAGGGCCGGCCGGCCCTTCGACCTGCAGGCGGCGGAACCGGCGGTCAAAGAGGGGCTCGAGCGCGCGGTCCCTGCGGCGCAGGCGCGGATCACGGATCAGCAGACGAAGCTCGGCCGTCACCAGAACGGCTGGGGGATCGTGGCAGGCAACATGGGCAACTACGGGACCGACTACCTCCAGCGCGCGTGCGTCGAACTCGTCGGCCTGGGGGCGAATCTGCCGGAGGACGCCATCTATCCGGTCTGTTACGTGGACGCCGACGGCCGGCCGCTCACCGGCGAGCACCGTTACGTGTGGCATTTCGACGCGAAGAGCCTCCCCCCGGTCAAAGCCTTCTGGTCGGCCACGCTGTACGACGCCGAGGGCTTCCAGGTTGCGAACGAAATCAACCGCTTCGCCATCGGCGATCGCAACGACCTCGCATTCAACGACGACGGCTCGCTGGACATCCTCATTCAGCACGAACGGCCGGAGAGCGGCACGTCGAACTGGCTCCCCTCGCCGCAGGGCGGGTTCAACCTGTGCGCCCGGCTTTACTACCCGAAGGCGGAGGTGCTGGACGGGTCGTGGTCACCGCCACCCGTCCAACGGGTGGGGTAGCGCCCGGCAGATCCGGCGCCTGGGTCCTCAGGACCAGGGGAACGGCGAGTGGCTCACGGGGTGCAGCCTGCCTTCGGCGTAACGGCTGAACCGGAACGGGTCCAGAAGCGATTGCCGCTCCCCCATCAGCTCCTTCGCCACCAGCGCCCCGACCCCGATCATCTTGTAGCCGTGGTTCGAGTCGGCGACCACGTGGACGTTGTCGACGAACGTGTCGAAGACCGGGAACGAATCCGGCGTGAACGCGCCGATGCCGCCGCTCGGGGCCTTGTGATACACGCCCCGCTTCCCCTCGAACCGCTTCTGGCAGTGCGCGAGCGCGGAGGTCCACATGCGTTCGAAGTCCTCCGTCACGACGTAGTCTTTGGACAGCGGCCCGTAGGGATCGACCTTGACGTCGTCGGCGGGCAGCGGAACCGTCCACGGCGCCGAGCCGCCCTGCACGCCGTCGAAGTTGAAGTCCGGCTTGTAGTAGATGCCCCACAGCTCGCCGGTGACCAGCGAGCCGTCGGCGTCGTCGTAGAGCGGCGCGTCGGTGTCCACGTGGATCACCGGCGGCATCCGCCCGTCGTTGGTCTGGAGATAGTTGGGATCGACGCCGAGCGTCCCCTCCGTGAGGCACCAGTACGTCCACATCGGCCGGTCGTAGGTCTCGCCGTCGCGGCCCATGACGGGGATCACGCCGGGCAGGTCCAGCATGTGCCAGAAGTCCCGGACCCACGGGCCGGCGGCGACCACGACCGCGTCGCACGCGATGTCGCCCTGGTCGGTCACGACGCCGGTGACTGCCCCGCTCGCGTCGCGGTCGAATCCGGCCACGCGAACGGGAGACAGAACCTGGACCCCGAGCGCCCGGCCCTTCTCTGCGAGGCCCGCCATGGAGGGCATGTTCTCGGCGTAGCCGCCCCGCTTCTCGTGCAGCACGACCGAGATGTTCTTCGCCTGCCAGTCATGGAACAGATTCTGCATGTAGAGGTGGCAGTCGGTCTCGCCTTCGACCAGGACTGACTCGTAGCCGATGGCCTGCTGCTGCTCGTGGATCGAAACCACATCCTCGTGCATCACCGCGGGCGCGAGCTGCATGTAGCCGACCGGGTGGTAGTGGAACGCGGCCGGATCCGACTCCCAGATCGCGACGCTGTGCGCCATCAGCTCTCGCATGGCCGGCTGGAAGTAGTTGTTCCGAACCACCCCGCACGCCAGGCCCGACGGGCCGGCGCCGATGCCCGTCTTGTCGAGGACGATCACGTCCGCACCGGACCCCGTGCCGCGCGCCTCCAATTCCTTCGCCAGGTGCCACGCGGTCGACAGGCCGTGGACGCCCGCGCCGATGACCACGTACCGGGCGCTCGACAGAACCGAAGCCATCAGCGTTCGTCCTCTCGTCAGGTATCTTTACTAATCGGGATCAGCGTCTGCCCGCGCCGGACAGACGCAGAAATGCGTTCCCTGCGGGTCTCGCATGACGGTCCACCTGATGCACCGGGGTTGGCCGCAGCCGGACTCGTTCACCTCCCATGCGACGCTCGCTCCGAGCGACTCCAGACGAGCCACCTCGGCGTCCGGATCGTCCACGCGGAGGTCCAGATGCACGGGCGTCTTGCCGTCCGGGACGGCGTCGACGCGCTGGATCAGCACCCTGGGCCGGCCGTCGTCGCCGGGTGGGCCGAGAACCGTGTACGGCTCGCGGGTGTAGAGCACCTCGTACCCGAGCGCCTTCGACCAGAACGCCACCGCGGCATCGGGGTCGACCGCGTCGAGCGTGACCTCGATCGAGGCGGTCATGCTGCGCCGGCCGGTCGCGGCTTCTAGTGGCCCGAGGGCTTCTCCCAGCCCTCGAGCACGGCCGGGTGGTAATCGGTCCCCACCGTCTCCGAATCCTCGACCCACGGCCCGAGCAACGGCTGCGGAAACTTCGCGTACTGCTGCTTCAGCCGGATCCCGTAGGAGTTCCCGCTCACCAGATGCTTCATCAGCACCTTGCGGGCCATCTCGTCCCGGCGCCCGTCCGGGATGTCGAAGTAGATCTTGAGGAAGGAGTTCGAATAGCGGTCGAAGACGGCCGGCACGCCGTCCTCCTCCAGCAGGTGCACGTCCTCAAGCCAGTTCAGGTCCTCGCCGGGCGTGAGCGCCAGCAGGTCGACATCGTCCAGGAGCGAGATGTCCTCCTGGTACGGGAACCGCTGCCCGGCCAGTTCCTCCGCGTCGATCCCGATCTTGGTCGAAAGGTGCGGCTCGGTCATGGCCTGCCCCCTCTCATCCCTGGCCCTGGTCGGCCAGGTACTTCTCGAGCATGCCCTTGATCTCGCCGAGCGTGCGATCCTCCGACACGCCCGGGATGTAATCGGTCCCGGCGAGCGGCACCTTGGCCATGGCGGCAGCCTCGACGGTGAGCGCGCACAGGTCCTCGGGCTCCAGCGAGTGGACGTCTGTCTTCCCGCACGCGCGGGCGAGCATCTGCAGCTCCATGGTCATCGCGGTGAGGAAGTTGTAGACGCGGTTCGCGGCCTCGTCGACCTTGAGCCGCTTGCGGAGTTCCGGGTCCTGCGTGGCCACGCCGACCGGGCACCGTCCCGTGTGGCAGTGATAGCACTGGCCGGCGGGCACCCCGACCGTGCCCTCGTAGTCCGTGACGCCGGGGATCTCCTTGTTGCAGTTCAGCGCCATGAGGGCCGAATGCCCGATGGCGACCGCCTTCGCGCCGAGCGCCAGGGCCTTGGCGACGTCCGCGCCGTTGCGGATCCCACCGGCAACGACCAGATCGACCTCGTCGGCCAGCCCGACGTCCTCCAGCGCGCGGCGCGCCTCGGGGATGGCCGCCATCAGCGGGATGCCCGTCTCCTCGGTGGCGATGTGCGGTCCGGCGCCGGTGGAGCCCTCGGCCCCGTCGAGGTAGATGATGTCCGGCCCGCACTTCGCCGCCATACGAACGTCGTCGTAGACGCGCGCCGCGCCGAGCTTCAACTGGATCGGGATCCGGTAGTCGGTGGCCTCGCGGATCTCCTGCACCTTCAGCGAAAGGTCGTCGGGGCCGAGCCAGTCCGGATGCCGTGCCGGCGAGCGCTGGTCGATCCCGGCGGGGAGCGAACGCATCTCCGCGACCTGTTCGGTCACCTTCTGTCCCATCAGGTGGCCGCCGAGCCCGACCTTGCAGCCCTGCCCGATGAAGAACTCGCATCCGTCGGCGAGCATCAGGTGATGCGGGTTGAACCCGTACCGGCTCTGGATGCACTGGTAGTACCACTTGATCGACAGGTCCCGTTCGGGCGGGATCATGCCGCCCTCGCCCGAGCAGGTCGCCGTCCCAGCCATGGACGCCCCCTTCGCCAGGGCCATCTTCGCCTCCAGCGACAGCGCCCCGAACGACATACCGGTGATGTAGATCGGGATGTCGAGCTCAAGCGGATTCTTCGCGAACCGCGCGCCGAGGACCGTCTTCGTCTCGCATTTCTCTCTGTAGCCCTCGATCACGAAGCGCGTGAGCGTACCCGGAAGGAACATCAATTCGTCCCAATGCGGGATCGGCTTGAACATGGAGAAACCGCGCATGCGGTATCGGCCAAGCTCGGCTTTCACGTGGATGTCGTTGATCACATCCGCCGTGAAGATCTGGCTGCGCCCGAGGACGTTCCTCCTGGTTGGCGCGTCTTCGACGGCCATCGGCTGCTCGCCCCCTCTCCCTAGTGGATCACGAGCTTGCGCTCGGATGGCTCGAGGCTGTCGTAGTTGTACAGGACCTTTCCGCACACGAACTTCTGGAACTCGGGCGGCGTGCCCAGGCCGTAGATGCGGAATTTCCGCTCGATCAATTCGGTGTCGGCGTCGCTCCAGTCGCCGGGGACACAGTCGATCCCGAGCGATTTCACCCTTCCTGCGACGTAGATCTCGCCGTCGTACATGGAGTCACCAAGGCCCGGCCCCGCGTCACCGCAGATGATCTGGCGCCCCCGCTGCATCATGAACCCGGTCATGGAACCGACGTCGCCGCAGACGACGATCGTGCCGCCCTTCTGATCGATCCCGGTCCGCGCGCCGGCCTGGCCCTTGATCACCAGGTCGCCGCCGCGGAACGCCGCGCCGGCCAGCGACCCCGCGTTCTTCTCGATCACGACGACTCCGGACATCATGTTCTCGCAGACGGACCAGCCGACCCGGCCGGTGACGGTGATCTCCGGCCCGTCGATCAGGCCGAGGCCGAAGTATCCGAGCGAGCCTTCGAACCGGATCCTGCAGCGTCGCAGAATGCCGACGCCGATCGAATGCTTCGCACCCGGATTGAGGACCGTGACGTCGTCGATCCCCTGCTCGTACAGAAGCCAGCGGAGTTCGAGGTTGATCTGGCGGATCGTGAGGCCCGCCGCGTTGAAGGTCGCCTTCGACACCGCCTCGTCGATCTCGGAGATCTTCGGGACCTCCGCGATCGGCTCGGCCAGGCCGCGCGCGTCATACGTGATCCGCCGCCCACCGCTCGTTCGTGCGGGGGCTACGCTCCGCTGCGCTTCGCTACTCGAGCCCCCGAACCCCGTTACCGTGTCCATACCAGCACCTCGCGCTCGTACGGGTCGTACGTGTCGATCTCGCGGTCGATGATGGCCCGGATCGCGACCTCCTCGGACGCCATCGCGACCAGGTTGTCGGATTCGTACAGGACCAGCGGCTTCGCGGCCATCTCGTCCTTGGCCACACCCAACGAGTCGACCGTGACCGCCAGGTACGTGAACACGCCGTCCAGGTCGTCCAGGGACTGTTTCATCGCGGTCTCCAGGTCGTAGCCCTCCTGGAGCTTCTCGGCCAGGTACACCGCGATGATCTCGGAGTCGCACTCGGACTGGAACCGGTGGCCGCTGCGCTCCAGGCGGCGGCGCCATTGGAAGTAGTTCGTCAACTGGCCGTTGTGGACCACCGCCACGTCGCTGAACGGGTAGGCCCAGTACGGATGGGCGCCCGAGATGTCGACGTCGGATTCCGTGGCCATCCGGACGTGCCCGATGCCGTGCGTGCCTCGGAATCCGCCCAGGTTGTACTGCTGCGACACCTCCTCCGCGTCGCCGAGGTCCTTGACGATCTCCAGCGAATGGCCGAGCGAGAGGACCTCACAGCCGGGGACGTCCTCGATGTAGTCCGCCAGCGCCTTGAGGTCACCGTCGTACCGGACGACCGCCCGGTACGCATAGTCCGTCTCGCGGTCCACCCGGTCGACGGTGCCGCCGATCTTCGCCAGGCGTGCCTCGACCTCCAGGCGGTGGCGCTCCAGGCGTTCCCTGAACTCGAAGTCCCGGCGGTCGTTCGCGTCCGCGAGCTTGAAGCGGATCACGACGTGGTCGGACGGCGGCCCGTAGAGCGCGTAGCCGGTCGAGTCAGGCCCGCGGTGCTTCATGGCCTGGAGCATCGCCGTGATCTCGTTGCCGATCTCGCCCTCGCCGTCGCGATGGATGACGCCCGCGATGCCGCACATGGCCCGCCCCTTCCTGCCTTCGTCCCTTACGGGAGGATGTCCAAGTACTCCTTGATGTCCCAGTCGCTCACCGTGGAGATGAACCGGATCCATTCGTCCCGCTTGTAGTGCATGAACACGCGGTACATGTCCCCCGGCATCGCCGACCGCACGACCTCGTCGGCTTCCAGCGCGTCGAGCGCCTCGCCCAGCGTGGTCGGGATCCGTTCGACGGTCTTGCCCTCGGCGATGGCCTCGTAGATGTTGCGCTCCTCCGGCGGTCCGGGGTCGAGCTTGCGGTCGATGCCGTCGCGCATGACCTTCAGCAGCGCCGCGAACGACAGATAGGGGTTCACCGCCGAGTCGACGCTGCGGTACTCGTAGCGGCCGGGCGCGCTGATCCGCAGGGCTGTCGTCCGGTTCTGGAACCCCCAGTCGGCGAAGATCGGCGCCCAGAACCCGGCGTCGGCGAACCGGCGGTACGAGTTCACCGTCGGTGCCGTGATGCACGTCAGGGCTCGAAGGTGATCCAGCACGCCGCCGATCGCGTACAGACCGACCTGGCCGGGCAGCCGCGGGTTGTCGCCGTCGGGGAGGAACTTGTTCGTGTCGCCCTCCCACAGCGAGATGTTGTGGTGGCACCCGTTCGCCGACACGCCCATGAACGGCTTCGGCATGAAGCAGGCGAACGCGTTCATCTCGCGACCGACCTGCCGGCAGATCTGGCGGTAGGTGGTCAACCGGTCCGCGGTGGCTTCGGCCTTGTCGAACATGAAGTTCAGCTCCAACTGGCCGGGCGCGTCCTCGTGGTCCCCCTGGATCATGTCCAGCCCCATCGCCCGGCCGTACTCCATGACCTTGTGGATGATGGGCTGCAGCTCGGAGAACTGGTCGATGTGGTAGCAGTACGGCTTCGTCTTGCCCTCGACCGACGGCGAGCCGTCGGGGTTGACCTTCAGCCACATCATCTCGGGCTCGGTGCCGGCCCTCAGGTGCAGGCCGGTCGCGGCCGTGAACTCGTCGTGGATCCGCTTCAGGTTCCCGCGACAGTCGGAGGTGAGGTAACCCCCACCGTCCTCCTCCTCCTCGCGGCCGCGGAACAGCGTGCAGAACACCCGGGCGGTCTTGCGGTCCCACGGAAGGACGCAGAACGTCTCGGGCTCGGGCAGGCCGACCAGCTCACGCGCCTCCGGCCCGTAGCCGATGTACTCGCCGTTGCGGTCGACGAACAGGTTCGCCGTGGAGCCGTAGACCAGCTGGAACCCCCTGGCGGCGATGTTCTCCCAGTGCGCCGCCGGGATGCCCTTGCCCATGATGCGGCCGGTCACCGACACGAACTGGTAGTACATGTAGTCGACGCCCTCGGCGTCGATCTGCTTGCGGACCTCCTTGATGGCGTCCGCCCGCCCCTCCTGCGACACGAACCGTTCGAGATCCGACGTCACCCTCGCCCCCCTCCGACGCGATGTCTTAGAACAGCCCCACGATGCGTCCGTCCGCATCGATGTCGACCTTGGTGAACGCCGGATCCCTCCCGAGGCCCGGCATCCGCTGCATGTCGCCGCACAGCGCGACGACGAATCCGGCACCGGCACTTGGAACGACCCCCCTGACCGGCAGCCGAAATCCCCGTGGGCGGTTCAGCAGGGTCTGATCGTGCGAGAGTGAGAGGTGGCTCTTCGCCATGCAGACCGGCACCTTGCCGAACCCGAGCGCCTCCATCCGTTCGATGTCCCGCTCCGCCTGCGGGAGGTAGTCCACGCCGTCGGCGCCGTACACGCGTGTGGCGATCGCCTCGATCTGCTCCTTCACCGGCGTCCCGTCCGGCGTCAAGCGGGCGAAGCTGTTCGGCTGCTTCACCGCGTCGAGGACCGCCTCGGCGAGCTCGACCGCGCCGTCGCCGCCGCGCGAGAAACCGTCGTTCAGCACGACGCGTTCGGCGCCGACCTCGGTCGCCAGCTCGTCCACCAGCCGGAGCTCCTCGTCCGTGTCGGTCGGGAAGCGGTTGATCCCGACGACGCACGGGATGCCGTACTGCTTCACGATCTCGATGCACGCGGCGAGGTTCTCCGAGCCCCGTTTCACCGCGTCCAGGTCCCCGTTTCCGAGGTCGTTGAACGCCACGCCTCCGTGGGACTTGAGCGCCCGCACGGTGGCCACCAGCACCGCCGCGCTCGGAGCGAAACCGCCTGCGCGGCAGACGATGTCGCAGAACTTCTGGAACCCGAGGTCGGCGGCGAACCCGGCCTCGGTCACGACGATGTCCGCGAGCTTCAGCGCCACCCGGTCCTCGATGATCGAGTTGTTCGCGTGCGCGATGTTGCCGAACGGCCCCGCATGGATCAGCACCGGCTGTCCCTCGAGCGTCTGCACGAGATTCGGCTTGACGGCTTCCTTCATGATGGCGGCCATCGCTCCGGCCACTCGCAGGTCCTCCGCCGTCACCGGCGTACCGTCGGCCGTCTCGGCCACCACGATCCGCCCGAGCCGTGCGCGAAGGTCGGCCAGGTCGGATGCCAGCGCCAGCACGGCCATGATCTCCGACGCCGCGGTGATCACGAAGTGGTCGTCACGCGGCACCCCGTGCATCTTCCCGCCCAGGCCGTCGGTGACGTTGCGGAGCTGCCGGTCGTTCACATCCAGCGTGCGCGGCCACGTGATCGACTCCAGCGTGATCCCGAGCGGGTTTCCGTGGAAGATCGATGCGTCCATCGCGGCGGACAGCAGGTTGTGCGCCGCGGTGATCGCGTGGAAGTCGCCCGTGAAATGGAGGTTGATCTCCTCCATGGGCACGACCTGCGCGTACCCGCCGCCCGTCCCGCCGCCCTTGATGCCGAACACCGGGCCCATCGACGGCTCTCGCAGGCAGAGCATCACGTTCGCGCCGAGTTTGCCCAGGCCCTGGGTCAAGCCGACGGACGTCGTTGTCTTGCCCTCGCCGGCCTTGGTCGGCGTGATGGCCGTGGTGATGACGATCTTGCCGTCGGGGCGGTCGCCCAGGCGTTCCAGCACCCGCGCGGCGTCGACCTTCGCCTTCGACCTGCCGTAGGGCTCGAGCTCGTCCGGGAGCAGGCCGGCATCGCGGCCGACGTCCTCGATCGGACGCAGGACGGCTTCCTGCGCGATCTCGAGGCCCGACTTCATGCCACCGCCGGCGTGGGTCCCATGGAGGCGACAGACTACTCCGGCGGCCGGTGCGACGGACGAGTCGCGGCACGTCGGGCCGCCACAACTTCGAACGCCCCGATGTGTGGGAAGTGGACAGGTCTCGCTCGCCAACCTGCGGGCTGAGGCGCGCGGCGCGCCGGAGGCATGTGTTCGAAGTGGACACGAGCGTCCAATGGAGACGGGTCCCTTCGCACCCGGCGCCCGGCGTGCAGGCGCCCGGGCGCGGCGGTAAGGTCGGCCCTGCGAGCGGCGGGCTCGCCACGTCGGGGAGCGAGGACGAAGGGGCGCGGGAGGGCCCATCCCGATGACGTTCCAGATCCGGTGTCCGAACTGCGGGCTGCGCGACGCCGAGGAGTTCGCCTACGGAGGCGAATCGACCACCCGCCCTGGACCCGACGGCAGCGGACAGGACCTCGCCCGCTACGTGTACTTCCGCGAGAACCTCGACGGCTGGCAGACCGAATGGTGGTTCCATCGCGACGGCTGCCAGAGGTGGTTCGTTGCCGAACGGCACACCATGACGAACGAGATCCGCGCCACCTCCTGGCCGCCCGCGCGCGCGGAGACCCGATGACGGCGGAACGGACGGCGTCGCCGGGGCCGCACGAGACGATCGACCGCGGTGCGGGCGTCACCTTCATGCTCGACGGCAGGCGAATGCGGGGATACGCCGGCGACACGGTCGGATCGGCCATGGCCGCGGCCGGCGTGACGATCACCGGCCGGTCGTTCAAGTACCACCGGCCCCGCGGCCTGATGTGCATGGCTGGCGCCTGCCCCAACTGCCTGGTCCGGATCGACGGCGTGCCGAACGTCCGCGCCTGCTCCGAACTGCTCCGAGACGGGATGAAGGTCGAGCGCCAGAACGGCCGGCCGAACGTCGAGCGGGACGTGACCGGGATCGTCGATCGCTTCTCCTTCGCCCTCCCCGCGGGCTTCTACTACAAGGTCTTCCACCGGCCGAAGTGGGCATGGCCGCGGGTGGAGCCGATGATCCGGCGCCTCTCGGGGCTCGGCGTCGTTCCCGACGAGCCGGACCACGGCGAGAAGGAACGGGTGAGCCTCCATCCGGACGTGCTGGTGGTGGGCGCCGGGGCGGCGGGACTCTGCGCCGCGGTCGAGGCGGCCCGCGCCGGAGCGACGACCGTCCTTCTGGAGGAGCGGGGCGAGATCGGCGGCGCGCTGCTGTATTCGACCGAGTGGGCGGCCGATCCGTTCGCCACAGCCGGCGCCGGCGGGGCGGCATCGGAGAGCCTTCCCGGACCCGCGCTGGCCACGCGCCTCTCGGCGTCCGCGGACGTTGCCGGCGTCCGAATCCTGGGCGGGACGCCGGCGTTCGGCGTGTTCGACGGTCCGCTGATCGCCGCGGCTTCGGAGAACGCGCTCTACCGGATCCGCCCGGCCCGCACGATCTTCGCCACGGGCGCCGTCGAACAACCGGCGGTCTTTCCGGACAACGACCTGCCCGGCGTGATCCTCGGCGGCGCGGCCGACCGCCTCCTCAACCGCTTCGGCATCCTCCCGGGAAGGCGGGTCGTGGTGCTGGCATCGGGCCCTGCGGCCTATCGGACGGCGTCCTCGCTCGCGGCCGCCGGCGCGCAGGTCACCGTGGTCGATCCCGACCCGGGTGCCGCGGCATCGAAGGTCGCCGGCGTGACGGTGAAGGCCGGCAGCACCATCCGCCGCGCGATCGGCAGGCGCCACGTCACCGCCGTCGAGGTCGGCCACCCGGACGAGTCCGGTTCGAAGCTCGACTGCGACCTCGTGGTCGTCGCGGGCCACGCGTCGCCCACCACCAACCTGCTGGCGCAGGCCGGGGCGACGATCGAATGGGACCAGGACGCCGGCGCGTTCCTCGCAACCGGCCTCCCCGCCGGCGTCTTCGCGGCCGGCGAGGTCACCTGCGTCCGCGACCTGGAATCGGCGATCGTGCAGGGACGGCTTGCCGGCCTCGAGGCCGCGCGTTCGCTCGGTCTGGGAGATGCACGGACCGAGGCGGCCGTCGCAGCCCTTCGCGCACAGGCTCCGTCGGGACCCCAGGAGGCGACGCTTCCGCCGGCGCGCATCCCGGCGGACGGCAAGCAGTTCGCCTGCGTCTGCATGGACGTGACCTACAAGGAGCTGCGCTTCGCCGTGAAGGAGGGGTTCGATTCGATCGAGCTCCTGAAGCGCTACACCACGCTGTCGATGGGGCCGTGTCAGGGCAAGTCGTGCCTGTCGGCGTCGATCCGTCTGTGCGCGCTGGCAACCCACCGAAGCATCGAGGAGACCGGTGCGCCGACGGCGCGTCCGCCGTGGGTGGGCGTCCCCATGTCCGTCCTCGCCGGCGAGGAGCTCGTTCCCCGCCGGGAGAGCGCCATGCAGGACCTTCACGCCGACCTCGGGGCCACGTTCATGTGGGCGGGCGACTGGCGCCGCCCCCATCACTACATCGAGCCGGCGGCCGAGGCCCGCACCGTGCACCAATCGGTCGGCGTGATCGACGTCAGCACGCTCGGAAAGGTGCGGGTGAAGGGTCCGGACGCGGCGGCGTTCCTGGAGCGTCTCTATCCGAACATGTACGCCGACCTTGCGGTGGGGCGCGTCCGCTACGGAGTCATGTTGAACGACTCGGGCGTCATCCTGGACGACGGCACGATCGTCAGGCTGGCTGACGATGAGTACTTCGTCACGACGACCACGGGCAACGCGGCGTCGATGATCCGGTGGATGGAGTGGTGGCTGGCCGTGTGGCAGATGGACGTGCTCATGGCGAACGTCAGCTCCCAGTTCGCGGCGATCAACGTCACCGGTCCGCGGTCGCGCGAGGTCATGTCGCGGCTGACCGAGCTGGATGTCTCGGCGGAGGGCATGCCGTACCTTCGGGCCGCGCAGGCCGAGGTCGCCGGCGTGCCCGCGCTGATCCTCCGGATCGGGTTCACCGGCGAGCTCGGGTTCGAGCTCCACGTGCCGGCGGCGTACGGGCAGTACCTCTGGCAGGAGATCCTCGGCGCCGGCCAGGCCGCGGGGATCCCGGTGCAGCCGTTCGGCCTGGAGGCGCAGCGGATCCTTCGGCTCGAGAAGCAGCACATCCTCGTGGGGCAGGACACCGACGCGCTGTCGGACCCCTACGGCGTGGGCATGCCGTGGATCGTGAAGATGGCGAAGCCGGACTTCCTCGGACGGCGGGCCCTGGCCGAGATGGCCAACGGGGACGCGGCGCCGTCGCCCGCCGACCGCCTGGTCGGGTGGGCGGCGCCGGGAACCGTCGTGCCGCCGGAGGGCGCCGGGATCGTGCAGGGAGGCACCTGGGTCGGGCGGGTCACCTCGGCTCGCCGCAGCGACGCCGTCGGGAGCGTGATCGGGATGGGCTGGGTGCCGGCGTCGCTCGCCGAGGAGAACCGGGAGATCTCGATCCATTTCGGCGGGCAGACGCTCGCCGCGAACGTTCGCCTGAAGCCCTTCTACGACCCCGAGGGCGCGAGGCTCCGGTCATGAGCGACGCCGCCGCAGTGGCGACCTTCGAGCCGG
This sequence comes from Actinomycetota bacterium, assembly GCA_040414485.1. Lineage (GTDB taxonomy): Bacteria > Actinomycetota > UBA4738 > UBA4738 > UBA4738 > JBEDUK01. The sequence continues at coordinate 57,181 of JBEDUK010000010.1, forward strand.
TCATGCGTTCGCCGCTGCACCGTGCGCACGAGCGGCTCGGGGCCACGTTCGGGCGGGACGGCGAGTGGGAGTACCCGGCGGCCTACGCGGGCGAAACCGGCGAGGCCGGCCTCCGGGCCGTCGCCGAGGGGGTCGGCGTGGCCGACGTCACCGCCCGGGGAAAGGTGGATCTCCGCGGCGCGATCGGCGACCTGTTCGCGCGGATCGCCAGGACCAGCGAGGGGTGGGAGCCGGGGACCATCGTCCCCATCGAACCGGCGCCGTCCGAGGAGCATCCGGGACTGATCGCCCCGATCTCCGACCGCTGGGCGATCCTGTTCTGCCCGCCGGCATCGCTCGACACACGGATGGAGGAACTGGACCGGCCGGCCGGCGGCGCCTCGGCCATGGTCACCGAGATCTCGTCGCAGTACGTGGGCGTCGCCCTGACCGGACCGAGGACGTTCGATCTGCTGGAGCGCCTCACCGCATTCGACCTGCGCGAACTGGAGCCTGACGCGTGCGTCGCCACGAGAGCGCTGGAACTGACCGCGATCATGCTGCGGCGCGGGCCGGTCGTCGAACTGTGGGTCAGCGCGTCCTCGGCGCGGTACGCGTGGGAGACGGTTCTGCACGCGGGGGCGCGCCTGGGCGCGGCGCCGGTCGGCCGGGACGCGCTGTCGACGCTGGGGTGGTGGTGAGCGGGATGCCCGCACCGATCGGACCCCGCTACTTCAAGCCCTGGAAGATGTGGCGCCGGCACGACCTGAAGCCGTCGTACGACTGCGTGATCGTGGGCGGCGGCGTCCACGGCCTGGGCATCGCCTACGAGATGGCGAAGCGCGGCTTCAAGAACGTCGCGGTCCTGGACCAGTCGTACATCGGCGCGGGCGGCAGCGGGCGGAACACCACGATCATCCGCGCGAACTACCGGACACCCGAGGGCGTTGCGTTCTACCGCGAGTCGCTTCGGCTCTACAAGCACCTGGGTCAGGAGCTCGACTACAACCTGCTGCTGTCCGAACAGGGCCACCTGACCCTCGCTCACAACGAACGCGGCGTCATCACGATGCACGAGCGCGCGGAGGTCAACAAGACGCTCGGCGTGGACAGCCGCGTGATCTACGCGGAGGAGATCCGCGGGCTCTGCTCGTGGCTGGACCTCTCGGACAAGCCGCCGTTCCCGATCATGGCGGCGCTGTTCCACCCGCCGGGCGCGGTGCTCCGCCATGACGCCGTCGTGTGGGCGTACGCGCGGGCGGCCGACCGGCTCGGCGTGGAGATCCATCCGTACACCCAGGTGACGGGCATTCACGTCGACGGCGGCAAGGTCACCGGCGTCCGCACCCCGCAGGGCGACATCGCCACCCCGATGGTGATCGGCGCGGTGGCCGGCTGGTCGAGCGAACTGGCCAGGATGGCGGGGGTCGAACTGCCGATCACCACGCATGTGCTGCAGGCGTTCGTCACCGAACCCCTGAAGCCGTTCCTGCACACGATCATCGTGTCGGGAACCCTGCACGTGTACATCTCGCAGACCGACCGGGGCGAGGTGCTGATCGGCTCCGAGATCGAGCCGTACACGACCTACAACCAGGGCTCGACGCTCACCTTCCTGGAGGCGACCACCGCGCATTCGCTCGACCTCATCCCGGCGCTGGGCCGCGTGAAGGTGATGCGGTCGTGGGGCGGCCTGTGCGACATGACGCCGGACTACTCACCGATCATGGGAGTCACATCCGTCGAAGGGTTCCTGCTCGACTGCGGCTGGGGCACGTACGGCTTCAAGGCAGCCCCGATCAGCGCGGTGACCATGGCCGAACTGGCCGTGACTGGGAAGGTCCCCGACCTGATCGCGCCGTTCGAACTGGAGCGCTTCTGGCGCCGGCAGCCGGTGAGCGAGATCGCCGCCGCCGCCGTCTCGCACTGACGTCGTCAGGTTCGGCCCGTCACCGGATCGCGACGCAAGCGGCTCCTTCCCTGATCGCATGCCGTCGAATCGAGCGCGGCGTGGGCGCCGAGCCGGCGAGGACCGCGGTCCGTGCCTCCTCGTGGATAGACTGCGAGTGCGCCACCTGTGAGGGGAGGTGAGTCCATGGCGAAGCAGCCGTTGGTTCGATTGACCCATCCCTGGGTCCGCGACACGAAGGGGTCCGAACTGCGCCCCGCGACGTGGGACCAGGCGCTCGACCGCGCAGCGGCCGGATTGAGCGCGGCCACCGAGCGGAACGGAGGCGACGGGGTCGGGATCTTCTCCTGCTCCAAGGCCACCAACGAGATGAACTTCGTCGCGCAGAAGTTCGCGCGTCAGGTGCTGGGTTCGAACAACATCGACAGCTGCAACCGCACCTGACACGCTCCCTCGGTGGTCGGTCTGGCCACCGCGTTCGGAGCCGGAGGCGGCACCAGTTCATACGAGGAGGTCGAGAACACCGACCTCATCATCCTGTGGGGGTCGAACGCGCGCGAGGCGCATCCGATCTTCTTCCACCATGTCCTGAAGGGGATCCGGAACGGCGCGCGGCTGTTCGTGGTGGATCCGCGACGCACCGTCAGCGCCGAATGGGCCGACCTGTGGCTGGGCATCGACGTCGGGACCGACATCGCGCTGTCGAACGCGATCGCCCGCGAGATAATCGTCAATCAGCTTTACCATCAGCCGTTCGTCGAGCTCGCCACGACCGGGTTCGACGAATACCGCGACTCGGTCATGGACTGGACGCTCGAGCGCGGCGCACAGGAGACCGGCGTGCCGGCGGACGTGATCCGGGAGGTCGCCCACGCCTACGCGAAGGCCGACCGCGCCATGATCTGCTGGACGCTCGGGATCACCGAGCACCACAACGCGGTCGACAACGTCCTGGCGCTGATCAACCTGGGACTGCTGACCGGACACGTCGGCACCTACGGCAGCGGGCTCAATCCGCTGCGCGGTCAGAACAACGTCCAGGGCGGCGGCGACATGGGCGCCATCCCGAACAAGCTCCCGGGGTTCCAGGACATCGAAACCGACGCCGACGCCCGCGCGCGGTTCGAGGAAGCCTGGGGAACGCCGATCGTTCCGAAGTCCGGCTGGCACCTGAGCCAGATGTTCGAGGCCATGGACCGCGGCGACCTCACAGCGCTGTACGTGATCGGCGAGAATCCGGCCACGTCAGAGGCGGATGCGCAGCACGCGCGGCACCTGCTGGAGACCCGAGACACGCTGATCGTCCAGGACATCTTCATGACGCAGACGGCGCAACTGGCCGACGTGGTGCTGCCGGCGGCGAACAGCTCGTTCGAATCCGACGGCACGGTGACGAACAGCGAGCGCCGCACCCAACGCGTGCGCAAGGCGCTCGATCCGCCGGGCGAGGCGCGGGACGACATCTGGATCCTCGCCCAGCTCGCGAAGCGGCTGGGCTTCGACTGGGGCGACCCCACCGCCGAAGAGGCCTGGGACGAATGCCGTTCGCTCTCCCCCATGCACCGCGGCATGTCGTGGGCGCGCCTGGAGGAGTTGGGCGGAATCCAGTGGCCCTGCCCCGACGAGTCGCACCCGGGAACGCAGTTCCTCCACGCCCGGCTGTGGGCGGAGGATCCGGCCGAACAGGGCCCGAAGGCGCCGCTCAGCGTCGTGATCCACGATCCGCCCGTCGACCTGTTGAGCGAGGAGTTTCCAATCCGCCTCACGACGGGCCGACGGCTGGATTCGTACAACACGGGCGTGCAGAGCGGCATGTACTCCTCGCCGCTGCGGCGCGACGAGGCGATCGAGGTGTCGCCCGAGGACGCGGCGCGCCTCGGTCTGAGCGAAGGCGAATGCGTGCTGGTGTCGTCGCGCCGGGCGGCGGTCGAGGCGCCGGTCCACGTCGCGGAGACCCTCCGGCCCGGACTGGCGTTCATGACGCTGCACTTTCCGGACCAGGTGGACACGAACGCGCTGACGATCGACGCCACCGACCCGAAGTCCGGCACGGCGGAGTTCAAGGCGACGGCGGTGCGGATCGACAAGCTGCCGTCGAAGGACGCAGAGCTGATCTCACAGGGCGAGGGATCGCACCGCTGATGGAGGCGACGTGGACCTCCATCTGACGGATGCGACCGCGACCGACGAGGAGCGGGCCGCGGTCGACGCCGTGCTCGGGCCGCCCGCCACCGGCTGGGTGGGGGGCGACCGCCTGCACGGCGACACGCACCGCGTCGCGCGTGGCGGCAGGGCCGCCCGCGACCAGCGGCACCTCCTGCTGCCCGTGCTGCACTCGGTGCAGGGCCGCGTGGGCTGGGTCAGCCCGGGCGCGCTGAACTACGTCTCGCAGCGGTTGAGCGTGCCTCCCGCGGAGGCCTATGGCGTCGCGTCGTTTTACGCGATGTTCTCGACCAAGCCCCGAGCACGGGCGGTTCTGCACGCGTGCGACGACATCGCCTGCCGGATCAACGGGGCCGAGCAGGTCATCGCACGGCTCCGCGACGCGTTCGGTCCGGAAGGCGAGCCGGACGCGACGGGCAACCGGACCTGGCTGCGGAGCCCCTGCCTCGGCGTGTGCGAGGCCGCCCCGGCCGTCCTGTTGCAGCAAGCCTCCGATCGACCGTTCGAACTGACCATCGCGCCGGCGTCGAACGGCAACCTCGAGCCGTTCGTGTCGACCGGACCGGGCACATGGACGGGGGTCGGCTCGGACGCTTCGGCCGCGCCGCAGACGCAGGACGCGACCGCCCGAGTGTCGCTTCGACTGCTCCGGCGGATCGGGCTCGTCGATCCGACGTCGCTGGACTCGTACCGGGCTCACGGCGGGTACGAAGCGCTTCGCGAGGCGGTCCGGCTCGGCCCAGGCGGCGTGATCCGCGAGGTCAAGGACGCGAAGCTGCTCGGCCGGGGCGGCGCCGCGTTTCCCACCGGGGTGAAGTGGGAGGCCGTCGCCCAGCAACCGGTCAGGCCGCATTACCTCGTCTGCAACGCCGACGAATCGGAGCCCGGTACGTTCAAGGACCGTGTCGTGATGGAGAACGATCCGTTCGCCCTGATCGAGGCGATGACCATCGCCGGCTACGCGACCGGCTCGGAGCACGGATACATCTACATCCGCGGCGAGTACCCGCAGGCGCACGCGTTCCTGGCCTCCGCGATCGAGCAGGCCCGCCGGCACGGGTTCCTGGGCGACGACGTGATGGGCCAGGGATTCGCATTCGACATCGAACTGCGGCGCGGCGCCGGCGCCTACATCTGCGGCGAGGAGACGGCGCTGTTCAACTCGATCGAGGGCAAGCGAGGCGAGCCCAGGAACAAGCCGCCGTTCCCGGTCACGCATGGCCTGTTCGGCAAACCGACCGGGATCAACAACGTGGAAACGCTGATCAACGTGCTCGAGATCATGCGGATCGGCGGCCCCGCATATGCGGCCATCGGCACCCCGGACTCGACCGGGCCCCGGCTCTTCTGTCTGTCCGGCTGCGTCGCACGCCCGGGGCTGTACGAGGTGGAATTCGGTGCGACCCTGGGCGACGTGCTGTCGCTGGCGGGCGGGATCCGGGACGGCAAGCGGCTGCAGGCGATCCTGTTGGGCGGCGCCGCCGGCGCCTTCGTCGGCCCGGACGCGATGGACCTCCCGCTCACGTTCGAGGCGACGCGCGCGGCGGGCGTCACGCTCGGGTCGGGCGTCGTCATGGCGTTCGACGAAACGGTCAACCTGCCTGACATTCTCGTCCGAGTCGCGCAGTTCTTCCGGGACGAATCGTGCGGCCAGTGCGTCCCGTGCCGGGTGGGAACGGTTCGCCAGGAGGAGCTCCTGGCCAGACTGGCGGCCGGCGCGCCCCGTGGCTCGCGCGACGACGAGATCGCCCTTCTGAACGACATCGCCCAGGCCATGCGGGACGCGTCCATCTGCGGGCTCGGGCAGACCGCCTCCGGCGCGATCCAATCGGCGATCCGGGCGTTCGATCTCTTCGCCGTGGAGGCAGGGTCATGAGCGCGGTCCCGCTGGCTCCGCCGATGCGGCTGATCGACCTCACGATCGACGGCGAGGCCGTCCGGGTCCCCGAGGGCGCGACGCTGCTGCAGGCGTGCCGCGCGCAGGGCATCGACACGCCGACGCTCTGCTACCTGGAGAGCCTCACGCCGGTGAACGTGTGCCGCGTCTGCGTCGTGGAGGTCGAGGGCTCGCGAACGCTCGTGCCCGCCTGTTCGCGGAAAGCCGAGCCCGGCATGGTCGTGCACACCGACAGCGAGCGCGTGCGCCTGTCCAGGCGCGTCGTCCTTGAGTTCCTCGGATCCTCGGTCGATCTCTCACTGGCCGGCCCGACCGTGCCGGACGGCGATCTGGCCAGGTACGCGGCCGCGTACGGCGCCGAACCGTCCCGGTACGGGACGCCGAACGGCCACGCGGAACACCCGGACCGCGACCACGCCGGGCCGGGCCACCATTACGCGCCGCGTGCCGTCGAAACGGCGACGGTCGCCCAGCCGGTCAAGGTCGACAACGACCTGTACGTGCGCGACTACGCCAAGTGCGTGCTCTGCTACAAGTGCGTGGAGGCATGCGGGACCGACGCGCAGAACACCTTCGCCATCGCGGTCGCGGGCCGCGGCTTCGACGCGCGGATCTCCACCGAGTACGCCGTGTCCCTGCCCGACAGCGCTTGCGTCTACTGCGGGAACTGCATCGGCGTGTGTCCGACCGGCGCGCTGATGTTCAAGTCCGAACACGACATGCGCGCGGACGGCACGTGGGATGAGGACGAACAGACCGTCACCACCACGATCTGCCCGTACTGCGGGGTCGGGTGCAACCTCGAGGTCCACGTGCAGAACAACTCGATCGTGAAGGTCACGAGCCCCATGGACCACAGCGTGACCAGCGGGCACCTCTGCATCAAGGGCCGCTTCGGCTTCCAGTACGTGCAGAGCCGCCGCGGCCCGGACGCGGTCGCCTCCGAGGACGGCGGCTCAACCTAGGAACGCTCCGCGGCTCGAAGGGTCTCCTGCGCCCCCAGCAGGAGCAGCATGTCTCCCGGATGCAGCTGCTGATCCGCCTGCGGATTCGGCTGAACCTGACCGTCGGCGTGCCGTATGGCGAGCACCGAGGCCGCGCCGACCACATCGCTGATGCGCTGGCCGACCATCGCGGAGTCGTGTTCGACCACGACCTCGTCGAGCCGGAGCGGATTCGGACCGGCCCGCCCGACCTCCAGATAGTCGACCACCCGGGGGCGCAGCGAGAGCATCGCCATGTGCCGCCCGCTGGAGACGAAGGGGGAAACGACGCGGTCGGCGCCGGCCCGCAGCAGGCGGTCGGGCGAGTCGGGCTCTGAGGCGCGCGCCACGATGAACAGCCCCGGGTTGATCGAGCGCGCGATGAGGGCGATGTAGACGTTCGTCGCGTCGGAGTCAACGGCGCACGCAAGGAACCGCGCGCGTTCGACTCCGGCCGAACGGAGCACCGCCTCGTCGGCGGCCTCCCCGATCACATAGCTGGCGCCGTCCCGCTCGAGCTGCTCCGCGTGCTCCTCCTTCGCCTCGATCACCACGAACGGCACGCCCTCGTCCTGGTAGGTCCGCGCGATCGCGCGTCCCACGCGGCCGTACGCGCACACGATCGCGTGGTTCGACATCCGGTCGATCTGGTGCTGCATCCTCGTCCTCCTCGCGCGTTCCGCGCCGCCGCCCTCGGCCACCCACCCGGCCACGACCGACACCGTGACCAGGACCAGGCCGACGCCGAACACGATCAGGCTGATGGCGAACACCATGCCGCCGGCGTCGAGCGGGTGGACCTCCCGGAATCCCACCGTCGTGAGCGTGGTCACGGTCATGTAGACCGAATCCAGCACCGACCAGTGCTCGATCAGCGCGAAGCCGGCGATACCGTACGCGGCCACCGCGAACAGCAGCACCGCCGGCCATCGGAGCCGGCGCCAGAGCGAGGGGTGGTGGACGTCCGCCATGGTGGCGAGCAGCGTATTCGAATGAGCGCCGGCGAACCGAACCCCCCCATGCACGAGGCCCCGGGAATGGCTCCCGGGGCCTCGCTTGCGGTCCACGTTCGCGGACGCCGTCCGCGGCGACTACGCCTCCAGGGCGTTCTTCCGCTTGATCGCGGAGACGTTCAGCTCGATCTTGAGCTCGTCGCCGACCAGGACGCCACCGGCTTCGAGCATCGCGTTCCAGTTCACTCCCCAGTCCCTGCGGTTGATCCTGGTGGTCGCGACGACTCCGGCCCGCGTGTTGCCCCACGGGTCCGGGCCGATGCCCTCGAAAGACATGTCCAGGGCCACCTCACGAGTGACCCCGCGCATGCTGAGGTCGCCCCACACCTTGTAGTCGCGGTCCCCGATCTGCTCGATGTGCGTCGAACGGAACGTGATCGTCGGGTGCTGCTCGACGTGCAGGAAGTCCTCGGACTTCAGGTGCCCGTCGCGCGTCTCGTTGCGGGTGTCGATGCTGCTTGCGTCGATCTCGACCTCGACGCGCGAGTCCTCGAGCGACTCGCCCACCGTGATCGCGCCGTTGAATCCGGTGAACCGGCCGCGGACCGAGGTCAGCATGGCGTACCGGGCCACGGCCTCGACCGTGGTGTGGTTCGGATCGATGTCCCACGTCCCCACCAGTTCGGGGGCGATCGTCTTCGTCGCCGTCGTCATGCGGTGCTCCTTTCTCCGCGCTTCCTGCCCTCGGCCTCGTTTTCGGCCGCTACGATCCGGAAGAACGCGGGTGCCGTGGCGGTTATTCCTATACGAAATATTCTTGTACGAAGGACAGCGCCATGCAAGGGGGACGGACGTCGATGACGGAGCCAGCGACCACGCGAACGGATGCGCCGGCACTGGCCGGCGCGCGTGCCTCCGCCTGCGAGGCGGCGGGCGCCCGGTTCCACGAGCTCATGGGCGCATCCGGCCGCGACGTGGACGCGAGCCTCCCGGTCATCGCGCTCATCCGCGCAGAGGGCCGGATGGCCCGCGCGTTCGAGCGTGCGCTCGCGTCGACCGGCGTGACCGAGGTCCAGTTCAACGTCCTCATGGAGCTCGCGGCGAACGAGGGCAGGCTCGCGCTGTGCGCCCTCGCCCAGCGCCTGCTGAAGTCGCCGGCGAACGTCAGCGCGCTGGTCGACCGCATGGAGCGGGACGGATACGTCCGGCGCGTGCGGGGCGAGCGCGACCGCCGCACCGTGCTGGCGGAGCTCACCGAGGACGGCTGGCGTGCCCTCGGCCGCTCGGCCCCGGCCGTGTTCGAAACCGAGCAGCAGGTCCTGGCGGGGATGTCGCAATCGGACCGCGCACGATTGGCGTCTCTCCTGGACCGGATCGTTCGCGACGACGACAACGCATGATCGCCGGCTGACCGATTCATTTCCGCATCCTCCTCGCCACTTCCGGGCGCACGAACGGCGTGAAGTGGCATCGGGACTCCACCGCAAGCTGAAGCGATCTCCCCATAACCTCTACCCCGCCCACAGAAGGCCGAACGTTCGACCCGGATGAGAGGGCAAGGGAGCGCGATGGACGGCGTCTGGTTCCTGGTGGCGGCCGCGGTGAGCCTGGCCACGAGCTGGGTGCTGGTCACACGACTCGAACGCATCGGCGAGGCGGCCGGCCTCGCCGAAGGCCTCCTCGGGCTCCTCGCGGCGCTGGCGGCGGACGTCCCCGAGATCACCTCGGCCTTCACCGCGCTCGCTCACCACGAGCACGCCGTGGGCGCCGGCGTGGTCATCGGATCGAACGTCTTCAACCTCGCCGCCCTCATCGGCCTCGGGGCGGTGGTCGCCGGGCTGGTCCGGCTGCATCGGCGCGTGGTCGTGCTCGGTGGGCTCTTCGCCATGCCGATCGCGATCGTGTGCCTCCTGGCGGTGGTCGGGGTCCTCGGAGCCGTCCCGGCGTTCATCCTCTCGGCCGTCATGCTCGCGGTGTACGCGATGGTCCTGGCCGAGGGTCGAGGACGGCCGGGGCGCCTGGGGCGGCTCGCCGTGCCCGGTTGGCTGGACGGCTCGATCCGTACGGCGGTGGCGGAGGAGGAGCAGGAGCTGCTCGAAGCGATCCATCCCAGGCGTGGGACGGTCGTGGACGGAGTGGTCGCGGCGGTCGCCCTGCTGGTCGTGCTGGCGGCGAGCGTCGCCATGGAGCGGTCCGCGTCGGCGTTCGGCGCGGCGCACGGATGGTCCGAGATCGTGATCGGCGGCCTCGTCCTCGCGGCCGCCACGAGCCTGCCGAACGCGGTGGCGGGCGTCTACCTGGCGTCGAAGGGGCGCGGCGCGGCGGCGCTCAGCACGACCTTGAACAGCAACAGCATCAACGTGACGATCGGGCTCCTCCTGCCCGCCATGTTCCTCGGGCTGGGTGCCACGTCGACCGCCGCGGCGCTCACGACGGCCTGGTACGTGGGCTTGACGATCCTGGTGCTCGCGGCCGCCTACGTGCGGCGCGGGATCGGGCGTCCGATCGGCCTGGTGATCGTCGGCACCTACGCGGCCTTCGTCGCGGTGCTGCTCGGCGCCGGCCCCTCAGTGAGGTGATTCGCCGGACGCGACGGCTTTGTCGGCGTCAGCGGTCAGCGCATCCTGCAGGACGTCCCACGCGAGCACCGCGCACTTGATCCGAACCGGGTACTTGACCACGCCCTTCAGCGCGGCCAGGTCACCCATGGATTCCTCGTCCGGTTCGGCGGCGCCCTCCATGAACGAGCGGAACTCCGACGCCAGGCCGAGCGCCCGGTCCACGGGCTGGCCGGCCACCGCTTCGGTCATCATGGACGCGCTCGCCTGACTGATCGAACATCCGGAACCCTCGAACGCGACCCCTTCCAGCACGCCGTCCCGCACCTGCGCGTGGACCGTGATCTCGTCCCCGCACAGCGGGTTGTTCTTCGAACAGCTGAACTCGGCCCCCGGCAGGTCTCGCTTGTTCCGGGGGTTCTTGTAGTGGTCGAGGATGACCTCCTTGTACAGCTCCTCAAGCGCCAAAGAACGCCTCCGCCTTCATGAGCGACGCCACCAATGCATCCACCTCGTCGTGGGAGTTATACACGTAGAACGACGCACGGGCGGTCGCCGGAACCCCCAAGAGGCGCATCAGCGGCTGCGCGCAGTGGTGCCCGGCGCGGATGCAGACGCCGTCGGTGTCCAGGACCTGCGCCAGGTCGTGCGGATGGATGTCGCGGAACCAGAACGACACCGCGCCGCCGCGCTTCTCCACGTCGTGCGGGCCGAAAACGACCGCGCCGATCTCCTCCAGGCGCCGGGTCGCGTACGCGGTGATCTCCTTTTCGTGCTGCCGGACGTTCTCCATCCCCAGGTCCGTCAGGTAGCGCACCGCGGTCGCCAGGCCGACCTCCTCGGCGATGTTCATCGTTCCGGCTTCGAACTTCCAGGGGATCTCCTTGAACGTCGACTCCTCGAGCTCGACCCGCATGATCATCTCGCCGCCGCCCAGGAACGGGTCCATCTCCTCCAGGCGCTCGCGCTTGCCGTAGAGCCCACCGGAGGCGGTCGGTCCGAGCATCTTGTGGCCGCTGATCGTGAGGAAGTCGACGTCCAGCGCCGTGACGTCGACCGGCACGTGCGGCACCATCTGCGCGCCGTCGACCAGGATGGCCGCGCCCGCGGCGTGGGCGGCGTCGGCCAGCGTGCGGATCGGCGGCAGCGTGCCCAATACGTTCGACATGCCCGTGACGCACACCAAGCGGGTCCGTTCGTTGATCAGACCGTCCTCCAAATCCGTGAGGTCGATCGACCCGTCCTCGGCAAGGGGGATGAACCGGAGCTTCGCTCCGGTGGCCTGCGCCGCGAACTGCCACGGCACCAGGTTCGAATGGTGCTCGAGGACCGACAGCAGGATCTCGTCGCCCTCGCGGAGGATCTTCCGCGCGAAGCCGTACGAGACCAGGTTCGTCGACTCGGTCGTGCCGCGGGTGAAGATCACCGTCGCGGGGTCCGGCGCGCCGATGAACCGCGCGAGCGTCGCCCGGGCGTCCTCGTACATGGCCGTGGCCTCTTCGGCCAGTGTGTACACGCCGCGGTGGATGTTCGCGTTGTGCCGCTCGTAGAAGTCGTTCACCGCGTCGAGCACCTGGCGCGGCTTCTGACTCGTGGCGGATGAGTCCAGGTACACGAGCGGCACGGTCCCATCCGGCCCGACGCGCCGTTCCAGGATCGGGAAGTCCTTCCGGATCCGTTCGATGTCCAGGCTTCGGCTCACCGTCACGCTCACGGCCCCATCCTCCTACTGCTGCGGCTCCGCCTCCACGCCCAGTTCGGCCCGGAGACCCTCGTAGCCCTTCTGCTCCAGCTCGTGTGCCAGTTCCGGCCCGCCCGAGAGCACGATCCGGCCGCTCATCATCACGTGGATGTGGTCCGGGGTGATGTAGTTCAGGATCCGCTGGTAGTGCGTGATGATCAGCACGCCCAGATCGGGCCCGATCAGCCGGTCCACGCCCTGCGCCACGGCCTTGAGCGAGTCGATGTCCAGCCCGCTGTCGGTCTCGTCCAGGATCGCGATCGACGGCTCGAGCACCGCCAGTTGCAGGACCTCGTTCTTCTTCTTCTCCCCGCCGGAGAACCCCTGGTTGACGTAGCGGCGGACCATCTCGTCGTCCACGCCGAGCAGGTCCATCTTCTCCTTCATGAGCTTGCGGAACGCGAGCGCGCTGGTGGTCTCGCCCTTCACGGCGTTGTACGCCGTCCGGAGGAAGTTCACCACCGACACGCCCGGGATCTCGGTCGGGTACTGGAAGGCGAGGAACAGCCCCAGTTGCGCGCGCTTGTCCGGCGCCAGCGAGGTGATGTCCTCGCCACGGAACCGGATCTCGCCGGCCGTGACCTTGTAGGTGGGGCGGCCCATGAGGACGTTCGCCAGGGTGGACTTCCCCGACCCGTTCGGCCCCATCAGCGCGTGAACCTGCCCCTGTGTGATCGTCAGGTCGATCCCCTTCAGGATCTCCTTGCCCTCCACTTCCGCGTGGAGGCCGCGGATCTCCAGGGTCGCCGCACCCTCCTTCGTCTCGCGCATCGTCGCTTCGGTCGTCGCCATGTCTGTCGTCTACTCCTTGCCCATCTCGATCAGGATCGCGTCGCCTTCGACCTTCACCGGGAAGACCGGCACCGGCTTGGTGGCCGGCAGCGCCCTCGGCCGGCCCGTCTCCAGGTCGAACATCGAGCCGTGCTTCGGGCACTCGATCGTGCCGTCCTCTGCGTCCACCTCGCCGTCCGAGAGGTGGTAGTGCTCGTGGGAGCAGATGTCGCCAACCGCCCGGAACACGCCGTCGCCCAGGTTGACCAGCGCGACCTCGCTGCCGTCGACCAGCACGTGACGGGCCTCGCCCTCGGGGACGTCGCCCACCCGCGCCACCTCAACCAGGTCACCCATCGGCGGCCACCAGTTCCTCGGCGGACATGCCCGGGGTCGCGATCTCCGCGGCGATGGCCTCCTCCACGCTCTGCTTGACCTCGGGGATCGTCACGCGGTCGAGCACCTCTTGGAAGAAGCCGAACACCACCAGGCGTTCGGCCTCCTCGTACGGGATGCCACGGCTCTGGAGGTAGAAGATCGTCTCCTCCTCCACCGGCCCGACGCTGGCCGCGTGCCCGCAGCGCACCGGGTCGTTCGACAGGATCTCGAGGTTCGGGATCGAATCCGCCTTTGCCTGGTCGGAGAGCAGGATGTTCCGGTTCGTCTGGTACGCGTCGCACAGGTGCGCGCCGTGGCGCAGCACCACGGTCCCGCTGTAGATGGCCCGGGACGACCCCTTCAGGGCGCCCTTGTACAGCAGGTCCGACCGTGTCCGGGAGCCCACGTGGTCCTGGATCGAACGGAAGTCGAAGTGCTGCTTCCCGTGCCCGACGTACACGCCGAGCATCTCGGAGGCCCCGCCGTCGCCGAGGAGGAGGCTCTCCGACTCCATCCGCGACAGCGATCCGCCGAACGCGACCGCCAGCGAGCTCAGCTCCGCGTCGCGGTCGATCTCCGCACGCTGGACCTGGAGGTGGATGACCCCGCTCCCCCAGTCCTGCAGCGTGACGTAGCGAAGCCGCGCGTTCGGCCCGGCGTAGATCTCGACGACCGCGTCGGACAGCACGCCCTCAAGGTCCGGCGACACGAAGCGGTCGATGAACGTCAATTCGGCGCCCTCGTCGAGCACGATGACGGTGTGGGGGAAGACGGCGAGGCCGTCGCGGTCCACATAGGTCACGGTCTGCAGCGGCAGGTCGACCTTCACGCCCGCGGGCACATGGACGAACGTCCCACCGCTCCGGAAGGCGGCATGCAGTGCGGCGAACCGCGAGCGGTCGGCCGGCACCGTCCCGTGGAGCCTGTCGGTCAGCAGGTCGGGCCGCGTCGCGGCCACGTGGTCGATGCTCGCGAAGGTCACGCCGTCCTTGCGCGCCTTCGGGTCCAAGTGCGCGGTGACGACGGTCGAGTTGTGCTGGATGGCCAGGCCGGAGCGCTCGCCGAGCGAGCCGGCGGCCTCCAGCAGCGTCGGGTCGACGCCGTCGAGGTTGTCGGCGGCCGGCTCGGGCAGATAGGGGTCGAACGCCTCGAGGTCCAGTTCCCGCAGGTCGGTGTAGCGCCACTCCTCGGTCTCCGGCGAGGGCATCGGCGTGGTCTCGAAGATCTCGAACGCCTGCGCCCGGAGCCTGGCCAGGCCGTTGCCGCTCTGCTCGGCCAGGGCCGTCAGCGTGGTTCGATCGAATCCGTGCCTGGTGGTGTCGGCCAATGGATGCCTCGCTTGCCGTCGTCTCGGGCCGGCGCTCGAGCCGGCGCGATCGGTGGTCCTGCCTGCGGTGCGCCCCTCGCCCTCGCCCTCGCGCGGTTCCGCATCGAAATCCTATCAGCGAAGTAGGAATTAGCTCCCGCTCAGCGTCCACGGCTCCTCCGTGGAGGCGTCCGCTTGAACCGAACGCTCGCGAAGCGTCACACGGGTGGGGTCAAAGGGGTTATCAATTCGTGCTCATGCAGCCCATCTCGACGTCGGCCGGCCCTCGAGCGGCGTTCGACGAGTTCTTCCACGACCACTACCTACCCCTCGCGAAGGCCATGTACCTGGTGACCGGGGATCGGGCAGACGGCGAGGACGTCGCCCAGGAGGCGATGGCGCGCGTCTACGAGAGATGGGACCGCGTCGCACGCATGGAATCGCCGAGCGGCTACCTGTACCGAACCGCCATCAACCTGCAGAGGAAGCGAGTCCGCTCGTCCAGGCGCCAGCGTCCGCTCCCCCTGCCCACCGGAGTCCCGGATCCGGCGGAGACGGTCGATCGACGGGAGCGGATCCGTGCGGCCATCGGGGCGCTCACGGCAGAGCAGCGTGAGGCGCTCATCCTGGTCGAGTTCCTCGGACTCGATTCGACGCAGGCGGCCGCCGCCCTCGGCACGTCGTCGGAGTCGGTTCGGGCTCGCCTGCATCGGGCGCGCACGACGTTGCGCGACCAGTTCGGAGGCAGCGATGTCTGATCTGCGCAGCCTCCTCGACGAGGCGTCGGCCGACCTCACGCCGGCGGGCGACGAATACGCCGCGACCATCGGGCTGGCGGCTCGCCGGACCCGGAGGGCACGGCGGCAGCGCCTCGTCGCCGCCGCGGTGGCGATCGTCATCGCGGCAGCCGGCATCTCGCTCGCCGTGGGCACATTCGGTCCGCGAGCAGGCCGTCCGGCGGGGCAACCGCCCTACGGCAACGGTCCCATCGGGTTCGTCGGCTTCACGTCGAACGCTCCGTTCGGCATTACCGGCGACCTTTACACCGTGAACTCGGACGGCTCCGGACTGACGCGCCTGACCCGGTCCGGTGACGTGACGGTCGACGTCCACTTCTCGCCGGATGGCCGGAAGGTCCTGTCCGCGCGGAGCCCCGGAGAGGGCGATTGGACGATCGCCGTGATGAACGCCGACGGCTCGGACCGCCGGCAACTCACGGGTGGAGAGGCAGGATCAGCCTCGAGCGCAACGGACGAGTTCCCCTCCTGGATCGCCGGGGGCCGGATCGCGTTCGTCCGCAACACAGGCGGCCGGGCGGCGCAGGGCATCTGGATCATGAACGCCGACGGATCGAGGGCGCGGCTCGTGACGCCCGGTTGGGTTCCATTCGAAGCGGCGTTCTCGCCGGACGGCTCGCGCGTCGCCTGGATGGGCAACCGGCACACAGGCGCAGGCGAAGAGGACATCTTCGTGGCCGACCTCGACGGATCCCACCGCGCGCGGCTGACCCACGATCCGGGAACCGCCATGATGCCGTCCTGGTCACCGGACGGGGCGAGGCTCGCCTTCGTCAACAGCGGAACGATCCAGGTCATCGATTCGGACGGTTCCGGCAGGCGAACGATCTATCGATGCGACCGGCCGTGCGCCGGCGGCCAGTGGCCCACCTGGTCGCCGGATGGCCGGGAGATCGCGTTCACCGTCTCGTCGATGCAGCCCCCGTTCTCCCGCACGAAGTGGACCGATCTCTTCGTCGTTCGAACCGACGGCTCCGACCTGCATCGCGTGATCCGCCTGCCGTTCATCGCCTGCTGCCCCACCTGGCAGCCGATCGGGCCTGCCGGCGGCGACTCCGGACGCTAGATCAGGTGTTGCAGTACCCGGAGTCCGAGTGCCAGGGCGACCAGCCGTAGTGCGCGACCGTGTAGGCCGCGACCGCCACGTTCGCCTCCGCGTTGAACACGTCCGCCCCCTTCCAGCCGGCGTTCGACGAGAACCACGGCCAGAGGTTCGGCATGAACTGGTACACGCCGGACGCTCCGCTGTACCTGTTCACGGCGGTCGGGATGTACCGGGATTCGCGCCAGCCGACGCAGAGCGCCGTCTCGAGGTCAGCCCGCCCGAGCGGCCCGAAGTAGTAGTGGATCAGGGCGACGACCTTCTTCGGCCCGCCGGGCGGCGGGGGCGGCGGACGGTAGTTCCCGTGCCCCGAATGGCGCAGCGCCTGTTCGGCGAGCTCACGCTGCCGCTTGTCGCGCAGCGACTTCAGCGTCGCCTGGAGCTTCGTCCGGTCAGCGTCGAGCTGTGCGACAACCGTCCGCTGCTTCTGGAACGCGACCGCGAGCGACGACGCGTCGGCCTCCATGTGGCCCTCTGCCGAACGACGTCTCGCCGAGAGCGCTTCCAGACCGGCCTCGACCCTCACCAGCTGCGACCGCGACTGGTCCACCGCGGCCGTGTCGGCGGAGATCTGTCCGGTTCCGGCGTTCAGGTCCGCGACCCGCTCGGCCATGTCGCCGAAAGAGGTCGACTCGAGCACGATCGCGAGATTGCCCGCCGGGCCCGTCATGTAGGCCTCGCGCGCCATCGCGTCGATCGCCGCCTGATGCGTGGCGACGGTCTGGGCGAGCTGACGCATACCCAACTGGGCGTTGACGATCTTCCCCTGGGTCGCTTCGATGCTGCGCCGGCCGGCGTCCACCTGTTCGAGCAGGGTCACCAGCTGCGCCTGCAACGCGTCTCGCTGCTTCGCGGCGGCGTTCACGCGCGCAACCAGCGCGCTGAAGTCCGACTGAGCCTTCCGCAGGTCCGAAGCGGTGTCCGCGCCGGCCGGCGACAGCGAGACGGTCGACACCGCAGCCAGAGCGAGCATGAACGAGGCGATCGACCGCGCGGAGCGAAGGCCCCGCCGGCCGTTCCGTGCCAGTCCGGTCGCGCGCGCGTTCTGCAGAATCGTCAACCTGCCTTACTTTTCAAATGGGCTCCGCGCGGGACGGCGCAGAAGCCTCGGAGAAGGGTTCGACTTCCGGCCCGCACGGCTTGACGCGGACGACCCCGAACCTTCGACCTAGGTCGGACGGACGACCCTGTAGGCTCGGATTCGAGATGGAGGAGCCCGTGGACCGATCCGTGAAGGAACGCGTGCGTTCGCTCATGCCCGGCGTGCGCGCCGACCTCGAATCGCTGGTGCGCATCCCGTCGGTCGGCTTCGACGGATTCGATCCGACGCACGTTCGCGACTCCGCTGAGTTGACGCGCGACCTCCTGGAAGGCTGCGGCGCGACGGCCCGCCTGCTGGAGGCGGATGGTGCGCATCCGGCGGTCCTGGCTCATGTCGACGGGCCGGATGGGGCGCCGACCGTGCTTCTGTACGCCCATCACGACGTCCAACCGCCCGGCCCCGCCGAACTCTGGAGCGCCGGACCCTTCGAGCCCGTGGAGCGCGCGGGTCGCCTCTACGGGCGCGGCGTCTCCGACGACAAGGCGGGGATCGCGATGCACCTCGCAGCGCTTCGGGCCTGGGACGGCAAGCCCCCTGTGGGCGTCACGATCTTCGTCGAGGGCGAGGAGGAGTGCGGGTCATCGAACCTCGGGACGTTCCTGGCCGCGGCGCGGGACGAGCTCCAGGCGGACGTGGTGGTCCTGGCGGACGGTGGAACGTGGCGGACGGGCACGCCGGAACTGACGGGGTCGCTGCGCGGCGTGGTGGCGTGCTTCGTGGAGGTCCGGGTGCTGGATCACGCCGTGCACAGCGGCGGGTTCGGCGGCGTGTTCCCGGACGCCCTCATGGTGCTGTCCCGGATGCTGTCCACGCTGCACGACGACGACGGCGACGTGGCCGTGGACGGTTTGGTCCGAGAGTCGGGGCCGGCCACGGACCTGACTGAAGCGGAGCTCCGGTCGTACACGGGCGCGCGACCGGGCGTGTCGCTGATCGGCAGCGGGTCGCTCGAGGAGCGGCTGTGGACGAAGCCGGCGATCTCGATCCTCGGTATCGACGCGCCGGCGACGTTCGAGGCTGCGAACCGGCTGGTCGCGTCGGCGCGGGCGAAGGTCAGCATGCGGATTCCGCCGGGGCAGGATCCGGCGGCGGCCATGTCGGCGTTGCAAGAGCACCTGCGGGCTCATGTGCCGTGGGGCGCCGAGGTTTCGTTCAGCGGCGAGGACCTGGGCGCGCCGTACGTGCTGGCCTCGGACGGGCCGGCCTACGTCGCGATGCGGCGGGCGATGCTGGAAGCGTTCGGCATTGATGCTGTGGCCGCTGGGAGCGGCGGTTCGATCCCGTTCGTGGCGGAGTTCGCGTCGTTGTTGCCGAACGCGGAGTTGATGATCACCGGCGCGGGCGACCCGCAGTGCAACGCGCATGCGGAGGACGAGAGCCTGGACCTCGGCGACCTGGAGAAGGCGTGCCTGGCTGAGGCGCTGTTCTTGCGGTACCTCGCCGAAGGCTAGGGCGGCGGCGTTCCCCCGCCCGGCGGGGCGATCACGATCGTGCCCTTCATCCCCAGGTCGCGGTGATACGCGCAGTACATGAAGTAGCGGCCGTTGCCGCCCAGCCGCGCTCCGATGTTGCGGATGACCAGCGACTTCCCCGGCGCGACGTTCGCCGAGTAACCGATCCCCGGGATCGTCACGTTGTGGTCGTTCATGCCGTAGTTCGTGACGACGAGCGTCTCGTTCAGGGCGAGGTGTGGTGTGGGGTGGGCGTCGTGGAAGTGGTAGTCGACGGCGCTGACGACCCAGATGGGCGCGGCCGTCGCGGTTTCATCGTGACCAGAACTGGCGACCGTCGCGATCGCGATCGTGAGCGCGATGACGGCTCCGGTCCATCGAATCACTGAGCCGCGTCTGCTGGGGTGGTTTGCCACGGCAGGCATTGTCTCGGATGGAACGAACATCCGTGTCTGACACCGGCTCGGCTGACGGTGGGTCAATCTCCCGTGCGACACTCGCATCGTGTTGTCCTTGAAGCTCGAACCATCCGAGTACGAAGCGCGAGTCGCTCACTACGTGAGCCGCGTGCTCGCGCCTGTGCAGCCCGGATCTCGGATTCCCGACTCGGATGACCTGGAAGAGCTCCTTTCTTGGCTCGAAGGGTTCGTCCAAGCCGCGCTGCCCTTGGCTTGCGGGGCCGCTACCATCCTCGATGGCATCGTTCCCGAGAGCGCGACGAAGCACAAATCGTCGACCGCGAAGATCCTCGGTCGGTGCTGGGTGCTTGGATCGCGCGGAGACGTGCAGCAGCCCATCTACTTGTCGATCCGCGCCCACGCGGACCTGGATCGGATCAAGCGACTCGAGTGCAGGTTCGGCGTGTCGGGCAACTCCAACCCGTCCGACAAGGTTTTGAACTCGCTGCTGCTCCCGGACGCGATCCATCGCATCGCGTGGGCCTGCGAGTTCACGGTCGACGGGTAACGCCTAGCCGATCGCGCCTTCCATCTGGAGCTCGATCAGCCGGTTCAGCTCGACCGCGTACTCCATGGGCAGCTCGCGCGTGATCGGCTCGATGAAGCCGTTCACGACCATGGCGGTCGCTTCGGCCTCGGTCAGCCCGCGCGACATCAGATAGAAGAGCTGGTCCTCGCCGACCCGCGAGACCGTGGCCTCGTGGCCCAGCTGCGCGCTCTGGTCCTCGACCTCCACGTAGGGATAGGTGTCCGAACGCGACTCCTGGTCCAGGATCAGCGCGTCGCAGCGGACGATCGACTTCGCGTGGTGCGCCTCGGGCTCCACGCGCACGAGCCCGCGGTACCCGGTGCGACCGCCGTCCTTCGACACGGACTTCGACGTGATCACCGACGATGTGTAGGGCGCCACGTGAACGGCCTTGCCGCCCGCGTCGGTGTGCATCCCCTTGCCGGCGAACGCCACTGAGAGCACCTCGCCACGCGCACCCTTGCCCAGCAGATAGATCGAGGGGTACTTCATGGTGATCTTCGACCCGATGTTGCCGTCGACCCATTCCATGACCGCGTCCTCGTGGGCGGCGGCGCGCTTGGTCACAAGGTTGTAGACGTTCGTCGACCAGTTCTGGATCGTCGTGTACCGCACGCGGGCCCCGCGCTTGACGACGATCTCGACCACCGCCGAGTGCAGCGAGTCGGTCGTGTAGATCGGCGCCGAGCAGCCCTCCACGTAGTGCACGTATGAACCCTCGTCCGCGATGATCAGCGTCCGCTCGAACTGCCCCATGTTCTGGGCGTTGATCCGGAAGTACGCCTGCAGCGGGATGTCCACGTGCACGCCCGGTGGCACGTAGATGAACGACCCGCCGCTCCACACCGCGGAGTTCAGGGCGGCGAACTTGTTGTCGTTCGCCGGGATGATCGTGCCGAAGTACTCCTTGACGATGTCGGAATGGTCGCGCAGGGCGGTATCCATGTCGCAGAAGAGCACCCCGATGTCGTCGAGCTCCTTCTTGATCTTGTGGTAGACGACCTCGGACTCGTACTGGGCGGAGACGCCGCCCAGGTACCGCTTCTCCGCTTCGGGGATGCCCAGCTTGTCCCACGTGCCGCGGATGTCCGCGGGCAGGTCCTCCCACGTCTTGGCCTGCTTCTCGGTGGACCTGATGAAGTAGTAGATGTCGTCGAAGTCGATGTCGGAGAGGTCGGCGCCCCACCATGGCATCGGCCGCTGCTGGAAGTGCTTCAGCGCCTTCAACCGGTACTTGCGCATCCAGACCGGCTCACTCTTGAGGTAGGAGATCTCCTCGACGACCGCCTCGTTCAGCCCCTTCTTGGGCTGGAAGACGTAGTGCTCCGGATCGTGCCAGCCGAACCGGTAGCCCTTGGACAGTTCGTTGAGGTGTTCCTGCTGCGTGACGGCCATGGCCGGGTCCCTTCGAATCGCTGCAATCAGGGGGGCGTGCTTCGTCCCCGTCAGTCTACCGTTGAAACCCTACCTCCGCGATAGGAATTCCAACCCGCCGCGGCCGGTCCCGGCCGGCCGCGTGGTCGGGGACGTCGGCGCGGGTCAGCCGGTCAGAAGAACCCGAGGGCGGCCTTCGCCTCCTCGGACATCATCTCCGGCGTCCACGCCGGGCGGAACACCATCTCCGCGTCGAAGCGTTGGAGCCCCGGCACGTCGGCCAGGAACCGCTGCATCTCCATCTCGATCATCGGCCCGATCGGGCACCCCATGGTGGTGAGCGTGTAGGTGATGTACACCCGATCGTCGTAGACGTCGATGCCGTACACCAGGCCGAGGTCGACGATGTTGATCCCGAGCTCGGGGTCGACCACGTTCTTCAGCGCCTCCGCGACCCGGTCGCGGATCTCGCGCGCCTCCTCGTCCTCGCGCGGGGGGCCCTCCGGCCGTTCCGGCGGCGCCGGCGGCTCCGCGGGCTCGACGTAGCCTCCGGGGACCGGGCCTCCATAGGGCCCCGCGCCGGGCTCGTCCGGCCACGCCGCGCCTGTTGCACTCCACGCGGGTGGGACCGGTTCCTCCCACCACGCCTTCGCGTCTTCTCTCATCGGTGCCTCCACCAGGTCTCGGGGACCTCGGGCTATCCTACCCAGGACCCGGACTCAGGCAGGTGCTCGTGAGGGTGCTCATCGTCGACGACCACCCGGTGACTCGCGATGGCCTCCGGTCGGCGCTCTCGCGGGCCCACGACCTGGAGGTTGTCGGCGAGGCCGGCTCCGGTGAGGATGCCGTGACGGCCGCCCAGGCGCTTCGTCCCGATCTGGTCTTCATGGACGTCCGCATGCCGGGCATCGGAGGCATCGAGGCGACGCGGGCCATCCGCAACGTCCTGCCCGAGACCAAGGTGATCCTCTTCACCGTGGACGAATCGCGCGCGGCCATCGCCGAGGCGATCCAGGCGGGCGTCTCGGGCTACCTTCTGAAGGACGTCTCCAGCGAGGACCTCCACCGCGCGGCCCGCATGGCGCTCGAGGGCAAGGCCGTGATCCACCCCGCGCTCATGAAGGCGTTCCTGGACGAGGTTCGATTCCTCCCGAAGGACGGCTCATCTCCCCTGTCTCCGCGCGAGGTCCAGATCCTGCAGCACATCGCGAGCGGGTCGTCGACGAAGCAGGTCGCCAGGGATCTCGGGATCTCGGCGCACACCGTCAAGACGCACCTCGAACGGATCTTCGACAAGCTCGGGGCGAACGACCGCGCGCAGGCGGTCGCCATCGCCCTGCGGATGGGCGTGGTGCAGTAGCCCCGGGCTCACTCGAAGCGCGGCCTTCGACTCCCGGTTCAGCCCGCTGCCTCGGAGCGACGATGATCCCTGGTCACGGCCTCGAGCGCGTCCGCATCGGTCGCAACCACCGTGGCGTTCGCGGCGAGGTCCGTCCAGAGCGCCGTGGCCTCGCCACCCGTGAAATCGCGACCTTCGATCGGCGAGCCCTGGACAAGGTACGCGAGGTGGCCGGCGCGGGCGGCGTCCAGGGCGAGGCGGAGGTTCGCCACGTTGCCGGCACCGAACGGTGGGTCGCACACCACGATCGCCCAGGCATCGGCCATCAGGCCCGCTGCCTCGCGCGCCGCGGCGTCGTCGATCGGAGCGAACGCCGGGACGCTCACCCGCCGCAGATCGAGACGCGCGGCGACGTCCTCATCGGTGTCGGTCCCGTGAAGCACCCCCACGGTCACCTCGAAGCCGCGTTCGGCCAGGCCTCGCATCAGCGCCGCGCCGGATCCCGCGCCTCCCACCACGTGCACCCGGGCGCGCGAGGTTGCCTCCGCCTCCGACGCAGCGGCGAACGTCACCGTCGGCCTGCCCGTCCGGGGGGCGCGCGTCACATCGGCGTCCACGCCGTACAGGCGCCGGATCAGGCCGGTTTCGATGACCTCGCCCGGCGAGCCGGACGCCAAGACGCGGCCGCGGTCCATCGCATGGATGCGATCACAGAAGGCGGAGGCCAGGTTGAGATCGTGGAACACGGTCAGCACCGCGGCTCCGTCGCGGTGGGCGAGGCGGCGCGCGACCGCCATGGCATCCAGCATGTGGCCGGGATCGAGGTGAGTCGTCGGCTCGTCCAGGATGAGCACGCGCGTGGACTGGGCAAGCGCCTGGGCCAGCACGACCCGCTGACGCTCGCCCCCGGAAAGCTCGTCCGTCGGCCGGTCCGCCAGGTGCTGGACGTTCGCCGCCGCCATCGCGCTGCGGGCGATGGCCCAATCGTCCGGCCCGCCGGAGCTCCATGCCGAAAGGAAGGGCGAGCGACCCATGAGCACCACTTCGAACACCGTGAACGAGAACGCCGGCGTGAACTCCTGCGGGACGACCGCCGCAAGCCGGGCCGCCGTCCGGCTGGGCACCGCGTACGGATCCATGCCTCCGACCAGGACCTGGCCGGCCGTGGGGCGCAGCCCCCGGGAGGCCACACGCACCAGCGTGGTCTTCCCCGAGCCGTTCGGCCCGATGAGGCCTACGATCTCGCCGGGGCGAACCTCGAGCGACACCTCGTGGAGCACCGCTCGCGCTCCGTACCCGGCGGTGACCGACCGCAGCTCGAGCCCTTCGTCCGTGGCTGCGGCTCGCACGGCGGTCATGCGCGGGCGCCGGCGCGACGGCGTTCGCGCCGCAGGAGATAGATGAAGAACGGCCCGCCGAGCAGCGCCGTCACCGCCCCCACGGGGATCTCCTCCGGCGACACGACGGTTCGCGCCACCAGGTCGGCCAGGACCATGAAGGTCGCCCCGCCGAGGATCGACGCCGGCAGAAGGCGCCGGTGGTCCGGTCCGACGATCCGGCGCATGATGTGGGGCGTCATCAGGCCGACGAACCCGATCAGGCCGGCCACCGACACCGCCGCCGCCGCAAGCAGCGATCCCGACGCGAGCAGGAGCCGCTTGAAGCCTTCGATGTCGAGCCCGAGCTGCCCCGCCCGCTCCTCACCCAGCGCCATCAGGTTCAGGTTCGCCACGGAAAGCGCCACCACGACCACGCCGGCCGCGATGGGAATGCCCGCCTCGCCGACCTGCTGCCACGACGCCGCCCCGAGCCCGCCCAGGAGCCAGAAGTAGATCGAACGCACCTCTTGGCCCGACATCGCCATGACGAGCGTGATCACCGAGGAGATCACCGCGGCCACGGCGATGCCGGCCAGGAGCAGCGTTCCGACCTGCACGGCCGGTCCGATCCGGGCCAGCCGGTAGACGAGCAGGGCCGTCAGCAACGCGCCCGCGAACGCGGCCGCCGCCGTCGCGGAACCACCCAGCGCGGCGCCCCACCCCGCCAGGATCACCGCGATCGCGCCCAGCGCGGCGCCCGAGGACACACCGATGATGGCGGGGTCCGCCATCGGGTTGCTGAACAGCGTCTGGAAGACCGCGCCGGCGACCGCCAGCCCGGCGCCCACGATCGCGGCGAGCAGCACCCTCGGCAGGCGCAATTGCAACAGGATGACCTGGTCGGTCAGGGGCACACCCGCCGGGCGGCCCGTGAGATGGGCCTTCCAGAGCAGGAGCCGGACCACGTTCCAGGGCGCGATCCACACCGAGCCGAGCCCGACGGCAAGGATCACCACCAGGACGAACACGGCCGCGATCAGGGGCAGCCGGCCCCGTTTCGTCACGAACCCTGGAACGCGTCGGGATGGAGTGCCCTCGCCAGCGCCTCCAGGCCATCCACGATGCGCGGACCCGGCCTGGTCACCAGGTCGGAGTCGATCACGATCACGTGCCCTCCCTTCACGGCCGCGAGCGCACCGAAACCGTGCCGCTTCGCGACCGCCGCCGGCGTCGCGCCTGACAGCGAGTCGAGCAGGTACACGTTCGGGTTCTCGCTGACCAGGCGCTCCAGGGACCAGGTCGGATAGGGCGCCTTCGCTCCCGTCGTCACCGGGTCGCATCCGGCGCGCTGCAGCAGGTCGAAGACGAACGTGTTCGGCCCGACCGTGGTGAGCGGCGGGTAGTAGACCTCGTAGAAGCAGGACACCTTCGGTTCGGCGCTCACCTTCGACTGGATCTCCGCCGCCTTCGCCCGCATCGAGGCGACCAGTTGATCGGCCGCAGGCTCGGCGCCCGTGATCGTGCCGACGGTCTGGATGTCGTGGAGCAGGTCGTCGAATCCGGTCGCGTTGATCGTGAACACCTTGATCCCCAGCGCGCGCAGCCGGGCCTTCCAGGTGTCGCCTCCGGACGTGGTGAGCATCAGATCCGGGTGCAGGGCGACCACCTTCTCGATGTTCGGGTCGACCCCGAAGTTCCCCGCGCCGCCCACGGACGCGATCGACTTTGCCTGCGGGGGGTAGTTGTCGTATGAACCCGACACGCCGACGACCCGGCTCCCGAGGCCGAGCGCGAACAGGATCTCGGTGTTGGCCGGCGCGAAGGTCACCACCCGCTGCGGCGCGGACGGGAACGTGACGCTCACCCCTTCGTCGTCGCTGAGCGTGAGCGGGAACGCGGCCCGCGTCGCGGACGCCGCCGGCGACGTTCCACCTGCCGGTGCGGCCGTGGCGGAACCTGAGCCGGGGGGCGAACCGGGCGAGGCCGAACCGCCGCACGCCGCAAGCGCCAGCCCAGCGAACAGGACGAACGCCAGGCTCGGAACGAAGGCGGCGACGCGGATGCGTCCCGCCGGGTGCATCCTCTGCACGAGGCCCTCCTCTCATGCGCGAAGAGCGCAGGCCGTGTTCGGCGCGGGGCGATCCCCGCGCCGCGCTCGTCCTCGAGGCAGGTCTCCTGACTTCCGGATCCCGCGACCGGCGCCGCCCGCCTCCGCGGGGACGTTCGCCGGTCGCTGCGCTCCCCCGAGCCTTCCCGGGCCCTATGGCCCAGTGGCGTGCACGGGTTCGCTCCCCGGTCACAGTGGCGCGACCGTGCCGGATTCCCACCGGCTTCCCTCTTCGGGCTCCGCGCGCCATACGCGCGCCGAGCCAACCTCAAGGCGGGTTCGCGCGTATCCTACTCATTGGGACCTGGCGCGATGCGGCCGGTGCCTGCCCGGGTGGAACTCGACGGGCGCGCTGCGTACACTTCGCTTCGGGGAGGACTGGGGTGCTTGGCCGGACGACGACCGCCATGCTGCTCGCTGCCGCGTTGTCGGCGTGCGCTCCGGCCGGTCGCCCGCAGGTCGCGCCTCCGGAGACGTCCATGGGGGGAGCCGCGGCCGTCGACGTTCTGCAGATGCGCCCGGTCGACCTTCCGAGCAGCCCTGCACCTCTGATCGAGGTCCAGCTCGGCGGCGTCCACGCGATCGTTCCTAGGGGATGGGTCGCCCGCGAGCTCCCCGGCCAGTTCGCCCAGGAGGGGTTCGAAGCCTCGCCGCACATCGCCGAATGGGATGACGGACAGAATGCCGTCTCCGGCCTCGAGGCGTTCTACGTCGACGTCAACAGGGTCGGCATCCCGTCGGACTACTACTACCTCGCCGCGCGCTCGGTGTCGTTCGGTGGCCTCTCCAACGGCAGGCAGTGCAGCCCGTCGAACCTCGATGTCGTGGCGAACCATCCACCGGACTTCACGGGCAGGCACGACTCACCGAGCGACTTCGTTGCTTCGGCGCGCGGCAGGTGCGTCGGCGCGAACGGGCACGCCACCCACTGGGCGTACGTGGTGGCCGCTCCGGGCTTCGGTCCCGTGCGCCAACTCGGCATTCCCACCTCGGGTCTCTACGTCGTGATGGTGCAGATCGCGGGGCCGCACGCCGATGCGCGCCTCGACGAGATGCTCTCCATGGCACGGTTCGGCGACGCGACCGTTCCGCAGCTGGTTCGCGCCGCCGGACAGGAGCAGCACCATTAGGCGACCCGCACCCTGGATCATCGTGGCCCTATCGGTCGCCGCCATCCTGGCCCTGACGTCGGCCGGGATCGCTTCCTGGCGCGGCGTCAGGATCGAACGGTCGGCGCTGGCCGGGACGCAGCCCCACCCGGACCCCACCCCGGCGCCTGGAGGCGGCGCCGCGCCGTCTCCCTCGACCATCGGCCTGCCGGCGTCCTCACCGCCGCGCACCGCCCCTGCTTCGGTCCCGACACCGGACCCGACCGCCGACCCGAGCCACCGCGCACTTCCGGCCAACCCGGCCGTGTGGCCGATCGTCCCGAGCATCGACGCGGTCGAACAGGCGCGGCTCCGGGACGTCTACCTGAACGGGCAGGCCATGGGCAACCGAAGCGACGTGTTCGTCAAGGCGGGCGACAGCATCACGGCGACGGACCTGTTCCTGTCGGAGGTCGGGTGCGGCGCCGTGGGTCTCGCCGGCCACATCGACGTGCTCCACGCGATCGATGTCTTCTCGAAGGTGCGGTTCCCTCCCGAGGACACGACCGCCTGGTGCGGCATCGCGAACTCGTTCACCCGCACCAGCGTCGCCGCCGTTCAGGGATGGACCGCGGCGGATGCGTTGCAGCCGTTCTCGGGCAGTCCGCCGGATCG
Source organism: Actinomycetota bacterium (assembly GCA_040414485.1). Classification (GTDB taxonomy): domain Bacteria; phylum Actinomycetota; class UBA4738; order UBA4738; family UBA4738; genus JBEDUK01. The sequence goes on from JBEDUK010000010.1 coordinate 85,160, forward strand.
TTCGTGCGCCGACGCGCCGTTCGATGCTCCGCTCCCCTGCGAGATCCACCTGCTCCACCCGAGCGTGGCGCTGATCATGTTCGGGACCAACGACACCGAGCACTCCGGTGATCCGACCTCGTTCGTTCAGAGCCTCCACGCGATCGTCCAGGTCTGCCTGGCGGCGGGCGTCATCCCGGTGCTGTCCACGATCCCGCCCCGCCCAAGCGACTCGCTCATGGACGAGCGCGTCGATCGCTTCAACCAGGCCATCGTCCGTGTCGCGGCCGCGGAACAGGTGCCGCTCGTGAACTACTGGCGCGCGCTGGTGCAGGGGCACCTCGTGAACGAGGGCATCAGCGGCGACGGCGTGCACCCGAACGTGTACGGTGGCTGCTCGCCGCACTGCGAGTCCACGGACTTCACCGCGGCGGGGCTGCGGTACGGCTTCAACATGCGGAACCTGGTGTCGCTGGAGGCGCTGGAGAAGGTGCTCACCGTGGTGATCGAAGACGGACGAGCCGACGCCGGTCCGGGCGGCAGGGCGAGCCCTTCGGCCACGTCGTGATGCCGTCATGACGACGCGTGACGAACTCGAGGCCGCGGTCCGTGGATTGATGCCCGATCTGCGCGCCGACCTGGAGTCGCTCGTGCGGATCCCTTCGGTGAGCGCGGCAGGGTTCGACCCCGCGCCGGTCAGGGCCTCGGCGGAGGCGACGCGCGCGATCCTCGAGGCGTCCGGGATGGAGGCGCGCCTCCTGGAACCCTCCGGCCCGGGGCATCCCGCCGTGCTCGGGCGGATTCCGGCGCCGGCCGGCGCGCCGACCGTCCTGCTCTACGCGCATCACGATGTGCAGCCGCCGGGATCATCCGATCTCTGGTCATCACCGCCGTTCGAGCCGACCGAGCGCGACGGACGCCTCTACGGGCGCGGCGCCGCGGACGACAAGGCCGGCGTGGTCGTCCACGCCGCCGCCGTCCGCGCATGGCGCGGCCGCCCCCCGGTCGGCGTCGTCGTCTTCGTGGAGGGCGAGGAAGAGGCCGGCTCGGAAAGCCTGCCGGCATTCCTGGAGACCTATCGGGACGAGCTACGCGCCGACGCGGTCGTCCTGGCGGACGTGGCGAACTGGCGGACGGGGCAACCGTCGCTCACCACGTCGCTTCGAGGGCTAGCCGCCTGTGTGGTCGAGGTTCGAACCCTCCATCACGCCGTCCACAGCGGCATGTACGGAGGCCCGTTCCCGGACGCGATCACCTGCCTGGCGCGGCTGATCGCCACGCTCCACGACGAGCGCGGGAGAGTGGCGGTGGACGGCCTTCATGCGCAGGACGCCGACCCGCTCGATCTCACCGAGGAGGAGCTTCGGCGCGACGCCGGCGCGGTGGACTCGCTGCGGCTCGCGGGCGAGGGCGCGCTGACATCCAGGCTCTGGACGAAGCCGGCCATCGCCGTGCTCGCGCTCGACGCGCCCTCGATCGCGGATGTCTCGAACCAGATCGTCCCCGCGGCGCGGGCGGCGGTGAGCCTTCGGGTCGCTCCCGGGCAGGATGCCGAAGCAGCGCTGGCCGCGCTGGTCGATCATCTCGAGTCCAACGCGCCCTGGGGTGCGCAGGTGACGGTCAGTCCCCTGCACACCGGGCAGCCGTTCCGCGTGAACAGCACCGGTCCCGCGTACGACGCCATCCGCCGTGCCTTCGCCGATGCCTACGGAGTTCCGTCACTCGACGTCGGCTCCGGTGGGTCGATCCCGTTCCTGGCTTCGTTCGCCGATGCCTATCCGGATGCGGCGCTTCTGCTCCTCGGGGTCGAGGATCCGTCGTCCAACGCCCACTCCGAGAACGAGAGCCTGCACATCGGAGACTTCGAGAAGGCCTGCCTCGCCGAGGCGCTGTTCCTCGGGTACCTGGCGGGCTGAGCCGGGCCTCGCTGGTGGGCCCAAGAGAAGGGACGGCGGACGTGGACGGCCAGTTGGTCTCGCCGCGGTGGCTCGTCGACCGCCGTGCGGAGGAACCTGCGCCCGACATCGTCGTGGTCGATCTGCGCTGGCGCGAAGACGGCTCAGGTCTGGATCGCTTCCGCGCCGGCCACGTTCCCGGCGCGGTCTTCTGCGACTGGACCACCGACCTGGTGGACCCGAATCACCGATATGCGTTCATGCTGGCGCCGCCGGATCGGTTCGCGGCGGCCATGTCGCGGATCGGTGTCGGCGACGACACGACCGTGGTGGCATACGCCGACGACCTCGGCTCGGGGCCGTTCCGGCTGTGGTGGGCCAGCAGGATCTACGGTCACGACCAGGTTCGGATCCTGGACGGCGGCCTCGAACGCTGGCTCGCGGAAGGACGGCCGGTCGAAGCGGGCGACGCACGCATGCGAACCGACTCCGGCAGAACGAGCGTCTGGACCCCACGGCCGGCGCTCGACGGTCCGGCGGCAACCGCGGACGACGTCGCGGCGGCCGAGGCGGACACCTCCGTGGTGGTGCTCGATTCGCGCCCGCCGTTCCAGTTCGCAGGCGAGGCGGTCTGGTTCGAAACGGGCGCTGTGGCCGCCGACGGGAGCGGGGTCTCGCACACGCCCCGCGGGCCGCTGCGGGCCGGGCACGTGCCGTGGGCGCGCAACGTCCCGAGCGCCTCCCTCTATGCGAGGGATGGCCGGTTGAAGGAGCCGGACGAACTGCGCGCACTGTTCGCCGGCGCCGGCGTGGCGCCGGGTGTGCGCGCCGTGACGTACTGCGGGGTCGGGATCTCCGCGTCGGCGCTTCTGTTCGCGCTTCGGCTGGCCGGCATCGACGACGTCCGGCTGTACGACGCCTCATGGGAGGAGTGGGGGCGGGACCCCGATCGGCCCGTCGCGCGCTGAACGCGGTTTCGCGTCAGGCCCCGTTTGCCCTATCCGAGCGATCGGGCGTATGACGGAACCCCCAATCGAAGGAGGCCGCGATGGATCGACCGGCTCCCGTTGGCACGCCCGACGACGTTTCCGGCTCGCATCCCGGGGACGAGTCCGACTCCCGGCGCCTCGATCGTCGGTCCTTCCTGAAATACGGCGCCTACGCCGGCGCCGTAGCCGCGGCGGCGCCGGCCCTCACCGGACTGACCGCTGACGGCGCCGCCGCCGCGTCCCGTTCGGCGGCAGCGGTCGCGCCCGTTTCGCGGGTCGGATCCTCGTCGTCCGCGCACGTCTCCGAGTTCCCCTGGGAGGAGTGGACGATCGCGCAGCTGCAGGCGGCCATGCAGTCGGGTCAGGTCACGTCGCGCCAACTCGTCCAGGACTACATCGACCGCATCAACCAGGTGGACTGGAGCCTCCCCGTTCAGCTCAATTCCGTGCTGCAGCTCAACCCGGACGCGCTCGCGATCGCCGACGAACTCGACCAGGAGCGTCACAACGGCCACGTGCGCGGCCCGATGCACGGGATCCCCATTCTCATCAAGGACAACGTCGCGACCAGAGACCGGATGGAGACCACCGCCGGCTCGATCGCGCTGCTCGGGTCCATCGTCCCGCGGGACGCGTTCGCCGCGCGCCAGCTGCGCAGGGCGGGCGCCATCCTCATGGGCAAGACGAACCTCAGCGAATGGGCGAACTTCCGGTCGCTGCAGTCCTCCAGCGGCTGGACCGGCCGCGCGGGTCAATGCCTCAATCCCTATGTCCTGGATCGCAACCCCAGCGGTTCGAGCTCCGGCTCGGCCGCGGCCGCGTCGGCGAGCCTCGCCGCAGGCTGTGTGGGGAGCGAGACCGACGGCTCGATCGTCTCGCCCTCCTCACAGGACGGACTCTGTGGCATCAAGCCCACCGTGGGTCTCATCAGCCGTGCCGGTGTGATCCCCATCTCACACCATCAGGACACGCTCGGGCCGATGTGCCGAACGGTGGCGGACTCGGCGACGATGCTCGGCGCGATGGTCGGGGTCGACCCTCGCGACCCCGCCACGAAGGCGAGCAAGGGCCATTTCTACAGGGACTACACGAGGTTCCTCGACCCGCACGGCCTCGAGGGCGCCCGCATCGGCGTGTGGCGCAAGGGCGTCTTCGGGTTCACGCCGGAGGGCGACGCGGTGGCCGACGCCGCCATCGCCATGATGAGCGACCTCGGCGCAACCATCGTGGACCCGGCCAACATCCCGCACGTCTCCGACGTGTTCGGGCCGGAATTCACCGTTCTCCTGTTCGATTTCAAGCATGACCTCAACCTGTATCTGCGTGACCTGATCTCATCGCCGGTCCGGTCGCTGGAGGAGCTCATCGCGTTCGACATCGCGCACGCGGACATCGAGATGCCCTGGTTCGCGCAGGAGATCTTCGACGAGGCCCAGGCGACCGATGGATTCCACGACCCCGCGTACAGCGCGGCGGTGAAGGAGTCCGGCCCGGTCATGCGAAAGTCGATCGACGACACACTGGCGAAGTATCACCTCGACGCGATCGTCTCACTCACCGACAGCCCCGCGTGGACCATCGATCTCATCAACGGCGACCATTTCCTGACCGGAAGCTCCACCGCCGCGGCCGTGGCGGGCTATCCAAGCGTCACGACTCTGGCCGGATATTCGTTCGGCGTGCTGCCGGTGGACATCTCGTTCATCGGGACGCGCTGGAGCGAGCCGACGCTGATCAAGCTCGCCTACGGGTTCGAGGTGAACGCGAAGCTGCGACATGCGCCGACGTTCATGGACTCCTTCGGCGTGCGGGACTTCGTGCACCGGGGCGGCTCGCCCCAGGGTCGCGGCGGCCGTCGTGGCGCGGGCAGCGTCGAGAGCGGCGCGGCGCGGCCGGACGTGCCCGGCGCGCTCCTGTCTGGAAGGCTCTGACGACGGCTGGCGGCTGACGGCGAGCAACACCCCGACTCGGCTTAAATGACGGCCGGGCCCGCTCGGGCGCGACCCGGGCATGCCCCTCGAGCTATCGAGGACTGGAGTCGACGAAGGGTGGTTTCACCACCGTGGCCTGACCGCGACGGCCGCGAACGTCGATCTCCACGCGATCGCCGGGCGAGAATCCGTCCACCGGTGACAGGTACGCCATGGCGATGCCACGCTGCAGCGTGGGCGAGAACGTCCCGCTGGTGGTCTCCCCCACCTGCTGGTCCCCCCGATACACGGCGAAATGCGGCCTCGGGATCAGACGGTCATCCATGAGCAGGCCCCAGAGACGGTCCGGGACCCCCTGCTCTCGCTGAGCCAAGAGCGCATCGCGGCCGACGAAGTCGCCCTTGTTGAACGACACCGCCCAACCGAGCCCTGCTTCCAAGGGTGTACGGGACGGCGAGATGTCGTTCCCGTGCAGCGGATATCCCATCTCGGTCCGGAGCGTGTCTCTCGCGGCCAGCCCTGCGGGCGCCGACCCGGCGGCCAGCACCTCACGCCACAGGTCCACAGCCTGCTCGTAGGGGGCGAACAACTCGAACCCACGCTCACCCGTGTAGCCCGTGCGCGAAACGACGGCCGGCTCCTCCCGGTACACGGCCTCCGCGCACCGGAAATACGCCAGGTCGGACGCGACCGGAAACAGACCGCCCACCAGGTCCGGCGACGACGGACCCTGCACCGCGATGAGCGCCCAGTCGTGCAGCACACCGGATTCGACCTCACCTTCGTCACCGATCTGCGCCGCGAACGCCCCGTACACGCGCTCGACGTTGGCCGCGTTCGGCACCACCAGAAACCGCTCCTCACCCAGGCGGTACACGATCAGGTCGTCCTCGATCCCGCCACGGTCGTTGAGCGCCATGCCGTACTGCGCTCCGCCGAGGGGCACCTTCGACACGTCGTTGGTGAACGCGCGCTGCAACGTGGGCAGCGCGCCCGGTCCGGAGGCGGTGAACTTCCCCAGATGCGTGACGTCGAACGCGCCGACGGAGTTCCGCACCGCCGCATGCTCCGCGATCGTCCCGGCCGGGTAGGAGATCGGCATGAGCCACCCGGCGAACGGCCCCAACTTGGCTCCGAGCGCCCGATGCTCCGCCTCGAGGGGCGTGTGCTGCAGGGCGACCTCCGCGGTGCCGTTGTCGTCACTCATGGCGCTCCCCCGGGCCGGATAGTATGGCCCGACAGCGTACCCGAGCAGCGCGAGCAGGCCGAGCAGGGAGGACTGGCAAGTGACCGAGGGTGAGACGGGCGACGGCTACGACCTGATCGTCGTCGGCGCGGGAACCGGCGGATACGCGACGGCCCTGCGGGCTGCGGTCCTCGGCAGACGCGTCGCGATCGTCGACCGGGAGCCGCGCCTGGGCGGCACCTGCCTGCAGCGCGGCTGCATCCCGTCGAAGGCCATGCTCGCCTCGGCTCACCTCATGGATTTGATCGACCGGTCGGACACCTACGGCATCCAGGCGTCCGGCGAGGTCGACTGGCCGAAGGTCAAGGAGTTCGAGGAGCACATCGTCGACAAGAAGGTCTCCGGACTGACCGGCCTCATCAAGGCCCGCAAGATCGACGTGGTCCAGGGCACCGCGCGGCTCGTGGCCGGCCCCGCGGTCGAGGTCGACGGCCGAAGGATCGAAGCGACCGATGTGGTGCTCGCCACGGGCTCGTACCCGAGACTGCTGCCGGGCCTCGAGATCACCGAACGCATCGTCACCAGCGACCAGATCTGGACCATGCCGTCGCTGCCCTCGTCGGTGGTCATCATCGGGGCCGGCGCGATCGGGATGGAGTTCGCCACCGTCTTCCGTTCGTTCCACGCGGAGGTCACGGTCGTCGAAGCGCTCCCGCGCATCGTCCCCCTGGAGGACGAGGACACCTCGAAGGAGGCCGCCCGCGAGTTCCGCAAGCGTGGCATCACCACGGTCGCCGACGCGAAGGTCCAGGACGTCAGGGACAAGGGCGACCACGTCGAGGTGACGTACGAGCCCGCAGGCAAGCAGGCCGTCACCGTCAACGCGGACCTCTGTCTGGTCGCGGTCGGACGTGGCCCCATCACCGAGGGCCTCGGGCTCGAGGAAGCGGGCGTCGCAACGGAGCGCGGCTACATCAAGGTCGACGGCCAGCTCCAGACGAACGTTCCGCACGTGTGGTCGGTCGGCGACGCCGCGTTCACACCCCTCCAGCTCGCGCATTCGTCCTTCCTGGAGGGCATGGTGGTGGCCGAACGGACCGCCGGCCTCGATCCGCCGGAGATCGACTACGCGGGCGTCCCAAAGGTGACGTTCTCGCAGCCCGAGATCTCGTCGGTCGGGCTCACGGAGGCCCAGGCGCGCGATCGCGGAATGGACGTGGAGACGAAGAAGTTCCAGTTCAGCGTGTTGGCGAAGGCGAACATCGAGGGTGAGGGCGGCGCGATCAAGGTCGTCGCCGACCGGGAATCGAAGCAGATCCTCGGCGTGCACATGGTCGGCGCGCACGTCACCGAGCTCGTGGCGGAGGCGGAGCTCATGTACAACTGGGAAGCCACCGCCGACGACGTCGCCGCGCTCATCCACCCGCATCCCACGCTGTCCGAGGGTCTCGGCGAGGTCATGCTCTCGCTGGCGGGCAAGCCCCTGCACACCATGTGACGCACCTGCGAAACGGAGGTTGACGTGGCCACTCCGGTGACGATGCCCCAGCTCGGCGAGACGGTGGTCGAGGGAACGATCACGCGCTGGCTCAAGCAGGAGGGCGAACGGATCGATCGGGACGAACCGCTGTTCGAGATCTCGACCGACAAGGTCGACACCGAGGTCCCGTCGCCACTCGCCGGAACGGTCGTGAAGATCTCGGTTCCCGAAGGCGAAACCGTGAGCGTCGGAACCGAGGTGGCCCAGATCGACGCGGACGGCGCAGGCGGGGGGGGCGTCGCGGCCGGGCCGTCCGAGGCCGCCGAACCGCAGGAGGCCGCGGAGGGGGCGCAGGAGGCCCCGCAGCCGGACGTCCCGGCGGCCGGGGCGCCGGCGGCTCAGGCGCCGCAAGCTCCGCTGGCGGCTCAGGCGCCGCAAGCTCCGCAGGCCCAGCCCTCCCCGCCCGCCCAGCCCGCGGCGGTGATCACCGAGGCGCCGGCGGACGCGGCCACCGCGCCCGCCCCGATGGAGACCGCCGAGGTTGCGACCGCTGCGCTCGGGACGCCGCCGCCCGCCGACGCCGCTGCCCAGGCCGAGGAGGCCGGCCCGCGCAGCCAGATCCTGTCCCCGCTCGTCCGGCGCATGGCCGACGAGCACGGCGTCAATCTGTCGCGGGTCCGAGGCACCGGTACGGGAGGCCGGATAACGAAGAGGGACGTCGAGCAGTTCGTCGCCGCGCGCGGCGAGCAGCCGTCGCCCATGCCGGAGCCCGCCCCGCAGCCGTCGCCGCCCGAGCCGGTCCCATCACCGGTCCCCATCCCGCAGCCGTCGCCGGGGCCCGCTCCTGCGCAGCCCGCGGCCATGGCCGGCGACCGCGAGGAGGTCATCCCGCTCACCCGCATGCGGCAGTCGATCGCCCAGCACATGGTGGCATCGATCCAGACCTCGGCCCGCGCGTGGAACCTGGTCGAGGTCAACGTGGAGAACATGGTTCGCGTCCGCACCGCGGCCAAGGACGCGTTCCAGCAGCGCGAGGGCATCTCGCTCACCTACATGCCATTCGTCGCGCGCGCGGTGTGCGACGCCCTGCTCCAGTACCCGGACGTCAACGCCGAACTCCGCGGCGACCAGCTGATCGTCAAGCGCTACGTGAACATGGGGATCGCCGTCGCGCTCGACGACGGCCTGATCGTCCCGGTGGTGAAGGGCGCCGACACGATGAACGTGGTCGGCCTCGCGCGGGCCATCAACGACATCGCGACCAGGGCTCGAAGCAAGCGGCTGGTTCCCGACGACGTGCACGGCGGAACGTTCACCATCACGAACCCGGGGCCGTTCGGGTCGATCATCTCGGTGCCGATCATCAATCAGCCCCAGACCGCGATCCTGGCGTTCGATGCGATCGAGAAGCGTCCAATCGTGATCGACGACGCGATCGCCATCCGGCACATGGTCTACCTGTCCATGTCGTGGGACCACCGCGTGATCGACGGGGCAACCGCGGCGAAGTTCCTCGCCAGGCTCAAGCAGAACCTCGAGACATGGGACTTCGGACCAGAGGTCGGGCTGCAGCCGCGTCAGTCGTGACGATGGCTGCGAGAACCGAATAGTAACGTGGCCTTACGATCCTCGGAAACCACGGCGGGATCCAGCCCACGTGTTGCCAGGCTCCTGCGGCTTCCCGGCCTGACCCCGTACGGCGAGGCCTTCGACCTGATGCACGAACTCGCCGATCAGCGGCTCGCGGGAGAGATCGGCGACACGCTGGTTCTCTGCGAGCACCCCCCGGTCTACACGGCGGGCAGGCGCTGGCGGCCCGAGCACGTGCTCTGGTCCCGCGAGGGCATCGAAGCGGCGGGCGCCGAGCTGCACCTGATCGACCGGGGCGGAAGCGTGACCTTCCACGGACCCGGCCAGCTCGTCGGCTACCCGATCCTGGACCTCGGTGCCCGCCCCGATGTTCGGGGCTACGTGGGCCGGATCGAAGAGGTGGTGATCCGCGCGTCCGAGGACGCGGGCGTCGCCGGCCTCGGACGCAACGAGATGAACCCGGGAGTCTGGTCCGGTGATCGGAAGGTCTGTGCCATCGGCGTCCGGGTGCTTCGCATGCGGGTCACCCTCCACGGGTTCGCGCTGAACTGCTCGACGGACCTGTCGTGGTTCGACGCGATCGTGCCGTGCGGGTTGTCGGATGCGTCCGTCACGAGCCTCACGACCCTTGCGGGGAGAACCGTGACCGTCGGTGAGATGACCCCGCACGTCACGCGGCGATTCGCCGAGGTCTTCGATCTGTCGTTCGAGCCGGTTCGTCCGTGAGACGAAGCGCGGAGTCCGAGCGGTCACGTCACCTCGAGCGCGATCTTCCCGTGACCAGGCTCCACGCGACCAGCGCCGCGCTCAGGCCCGCCATGACCAGCGCGATCCGGTGGAACCCGGCCGTGTCGACCGTCGAGCCGTAGACGGCGCCGAGCAGCGCCGTGGAAAGGATCGCTCCGAGGTAGCGGCACGTCTGGAGCAGGCCGCCGCTCGAGGCCATCCGGTCGGCCGGCGCGTTCGAGTAGAGCGCCGCCTGAAGGCCCAGGTTGTTGAAGCCGTTCGGCACCCCCAGGACGAGCCCGGCGCCCACGATGGCGATCGTCGGCGTCGAAGGGTAGAGCAGCGCGAGCAGCAGCGAACCCACGGTGAGGGCGAGCGCCCCGATCACGAGCGACGGTCTGGGTCCGGACCGGTCGATCGACCGGGCGGCGATCGGCGTGGTGAGCGCCCCCACGATCGCCACCGGGAGCAGCAGCAGCCCGGCCACCTCGGGACCGTCGCCCCGGACGCGTTCGAGCCACAGCGGCAGGCCGAAGAACATCGAGTAGAAGACCACGTTCACGGCGGTGAACTGCCCGAAGACGGCCAGCAGGCGCCCGCGGGCGACGAGACGGACGTCGATGAACGGCTCCGGCACGCGCAGTTCGCGAAGCACGAACGCCCCCGCGGCGAGCACCGCTACCGGGAGCAGCCACAGCCGCGAGGACACGTCGAGGAGAAACGCCAGGAACGACGTCAGGGCGACGACGAACGCGGCGACCGCCGGGATGTCGACGCGCCGGAGCGCTTCACGGAAAACGGACCGGCCGTCGATGCCGGCCGCTGGAACGCCGGCGGCGCCGGCACGCCGGTCCGACGGGATCCAGGCCAACGCGGCCGCGGTCCCGACCAGCGCCAGCGGAATGTTCACCGTGAAGACCGCCCGCCACCCGAAGAGCGTGACCAGCACGCCGCCCAGCACCGGCCCGATGCCGGTGGCGGTGTACGCGGCCACCGACAGCGCGCCCAGTTCCCGCGCCGGCGGCCGGCTGGACGTCGATCCGCGCCGGAGCACGGCGAGCGCCGACGGATACATCGGTGAGGTGCCGAACGCCTGCAGGACGCGAAGCAGGATGAGCCAGCCGAAGGACGGCACCAGCAGCGCGAGCAGCCCGGTGAGTCCGGTGAGGAGCATGCCGAAGAGGAACAGCCGGCGCGGCCCGACCAGGTCGGCGAGTCGGCCGGTGAGCGGCTGCCCCACCGCCGCCGCGAGGTAGAACGCGGATACGAGCCACGTCGCGGTGACCGTCGAGATGTGAAAGTCCCGCTGGACGGCGATGAGTGCCACCGCGATCATCGATGAGTTGAGCGGATTCAGCGTGGTCCCGGTGATGAGCGCCGCCACCGTCCGGGGCGCGATCCGCGCGCGGCCGGCCGGCTCCTCTGGTTGAACGTCCATCGAGGCGAACCCTAATGGCGTCGGAGTGCACCGCTAGTGTGGGAACCCGACACGGAAGAATCCGACCGCCGACTCGAGAGGAGACTGCGACATGGCGACGCGAGTCCAGGTGGTCTTCGACTGCGCGGACCCCGACCGACTCGCCGGGTTCTGGGCGACCGCCCTGCACTACCAGGTCCAGCCGCCGCCCGACGGCTACGCGTCCTGGGAGGACCTTCTCCGCGAGATCGGCGTCCCGGAGGAGCGGTGGGGCGACGCCAGCGCCGCCGTCGACCCCGACGGCGACGGCCCGCGCCTCTACTTCCAGCGCGTCCCGGAGACCAAGGTGGTGAAGAACCGGGTGCACCTGGACCTGAACGTGGGCGGCGGCCGTTCGACGCCCATCGAGGAGCGGCGCCGAAACGTGGACGCTGAGGTCGAACGCCTCGTCGGCGAGGGCGCGACGGTGTTCACGGTTCTGGTGCCCGATGCGGGAAACGACGAGTACTGCGTGGTCATGCAGGACCCGGAGGGCAACGAGTTCTGCGTGCAGTAGCGGCCGATCATCGCCGGTCCTGCCCGGCCGGCCGACCCTTCATCGTCCCCTCATCTGCAGGCGCCTAGGATTCGATCCTTCCGGCGACTGGGGCGATCCGACGTGCGCGTGCTGGTGATCGAGGACCACGCCCGTATGGCCGAACTGATCGAGCGCGGCCTTCGGCGCGAGACGTACGCGGTCGACGTGGCCCGAACGGGACACGCGGGCATCCGGCTCGCCACGGCGAACGACTACGACGCCGTCGTTCTCGATCTCATGCTGCCGGACGTCGACGGGTTCGAGGCGCTCAGACGGATCCGTTCGAAGAACCGCTGGGAGCCGGTCCTGATCCTCACCGCGAGAGACGCCGTCGACGATCGCGTCCGCGGGCTGGACGCGGGCGCCGACGACTACCTGACCAAACCGTTCGCGTTCGCCGAACTGCTGGCGCGGATCAGGGCGCTCGTCCGGAGGGAAGCGGCGCCGCGCCCCGCTGTCCTGCGAGTCGGCAGCCTTGCGCTCGATCCGGCCTCACACGAGGTCTTCCGTGGCGACGCACCGATCGAGCTCAGCCCGAGGGAGTTCGCGCTCCTGCACCTGTTCATGCGGCGGCCCGGGGTGGCGCTTCCGCGAGAGCTCCTGATCGAGCACGCGTGGGACATGGGCTATCAGGGCGGATCGAACATCGTCGACGTCTACGTCCGGTATCTGCGTGAGAAGATCGACCGGCCGTTCGGGTGCCGGTCGCTCGAGACCGTCCGGGGCGTCGGCTACCGCCTACGTCCCGACCGCGCGACGAGCCATGCGCCGGATCCCCATTAGGCTCCGGCTCACCCTGACCTTCGCCGCGGTCACGGCGGCGATCCTGTTCGTGCTGGCCGTCGTGCTGCATGCCGTGTTCGAGGCCGACCTGACCAGGACCGTCGACATGGAGCTTCGATCGCGCGCGCAGGTCATCAGCGCCGCGATCGAACGGCGGGACGCCGGCGTGATGCTTGCCGGCGGCAACCTCATCGACCCCGACGAGGCGTTCGCCCAGGTCCTCTCCGCGCGAGGCGAGATCATCGAGTCGACCTCCGGCGTCGCGGGTGGTCCGATGCTCGCGGCCGCCCAGCTGCCACCTGCGGGCGGCCGTCCGGTCTCGTTGACCGCGCGGGTGACGGGGGTCGACGACGCCGTCCGGCTCCTCGCCGTTCCGTTGACGCGGGGTCGAACCGGGGCCGTCGTGGTGGTCGGATCCACCCTGGGCGACCGGAACGAGGCGCTCGCCCGGCTCTGGATCCTGCTCGGCGTCTTCGGCACCGCCGCGCTGGCGATCGTGACGGCCGGCGGGTGGTGGCTCGTCGGATCGGCGCTCCGACCCGTGGAACGGATGCGCGCCGAGGCCGGCGCGATCTCCGAGGACGACCTCGATCGGCGCATCCAGGTCCCCCCGGCCGGCGACGAGCTGTCCCGGCTCGCGACCACCCTCAACGCGCTGCTCGCCCGGCTCGAGGACGCGTTCCGGAGAAAGGGCGAGTTCCTCGATCGCGCGAGCCACGAGCTGCGCACGCCGCTGTCGGTGCTGAAGATGGAGCTCGATCTGGCCGCGCACGACGGCGCCGACCGGGGCGAGCTGGTCACGGCGATCAGGAACGCGTCCGCCGAGGCGGACCGGCTCGCCCTGCTGGCCGACGATCTCCTCGTCCTCGCGCGGCTCCGCGACGGCAGGCTCCCCGTTCGGCGCACGATGGTCGACGTGGAGGACCTGGTCCGGCGGGTCTGCGACGCGCACACGGCTCGGGCGGCCGCCGCGGGATCCCGGCTCACCTGGTCCGCTCAGCCGTCGGTCGCGGACCTCGACCCCTCACGGGTGCGCCAGGCGGTGGAGGACCTGCTCGACAACGCGATCGAACATGCCGGAGGCGGTCCGATCGAGGTCAAGGCCGAGGCGGAGAGGGACCGGATCCGGATCGCCGTTCGGGATCACGGCCCGGGATTCGCTCCGAACATCACGGCCGGCGGAGCTCTCCGTCCGGCTGGCTCGGGACCCGACGGCCACGCGGGTCTGGGGCTCGCCATCGCCCGCGCCATCGCGGAGGCGCACGGCGGCGCGCTCGAGCTCGCCAACGAACCGGGCGGCGGCGCGCGCGCGACGCTCGTCTTCGGCATCGACGGCGCGAGCAGGCTCGAGGACGGATCGCCGGCTCCCGCATCGCCCGGCCCGGCCTGACGGGGTTCGACTCATTTCGCGCCGGCCTCATCGATCCCTCATCGCGGGTGCCGACCATCGACAGACACGTCCCTGGAGGCGACGAGAGGAGGAGGACATGCGAAGAGGATGTGGTTCGGCGGCGGCGGTGATCCGCCTCACGGCCTGCACGGCGGCGTTCGCGTTCGCGACGACGCTCGCGGGAAGCGTGCCGTGGGCCTCCGCCAACACGACGACTGCGGCGCCTGCGAGCTTCCCGTCGAGGCCGCGGGTGGACAACCCGCTGTTCCCCCTTGACCCGGGCACCGGGTACATCTACGACGGAACGACCGGGAGGCGGCCGGAGCACGAGGTCGCGACGGTGCTCGGCACGACGAAGGTGATCGACGGGATCACGTGCATCCCGGTCCGGGACTCGAACTGGGTGGCGGGCAGGCTCGTCGAACGCACCATCGACTGGTACGCCCAGGACTACGGCGGCACCGTCTGGTACATGGGCGAGTTCGCCACCCAGTACAAGAACGGCGAGCCGGTGGGGCACGAGGGGTCGTGGAAGGCCGGCAGCAACGGGGCCAAGGCCGGGATCATCATGGAGGCCGCGCCGCGCGTGGGTGACACCTACCACCAGGAGGACTACCCGCGGCACGCCGAGGACATGGGCAAGGTGCTCGATACGGCGGCCTCCGTGGAGACGCCCTTCGGCACCTGGATCAACCAGGTCCTGATGACGAAGGACTACTCGCTCATCGAATCCGGCATCGAGCACAAGTTCTATGTCCCGGGGTTCGGACTGGTGAAGTCCGCGGACGTCAAGGGCGGCGCCGAGGTCATGGAACTGACCGGCATCACGCACTGACCGGAGCCTCGGGTCTAGAAGACGGCGCCCTCCGGCACCAGGTCGCCTTCGTCGAAGCGTGAAGGCCGGAGCGGGCGGAGGTCGAACGAATCGCACTTGCCGTCGACGGTCAGTTCGGCCACCGCCTGTCCGGCCGCCGGCGCGTGCATGATGCCGTGGCCCCCGAAGCCCACGCATTGAAGGAATCGCGGTTCCCCCGGAGACGGCCCGATGATCGCGTGGTGGTCGGGCGTCTCGGGGTACAGGCCCGCCCAGCACCGAGAGGGATCGACGCGAAGATCCGCCAGGGACGGGAACCGGTCGACGATCCGCTCGGCCAGTTCCGGGAGGAACGCCGGATCGACGGTCGTCTCCCGCGACGGCGGGTCGCCAGGGTTCGAGTAGGCGACCACGAATCCGCTCCGGCCGTCCCGCCGAACGAGGACGCCGGTGTCGAGATCGACGCACATCGGGATCTCGGCCTCGCCGGGAGAGGGGAAGAACGCCAGGTTCCGCCGGACGGGCTCGACCGGCACGTCGACGCCCCGCATCGCTCCGACCGATCGCGCGTCGGCGCCGGCGGCGTTCACCACCCAGTCGGCGCGCACGGGGCCGCCGCTGGTCCTGATCGCGAACCTGCCCCCCGCCACATCGATGCCGAGCACGGAGGTCCCGGTCATGATCCGGACGCCCCTACGGCGCGCCTCACCCGCCAGCACCCCCACCACGCCGTGGGGGTCGATCAGACCGTCGCGCGCATGGAACGTCCCCCCGAGCAGCCCTTCGGCGCGCAGGAACGGCGCCCGCGCGGCGACCCCCGCGCCCGAGAGCCATTCCGTGGCGACGCCCATCGATCGCTGCAGGTCGAACGCCTCCCGAAGGGCCTCGAGCCGACGCGCGTCCCCGGTGAAAAGCAGGTAGCCGACCTGTCGAAAGCCGAGGATGTCGCCGTGATCGGCCCGGAGCCGTTCGAACACCTCGATCGAGAACAGCGAGAACGCGACGTTCGCCGGGGTCGTGAACTGCGCGCGGACGCCCCCGTTCGCCCTTGCGGACGAGCCGTGGCCGACCGCGGGCAGCCGCTCCAGCACGACGACCCGCCCGGCGCCGAGCCGCGCGGCCGCCTCCGCCACCGAACAGCCGATCGCCCCGCCGCCGACGATGGCGACGTCGGCGTCGGCTATGGGACCGGGCACGCCGGCAACGTGAGCGGTTCGATCCGCCCGTCACTGGAGTTCGCCATCCCGGCTGCCGACCGTATCAGAGGGCGTAGTCTCGGAACGAAACCGATCCCGAGTTCGAGCCGACCCGAGAAGGATCGACCATGAGAGCGTTCGACGCATTCAAGGACCAGCTTCCGGACATCGACCCGGCCGAGACGGACGAGTGGATCCAGGCGCTCGACGACGTCATCGAGACCAATCCCGCGCGCGCGGAGTTCCTGCTCCGCAGGATCCTCTATCACGCCCGATCGCGCCGCGTCGGCGTGCCGCCGATGGTCTCCACCCACTACATCAACACGATCTCCCCCGAGGAGGAGCCCTATTTCCCCGGCGACGAGGACCTGGAGCGTCACATCCGCCGGCTGGTGCGGTGGAACGCCGCGGTGATGGTGAGCCGCGCGAACAAACAGCACGAAGGCATCGGCGGCCACATCTCCACGTACGCATCCAGCGCCAGCCTCTACGAGGTCGGCTTCAACCACTTCTTCCGCGGCAAGGACGACCCGGGCGGCGGCGATCACGTGTTCGTCCAGGGCCACGCCGCTCCGGGCATGTACGCCCGCGCGTTCCTCGAGGGGCGCTTCGACGAGGCGAAGCTGGACCGCTTCAGGCAGGAGGCGCTGTTCCCCGGGCTCTCGTCCTACCCGCACCCCAGGCTCATGCCGGAGTTCTGGGAGTTCCCCACCGTCTCGATGGGGCTGTCGCCGTTGAACGCGATCTACCAGGCGCGCTTCAACCGCTACCTCCACAACCGCGGGATCAAGGACACGTCGCGCCAGCGCGTGTGGGCGTTCCCCGGCGACGGCGAGATGGACGAGCCGGAATCGATGGCTGCGCTCTCGCTGGCCGCCCGCGAGGGTCTGGACAACCTGATCTTCGTCGTCAACTGCAACCTGCAGCGGCTGGACGGCCCGGTCCGCGGAGACGGCAAGATCATCCAGGAGCTCGAATCGATCTTCCGCGGCGCCGGGTGGCACGTGCTGAAGGTCGTGTGGGGCCGCGAGTGGGACGAGCTGCTGGCCAACGACACCGACGGCGTGCTGGTCCACCAGATGGACACGACCCTCGACGGCGAGTTCCAGCGGTACGCGGTCGAATCCGGCGGCTACATCCGCGAGCATTTCTTCGGCCCCGACCCGCGCCTGCAGGCGTTGGTGGCGGACAAGACCGACGAGGACCTGCAGAAGCTCCGCCGCGGCGGCCACGACTACCGCAAGCTCTACGCGGCCTACGCTACGGCCGTCGACCTCCGCGACCACCCGGTCGTGATCCTCGCCCAGACGATCAAGGGATGGACGCTGCCCGGCGCGTTCGAGGGGCGGAACGTCACCCACCAGATGAAGAAGCTCTCAGACGAGGAGATGAAGACGTTCCGGGACCGGCTCGAGCTGCCCATCCGGGACGATGCGATCTCCGGCGGCATGGCGCCGTACTACCACCCGGGCGAGGATGCGCCTGAGATCCGGTACATGCTCGACCGGCGCCGGGCGCTCGGAGGCGTGATCCCGCGCCGCGTCGTGGTCCACAAGCCCGTCGAAGAGGCGAAGGATTCGGTCTTCGACCAGTTCGCGGACGGGTCGAAGCAGGCGGTCTCGACCACAATGGCCTTCGTCCGGCTGCTCCGCGACCTGATGCGCGACAAGCGGATCGGGCGCCGGGTCGTGCCGATCATCCCGGACGAGGCCCGGACGTTCGGGATGGAGTCCCTGTTCCCGGAGTTCAAGATCTACGCGCCCCACGGCCAGCTCTACGATCCGGTCGACTCCAAGCACCTGCTGGCCTACCGCGAGGCGCAGGACGGGCAGATCCTGGAGGAGGGCATCACCGAAGCCGGCTCCATGGCCTCGTTCACCGCGGCCGGCACCTCGTACGCGACGCACGGCGAGCCGATGCTCCCCTTCTTCGCCTTCTATTCGATGTTCGGGTTCCAGCGCATCGGCGACGAGATCTGGTCCTTCGGGGACCAGCGGGGGCGCGGGTTCCTGCTCGGCGCCACGTACGGCCGCACGACGCTGAACGGCGAAGGGCTGCAGCACGAGGATGGCCACTCGCTGCTGCTCGCGTCGACGAACCCGGCGTGCCGCGCGTACGACCCGGCGTTCGCATACGAGGTGGCCACCATCG
The DNA here is from genome assembly GCA_040414485.1 of Actinomycetota bacterium. GTDB lineage: Bacteria > Actinomycetota > UBA4738 > UBA4738 > UBA4738 > JBEDUK01. The sequence continues at coordinate 103,264 of JBEDUK010000010.1, forward strand.
TCCGTGAAGGCCTGCGGGTGATGTACCCGTCCGCGGAGGGAGCGGACGGCGAGGACACCTTCTACTACCTCACGCTCTACAACGAGAACTACGCGCAGCCGCGGATGCCGGAGGGCGCCGCCGAACAAATCGTAAATGGGCTTTACTGTTTTGCGGAAGGCCCGACCGTGGAGAACGGCAAGCGCGCGCAGATCCTGGCGTCGGGGACCATCGTCCCGCAGGCGATGCGCGCGCAGGAGATCCTGGCCGAACAGTTCGACGTGTCGGCGTCCGTGTGGAGCGCAACGTCGTACCAGCAACTACGGGTGGACGCGCTGGAGGCCGAACGCTGGAACCGTCTGCACCCGACGGAACCGAGCCGCGAGCCGTTCGTGGTCTCGCAGCTCGCGCAGCGCGAGGGGCCGGTCGTGGCGGTGAGCGACTCGATGCGCGCCGTCCCGGACCAGATCGCGCGATGGGTGCACCAGCCGTTCGTCTCACTGGGGACGGATGGGTTCGGTCGCTCCGACCAGCGTGAGGCGCTCAGGCGTTTCTTCGAGATCGACACGGAGCACGTCGCGCTGGCCGTGCTGTCGTCGCTCGCCGAGATGGGTGAGGTGAAGCCGGAGACGGTGGCCGACGCGATCACGCGGTTCGGCATCGAGCCGGACCGCGACGCGCCCTGGCACACGTAGGCCTCAGAACAGCGCGGCGGCGAGCTTCCTTCGGTATTCCTGCGTGAGCGAGTCCTGGTCGCCCAGGATCGCGAACAGCTTCAGCATGGCCTCGCGCGCGGCGTCCCGGTTCTCGCCGCCCGCCATGACGATCTTCAGGAAGCGCTCCAGGGCCGGGGCGAACCGTCCCTCCGCCGCGTCCCGCATGGGCTGGGCGAGCTCGGGATCGGCCGGCACGTTGCCGCCCCAATCGGAGATGTCGATCGCGGCGAGCAGGCGTTCGGCGTCCGGGTTCGGCCGAAGCGGCGCCAGCAGGGTCCGCGCGGTCTCCAGGTCGCCCCGTTGAGCCGCGAGCCGTGCCAGGCCGAGCTGCGCCCGAAGGTTCTTCGGATCCATCTCGAACGCCTTGTTGAACTGGCGCTCGGCCTCGTCGAACTGCCCCTGCATCTCCGCCATCTCGCCCTCGGCGGCGACGAGGTCCGCCTCGGTAGGAACGACGGCGTCGATGAACTGCCGGATGGCCGACTCGGGGATGGCGCCCACGAACTCCTCGATCAGGCGGGCGTTCCGGAACGCCTTCACGGCCGGGATGCTCTGGATGCCGAACATCCCGGCGGTGGTCTGGTTCGCATCCACGTCGAGCTTCGCAAGGAGGAACGCGCCCTGCTGCTCGTTCGCCAGCCGCTCCAGGACCGGGCCGATCGTCTTGCACGGCCCGCACCAGTCGGCCCAGAAATCGACGATCACCGGCCGTCGCGTGGACTCCTCCAGGACCGCGGTGCCGAAGGTCTGGTCGGTGACGTCGATGACGAACGGGCTCACGGTTGCCATGTCGGGTGCAAGCCTACGGGAGCGCGGCGCGAACGACGGCATCCACCGACGGGGCAGGCGCCCAGGCTGGCCCGAACGGGGCCGGTGTAGGATGTCGATCGGATGCCTCCAGGCCGCGATCTGCGGCCGGGGGACGTCCTTCTTCGGGCTACCAGCCAGTTTCGGCCTCGCGCGTCGCCAGGCGCGACCCGGGGTCCCGGTCCATTCGAGGGGGCAGCGTGGCCACAGAGACCACAGCGGCCGGCAGCAGGCACGAGGCGCTCGGGCTGAGCCGTGACGACCTGCTGTCGATGTATCGAACCATGGTCACGGCGCGCCTGTGCGACGAGGCGCAGTTCCGCCTGAACCGGCAGGGCAAGGCTGCGTTCGTGGTGCCCGTGTCCGGCCACGAGGGATGCCAGGTGGGCTCCGCATGGGCCTTTACCCGCGGGACCGACATCCTTCTCCCCTACTACCGGGACATGGCGGTCTGCCTGGCCGTGGGCATGACGCCGAAGGAGATCTTCCTGGGGGTGTTCGGCAAGGCCGACGATCCCTCCAGCGGCGGCCGCCAGATGCCCGCGCACTGGGGTTCGCGCAGGCTGGGGATCATCACGGGATCCTCGCCGATCGCCACCCAGATCCCCCACGCCGCCGGCGCGGCCTACGCGGCGAAGTACCGGGGCGAGCGCGCCGTCGTGGGGTGCTGGTTCGGCGACGGTGCCACCAGCGAGGGCGACTGGCACGAGGGGCTGAACTTCTCCGGCATCCACGGCCTGCCGGTCGTGTGGTTCTGCGAGAACAACAAATACGCGATCAGCGTGCCGCTGTCGAAGCAGATGGGCGTCGCGGACGTGGCCGAACGCGCGGGCGCATACGGATTCGAGGGTGTCATCGCGGACGGCAATGACGTGCTCGCCTGCTACGAGGCGGCCGCGGCCGCCGTGGAACGAGCGCGTTCCGGCGGAGGTCCGACGCTGGTCGAGTTCAAGACCTACCGGTACTTTCCTCACACCTCTGACGACGACGACCGGACGTACCGGTCGCGCGAGGAGGTCGAAGAGGCACGGGCGAACGACCCGATCACGCTGTTCGGCGCCTACCTCAAGGACCAGGACCTCATCGACGACGAAGGGATCGAGGGGACCCGCACCGAGCTCAAGGGGCGCGTCGACGCGGACGTGGATGCGGCCTGGGAGGCGCCCGACCCGGCCCCGGAGACCGCGTTCGACCATCTGTTCGCCGAGCGGGCGGACGGGGCGGAGGGCTGAAGGCGATGGCGACCGAGATCGAAGAGACCCCCGCGACGACCCCCGACGCCCCGGCGGAGACAGGAACCGACACGGCCGGGACCACGGAAAAGAACATCGTCCAGACCGTGCACGACACGCTCTGGGACGAGATGAAGGCTGACGACCGCGTGGTGGTTCTGGGCGAGGACGTCGGCGCCCGCGGCGGCGTCTTCCGTGCGACCGCCGGCTTCCTGGAGGAGTTCGGCGACCAGCGCGTGATCGACACGCCCCTCGCCGAATCGGGGATCGTCGGCGTCGCCATCGGCATGGCGCTGCACGGCCTGCTGCCGGTCGCGGAGATCCAGTTCGCCGACTTCATCCACCCGGCGTTCGACCAGATCGTGAGCGAGGCCGCGCGCATCCGGTACCGGTCGAACGGCGACTTCGGCGTGCCGATGGTGATCCGCGCGCCCTACGGCGGCGGCGTGCACGGCGCGCTGTACCACTCGCAATCGATCGAGGCGTTCTACGGTCACGTGCCCGGGCTGAAGGTCGTCGTGCCGGCCACGCCCTACGACGTCAAGGGCATGCTTCGGGCGGCCATCCGCGACTCCGATCCCGTGCTGTTCCTCGAACACAAGAAGACGTACCGGCTGATCAAGGGCGAGGTCCCGGACGGGCCCTATGAGGTCCCGATCGGCACGGCGGACGTCAAGCGCGAGGGCACGGATCTGACCTGCGTGGCGTACGGCCTGATGCTGCACGTGGCGCTCGCCGCGGCCGAACGGCTGTCCGGCGACGGCGTGTCGGTCGAGGTGGTCGACGTTCGGACCATCGCGCCGCTCGACAAGGAGACGATCCTCGGCTCCGTCCGGAAGACCGGGAAGGCGTTCGTCCTGTACGAGGACAACCGGACGTACGGAGCGGGCGCGGAGATCTCGGCGACCATCGCCGAGGAGTGCATGTTCGACCTGGACGGGCCGGTCGTGCGGATGGGCGGGCCGGACATCCCGGCGATGCCCTTCGCCGGCTCGCTCGAGCACGTCTACATGCCCGATGAGGAACGCGTGTACGAGCGCCTGCGGGAGCTGGCCGAGTTCTGAACGACGCCGGCGGACCTCCGGTCGCCATCAGGCCGTTCACGGCCGACGACGCCGCCGAATTGGCCGCGCTGCTCGGTGTGAACCGATCGTTCCTCGCCCCGTTCGAGCCTCTCCGAAACCCGGCGTTCTTCACCGTCGACGGCCAGCGTGACGCGCTGTTGCGGTCTGAGGCGGAGTTCGAGACGGGATCCGCGTACGCGTTCGCGGTGATCGAGACCGAGACCACGGTCGAGCCCGCCCCCATCGCCGGACTTGCGCACCTGTCGTCGATCCATCGGGGCGCGTGGCAGAGCGCGAACCTCGGCTACTGGATCAGCGAGGACCGGTGCCGCCGCGGGTACGCGACGGAGGCGGTCCGGCAGGCCATCGCCTTCGCGTTCGAGGTCGCCGAACTGCACCGCGTGCAGGCGGCGGTGATGCCCAGGAACGAGCCATCGCTGCGTGTCCTGGAAAAGAACTGCTTCAGGCGGGAAGGCTTGGCCGAACGCTACCTGCAGATCGCCGGCGCCTGGGAGGACCATGTGATCCTCGCGATCACCGCCGACGAATGGCGCGTGTTTCACGAGTGACCCCGGCGCTCGTGACCGAATGCGGGCGACCCGAGGGCCCGGCCGTTGCCGGGCCCCACCGATCGACGCCGAGCCCGATCTCGGTCCCGGTTCCGGTTCCGGTTCCGTCAGGACACCGATGCTCCGAACATGTCCTCCTTCAACGTTCCTGATCGAGAGTCCGTCCACACGGCGTAGAAGGTCGACTTGCCGGTGACGGTCATGCCCTCGTAGTCGCCGTACTGGTTCCCATCGTGCCCGGACAGCGTCTCGTCTGATTGGGCGGTCGTGATCTTCTCGTTCGCTGACCACGTGTCGCCGCCGTCGGTCGAATAGGAGAAATACCGGTTCGTCTTGCGGTGCGTGCTGTCCTTCCGCGTGTCATAGAAGGTCACGCCGATCCGGCCGGTCGACGACACGGCGATGGCCGGGAAGAACGCATACGAACCAGCGGGCCCGTCGTTGATCTTCTTCTCCGCGGACCACGTCGCGCCACCGTCCGTGGAATACCGAAGGTAGATGTTCATCCCACCCCCGGACGGCGGGATGTCGTCGTAGACGCAATAGACGCGGCCGGCGTTCGGTGAGGTCGCCGGCGCCACCTTCGTGAAGGGGAAGGCGGCGACACATCGATCGTGCTGCGGAGGGATGCAGAAGTCGAAGGACGGATTGAGCCGGAGCTTGTCGACCACGGTGTCGGTGCCCCATGAGGCACCGCCGTCCGTGGAGCGGTCGTGCATGATCCTGTTCGTGGCGGGGTCGAGCCACGTCGCGTGGACGTTTCCCGTCGGACCCACGGCGGCGTTCACACCGATGGTCACCCCGCTGTCATTGATCTTCGGACTGCGCCCCCATCCGGTGAACCCGTTGGGAGAGTGCTCGATATATGCGGCATTGCCCGTGCCGAAGTCGTCGTAGCCCTCGTAGACGCTGCCGAAGCGCGGGCTGCCCTTGGTGTTGTCCGACGTCACCATGTCGCGGTCGGGAGCGACACCGGCCCCACCGAACGTCAGGTGGTGCCACGTCGAGCTCCCATGCTTGCGGTATGCGAGGCGCTGGGTCGTCTTCCCGCTCACCATGCACTCGTACGCCGCGAACAGATCGCCCTTCGAGTTGTACCGGAGCCAGGGGTCGTAGCAGAAGTCGGAGAGGCCGAGGCCCGCGTCCTTCCAGGTTTTGCCGCCGTTGAACGACTCGTACGCTTGCGCCGCAAGGGTCCCGGTGAGGTCGTTGCTCATGGCGACCAGATGGCTGTGGTTCGCCGGGTCCAGCGCGACCGTCGTCTCGCTCTGCGGCCCCGTCTTGTTCGTGATGTTGACGTTCGTGCCGGCCTTCAGGGGATCGCCGAAACGGATCCGCCAGACGGCACGGCCCAGTGTTGGGACTGACGACGGCGCGAGCCGTGTGGCGGCGTGCTGCGCCGCCAGCGACGGTCCACCGAAGGCGGTGAGAGCGACGAACACCGCCGTCGCCGACAGTGCGATCAGGATCTTTCGCATGGACTTCTCCTTTGGCATGGGTTGGTGCAGGCTGTCGCACCCGCGATCGCCGGCGGACCGCGGAGCGATGCCCGTTCGCCGCCGCCGGGCAGGCGCCTTCTTCGGTGATCTCCGGCCATCGCCCGTCTCTCGCGAGGTACAAGCGCGCGAACGGTACCGTCGGGGCGCCTGGAAGGAATCCGTGAAATCCACGGAAATTGCGAGGCGTGAGCCCGGTCTGGGATGAACCGGACGCATATGTCGGGGCGAACAGAAGGTGGAAGGAATCGCCGGGTAAGGCGGGAGTCGGGCGTGCGCGCAGGGGTCGGGGGCGGCCCGGCAGAGGTCGCCATTGGATCGGCTCGGGATCCGATAGCGCCGACGAAGCGCGAGGTGGTCGGTCGACGCGCGTTCGTGGACGCGGTCGGGCGGTTCCTCGACCGATCGGCCGACCGCCCGGCGATCCTTTCCATCGAGGGGCCGCCGGGCATCGGCAAGACGACGGTCTGGGAGGCCGGCGTCGCCGATGCGGAACGTCGCTCGTTCCTCGTGCTGGCGGCGAGGCCGGCGGCCTCCGAGATGCCGCTTGCCCTCGCCGGATTCGGGGACATCATCGGCCCGGCCGTCGACGCGGTTGCCGACAGCCTGCCGCCGTCGCAGGTGCAGGTGCTGCTCGCGGCGCTTCTCCGGTCGGAGGATGAGCCGCCCTCCCCCGACCCCCGATCGCTGGCGGTGGCCACGCTCAGCGTGCTTCGTCTGCTGTCCGCTCGGCGGCCGGTGCTGATCGCCGTGGACGACCTGATGTGGCTCGACCGTCCGACCGCCGGCATCCTGAGCTTCGCGCTCCGACGGCTGGAAGGGGAGCATGTAGGTCTCCTGGCAACGGTTCGAACAGAAGGAGACGTCCCGCAGCCGATCGAGTGGGGACGGCCGCCGCTCTCCCGGCGCATCGAGAGGCACCTCCTGGACCCGATGTCCGTCGGGGCCATCACCGAGATCCTGAGGGCGACCTGGGGCGTCGTTCCACCAAGGCGGATGCTCCTGCGGATCCATGAGGCGTCGGGCGGGAACCCCTACTTCGCGCTCGAGCTGACTCGGATGCTGATGGCCGAAGAGGCTTCGAGCCCGGGCGAAGCCCTGAGGATGCCGCCAACGCTGCGCGGACTGGTCGCGGAGCGGCTCGGGCGGCTCCCGGACCGGGTCCGATCGCTGCTCCTCGCCGTTGCGATGCAGGCCCGCCCTTCGGAACGGGTGACGCGTCGCGCGGTGTCCTCTGCAGAACGGGCACGCGCGGACCTTGATCTCGCCGTTCGCGCCGGCGTCCTCCGTGTGTCAGAGGATGCAGTTGCATTCACCCACCCGCTGCTCGCGGAGGCGACGGTCGGCGAGGCGACGTCGGACGCTCGCCGCGACATGCATCGCGCGCTGGCGGCGCTGGCGACGGACGGGGAGGAGCAGGCACGACATCTGGCCCTCGCAGCCGAGGGACCGGACGAGGCGGTCGCGGCCATGCTCGAGGCGGCGGCGGAACTCGCCCATCGGCGAGGCGTTCCCGACGCGGCGGCGGAGTTGGCTGAACTCTCGCGGAACCTCACGCCCTCGAACAGTCGGGCGGGTTGGCTTCGCCGAACGGCGATGACCGCCGAGTACCGCGCCGCCGCGTTCGACCCGGATGGCGCCGTGACCCTACTCAACGAAGCCATCGCTGGATCGCCTCCGGGTCACGATCGAGCCGAGTTGCTCTATCGCGTTGGCGTGATCGACCGACTCGTGGCGGGTTTCGAATCGTCGGCATCAGCGCTCGCCGGGGCGCTGCACGAGGCTGGTGAGGACGTTGAGCTTCGGGCACTGAGCGCCTGCGCTCTTGCGGAGACCCTGGCCCACGCCGGCGATTCACGACAGGCGCTGGAGCACTCCCGAGAGGCCGCTGAGCTGGCCGAACGGATCACCGACGCCGACGTGCTCGCGCGCGTGCTGAGCGGCGCCGCCGTAGTCGACCTGATCCTGGGTCGCGGGCTTCGCCGGGATGCCCTGCTTCGGGTCGAACGATTGCTGCGAGATGGCCAGGGGCGGCGGACCATGCCGGGCCAGATCCCAGTCGCCGTGCTCGTGGGCGTGATCCACAAAGACGTCGACGAGTTCGACGAAGCCCGCGATGCCCTGGCCGACGAGTACAGGTTCCGCGCGGAGCGGGGTGCGGAGACCCATCTGCCCGTGTGCTTGTGGGTGATGGCCGAGCTCGAGGTCTGGGCCGGTCGTCTCGGTCTCGCACGCCGTTGGGCCGAGGAGGCGTTCAAGATCGCCCGCTCGTCGGACAGCCCGAGCCTCGTTTCGTACAGCCAGTACGCGAGGGCACTCGTGGCTGCCGTCGAGGGCAGCGTATCCGACGCGCGGAGCTATGCGGAAGAGGCCATCCGAAGGGCGAGCAGGGTGGACGTGGCACCGGCGATGTACAGCCATGCGACGCTCGGATTCCTGGACGTTTCGCTGGGCGACTATGCCTCCGCGGATCAGCGGCTCCGGCCGATGGTCGCCGCGGCGCAGGCCATCGGCCTGGAACTGACGGTCGTGCGCTTCATGCCGGACGAGATCGAAGCACTGATAGCCCTGGGTGAGCTCGAACGTGCCGCCGAGCTCCTGGACCCTTTCGAGGAACGGGCTCGCTCCTCCCCGGGGCGCTGGGCACGCGCCGCCAGCGCCCGATGTCGCGGCCTGCTGCTTGCGGCACATGGAGACCTCGGCCGCGCCGAAGCGGCGCTGGAACGGGCGCTCGATGCGCACGAAGGCCTGTCGATGCCCCTCGAGCGGGCGCGCTCACTTCTGGTCATGGGAGAGGTCCAGCGCCGCCTCAAGCGCAAGCGGCAAGCCAGAAGCTTCATGGATCAAGCGCGCGAGATCTTCCAGACGATCGGAGCGTCCTTGTGGGAGGCAAGGGCGCGCGCCGAGCTCGATCGGCTCGGCGCACGACACGTTGCGCCGTCCGAGTTGACCCCCACCGAAGAGCGGATCGCCGCGCTGGTGGGAGCGGGCAGGACGAACCGCGAGGTCGCAGCCGCAATGTTCCTGTCCGTCCGCACCGTCGAGGACAACGTGTCGAGGATCTTCCGAAAGCTGGGCGTGCGCACGCGGACGGAGTTGTCTCGACGGCTCATCGATGGCACCCGCGGAACCACGTCACCCGCTGGGAGGACGCTCGGTGCACCGGGAGCCGTGGATTCCACGGATTCGTCGGCTCCGTCGTCCCGATAGAACTTCCCTTGTCCGACGAAGGGACCGGTTTCGGTGGGAACGTTCGCGGTGGAGCGCTTTCTGGCCGCGGCGACCGATGCCGACCTCGCGCTCGCCGTGGAGCGGGAGGATCGCGTCGCACGTGCAATGACCGCAAGCGGGATGCCCGCCGGTTTGCGCTCGTCCATCTACCTCCCCACCGACGAGACCTGGTTCGCCATCTTCGAAGCGCCCTCCGCAGAGGCGCTCGAGGAGGCCAACCAGCAAGCGGGCCTCCAGTACGCGCGGATCCTCCCCGCCATTCCCATGCAGCACCTTCGGCCCGACTAGCCATCCCGCGCACGCCGCCTCATAGACTGGGCTGCGACCGATGCCGAGCCGAGACCACAATCCTCATGGGCGCCGGCTCTACCTGCCGCTCACGCCGGTGCAGGGCGGCGTCCTCGCCGCGCCGGCCGTCGACGAGCACGTCGCGCACTCGATCGGGTGCGCCCAGACGGCCCGCCCCGCGGGCCGCAAGCCCTCCTGGTTCAAGGTCAAGGCGCAGACCGGGCCGAACTACCTCGACCTGAAGCGCATCATGCGCGACCGCGACCTCCACACGGTCTGCGAGGAGGCCGGCTGCCCGAACATCTTCGAGTGCTGGGAGGAGCGGGAGGCGACGTTCCTCATCCTCGGCGAACGCTGCACGCGCCGATGCGGGTTCTGCAACGTCATGACCGCCAAGCCGTTCGAGGTGGACGAGGAAGAGCCCGTGCGCGTGGCCGACGCCGTGCTTGCGATGGGGCTCCGGTACGTGGTCGTGACCGGCGTGGCGCGCGACGACCTCCCCGACGGCGGGGCGCGCATCTGGGCAGCCACCATCCACGCGATCCGAGACGCCGTGCCGGGCTGCCGCGTGGAGGTGCTCCCCTCCGACCTGCGAGGCGGCGAACGCGACATCGCCACGGTGATCGAGGCCGAGCCCGACGTGTTCGCGCACAACCTGGAGACCGTGCGGCGGCTGCACCCGCGGATCCGGCCGGCGTTCGGGTACGAACGCTCGCTCGACGTCCTGCGGATCGCGAAGCACGTCCGACCTGCGCAGCTGGTCAAGTCGAACCTCATCCTGGGCATGGGTGAGCGGCCGGACGAGGTGCCGGACGCGCTTCGGGACCTCGCGGCGGCTGGCTGCGACATCGTGACGATCGGCCAGTACCTGCAGCCGACGGCGCATCACCTTCCCGTCGACCGTTGGGTCGAGCCGGCCGAGTTCGACGAGCACAAGCGGCAGGGCGAATCGTTCGGCATCGCGCACGTCGAGGCGGGCCCACTCGTGCGTTCCTCGTACCACGCGGGCCGCCAGCTCGAGCGGGCGCTGGTCGCGTCCCGCTGACCGGAAGGCCACCCCGCCCGTTCGATTTCGTTATGCGGCGCGTTTGACTTTTTCGGGTTTCAGGGAAGAAGGTGTCGGAAGAAGTTCATTCGAAATTCGAACGGGGTTTGCGCGGCCACTCGACAGGGCTGGGAGGCGGTTGTGCGAACGAAGCTCCTCGTCGGAGCCTTGGTCACCGTTGTGGTCGGAGCGGCGGTCGTCGTCGCGGCCATCCTGGTCCTGCGTGCCGGGGCCATCAACCAGCCACTCCTGACGGCCCAGGTTCGGGGCACCGCCCAGACCAGTCAGGGCGTGCTGCCACACGCGTTCCTGAACCTCGACACCTGGCCCGACAGCATGGCGGGACCGCACGGGCCGAGCGGCGGACCGCACCCGGGCTGGGTGACCTACGGGCCTTCCATGAATCTGTCCGTGCCGGCGCACTCGCTGGTGACGATCACGGTCCACCAATACGACTCCGGCGAGGCGCTGCTGAACCCCTTCTTCGCGAAGGTACGCGGCACGGTCGGCGATCGCGCCACGCTCAACGGCAAGCCGTACTCCGAGATCAACTATCAGCACACCGCGCACACCTTCACGGCTCGCGGCATCCCGAGCGCCACGCAGCCGTCCCTGTTCATCAACGTGCCGCTCCCGCCGACCGCCGACGACGCGCCGGCGGTCGTGAAGGTGAACGGGACCATGTATCCCAAGCCGAACGTGATCGTGTTCTCCTTCGTCACAGGTGATCCCGGAAGGTACGTGTTCAACTGCGAGTTCCCGTGCGGCATCGGGTACCAGGGGTTCGCCGGTCCGATGTCGACGCTCGGCTACATGGCCGGAACGCTCCAGGTGGCGGGATAGGCGCGGATGGCCGATCCCCCCGACACGGTCGAGAAGGACGCGTCGGCGAGTCGCATCCACGTCCGGCGCGCGGTGCTGCTGTGGGTCGTGATCACGGTGCTCGGCATCGTGTTCGCGCTCTTCGTCCCGTCCCGCGTCTTTCCGTTCCAGGCGTCCTCGGACGCGACCCGGATCACGGCCACGTTCATCGCGTTCACGGTGCTGGGCGCCGCCGTGGCGGCGGTGGTGTGGGCGGTTGCGGCCTACACGCTCTGGGCGTTCCGCAGCGGGTCGGGCGGGCCACCCGAGTCGGACGGACCATCGGTCCGCCGCCACATCAGGGCGGAGGCCGCGTGGATCACCGTCTCGAGCATCCTCACGCTCGTGGCGATCGTCTGGGGCCTGGCGGCCCTGTCATCGGTGTCGAGCGCGGCCTCGTCCGACGCCCTCATCGTGAACGTCACCGGCCAGCAGTGGGTGTGGAGCTATTCGTATCCCGACGAGCACGTGAACTCACCGGACCTGGTGCTGCCCGTCGGGCGGGAGGTCGTGTTCCGGGTCACCTCGAAGGACGTCGTCCACAGCTTCTGGATCCCGAGCTTCGGCATCAAGGTGGACGCGAACCCCGCCGAGGTCACGCAGACCCGAACCACGCCCACCGTGCCGGGGCTCTACGAGGTGCGATGCGCCGAACTGTGCGGGCTGTACCACTCCTACATGGAGTCGCAGGTCAAGGTCCTCACGCGAAGCGGGTTCGAGGCCTGGGTCAAGGCCAACGGGGGCAAGGTGGAGCCATGACGCGAATGGAGGCCGAGGAGAGGACGATCGCATGGCAACGGCTGCGGTGACGCCCGGGTCGGCCGGCGGCAACGGACACGGCTCGGTCGCCGTGCCTGACGGCGGCGGGGTGATGCGCCGGTTGAACATCGGCACCGGCATCGTGAGCGGCGTGATCGTCGCGGCGATCTTCTGGGCGATCTTCCGACCGCTGCTGCATTCGCCTTGGGCGGACGACGCCGTGGTCAACCTGACCTTCCTCGGCTGGGCGATCGGGTTCATGGTCGGGATCGGCGCGTTCACCGGACCCCTGCGCTGGGCGGGCGGCCGCGACCTCACGTTCGAGGACCGCGAGTACATGGCCGGCCGCGGCCAGGGCCGGTCGCGCTATTTCAAGTTCTGCACCGACCACAAGGTGGTCGGCTGGCAGTACCTCGTGCTCGGCATGACGACACTCGGCATCGGCGGCGTGATGGCGATGATCATCCGCACGCAACTCAGCCGGCCGGACAACCACATCGTGACGCCGCAGGCCTACAACGCGATCGTCGGCCTGCACGGGATCATCATGATCCTGTCGCTGTCGATCATCGTCACGGGCCCGTTCGGCAACTTCATCATGCCGATGATGATCGGCGCGCGGGGCATGGCTTTCCCCCGGCTGAACGCGCTCAGCTTCTGGCTGCTCTTCGCCGGGGTCATCGTGCTGCTGTCCGCGTTCTTCCTGGGCGGGATCCCGACCGGCTGGAACGTGTACGCGCCCCTGTCGTTGCAGGGGCCGGCGGGCATGGATGCGTACCTCATGGGCATCCTGCTGTGGGCGCTCTCGAGCGGGATCGCCGCCGTCAACATGATCGTCACCGCCATCACCATGCGGACGAAAGGCATGAACTGGGGTCGCACGCCGATCTTCGTGTGGGGCGTCATGGCCACCATGGTGCTGTCGCTGCTGTTCTTCCCGGCGTTCCAGGCCGCGATGGTCCTCCTCGGCCTGGACCGTTCGATCGGGACGAGCTTCTACGACCCGAACGGGGGCGGGAGCCAGTGGCTCTACCAGAACCTGTTCTGGCTCTTCGGCCACCCGGAGGTCTACATCGTCCTGCTCCCGGGCGCGATCGCGATCCTGGAGATCGCCCCGGTATTCGCCCGGAAGCCGCTGTTCAGCCACCGCGTCGCGGTGCTCGGGATCGTCGGCATCACAACGCTCTCGGCGCTGGTGTGGGCGCATCACATGTTCACGACCGGATGGGCTCCGGCATTGAACGGGCCGTTCATGCTCACCACCGAACTGATCTCGATCCCGACAGGTCTGTTGTTCCTCGTCATCCTGGGCACCATCTGGCGTGGCCGAATATGGACGACCGTGTCGATGCTGTTCGTGTATTCCTTCTTATGGAACTTCGTCATCGGCGGCGTCACCGGCGTGTACCTGGGCGACGTGCCTCTCAACTACCAGCTGCACGGCTCGCTGTTCGTGACCGCGCATTTCCACTACACGCTCATCGGCGGCGGGCTCATGGGGTTCTTCGCCGCCTTCTACTACTGGTTCCCGAAGATGTCCGGCCGGATGCTGAACGAATTCCTGGGCAAGGTCTCGTTCTGGCTGATCCAGATCGGCTTCAACGTGGTGTTCCTAGCGATGTTCTTCGTGGGAATGCAGGGGCAGCCTCGTCGGGTCGCCGACTATGCGCCGAGGTTCGCCACCGGGAACGGGATCGCGACGCTCGGGGCCTACATCCTCGGCGCGGGGATGCTGGTCTTCCTCTGGAACGTGATCGTCACGGTACGCCGCGGCGAGGTCGCCATCGGCAACCCCTGGGGCGGCAAGACCCTCGAATGGCGGACGACGACGCCGGTGCCGCTCGACGACTTCGCCGAGCTCCCGGTCGTGGTGTCGGACCCGTACACGTACGGCGAACCCGAGCCGCAGCCCGTACCGGCCATCGCCGGCGCGGCGGGCGCGCCGGGCACCGCTCCTCCCGGCCCGAACCCGGCCGCATCGTCCGGGGAGGCTCCCTCATGAGCGTGGCGGCGCACGAGGGCGACGGCGGCGGGGCCGTCGTCCACCACGTCCACGAAGCGTCCTACGGTGAGACGCCGGCGATCGTCGCGTCGCGACAGCGGATGGCCGTGTACCTGTTCCTGGCGGGCGATGCGGTCTTCGTCGTGTGCCTGGTGTTCACCTACTTCTACCTCCGCGCGCTCGACGTCAACGGCGCGTGGCTCCCGAGCGGCGTCCAGACGGCATCCGCCGCCATGACCTGGACCGTCGCGGCCGTCGCCGTGGCGAGCGCCCTCGCATTCGCGTGGGGCGCCTCCGCGGCAGGCGCCCTCAAGGTGGGAACGCTGATCGGGCTGGTGCTGGTCTTCGCCGACCTGGTCCTCCAGATCGTGCAGATCGCCACCGCTCCCTTCCATTCGCAGAACGGCGCGTACGCCAGCACCTTCCTGGCGATGGCCGGCTATCACATCCTCCACCTGCTGATCCTGCTGTTCCTGGGCATCGGGATGTTCATCCGCGAGCCGCGCGGTCTGCTCGAGGGAGACCGCGCGAACGAGCCGCGGCTGGTGTCCTACGTGTGGGGCTGGTTCGCCATCACGGCCGTCATCTTCGCCACCGCGCTCATGTTCACCGCGCGGGCCACGTCCCACGCCTGATCGGGAGCACGGCCGGGTATGGTCGCATCGATGCCGACCGTATGGAACGCGTGGCTCCGGCTTTCCACCTGGTCGTTCGAGCCGGAGGTCTGGCTCGGCTTGGCGCTCGTCGGCTCCGCGTACTGGTACGGGCGCCGGCGGCTGATCGTCCGCGACGGCCGCGACGCGGCACCGCTGCTGCGGGCCGCGGCCTTCTACGCCGGCCTCGTGGTGACGCTGTTCGCCCTCCAGTCTCCGCTCGCATGGCTCTCCGGCAGGCTGCTTTCGGCACACATGGTGCATCACATGTTGCTGCTGGTCGTGGCCGCGCCGCTGTTCGCGATCGCCACGCCCTGGGCCGCCCTGCGCTCCGCGCTCCCGATGGGCGCCCAGCGGTGGGTCGAGCGGCTGGGGCAGGCCGCGGACGCCACCGGGCCGGTTGGTCGGATCGCCGACGTCGTTCGGCACCCTGCGACCGCGGTCGCCCTGTTCGTCGCGACGCTGTGGCTCTGGCACCTTCCCGCCGCCTATGACCTGACGTTGCGCTCGCAGGAGTGGCACGAAACGGAACACGTGATGTTCCTCGCCGTCGGCGTGCTCTTCTGGTCCCACGCGGTCGGCCGATCGTGGCTGGCGGCGCGGCTCACGGCCGGCCGGCGGCTGATCCTTCTGGGGGCGGGGATCGCGTCCGCATGGCTGCTCAGTCTGGTGCTCGCGCTTCAGCCCGGCGCCATCTACACGCCCTACCTCTTCACGACGCACCTGGTGAGCGGGCTCAGCCCGCTCGACGACCAGCGCGTGGCTGCTGGCCTGATGTGGGCGGCCGGGATGGTGCCGTTCAACCTCGCCATGGCCATGGCGATCAAGCGCG
>JBEDUK010000011.1:0-15227 GCA_040414485.1 Actinomycetota bacterium
CGTGCTCGGCCCGCGGTTGGGCGCGAAGGTGCCCGCGGTGTTCGCCGCGCTGAAGGCCGGGGAGTACGAGGAGCTCCCCGACGGCGGCGTCCGCGCCGCCGGCGAGGTCCTGGCGCCAGAGGAGGTCCTCCGCGGCGAACGCGTGGCACTCGAGGGGTGGGCGATCGCGCAGGACGGCACCGTCTCCGTCGCCCTCGACGTCGAGCTCGACGACGACCTCCTGCTGGAGGGGCGGGCATTCGACCTGATCCATCGTGTGAACGACCTCCGGAAGGAGACCGGGCTGGCCCTCACCGACCGGATCCGCCTGACGCTTCCCCCTTCGGACCGGGACCTGCTCCGGCACGCCGACCGGATCAGGGACGAGGTCCTCGCGGTGGGCGTCGAGGTCGACGACGCCGCGCCGGAACCGCACATCGTCAAGGTCTGACCCGGGCCTGTCGAATGGCCGGTCCCGGCGAGGAAGTGACCGTGTTCGACGCCGTCGGCGGCATGCCGTTCTTCGACGGACTCACCGAACGGTTCTATGAGGGGGTCGCCGGCGATCCCGTCCTGCTGGCCGTCTATCCGACGCCGCAGGATCTCGAGCCTGCCCGCAGGCATCTGGCCCTGTTCCTCGCGCAGTACTGGGGCGGCCCGAACGATTACGGCGCCGAACGCGGCCATCCGCGACTGCGGATGCGGCACAACCCGTTCTCGATCGGCGCCGAGGAGCGCGACCGCTGGCTGTTCCACATGCAGGCGGCGCTCGATGCGATGGAGCCGCCCGAGGAGATCCGCCGCGAGATGTCGGCGTACTTCCGAATGGCGGCCGACGCGCTGCGGAACCGCTGAGGCGGCCCGCGTTCGGCCGATGTCCCGGCCGAACGGTTTGGGTCGAACGGCGGTCGTCGAGCGCCGTTCGGTCGTTGCCATCGCGCCGCCGCAGGCCCATGCTGGGTGGGATCGACTGGAAGATGCGCACCATGATGGAATCGCTGGGAAACGAAAAGTTCGGGGGGTAGTTGGTCGTGGACGGGCGACGACATCCGAGCGTGCTCGTCGTTGACGACGATGCCGAGAATCGAACCGCGCTTCGGGAGGCGCTCGAAGCGGAGGGCCTCGCCGTGGTCGGAACGGCCGCCGGCGGCGAAGAGGCGGTCGAACGTGCCGCCGAACTGACGCCCGACGTGGTCCTCATGGACCTTCGAATGCCCGGCATGGACGGATTCGCGGCCACGGCGGCCATCCACGCGGACCAGCCGTGGATCCAGGTGGTGATCCTCACCGCGTATGAGGAGCTCCTGACCGACAGCGCCGAGTCCGTCGGAGCGTTCGCCTATCTGGTCAAAGGCTGCTCCACCGATTTCATGCGCGAGGTGATCGTGCACGCGGGACGGCGTTCGGCGGAGCTGCGCCGCCGCGGAGCGGAGGTCTGAGGGCCACCGCTCGAGGTCCGTCCGTGCGGCGCCGGTAGGCTACCGGCTCGATGCCGGTGAGCGCTCCCTCTTCGTTCGACCACGGCGTGCCCTCGCGCCGGTCGTGGTGGCTCGAAGAGGCCCTTGCCCTGGATCCGGGCGAACGGTGCCCGCCGCTGACGGGTTCGTTGACCACCGACGTCCTGATCGTCGGCGGGGGCTACACGGGCATGTGGACCGCGTTCGTCCTGAAGGAACTGGAACCCGCGGCCGACGTCGTGGTGCTCGAACAGGACATCTGCGGCGGCGGGCCGTCCGGCCGCAACGGCGGCTTCGCCACCGGCTGGTGGGACGAGCTCCCGGACCTCGTGTCGCTCTACGGCGAGGTGGGTGCGTCCGCGGTGGCGCAGGCGGTGGGCGGCGCCGTGGAATCGCTCGGGGCCTGGTGTGACAAGCACGGCGTGGACGCATGGTTCAACCACGGCGGGTACGTGGCGACGGCATGCGCGCCGGGGCAGGTCGGATTCGAACGGGAAGGGGTGCGTCTGGCCGCCGCGCTGGGCGCGCCCGAGGAGTATGTCGCGCTCACCGAGGATCAGGTGCGCGCTCGGTGCGACTCCCCGATCTTCGGCCCGGGGGTGCTCATGCGCGACGGTGCCACGGTGCAGCCGGCCCGGCTGGCGCGGGGTCTTCGTCGCGTGCTGCTCGAACAGGGCGTGCGGATCTTCGAGGACACACCGGTCCGGCGGTTCCGCGCGGGGCCGCCGGCGCAGGCCGAGACGCCCAACGGCTCGGTGACGGCCGAGCGCGCCGTGATCGCGGCCGGCGCGTGGGCGGCCGCCTGGCCGTGGTTCGAACGCCGCCTGGCCACGTGGACCAGCCACATCGTGCTCACGGCGCCGGCGCCCGAGCGCCTGGCCGAGATCGGGTGGACCGGCGGTGAGTGCATCTGCGACGCGCGAACCACGGTCCAGTACTTCCGGACCACGCCGGACGGCCGGATCGCCTTCGGCGGGGGCGGCGGGCGGGTGACGTCGCCCCGGCGCCTGGCTGGCGGGCGGGCGGACCACGACCCCGTGTCGGTCGCCCGGGCAGAGGAGGGCCTTCGCCGGCTGTTCCCGTCGTTCGCGGAGGTGCCGATCGAGGCGTCGTGGGGCGGGCCGATCGACGTCTCCCCGACGCACCTGCCGTTCTTCGGAACGCTGCCGTCCGGGAACGTCCACTTCGGCCTCGGCTACTCGGGGAACGGGGTCGCGGTCTGTGCGGTGGGCGGCCGCATTCTGGCGCGGCTCGCGCTCGGCCGTGAGGACCGGTGGACGCAACTTCCGATCGTGCGCCCCGAGCCCGTTCGGTTCCCACCGGAGCCGCTCAAGGCGATCGGGGCGAACCTGGTCCGCGAGGCCGTCGTGCGGTACGAGCAGGCGGACGAGTCTGGGCGGGACCCGTCGCTCCCGACGAGGGCGCTGGCACGCCTGCCGCGGCGGATGGGATACCGGCTCGGCCCCGAGGGCTGAGCGCGTCATGACCACGGAGCTCGGCTTCGACCTGGTCGGGCCGGCCGGCGAGCCGGTCGACCTGTGGCGAACGATCGTCTCGCACGGCATGAGCGACCTGCCCCCGTTCGACGTGCTCGAGGACGAGCGCGCGATGGGGGTCACGCTCCGGGTGGAGGCCATCGGACCGCGAACGGTCGTGGTCCGCGACCGCGGCGGTGGTCGGGCCGCGGTCGAGGTCGTCGGCCGAGCACTCTCGGGCGCGCGCAGCGCCGGCCGCCTCGTGTCCGCCGTCCGCCACGTGCTTGGGATGGACGAGGACCTGAGCGGCTTCTACGCGCGCGTCGCGTCCGACCCCGCGCTGTCGTGGGCGGCCGCCGGCGCCGGCAGGATGCTTCGGAGCCAGACCGTGTTCGAGGACGTCGTCAAGACGATCTGCACGACGAACTGCACGTGGTCGGCGACGCAGCGGATGGTCCGGGCGCTGGTGGAGCATCTGGGCGAGCCGGCGCCGGGAGCGCCGACCGACGGCTGGCTCGGCCGGGCCTTTCCGACTGCCGAGGCGATGGCCGCGGCAGACGAGTCGTTCTACCGCGGCGTCGCTAAGGCAGGGTACCGCGGCGGGTATCTGATCGAGCTCTCCCGCGCCGTGGCGGTCGGCTCGTTGGACCTCGAGGAACTCAGTCCTTCCGTTCCCGATGCGCCCCCGGACGACGAGGTCGAGCGCCGGCTTCTGGCCCTGCCCGGGGTCGGGCCGTACGCCGCCGCGCACGTGATGATGACGCTCGGGCGGCATTCCCGCCTCATCCTCGACTCCTGGACCCGACCCACCTACGCACGGCTGAACGGGAAGAAGAAGCCTCCGTCGGACGCGACGATCCGCCGGCGGTTCGCCCGGTTCGGTGACCACGCCGGTCTCGCGTTCTGGCTGTTCCTCACCCGAGACTGGGTGATCGAACCGCCGCCTGAGGTCTGAGCGATCGACGCATGTGGGAGCCTACCGGCTCGTGTCGCACGCGACGGTTAGGGTCGAACCTGCTGTGAACCCCGACCCCGACCCCATCCTCGACGGCCTGAACGAAGAGCAGCGCCGGGCTGTTCGGGCCGTCCGCGGCCCCGTGTGCATCCTGGCCGGAGCCGGCACGGGCAAGACCACCACGATCACCAGGCGGATCGCGCACCAGGTCGCCACCGGTGCCTTCTCCCCGAACCAGATCCTGGCCGTGACGTTCACCGATAAGGCCGCCGGCGAGATGCGTTCGCGCCTGGCCGCGCTGGGCGTCCAGGGCGTTGAGGCCCGGACGTTCCACTCGGCGGCGCTCAGCCAGTTGAGCAGGCTCGGCGCAGGGCTTGGGCCGACGGGTCAGGTGCTGGCGTCGAAGGCGCTGGCGCTCCGCCAGTTGGGCAACTCCCTCCCGCGGCCGTATCGGTTCCGGCCGGCGATGGACCTGGCGACGGAGGTCGAATGGGCGAAGAACCGACGGATCTCGCCCGCGCGATACCAGGCCGCCGCGCAGGAGGCGGCCACCGCCGGCCACGAGCCGCCGATCCCGCCGGACCTCATGGCCGGCATCTACCGCCGGTACGAGGACGGCAAGCAGCGTCGCGGCCTCGTGGACTTCGAGGATCTCCTGGAGCTCGCGATCCGCCTGTTCGACGACGATCCCGTCGTGGCCGAACGCTTCCGCGACCGGACGCGTGCGATCACCGTGGACGAGTACCAGGACGCGAACCTGCTCCAGCAGTCGCTCCTGGAGCGGTGGCTGGGCGTCGGCGACGACCTCTGCGTGGTCGGCGACGACTACCAGTCGATCTACGGGTTCACCGGCGCCACGCCCGCCTACCTGCTCGACATGCCGCGCCGCTTTCCCTCGGCGGCCGTCGTCCGGCTGGAGGAGAACCACCGTTCGACGCCGCAGATCCTCGACGTGGCGAACCGCCTCGTCCCTCGGCTGGGCGGCGTCGGGAAGGTCCTTCGGGCCGTCCGGCCGGACGGGCCCGAGCCGGAGATCCGCGGCTTCCTCGACCCGGAGATGGAGACGGATCACGTCGTCAGGGGGATCCGCGAGTTGCATCGCGGTGGCGTGCCGTACGAAGAGATCGCCGTCCTCTACCGGGTGAACTCGCGCTCGGAGGACTACGAGGAGGCATTGTCGAAGGCGCGCATCCCGTTCCAGGTGCGCGGCGGCGCGTTCCTGACCCGGCCCGCCGCACGGTCCGTGCTCCGGCGGTTGCGGAACCCGGCCGCCGCCGGCGTCGCCGCCCTGGTGCGCGCCGCGGCCACCGCCGAGGGCATGCTCTTGGCGGAACAGAGCGGCGAGGGGCTTGGCGAGCAGGAGGCCGTTCGGCAGGGCGACCTGGCCAGACTGGTGCGGCTGGCCGACGAGTTCGATCCCACGGGGGATCGTTCGGTCGGCGACTTCCTCGCCGACCTTCGGGCGAGGTTCGATGCCGAATCCGACGGCCGGGGCGTGAACCTGCTCACGTACCATCGCGCGAAGGGGCTGGAATTCGACGCGGTCTTCCTGCCGAAGCTCGAGGACGGCGAGATGCCGTTCAAGAGGTCGAAGTCGGACGAAGCGGTGACCGAGGAACGGCGGCTGCTCTATGTGGGCATCACGAGAGCGCGGCGGCACCTGTGTGTGACCTTCACCGCGAACGGCCGCATCCGCCCGAGCGGGTTCGTCGCCGAGCTTCGCGGGGGCGCTCCGATTGTGTCGCCGGCGCGTCGCGGCGCGGGCACGAAGGCGCCGCCGCCGTCCGACGGGCTGGACCCCGACGGGCAGCGGGTCTTCGATGCGCTCCGCTCCTGGCGCCTGGAACGGGCGAGGTCCGACGGTGTCCCGCCGTACGTGGTGTTCCACGACCGGACGCTCGCCGAGATCGCGCGCCAGCGTCCCAGGACGCGGACCGGGCTGTTCGCGATCGACGGCGTCGGGCCCGCGAAACTCGAGCGCTATGCGGACGAGATCCTGGAGGTCTGTTCGAGTCAGGCTTGACCCCACGGACCGGGTCCGCGCGTTGACAGTCATCTGCTCCAGAGGAGGCTCGAATGAACACGCGAGAAACGATCGAGGAGTACTTCCGCATGCTGGCGGCCGGGAGCGAATGGGAATCGCTCCTCTCCCGGGAGATGGTCTTCACCAGCTTCACGAGTCCCGTCCGGGAGGTCGTCGGCCGAGACGCGTTCCTGGAGGCCACGCGCCGGTTCTATTCGATGATCCGTCGAGTCGACGTGCACATCCTGATCGCCGATGGAACGACGGCGTGCGCCACGACGACGTATCGGCTGCAACCCCCGTCGGGCGAGGTCTTCACCAGCGACGTCGCCGAGATCTTCGAGGTTGCGGCGGGAGAGATCACCTCCCTGTCGATCTATTTCGATTCGGCGCCGTTCCCGACATGAGGGCCGCCTTGACCGTCCTGTGCGGCGCAGCCCATGATGTCGCGCGCACGGCGGCAGGCGGTGGGAGGGTTTTTGGTCATGACGAAGCGATATGAGGAGCACATCAGCATCTCGGCGCCGGCGGACGCCGTGTACGCCTATGTGAGTGATTTCTCAAAGCACGGTGAGTGGTCGGGCCACGGACTGCAGGTGACGAAGGAGGGCGACGGACCGGCCGGCGTCGGCTCGACGTATTCGACGGTGGCCAAGCAGTTCGGCACCCAGAGGGAGAAGAGCACGATCACCGAGATGACGACCGGCCGGGCCTTCGGCTGGGACTCCACAGGGGCGCTCGGCCGCGTCCATCACCAGTTCACGATCGCGAGCGACGGCGGATCGACCGTGCTCACCAAATCCGCCGATTTCGTCGAGCCGAGCTTCCTCGCGAAGATCACCGGCTGGCGCCTGTCGAAGGACATGCCGAAGGCCCTGCAGGCCGACCTGGAAAAGATCAAGGCGAAGCTCGAATCGTCGTCCTCCTGACGGTTGAACGCCGGCCATCGCAGGGCCGGCCGAGCTGGTCTCCGGCACTCGGCTCCCGTCTGCACGGCCGCCCATGCACGCGTGCGCAGGCTGTGGAACACTTCGGATGCGAACCGCTCGGCGAACAGGACGAGGAGGCCGCGATGGGCAGCGAGTGGAACGGAATGACCTGGGAGGGCCGGGACAGCATCCTGCGCGTGGTCAAGCGTGAGGCCGCCGGGATGTTCTCCATGGCCGAGCAGCCCGGCGCGTGGGAGGCGCCGACCGCGTCGGTCGGGTGGCAGGTCCGCGACGTCATCGGGCACATGGTCGATGTCACCGAGGGCTACTTCGTCTCCTTCGACGCTGCGCGGGGCGGGCCTCCGGCGCCCGAGGCGTACGGCCTGACCGGCATGGGGGCGAGCCTCAACACGCACGCGCAGTCGTTCCGGGGCACGCCGCAGGCCGAGATGATGGAGCGCGTCCACGACGACTACTCGAAGTTCATGGGGATGCTCGAGGCGCTGACCGAGGACGAATGGACCGGCCTGATCGCCTCGCACTTCTACATGGGGCCGCTGCCCGCGTTCTTCTATCCGGCATTCCAACTGATGGACTACGGCGTGCACTCGTGGGACATCCGGCAGGGTCAGACGCGCGCGCACGGCCTCGCGGGTGACGTTGGCGATCTGCTCGCGCCGTTCATGATGATCCTCTGGCAGGCCACGGCCACCGTGGATCCGAACACGGAACCGTTCGACGTGGGGATCAGCGTGACGTCCGGGCCGAACACGGCCGACTACCGCGTCAAGGTCGGTCCGGACGGGTTCGTGCACGAGGCGGGCGACGTCTCCGACCTTCCCGTCGTGTTCGAGTTCGACCCGTGCAGCCTGGTGCTCACCGCGTTCGGACGGGTGAACGCGGGCTCATACCGCGGCGACGCCGCGCTCGCCGACCGCTTCCTGAATGTGTTCTTCCGAATCTAGTAAGGAGGCATTACCACCATGGGCGATACGCAGATCGACCTCGCTGCGATCGAGGCCGAGCGCGACCGCATCCGCAGTGAGCACCTGAGGCCCCGGGGTGCCCGTACGGGCAGCACCGCGCGGGGCGTCCATCACACCGCGGTGCTCTCATCCGATGTCGAACGCACCGTGCGGTTCTATCAGGACGTGCTGGGGTTCCCGCTCACCGATATCTTCGAAAACCGCGATTACAAGGGTTCGAACCACTTCTTCTTCGACCTGGGAAACGGGAATCTCCTGGCATTCTTCGACTTTCCGGGGCTTGGCCTCGGACCGTACGCCGAGGTGCTGGGCGGGCTGCATCACATCGCGATCTCCATGACGCCCGAGGAATGGGACGCGGCCCGGAAGCGCCTGGACGACGAGGGCGTCGACTACATGCTGGAGAGCGGCTCGTCCATCTATTTCCGCGACCCCGACGGGACGCGGCTGGAGCTCATCAGCGACCCGCTCGGCGAGATGTACGGGAACGAGGTTTTGTAAGCACCAGCGCCTCAGCCGTCCGCCAGGAACGCCTCCAGACGGGCCGCCTCGGCGGCCACCTCCTCCTGGTCGGCGCGCTCGAGCGGCTCGAACGCGTGCACGGCCACGCGGCCCTTCGACACCGACCAGGTCCCGGCCACCATGCCGTCGAGCAGGATGGCCTGGGGTACGTCGCCGTTGCCGCCGATCATGACGTCCCGGTACCGGGCCGGCAGGACGCGCGTTCGATCGTCGTGCGCCAGGAGCGTGCTGTCCCATTTCGGCAGGAAGCGGACCGGCGCCGGCGCGTCGGCTCGCGGCAGTGGTGCCCGCGGCAGGTCCAGGAGCTCGCGCCCGGCCTCGTTGCGGAACCGGCGAAGCGGCTCGAGGGCACCCAGGGCCGGAGCGATGTCCATCACGCGGATCCCGGTCCACTGCGCGATGTCCGCGCGGCTGGCCGGTCCGAACGCACCCAGATATCGCCGCACCATCTCCACGCGCGCGGCCGCCGGATCCGGAAGCACGACGCCGGGGAGCGCTTCGAACGTCGGGCTGATCGGCGAGCGCCACATCGCCGATGCCGGCGTGTGGATGACATGCGCCCGCACCCGGATCGCATACCAGGAGA
This sequence comes from Actinomycetota bacterium, assembly GCA_040414485.1. Lineage (GTDB taxonomy): Bacteria > Actinomycetota > UBA4738 > UBA4738 > UBA4738 > JBEDUK01. The sequence continues at coordinate 8,913 of JBEDUK010000011.1, forward strand.
TCGTCTGGGTCGAGAGGTCCTGCCGTCCGTACTCGGTGCCGAGCCATTCGAAGACCTCCGCCCGCGAGCGCGGTCCCTCGCCGAGGAACCGACGCACGTCCTCGGAGATGCTGTCGGCGAACTCCATGGCATCGGAGCGGATCGCAGATGCGCCACCCCGGGTCAGTGCGGAGGCGAAGATCGCGTAGTCCCGCCGGCTGATCAGGTGGAGGGTGCCGCGCATGACCAGCGCCTTGACGATCTCGCGCCGGGCCAACGCTCGCTCCAGCGCGGCTCGGCGGAACCCATGGAGTCGTGACCAGAGCCCGATGTACGGGGACGGGGCCCATTGTCCTTGGAGGCCGGCGAGCCGCTCCACGGCCGCGATCAGGGGCAGGCGTTTGCGATCCAGGAGCATCTGCCGCGCCAGCGTGGCGCGGTTCAACTCGCGCTGAGAGAGGACGCGAACCTCGCCCGGCGTACCGCGGCGCACGGAGGTCACGACGGTCGTTCGGCCCAGGGCCCGAGCCCGCCGATGCGCTCGGGCGTGATCCGGAGCAGGTAGCCCTCGGGTGGATCCGGCATCGGCGGGAACGTGACTCCCGGGCCGAGATAGGTCTCGGCGAACCGCTGCAGCATGGCCGGCGCGCCGCCCTCTTCGACCCGCGCCCGTCCGTAGATGACCAGGTGGTGCTGCATACCGATCGGGTTGGCGCCATCACCCTCCATCGAGATGGCTACGCGGGGGTCGCGCCGGACGTTCTCGACCTTTCGATAGGCGCCCAGGTGCGCGGTGACCAGTTCGCCCTTCTCCAGGCCCGTCCAGACGATCGACACCTGCGGGCTTCCGTCCGCGTTCAGCGTCACCAGATGGGCGAGCCGGCCCGACTCGATCAACTCCTGCGCGCTTTCGGGAAGGTCCATGGCCAGTCGCCTCCTTCGAAGCATCACGGCGAGGTCGGTGGCCGGCCATTATGGCGGCAGCGCGGGCCGGTGCCTGACGGGCCTGTGGGACTCCTCGCGCCGCGCACGTGCGGAAGCCGCGGTTCCGGGCATAATCCCCCGAGGCGGCGAGTTGGCCACCTGTATGCCTGATGGGATCCGGTCCAGCGCGCCGCGACGCGAACGGACGCTTCGTCGATGAGCCAAGAGACCAGCCCCAACACGAGCCAGGACGGCCACGGAACCGCTGGGACGGGACAGCATCATCCTCCGGACTGGGCGGTGCTCTCCCTGGTCTGTCTGGCGCAGTTCATGGTGATCCTGGACATCTCGGTGGTGAACGTGGCGCTGCCGAGCATCCGGCGTGACCTCGGGTTCACCGAAACAGGCCTGCAGTGGGTGGTCAACGCCTACACGCTCACGTTCGCCGGCTTCCTCCTGCTCGGCGGCCGCGCCGCCGACCTCTACGGCAGGCGACTGGTGTTCCTCATCGGCCTCACGGTGTTCACCGCGGCGAGCCTCGCCGGCGGCCTGGCGCAGACGGGCGGCTTCCTCGTCGGGGCACGTGCCGTACAGGGCCTGGGTGCGGCGATCCTCGCTCCGGCGACCCTCACCATCCTCACCACGCACTTTCGCGAGCCGAAGGCCCGCGCTCGCGCCATCGGCGTCTGGAGCGCGGTGGCGGCCGGCGGCGGCGCGTTCGGCGCCGTGCTCGGCGGCGTGCTGACGGACCTGCTCTCCTGGCGCTGGATCCTGTTCATCAACATCCCGTTCGGCGTGGTCGCCATCGTGGCGGCCCGGCTCATCCTGGTCGAGAGCTACGACCGAAGCCGCGCAGGATCGCTCGACGTGGCGGGCGCGGTCACGGTCACGGCCGGGCTTGTGACGCTCGTGTACGCGATCGTCGAATCGACGAGTTGGGGGTGGGGTTCGGCGAAGACCATCTGGACGCTGGTGCTCGCCGTCGCGCTGCTGGCGCTGTTCGCGCTGATCGAGATCAGGATCGCGAAGGCTCCGCTGGTTCCGGTCGACATCTTCCGATCGCGGTCGCTGGTGGGCGCGAACGCGACGATCTTCCTGCTGGCGTCGGCCATGTTCGCCATGTGGTTCTTCCTGTCGCTGTACATGCAGGGCGTGCTCGATTACAGCCCGCTGAAGACGGGATTCGCGTTCCTTCCGCAGACGATCGCGATCGCCATCGGCGCGCAGATCGCCGCCAGGCTGGTCACGAGGATCGGCCCACGACCGCTGCTGGTGTTCGCCGGACTGGTCGCGGCCGCCGGCATGGCGTGGCTCTCCCGCATCACGCCCGACGGCGGCTACGTCTCGCACATCCTGGGACCGAGCACCATGGTCACGTTCGGTCTGGGTCTCGCGTTCACGCCCGTGACGTTCGCCGCGACCGCGGGCGTCCCGATGAACCAGGCGGGGCTCGCGTCCGGGCTGATCAACACCACCCGCCAGGTGGGTGGATCGATCGGGCTTGCCGCGCTCGCCACGGTGGCCGTGGACACCACGACCGCGTTCATCGCCGCGCATGGCGGGGGCCCTGAGGTCGGCGCGGCCCTCACGGCCGGGTACAGCCGCGCGTTCGACGTGTCGGTGTGGCTGCTGGCGGGCGCCGCGGTCACGGCGCTCATCGTGCCGGCGCACCCGAGACGGCCGGTGGCCGAATCGGTGCCGGCTGCCGCCAGGGCCTCGGGGTCAGCCGAGGCCGCCGGCGCGCAGGCTCAGCCGACGTAGCCTTCGACCGTCTTCTCGTCCCGAACCTGTGCCTCGTCGGGGTTCTGTCCCGCATTGCGCAGCGCCCGTCGCTGATGGAGCAGGTCCCAGCACTGATCGAGCGTGACCTGCAGTCGCTGCAGGCGATCACGCTCCTCCTCGCTGGCCTCACCGCGGGACTCACGCTCGAACAGGGCGTGCTCCTCGTGGGCGAGCTGGTTGATCTGTTCGATGATCTGGGAATCGTCCATGGCGCTCATTCTCCCGCACGTGCGCCGGACGGGCGAATCAGGCCCCAAGCCGGCGGCCGCGGTAGCCGACGAGCCGGCTCGTCAGGCCGACGCCTGGTCCGTCGGCGGAACGCCGTACGCGGCGCCGGGTGCCCCGGAGCCCATGCGCGGGCCGCCCATGGGGCCGTCGCATCCCAGACCCGCGTGATTCACCAGCGCCGTGACCCGCTGCGTGAGGTTCGATTCGATGGCGCTCGCCTGCTGCTGCGTGATGCGCCCCGCCTTGACGGCCGCGCTCAGGCTGCTCTTCGCGTCCGCAACGAGCGCCGCGACGACCTTCTGAGGCGTCACGCCGTGCTCCTTGGCGACCAGCGCGATCGAACTGCCGCCGCGCAGTGCCCTGACCAGGGTGGCCTCGGACACGCCGATCGTCTTCGCGGCGACCGACAGGCTGGCTCCGGGACCGGGGCCGAAGCCGCCGAGGTGGCCGGGGCCGAACGGTCCGAAGGGGCCGTGCGGGAACATGCCGCCGGACGCGTTGACTCGGGCCGTCACACGCGCCTCGAGGCCGGACCTGACCTGATCGGCCTGCGCCTGCGTGATCGTCCCGGCCTTCACGGCCGCGGCGAGTTCGGCCTCGTTGTCCTTCACCAGCGCGTCGATCACGGTATGGACGTCGACACCGTGCTGCTTGGCGACGTCGGCGATCGAACTCCCCGAGCGCAGCGCAGTCAGCAGGTCGGACTCTGAGATGCCGATCGCCTTCGCGGCGACCGAGAGATCGGAGATGCCTTCGTGGATTCCGAAGCCCGGTCCGTACGGTCCCCAATGGCCGGACCCCGGAGCGCCACCCCACGGTGGGACGCTCGGACTGGCGGGTGGCGACGATTGCGCGGTGGCGCTCACCGCTCCGAACACGAGCGCTCCGACGAAGCCACCCAGCACCATCGACCCGGCGATCGCCGCGACCATCGCGAACCTGCGCATCTTCAGGCTCCCTTCAATCACGCCACGAACTGCGACTGCGACCGCGACCGCGCGGTGCGGGCACATCGGGGCGCCTCGCCGGCCGCGACCGAAAGACGATCGCACCGTCTCCTTGGAACGGCCTGTGAGTTTCGTTCCCCGTTCGCTCGCCTAGGACGCGACGGCGCGCGCCATCCGGTCGAGCGCCTCCTCCAGGATCGCGCGAGTCGTGCCCAGATTCAGCCGGGCGAAGCCCTCTCCGCCGGTGCCGAAGGCGGGGCCGTGGGTGAGCGCCACGCGGCCGCGCTCCTCGAAGGCCGCGGCCGGGTCGTCGCCGAGGCCCAGCGCGGAGCAGTCCAGCCAGCCGAGGTACGTCGCCTCCGGAGGGACCCAGCGCACGGCCGGGAGGCGTTCGCGCAGCAGGTCCGCCACGCGATACACGTTCGACTCGAGGTAGCGGATCGTGTCGTCGAGCCAAGGCGTTCCCTCGCGAAACGCCACCTCGTTCGCGATCAGGCCGCCGATGCCCGCGCCGTAGCGCACCTCGTCGGGAAGGTTCGCCAGCCGCGCCCAGCGTTCGGCGGACCCAGTCACGACCATGGCGCACTTCAGGCCGGGGAGGTTCCAGGCCTTCGACGCGGACACCATCGTGACGCTCCCGCGCGCCGAGTCGGCTTCCAGGGACATGAACGGGACGTGCTTCGAACCGGCATACGTGAGCGGCGCATGCACCTCGTCGGCGAAGACGATCACGCCGTACCGATCCGCCAGCGCGGCCACCGACTCGAGCTCATCTCCGGAGAACACCCGGCCCGTCGGGTTGTGCGGATTGCACAGCAGGAACGCGCGAGCGCCCTCATCGCGGAAGGCACGCTCCAGGGCGTCCAGGTCGAATCCGTAGACCCCGCTCCGGGGATCGCGGAACAGCGGTGCCTCGACCACACGGCGTCCCGAGTACCGGATCGTCGAGAAGAAGGGCGGATAGACCGGCGGCGTGATCGCGATCCCGTCCCCCGGCTCGGTGAACAGCAGGGCGCTGACGAGGATCCCCCGCATGATGTCCTCGAGCACGAACATCCGCGACGGGTCGGTCTCCAGCCCGTACCGGGCGGAGGCGAACGCCGCGAACGCCTCGGGCAGTTCGGGTCCCCGGGCGAACGCGTAGCCCGTGTCGCTTCGATCCGCCAGGTCGGCGAGCGCCACCCGGATCGGGTCTGCCAGCGGGAAGTCCATCTCCGCGACCCACACCGGCAGGATGTCCCGCGAGTAGAACGACCACTTCTCGCTTCGCCTGCGGCGAAGGTCCTGGAGCGTCAGCGCATCGAACGGGTGGGCCATGGGTCTATCCAGCCGAGCCTATCCGACGCCCGGAGGGGCGGGCCTTTCTAGGAGGCCGACGGATGCAGGCAGGGCTCGTAGCCGGCCCTGATCGCCTCGACGGTGGACGGCGGCGTCAGGAGCCTGGCCTGCCCCGAGCGCGGCCGTTTCGCGCGGTCCGTGTAGCCGAACGGCGTCCATCGAACCAGTTCCCGGCCCAGGACCAGCCACGGCTCACCGTCCACGGCGACCATCGCGCCGTCCGGCAGCGATTCTGTGCGTGCGGGATGCGTCTGCTTCGGCCTGCCGCGGCCCGGTTCGAGGCGTTCGGCGTGCAGCACCCGATCCATGTCGTCAGCGCGGGCGGGCACGTCGCCGGGGCCGCTCCAAGCCTGCCGGAACCGGACGAAGTCTTCATGGCGGCACTCGGCGCACGGCCGGTGACCCGCGGCGAGCGACGTGGCCTCATCCAGGAAGAACAGGCCCGTGTATCGGAGCGGCGAGACCGGCATCGGCCCGTGGTACCACCCGCGGAACTCCAGGCGGCACGCGATCCAGCGCATGCTCTGCCACCTGCGCACGATCCGGCGATCCTGGTCGTGCAGGATCCCCCGGTTGCCGAACAGGAGGCCGCGCGCCGCCGTTGCCACGATCTCGCCGAACGGGTTGACGCGATTCTGGAGCGGCACGGCTGGGCGCTTCGACTCTCGGTTCGCCGAACTCGCCGGTCCGCTATCCGGTCAGCGCCGGCACGCGCACGCCCCGCCGCACGCGCATCCGGACGATGATGCCGCTCCCGACCGGCCACCGTCGGCGGAGCCGCTGAGGCCGGCGATCACCGAGAGCTGGCGACGCGTCCGGCCGTCCCCGCAACGCGGGCAGGGCGGCGCCTCGGCGGACATGGGCAGGAGCCGGTCGAAGTGCTCCTCGCAGGCCAGGCACACGAACTCGTACACGGGCATGAGGCGGCGAGTGTACCTCCGGGCCAGGACGTGGCTCGAGCGGCACGACGAAGGTCCCATCCGGCCAGGACCCAGGGTCCCGCAGTTCGGGCCGGACGGCCCGCCGCCCACGGGACGCAGGACCCCAGAGCGTTCCCCCCGCATGCCCGAAGGTGTCCGCAAGCGCGAACGGGTCGCGCGAAAGAGCCGGTACGAAG
>JBEDUK010000012.1:0-9316 GCA_040414485.1 Actinomycetota bacterium
CTCCTCGCGGAGGACGAAGCGCTGGCCGCGCATGCCCTCGACCTCGACCGGGACGATCGCGCCTCGCTCGAGGAGCTCGGCATGGAGCTCGTCGCGGCCGACGCGGTCCGGAGTCGACCTCGGCGGGGCGATCCGGTCGAACGCGCCCCCAGCGCCGCGGGCGCCGAGGAGTCCATGGGCGCGGTACCGCGACAGGAGCTTGTGAAGCTGCTGTTCCCGCTCCGGCACCTTCTGCGCGAGCAGATCGGCCGGGAGCAGTCGTTCGATGAGGTCGTAGTAGCGGCGGTTGCCCTCGCGCCGCGCGAGGCCGATCACGCCCGTGACGGTGTAGGCCTCGAGCACGGAGCGGACGGCGTTCTCCGGCATCCCGAACCAGTCCTTCGTCGCACCGGCCTGGCGCTCGAAGTCCAGCGACGACAACGGGCCTTCGGCGCGGATCCGTTCGAGTACCTTGGCGGCCACCGCGGCGTTCTCGGCCAGCGCCGCGTTGTGGAACCGAGGCCCCTTCCGCCCCATGACATGGCGGAACCAGGGGAACTCGCTCGCCGGGACGAACGACAGCGCCTTGTTCGTCGCCTCGACGATCGCACGGCGCTCGTAGAGCACGTCGCACCAGGCCGGCTCGTATCCGGCGACGCGTGCGTGCAGGACGAGGTCGTGGTTCCGGCCGGCGACGGCGATCGGATCGAACTGGATCGACCCGAGCCTCCTGAACACCTCGAGCACCCCATCGAGACGTCCCCGGACGGACCGCGCGGGCGCGAGGAAGTGCCGCGCGAGGAGAAAGCGACGCGCCGCCTCAGCCGTGACGTTCATGTCGAGGACACTAGCCGCGCGACGGTTGATGGCTCACGGGAACGCAAAGCCGGCGTGCTGGTGGCGCGCCGGGCGGCTACAGCGGGACGTTCGACAGGACCATGAGCCTCGGTTCGGTCATCTCCTCCATCGCGAACCGAAGACCCTCGCGGCCGTAGCCGGAGTCCTTCGCACCCCCGTACGGCATCTGGTCGGCCCGGAACGCGCTCTGGTCGTTGACGATCACGCCCCCCACCTGCAGTTCCCGGTGCGCGAGCATGGCGCGTTCGATCGACGACGTGAACACGCCGGCCTGGAGGCCGTACGCCGAATCGTTCACCAGCCGCAGCGCGTCCTCGAAGGTCTCGTACTTCTCCACGGTCGTGACCGGGCCGAAGACCTCCTCGCACCGCACCTTCATGTCGGCGGTCGTGTGGGCCAGCACGGTCGGCGCGAAACACGTTGCTCCGACGCGTTCCCCGCCGGTCAGCACCTCCGCGCCGGCGCCGACCGCCTCCCGCACCCACTGGTCGATGCGGTCGAGCGCGCCCGGATCGATCACCGGCCCGACGTCCACGGTCGGATCCATCGGGTCGCCGGTCTTCAGGCCGTCAACCTGCTTTACCAACCGTGCCACGAAGTCGTCGTAGACCTCGGACTGGACGAAGATCCGCTGCACGCTGATGCACGACTGTCCGGCCTGGTAATAGCCGCCGAACGCGATCCTCTGCGCCGCCCAATCGAGGTCCGCGTCAGAGTGCACGATCACGCCGGCATTGCCTCCGAGCTCGAGCGTGACATGCTTGTGCGGGTCCAGACCCTTAAGCGCCCAGCCGAGCCCGCTTCCCGTGAACGACAGCTTCTTGAACCGCCGGTCCTCGACCAGGTTCTGGGCGCGAGAGCCGCTGATCGGCAGGACCGAGAGCATGCCCTTCGGCAGATCCGTCTCGTCGAACAGCTCGGCCAGAAGCAGCGCCCCGAGCGGCGTCTGCGTGACCGGCTTCAGCACGATCGGCGCGCCGACGGCGAGCGCCGGAGCGATCTTGTGCGCCACCAGGTTCACGGGGAAGTTGAACGGCGAGATCCCGAGCACAGGCCCGAACGGGAACCGCCGCAGAACCGCCGCGCGCCCGTCCATGCCGGCGTCGGCGTCCAGCCGCAGGAACTCGCCGCCGGTTCGCGACCGCGTCTCCTCGGCCGCCCACCTGAAGGTCGCGACCGCGCGCGTCGCTTCGATCTTCGACCACTTGAGCGGCTTGCCACCCTCGCGCGCGATCGACTCGGCGAACTCTTCCACGCGGTCGGCGATCCGCTGCGAGACATGCATCAGCGCCTCGGCGCGAGCGTTGATCGTCAACAAGCGTGACTGTTCGAACGTCGAAACTGCCTGCGTCACAGCCTCTTCGACATCGGCATCCGTCGGCACGCCGAGCGTGGCCACCACGCCTCCGTCGTACGGGCTGTTCACGTCGAACGTCGAATCGCCGGTTCGCCAGGAGCCGGCGACGTAGAAGGGTCGTGTCGTCATCGCGCACACACCTCCGGACGTGAGGCGTGCCCGGCCCTAGTCGAGCGACGCCATCACGTGCTTGATGTTCGTGTACTCCTCGATCGAATAGATCGACATGTCCTTGCCGTGCCCGCTCTCCTTGTACCCGCCGTGCGGCATCTCCGGAGTGAGCGGGATGTGCGTGTTGATCCACACGGTGCCGAACTGCATCTTGCGCGCCATGCGCAGCGCCCGACCGACGTCGCGCGTCCACACGGAGGCGGCAAGGCCGTACCTCACGCCGTTCGCCCACTCCAGGGCCTCGGCCTCCTCGGAGAACTTCTGCACGGTGATGACCGGGCCGAAGACCTCCTTCTGCACGATCTCCGAGTCCTGGTTCACCCCGGCGACGACGGTCGGCTCGAAGTAGTACCCGTCGCGGTCGATCGCGTTGCCGCCGGCGCGGATGTCGGCACCCGCCGCCTTCGCCCGGTCGACGAACCCCACGATGCGCTCGAGCTGCTCCTTCGACACGACGCTGCCCATGTCGGCCTCTTCGAACGGCCCTCCGACCGACATGTCCGTGACCTTCTGCGTGATGGCGTCCAGCAGGTCCGAATACACCCCGGGCCCGGCCAGCACGCGGCACGCGGCCGTGCAGTCCTGCCCTGAGTTGAACGTGCCGGCGATCTGGATCCATTCGGCCGCCGCCTCCAGGTCCGCGTCGTCGAAGACCACGACCGGCGCCTTGCCGCCCAGCTCGAGGTGCACGCGCTTGAGCGTGTCGGCGGCGTTCCGTGAGATGAGCTTGCCGGTGTCCACGTCGCCGGTGAGCGACACGATCCCGACGTCCGGGCTTCGGACCAGAGCGTCGCCGGCGGGGTCGCCGTCGCCGGTGACCACGTTGAAGACGCCCGGCGGGAAGACCTCGGCCTCGGCGATGAGCTCGGCGAACCGAAGGAGCGTCAACGGCGTCCATTCGGACGGCTTGATCACCACGCAGTTGCCCGCCGCCAGCGCCGGCCCGAGCTTCCACGCGGCCATGAACAGCGGGTAGTTCCACGGCGCGATCAAGCCGGCGACCCCGATCGGCTCGCGGCGGATGATCGAGGTGAAGCCCTTCATGTACTCGCCCGCCGCCCGGCCCTCCAGGAAGCGCGCCCCGCCGGCGAAGAACCGGAAGTTGTCCGCGATGACCGGGATCTCCTCGGACATCACCAGGGAGAAGATCTTGCCGACGTTCTCCGCTTCGATCCGGCCGAGCTCCTCGCCGTGCTCCTCAACCAGGTCCGCCATCTTGAGCAGCGCGCGCTGGCGCTCGGACGGCGTCGAATCCGACCAGGTCTCGTCGAACGTCGCCTTGGCGTACTTGATGGCTCGGTTGACGTCCTCGGCCGACGCCTTGGGCACGTCCGCGATGGTCTCGCCCGAGGCCGGGCTGATGATGGCCTGCGTCTCGCCGGACGCCGCCGGCACCCACTCCCCGCCGACGAACATCCGATACTGCTTCACCGCCGTGGCCATGGTGTCCCCTCCAGGTGTGTGGTCGACTCGAAGCCAAGTGGACGAATCCCCAGGCTATCCGCTCGGGCCCGTTCGCGAACAGTCGAGCCCCGGACAACCGCTTGAGGGCGGTTGGTCCGGCTCGGCCAAGCCGCTGCGCTCGGACGCGGCGGCTACCCGGGCGTGGTCAGCAGATCCCGCGCGCGGAGCGCCAGGAACAGCTCCATCCGGTCGCGCGCGCTGGTGAGGTCTCGATTCGTCAACTCCTCGATCTTGCGCATCCGGTAGCGCAGCGTATGCCGGTGCACGTAGAGGTCGTTCGCGGCCGCCTCCCATCGTGCGTTCCGCTCGAGGAACGCCCGGAGCGAGGGAATCAGGTGCCCGCCGTGCTGTTCGTCGTAGGCGTCGAGCGGCCCCAGGACGCTCGCCGCGAACGTCCGGAGCGCCTCCGGGTCCTGCAGCGACAGCAGCAACTGGTACGTGCCGAGGTCGGCGAATTCGGCCTGCTCACGGCGTTCGGTCTCGCACACCTGCAGCGCGTACCGCGCCTCGCGCGCGGCCTGGGCGAGCCGGTCGAACGTCGCGGGATTGCCGGCGCCGGCGCGGACGGGCGCGCCCAACAGCATCGAGACCCGGAGCCGGAAGTCGGCCAGATACCCGTCGGCGAGCGCCGCCGGGGCGGGCTGCGCGATGACCAGGACGTGGGTCGGCCGCGTGGAAACCACCAGCGGGAACGGCTCGCGGGCCAGCGTGTTCTCCGTGATGCCCGCCAGCTCCGGGGGGGTGGTCGCGGGCGACGACAGCGCCACCGCGGCCATCGGCCGGAACACGTCGAACCCGACCCGCGCCAGCGCGCGGCGCGCCTCCGCGTCCCCCATGTCGCCCGACAGGATGCGCTCGAGCACGTCGCCCTTCAGGCGGCGCTCGGCCTCGCTCACCGCCCGCACCTTGGAGAGCTCCAGCGCGATCAGTGCGAGCGCGTGGGCCGACACCATGCGGTCGAACTGGGCCGGCGTCTCCTTCTTTCCGACGGCCAGGAACGCCTCGGTTCGCCCCTGGCTCGTGACCGGCTGGATCGTCACGTGGGTTCCCCGGTCCGTGACGGAGAGGCTGAACAGTCCGTTCTCGGGGTTCGACGATTGAAGCTCGGACCACAGGCGGCCGGCGCTCTCCTCGGCGGCAGGCGGCGAGGCGGCCATCGGCCGCCCGTGCAGGTCCATGAGCAGCGCCCATCCCCCGGTCGCCTTGGCCAGGGACTGGATGACGCCGTCGATCCCCTTTCCGTCCAGCACCGCCCGGGTCAGGGTGTGTTCCGCCTCGATCGAACGAGCGAGCGACTCGTAGTGCTCCGCGACCAGGCGCGTGAACACGGCCTCGGTGATGGCGATGAAGGGCGTCTCGTACGGGACCTCGAAGACGGGGAACGACGCCTTCGTCGCCTCGTCGACCAGTGCCTTCGGCGGATGCCTGAACGCGAACCCGGCGCCGATGCCGAGGCCGGCGAGCCCGGCGTCGATCAGGCGCTTCACGTACGCCCGCTGCCTGGCGGGCGTCCCTCCGATCCCAAGGCCGACGGTCAGGAGCAGCTCGCCCCCCTTCAGGAACGGAGTGGGATCCTCGAGCTCGCTCACGTGCACCCAGCGGATCGGATTGCCCATGCCGCGGCGGCCCGTGAGCGGCTGCAGCGGCAGCGAGGAGATCCGCAGCAGTTCGCCGACCGTGAACGTCATCGGCGCATTGTACGGATCGTACAAACGAACGGCTCGGGCTTTGACGGCCCCCCGGCGCACCCCGCTGGTGCGGTGGACGGACCGTACAAAGGCGGACCTGGGAATTCTTGCGCACGAGGACCTGACATGAGGCCCGCGGTGCGCGACGCTGGATGCCGACGAAACTGCCGGCCACGCGCCGGCCGGAGCACGAAGAGCCCCCATCCCGCGTCGCGATCGCCGGAGGCGAACATGGACATCACGCAGGAGCGTCGGCTGGTCACGCAGATCCCCGGTCCGAAGTCCCAGGCCCTTCTCGAACGCCGGACGGCGGCCGTGCCGCTCGGGCTCGGTTCGTACACGGCGGTGTTCGCCGAAGCGGCATCCGGTTCGATCATCCGGGACGTCGACGGCAACCAGCTGATCGACCTGGGCGCCGGCATCGCCGTGCTGAACGCGGGCAACTCGGCGCCGGCGGTGGTGGACGCGGTCCGCGAGCAGCTCGATCACTTCACGCACACCTGCATGCAGGTCACGCAGTACGAGCCGTACGTGGCGCTGGCCGAACGCCTGAACGCCCTGACGCCGGGGTCGTTCGCGAAGAAGACGCTGTTCGTCTCCACCGGCGCAGAGGCGGTGGAGAACGCCGTGAAGATCGCGCGGTACGCGACCGGCCGGCAGGCCGTCGTGGTGCTCGACCATTCGTTCCACGGCCGGACCCTGCTCGCCATGACCATGACGGCGAAGGCGATGCCGTACAAGACCGGCTTCGCGCCCTTCGCGCCGGAGGTCTACCGCATCCCGATGGCCTACCCGTACCGGTGCCCCACCGGCGCCCCGCCGGAGAACTGCGGGCCCTCGTGCGCCGAAGAGGCGCTCCACATCATGGACAAGCAGATCGGTGGCGATCGGATCGCCGCGATCGTGGTGGAGCCGGTCCAGGGCGAGGGTGGTTTCGTCGTTCCCGCGGCCGGGTTCCTCCCGGCGCTGCGGGAGTACGCCGGCGCGAACGGGATCGTGTTCGTCGCCGACGAGATCCAGTCGGGCTTCGGCCGCACCGGCCGGGTGTTCGCCTCCGAGCACGAGGGGATCGAACCGGACCTGGTGACCACGGCGAAGTCGCTGGCGGGGGGACTGCCGCTGGCCGGGATCACCGGCCGGGCCGAGCTCATGGACAGCGTCCATGTGGGCGGGCTGGGCGGCACCTACGCAGGGAACCCCCTGGCGTGCGCGGCCGGCCTGGCGAGCGTCGATGCCATGGAGCGCGAGGGATGGGCGGCGCGGGCGGCCGCGATGGAGCCCGTGATCCTGGGGCGGCTGCGCGATATGGCCGAGAAGCTTCCCGTGGTCGGCGACGTCCGGGGCCGAGGCATGATGTGCGCGATCGAGCTGGTCGAGGATCGTTCGACCAAGGCCCCCGCGAAGGACGCGACGAACCGCGTGCTGGCCGCGGCGCTGTCCGAGGGCGTGGTCACGCTGAAGTGCGGGACCTACGACAACGTGATCCGGCTGCTGCCGCCGCTCACGATCGAGGAGAGCCTGCTGCATGAGGGCTTGGACGTCCTGGAGAAGGCGCTCGCATCGGCGTGACGCGAGGTTCGTTCGTCCGCTTACCTCGGGTTCGTACTAGACGAGGCGGCGGTCCGTCGCCCAGCGGGTCAGCTCGTAGCGATTCGACAGCTGCAGCTTCCGCAGCACGGCCGAGACGTGCGTCTCCACGGTCTTGACCGAGATGTGCAGCTGCCGGGCGATCTGCTTGTACGCATAGCCGCGGGCGATGTAGCGGAGGACCTCGCGCTCGCGGGCCGTCAGCTGGTCGAGCTCCGGATCGATGACGGCCGACGCCAGCGAGGGATCGCGGGCGAACGCGTCGAGGACGAACCCCGCCAGGCGCGGCGAGAACACCGCGTCGCCGTCGTGCACGCGAACGATCGCGTCGGCGAGGTCCGCAGGCGAGATCGACTTCGTCACATAGCCCCTCGCGCCCGCGCGGATGACCGCGATCACGTCCTCGGCGGCGTCGGAGACCGAAAGCGCCAGGAACCGGACCGCCGGGTCGCGCGCGGCGACGCCGGCGATGACCGCGAGCCCGCCGCCGTCGGGCATGTGGACATCCAGGAGCACCACGTCCGGTGACGCCGCGAGGATGCCCGCCACGGCCGACCCCACGTCGGCCGCCTCGCCGACGATCGCGAAGCGCCCCCCGTCCAGCTCCGCGCGCACACCGGACAGGAACAGGCGGTGGTCGTCCACGATGAAGATCCGGATCGGGCGGCCACCGCGACCCGCCACGCGCGGCACGGCCGGCGTGCTCACGCGTCCCGCCGATGCGCGGATGTCGGGGCCGGTGTGGACGGTGGCGCCGGCGCGGACGCCGGCGCGGACGCCGGTGCGGGCGTGGACCTGGCGATGGGCAGGCGAAGGTGCACCTCGGTCCCCTCGGTCCGTTCGGTGGTGACCGTCGCGGCGCCGCCCGCGCGCTCCATCCGCCCCACGATCGATTCGCTGATCCCCCGGCGATCGTCGGGAACGTCCGCCGGGTCGAAGCCCCGGCCCTCGTCGCGCACGTAGAGGTTCACCGCGTCCGGCCCGATCTCGCAGTAGACGGCGACCGACGCGGCGCCCGAATGGCGGGCGGCGTTCGTGATCGCCTCCGCGGCGGCATCCACGATCACGGCAAGCCGGTCCTCCATGGGGACGTCGCCGACGACGACGGTTTCGACCGGCACGTGGTGCAGGCCCTCGATCCGCGTGGCCGCGCGCTCCAGCGCGGCGCCGAGCGTTCGGCCCGCGCCGCCCCCGGTGTCACCGCCGTCCGGATCTCCGGCGGTCGATCCGTCCCCGCTGCCGTTCGTCCGCTTGTAGAGCCATGCACGCAGTTCGCGCTCCTGCCCTCGCGCCAGCGACGTCATCTCCTGCGGCGAGGACGAACGCTGGATCATCGCCAGGGTCTGCAGGACCGAATCGTGCAGATGCGCGGCGAGTTCGGCGCGCTCCTCGGAGCGGATCCGGTCGCGCCGCTCCTCGGAGACCTGCCGCGCCAGGCGGAAGATCCACGGCCCCAGGATCAGCGCGGTGCCGGTCGCGGTCACCAGCACGGCGAACAGCACCTCGCGGATCACGCGGCCGGTGACCAGGGCATCGTTGACCACCAGGAACCCGGCCATGCCCGCGAGCACGAGCACCGAGCCGGCCGCGAGCCGCAGCCGCGGCGCCTTCCCGGTTCGAACGGTCTCGAGTGCGGCCCGTGGAAAGCGCGTGGTGGCATGCGCGATCCGGTCGCGGCCGGTGCCGTCCGAGCGCGTCCAGATGACGGCCGAGCCGAACGCCGCCACCGCCACGGGCCAGACAAGCCCGTCGCCGAACCAGACACCGAGCTGGCGGAGGATCAGCAACAGTCCGGTGACGACGAGCGCCACCGACGCCAGTTGCAGGGGTTCGGACGGGTGCCGCTCCGCCTCGTGGCGCGTCGCGCGCTGTCGTGACTCCGATCCCGTCAGCCAGAGCACGGCGTAGATCAGCACCCCGGCTCCGCCGGCGAAGGCGAGCACCACGAACGCCAGCCGGATCACCACCGGGTCCAGCCCGAGCTGCTCGGCGAGGCCGCCGGCGACACCGGCGATCACGCGGTCCGTCGTGCTCCGGACCGGCCGCCACGTGACGCGGAGTGACAGGTGCCTTCGCCGTTCCTTCATCGTGGCCATGGGCGCGGTCTGATCGAATCGGGGCAGGTCCGTCCCGCCGTCGACACGATCGTCCCACAGCGCCGCGCGGGGGGCATCGGGGAGCGACCCTGAGATCGGCGAGCCCGGACTCCGGG
>JBEDUK010000013.1:0-76698 GCA_040414485.1 Actinomycetota bacterium
TCCGCCAGGTTCGGCACCTGCGTCACGTGCAGCTGGTTCTTCGCCTGCTGTCGAAGGATGGCGAGGAACTGCTGCTTCCCCGCCTGGGCCTGCGCCTCGCTCGCGGCTTGGAGCACGAACACCGTGAGCACGTTCCTGGTCTGCGCGCCGTAGATGCACTGCTTCGCGGCGCTCTCGGCCTCCTCCTTGGCCCCGCCGGTGAACGACGTCCCAGCGAGCGCTGACGCTTCGGTGGCGGGGACGAGCTGGCATGGGTCGACCACGGGGAGGACCCCGGTGCTGGATCCGCTCGGGCTCGGCGCCGGCGCCGTGCTCGCCGGGGGCGAGCCACCCGCCCCTCCCGTCGTCGGCGTGGCGCCTGCGCCCGAGCTCCCTGTACCTTCGGTGGTACCCGTGGCGCTTGCCGAGCCGCCGCATGCGGCTGCCGCGAGCGCCGTGGCAGTCGCCGCGACGAGCAACCAACCCCTCCACCTGATGCGTGTGAGCGTCATCCTGGAACTCCTTTCGACGTGTGTGCGCGGGGCTGTCACAGGCCCTGCACCGAAACCGGAACGTCGCTGCTGCTGGTCGAACCGTCCCCCAGCTCACCCAGGGCGTTGTCTCCCCAGCACTGCACGTCGACCGGGTTCTCGAGCAGCGTGCAGAACGAATCGTCCATGCCGCTGATCTCGATCGCATGGGACCCGAGATTCACGACCTGGACCGGGACGTTCGAATCCGAGGTGGCGTTGTTGCCCAGTTCGCCGTTCGCGCCGCCGCCCCAGCAGAACACGTCCCCCGTC
Source organism: Actinomycetota bacterium (assembly GCA_040414485.1). Taxonomy (GTDB): domain Bacteria; phylum Actinomycetota; class UBA4738; order UBA4738; family UBA4738; genus JBEDUK01. Next base: position 783 of record JBEDUK010000013.1, read on the forward strand.
TGCACCAGTGCGCAGAACGTGTGTTGCGCGCCGACCAGCTGGGTCGCCGTCCCGCCCAACGAAACCTGTACGGGCTGGTTGCTCTGCCCTCCGATGGGGCTGCCGTTTCCCAGCTCTCCCTCCGCGTTGGTGCCCCAGCACCAGACCTGGCCGCCGGCCACGAGCGCGCATGACGCCGCGTTGCCGGTCGCCAGTTGCACCGGGTCGGCGCTGGGCAGGCCGAGCACCGAGACCGGCAGGCTCTTCTGGCCCGATCCGTTGTGCCCCAGCGCACCGTCCGTGTCGTCGCCCCAGCAGAACGCCTTGCCCTTGTTCACGACCGCGCACCCCCGCATGCCGCTGTTGACGATCTGGGTGACCTTGCCCGGGAGCTTCTGCACGGCCGTCGGGGTCCACCGGTCCGTCTTCGTGCCGTCACCGATCTCGCCGTAGAGGTTGCTGCCCCAGCACCACGCGGCCGACTGAATGTCGATGGCGCACGTGTCCGCGCCCCCGCCGAACACCGTAGCCGCCGAGATGCCGGACACAGGTTGTGGAGTCGCGTGCGGCACGTCGTCGCCCACGCCGTCCTCGCCTGCCACGTTGAGGCCCCAGCACGAGAGCGCACCCGCTGCCGAGAGGGCGCACCCGTCCATATAGCCGACACCGAGCATGCCCACCCCATTCGGCAGGGCCGTGATGTCCTGCGCGGATGTATTGAGATTGAAGTCGTTCCCGTCAGCGGATCCCCAGCACTTCACTCCGAGCGCCTGCGTGAGCGCGCACCCCAAGAACCCGCCCTCGGCGACGGCCTGCGTGCCGGATGTCAGTCCGATGACCAGGACCGGCACGGCGCTCATGTCGGCGATCCCGCCGCCGCCGTTGCCGAGCTCGCCGTTCTCGTTCGATCCGAAGCACTCGACCAACCCGGTCGTCATCGCGACGCACGTGTGCCGGTAGCCCGCGGAGACCTGCAGCGGCCCGGTGCCCGACCCGCCGGACGGCGGCTGCACCGGCCCGAGATACGGCACGGGCGTGTTCGACGACGCGAACACGCCGTCGCCGAGCTCCCCCTTGTACCCGTCACCCCAGCAGGCCACGTCGTTCGTCGACCCCAACGTGGCGCAGGTGTGCGAAAGCCCGGCGGAGATCTGCATCGCGCCCTGGGTCAGGCCCACCACCTGGGTCGGCACGAGTTGGTCGGTGTTCGTCCCGTCGCCGATCTGTCCGTCACCGTTGTCGCCCCAGCACTTCACATCGCCGGCGTAGCCGACGATCGCGCACGTGTGGAACCCGCCGGCGGTGATCGACCACGCGTTGGAGATGCCCGACACGGGCACGGGGACGTTGCTGGACTGGGTCGTCCCGTTGCCGAGCGCGCCGAAGATGTTCGATCCCCAGCAGCGCACGCTCCCCCCATCCATGAGGGTCGCGCACGCGTGGAAGCCGCCGACGGCGATCGCATACGCCGGCCCCAGACCGATGACGAACTTCGGCTTCTTCGAGCTGTTGTTCGTGCCGTTGCCGAGCTGGCCGTCGTCGCCCCGGCCCCAGCAGTACACCGCTCCGCCGACGACGAGGGCGCACGCGAACTCGTTGCCGGCGGCGATCTGCGTGGCCGGCGGCAGTCCGGCGACCTTGACCGGCACGGCGGAATGGCTCGTCTTCGTGCCGTTGCCAAGCTGTCCGTAGTTGTCCTTGCCCCAGCACCACGCCTGGTCCGCGACGTCGATCGCGCAGACGTGGAAGTCGCCTGCATCGATCGCGGTGGCCGGTGGCATGCCGGCGACCTGGACGGGGACGTGAGAATCGGTCGTCGATCCGTTCCCCAGCTCGCCGAAGCCGTTCTCGCCCCAGCAGTACGTCTGCTGCGAGGTGGTGATCGCGCACGAGTCGTGCTGCCCCGTCGTCACGATCGTCGAGGTGCCGGCCATCGCCGGTGTGGCGGCCGTCGCGGCGAGCGCCGTGAGGCACGCCGCCGACACGGCGACCACCGTGAGGATGGCCGAGAGGCGAACCCGCCGCCGGGCCCGGCGCATGGTGCGTTCGATGCCGTTCATCGCTGCTCCTTCCCTTGGCTCGGATGAGCCGGTGTGGGATGCGGTGGCGGACCCTGGCGGCCGGCCGGGTGCGTGGAGTCGGTGGCCTCGAGGATCCGTTCGAACGTGATCGCCGCCCGCGCGGCCGCCAGGCGGACCGCCTCAGGCGAACCCTCGAACAGGCAGAGCAGGACCTCGTCGTCGCGGACGAGGATCGAGCCGAGGTATTCGACGCGCGCTCCGTCACCCGCGAGCGCCGCCGCCGCGGCCTGCGCCCGGTGGTCGAGGGCGTGCACGTCCGCCTCGCTCACTCCGGGCCAGAAGCACTCGACGACGTAGGTCGCTTCGATGGAGCCGTCCACGAGCCGGGACGCTATGGGGCCGGCGGCTCCATGGAATCGGGAGATTCCCTACGTTTCGGTGGCCGGTCCCTCCCGTGCCATCACCCGTCCGAGCTCCGCTCGCGTCCGGATGCCGAGCTTCCGGTAGACCCGGGCCAGGTTCGCCTCGACGGTCTTCGGACTCACGAACGTGCGCTCCGCGATCTGGCGGTTGGTGAGGCCCGACGCCGCGAAGGCCGCGATCCGCTCCTCGGTGGGCGTGAGGCTGGCGGAGGCCCGCCGCACCGGAATCCTGGCCAGTTCGGCGCGGGTTCGCTCGGCCCAGCCCGCCGCCCCGATGGACTCGAACGCTCCCAGCGCCTCCTCGAGGGCGGCCCGAGCCAGGCGCTTCTCCTTCCTTCGACGCCGGATCTGCCCGAGGGCGAACAGCGACCTCGCCCGCTCGAGCGGCATCGGGAGGGCGTCGAAGCCGCGGACGGAGCGCTCCGCCGCTTCCAGCGCCGGATCCAGGCGGCCGTTCGCGGCCTCCAGGAGCGCGCGACCCCTGGCGCCGATCGCGAGCGCGGACGCCGCGGAGGCCCGCTCGGCATCCGATTCGAACAGCGCCAGTTCCCGAGCCGCGTCGTCCAGCCGTCCCGCGGCGATCAGCGCTTCCACCAGCTCGTGGCGCGCGTGGGCGTTCCACCGCGGATCCCTGACGCCGGCGTTCCGATGGAGCTCGACGACAGCTTCGAGAGAGATCACGGCACCGTCGAACCGCCCACGGGCCATCGCCGTCAGCCCGAGCGCGACGAGCGCCGGCGACCGGTCGGCACCGATCGAAGGATTGGACCGGGTCAGAGCCGAGACTCGTTCGGCCTCCGAGTCGGCTTCGCCCAGCCGGCCGGCCATCGCCAGCGAGATCGCATGGAAGCCGATGGCCCACGGGTGCTCGGCGCCCGTCTCCAAGATGCGCTCGAGCAGCTCGTCCCCATGCGCGAGCGCCTCCTGCAATCTGCCCCCCATGACCTCGCCCTCGATCATCCATGCGAGGACCGCGGGCAGCACCGAGCGGTTCTCCACCGCGACACGGTCGTAGAACCGCTGAAGGGTGGAGAGCCCTTCGTCGATCCGTCCCTCCACGAGCAGCATGCGTCCGACCAGGTCGTCGGCCAGGACGGCCGAGCGGACGGGCGGGAACCGCCGTCGCGGCTCGGCGGGAACGGGGTCCAACGTCTCGAGATCGATGCCGAGGCCGGCGACGAACCGCGCCTCGAGGAGCGCCGCGCGGCTGTAGTAGGCGACCTCGGCGTCCGGGTCCTGGATCCTGGCGAGCGCGTCGAGGCCCTTGGACGCCGCTTCCACCTTCAGGTCTGCATCGTTGTCGGCGATCCGGGAGAGCAGCTCGTAGATCTCCGCCTGCAGCTGCGGCGCCTCCACGGCATCCGCGGCGCCCTGGGTGCCGTGTTCGATGGCGCGTTCGAGCGATCCGGACATCCGAGCCACGTACATCAGGTGGTAGAGGGCGAGCGCGCGGAGCGCACCCGGTTCGAGGCCGGACGCCACCGACTCGAGCTCGGTGATCCCGCCCGGCGCATTGCCGGCGGCGTGGAGCAGCCGCCCCAGGGCGATCCGCCGAAGCGTCATCGCCTCGAGATCGCCCGCCGGCGTCAGCCGCCACGCCTTGCGCATGAGGTCCGCCGCCGTGTCCGGCGCGCCCCGCCACCACGCCTGCTCGGCCGCCTCCTCCAGCGCACGCGCGACGCCGGCGTCGGGGCCGCCGGCCGCGGCTGCGAGATGGCGGGCCTGCTCGACCGGATCGTCGGTGAGCTCGGCGGCCGCCGCGTGGAGCTCCGCCCTGCGATCCTGAGCGATCGATCCGTATGCCGCCGCGGCCAGGATGGGATGGGCGAACCGGATCCGTTCGCCCTCCATGACGAGGACCGCCGCGCGTTCCGCCTCGCCGAGCGCACGTTCGACATCAACCGATCTCGGGACCATGCCGCGCAGCGTCGTGACCGTCGGAGCGTGGAGCACCGAGGCCGCCTGGACGATCGCCCGGACGCGGGCGGGAAGGGCGTCCAGCCGGGACCGCACGAGTTCCATGACGCCCTCGGGCAACGGTTCGTCCAGGCCGTCCGCGGCGTGCACGCTTCCTCGCGCCCGCGCCAGTTCCAGCGCGTAGAACGGGTTGCCGCCGGACAGTTCGGCGATGCGAAGGACCCGCGGCCAGGCCGGCGCCCACCCGAGCCGGCGGCGCAGGATCCGCGCGAGGTCGCTCGGACCGAGCGGACCCGGCCGGATCGTGCCGAGGCGGTCCGACGGCACCGAGCGGTCGAGGTCGAACGGCCAGCCGGCGGCTCCTTCGCCCAGACGCGCGAGGAGGACGCGGACCGGAGCGCCCCCCAGGCGGCGGGCCACGTACGAGAGAACCTTCGTGGACGGCGCGTCGAGCCACTGGGCGTCGTCGACGGCGAGGAGGAGCGGGCGTTCCCCGGCGATGAGCCGAACGGCCGCGAGCATCGCAACCGACAGCGACAGCCGGTCGAATCGGCCCTCCTCCCTCCGGAGCAGACGGTTGAGCGCCTGCGCCTGCGGGGACGGAAGCGCCTCGATCACGCGCGCCTCGACGTGCCCCAGGAGCTCGATGAGGGCGCTGTAGGAGAGGTCGGTTTCGGCACGGCCTGGCCGGGCAACCATCGCCGCCAGCCCCAGCTCGCGGGCCTCGCCGACCGCATGGTCGAAGAGCGTCGTCTTCCCGATCCCGGCCCCACCGTCGATCAGCAGCGCGCTCGGCTCAGGCGTGTCGTCGGCGATGAACCGGTGGAGCGCCACCAGCTCGTCCCGCCGGCCAAGGACGGACGAGCCCAGGGAACCCCGGCCGTCCTGGGCCGGGGGGCGCGGCCCCATGAGGGCGTCCTCGACGGGCATGCTGGCTACGGTGCCAGACGGGGGTTCGAAGCGCCAAACGAGGCGGGCACCGTCGAGGACGTGAGCCCGCCTGCGGGAATGCGCCGCAGTATCGTCAGGATACGTTACTGGTCCGGCGGCGGTCGTCGTGCGACCCGGCCGCGGCCGGTGATTTGCCCGGCACCGTGACGGCGCTCGCGACGACCGTCTGGGGACTCGGCGCCGCCTCCTCGGGTGAGGTCTGCTCCCGCGGGCTCGCTTCGGACGTTCCGTAGCCCGGCCCGGGATGCTCATCCTCAGCAGCGGCAGGCGTCGCGGGCAGCGTCACCGTGAACGTCGAGCCCGCGCCGAGGACGCTTTCGACCCGCACCTCGCCGCGGTGTGATCCGGCCACGTGCCGCACGATCGACAGACCGAGCCCGGTCCCGCCCGTCTCGCGCGAGCGTGCCGGGTCCACCCGGTAGAAGCGTTCGAAGACCCGGTCGAGATCTCGGGACGGGATGCCGATGCCCGTGTCGTCCACCGCGATCTCGGCGGTGTCGCCCACCGCCGCGAGCGACACTCGGATCCGCCCGCCGTCCTCCGTGTACCTGATGGCGTTGTCGACGAGGTTGTGCACGAGCAGCGCGAGGTCCGCTTCGCTGCCGAGGACTTCGAGCGGTTCGAGGCGCTCGACGACGAGCGTGAGGCCGGCCGACTCCGCGCGCGGGCGGAGGCGCTCGGCCTCGGTACTGACCACGTGGTCCAGTCGAACGGGCGCGGGCTCGTGGAGCTCGCCCTCCAGGCGCGACAGTTCGAGCAGGTCGCGGACCAAGCGCGACAGCCGGTTCGCCTCGGATTCCAGCCGGGCCAGGAACCGTTCCGCGGCATCCGGGTCCTCGGCCACCGCGTGGCGGAGCGTCTCCGCGATCGCCAGGATCGACGCGACCGGCGTCTTCAACTCGTGCGAGGCGTTCGCGACGAAGTCCCGGCGCAGGCGCTCGACGCGGCGAGCCGCCGTCACGTCCCGGGCGACGACCACGACCGTGCCGGCCGGCAGAGACGGCACGACGCTCGCCTCGACGACTGCGCGGGCGGTCTCGAACTGCCGGATGACCGGTTCGGACGCGCCCTGCCGGATGATCGGCTCGGACGCGCTGCCGGGGGCCGCCTCGCCCCGCGCCGACAGCACCGCGTCCCGAAGCGCCGCCGGCGTCACCTCCTGGGCCGATCCGAAGCGCCGGCCGAGGATCTCGCGGGCCGCGTCGTTCGCATAGGCCACGGCGCCGTCCGGGGCGAACAGGACCACGCCCTCGGTCATGGCCGACAGGACGGTGTCGCGGGTGGCAACTTCGGATGCGAGCGCGTCCGCACGCCGCTGTTCGATCCGTCGCGCCCGGGCGGCGTCGGCGGCCTCTCGCTCCTGGTCGCGCGCGGTGTGAACAGACCAGCTGACCGCCCCGGCGACCGCGGCCACTGCGATCGCGATGAGCATCATCGCCGCTGCCAGCCCCATCAGAGCCTGAGTGTACCCACGCCGCCCGCCGGCGATGACAGCGCAGCCGCCGAGCCGCGGCTCGGCCACCGGATGTTCACCGAACCGTTATCCTCGGCACGTATGGTGCGACACGCGATGCGAAGGCTGCGAGGAGGGGGTTCCCCCGGCGCTTCGATGCGGACGACGGTCGGGGTCACGGTCGTGTCCGCGGCCCTCACGATCCTTCTGGCCCTCCCGGCAGCGGCCGCCCCGACCACCCCGACCACGCCGCCGGCGTCTCCTTCCGGCGGCGGCACGACGAACGCCGACCTCAACGCCGCACAGGCGCACCTGGCAACGATCGAAGCGCGGCTGCCGACGCTTCAGAAGACGGTTGCGATGCTCCAGAGGAAGGTCAACACGCAGTCCGCAAGGCTCACCGTGGCAGCGGATGCCGCCTCAGCGGCCGAGTCGCGGCTCGTATGGGCCGCGGGCCTTCTGAGCACGGGCGAGGAGGGCGGGTCCATCGGCGCCTCACGGATCGTGATCCTGGTGGCCGCCGCGCGGGCCGCCGTCCAGGAGACGACCGCTCGGGCGGAAGCCGTGCGAAAGGCGGCCGCGTCCACGCATTTCCTCCCCCGTCTGTTCAAGGCGCAGGCCGAGTTCACCCGGCTTCGGGCCGATCGCGTCAGGACGGAGAACCGGATCGACGCGTTGCTCGAACAGCTGCGTGTGATCGACACGGGTGCGTCGGCCCCGGCCGGCACCACGCACATCGCCTATGGCGACTGGGCGGGAGCGCTGCTGTCGACGCTCGGCCTGCCCACCTGTGGGAACAACCTGGCAGTGGTGGTGGCCTGGCAGGTCGCCGAGTCCACGGACGCGATGTGGAACCCGCTCGCGTCGACGCACACCGTGGCCGGGGCGACGAAGTTCAATTCGGCGGGAGTCAAGAATTACCCCTCGCTCGAAGCGGGCCTGCAGGCAACCGGTCAAACGCTGTGGGGCGGCTACTACCGCTACGGCTACGGCTGGATCCTCTACGACCTGTACTCGTGCGCGGACCCCATGACCACGGCGCAGGCGATCAACGCCTCCGCCTGGTGCTACGGATGCGCGGCCGGCACCTACGTCACCGGCGTCGTGCCGAAGGTCGAGGCGAACTACAAGGCGTACGCGGGCCTGTAGAGCGCGACGAGCCGCATCCCTACCCGATCCCTACCCGTCGAATCCGAACCGCGCCGCGACCTTCGCGAACATCTGGAAGTCGGCCTGGCGAGGCGTTGGCGTGGTGTCGATCGACAACACGTAGCCCCTGCCGTCCCGGACCACCAGGTACTCGCGCTCGATCAGCTTCGAGCCATTCGACGAGGCGCTCCAGTCGAATCGCCGCGCCGGCCGGCCACCGAGATCGGTCGCGACCTGGTCGGTCACACCCTGGAAGCCGGGGATCTGTGCCAGACGGCTCGCGGTGATGGATGCGAATCCGTCGAGCGTCATGCCGGCGTCCAGCGGGACCACCAGCACCTGGATGAGGGTCGTGCCGATGAAGGGACTGACGACCGCTGCCCGGACGAGCGGGTTCTGGGCGGCTGCCCGGTGCGTCACGTCGTTCATCCACGCCGGCGTCTGGAGTGCGAACCCGTCGGCGCCGTCCGTGTAGACGGTCCACCCGCTCTCGCCGGGCGTGACCTGGAGCCCCGCCGGAGGGGGTGTCGCCGTACTCGGCGACGTCGGCTGAGTTCCGGTGCTCGCCGGTGGGCCCGCCGTGGTCCCTGCGGCATCCGCGCTCCCGGATGAGCATGCCGCAGCGCTGAGCGCGATCGCAGCCAGCAGGAGCGCGAATCGGACCGAACGAGCGGGCATGGGATCCAATGGTCGCAGGCCGTTCGTGAACGCATGGTGAAGGCACGGCGACGGACGCGCGCCGGACGGACCGTGCCGCGTCGCCGAAGGGATGGGATGGCGTCGCTCAGGATTCACGCGCGGTTCCTCCATGAGCCGCCCGGCCGCCGATACCGTCGAGAGTGACATAAGTCCTGATAGACGCGGTCGCGGCTTCGGGTCGCCGGAGCGAAGGAAGGGACGATCTTGGACGGATCGCCGGGCGGACGCGGCGCGGTGTTCTTCGATCTCGACGGCACGCTGCTGCCGGGCTCGAGCCTCTTCCCGCTCGCGCGCGAGCTCCGGCGGCGAGGCCTCATACGCCTCCGCGACCTCGCGCGGGTCGGCGCGGACCAGGCGTGGTTCCGATGGGGGCGCACCGAACGGGAGGAGCTCGTCGAACGCGCCAGGGCGATGACGCTGGCGGCGGTCCGTGGCCGCTCGCGAGACGCCATGCTCGAAGTGGCTCGCGCCGTGGTCCAGGACGAGGTGCTGCCGCGCGTCTACGCGCGCGCCGTGCAGCTCATCAAGATCCACCGGCTGGCCGGGCGACCGGTCTACCTGGCGACGTCGTCCCCCGAGGATTACGCGGCGATCATCGCGGACGAACTCGGGATCGACGGAGCGATCGGCACCCTCGCGGAGGTGCGGGACGGCCGTTACACGGGGCGACTGGTCGGCTCGCTCAACCGCGGTCTCGAAAAGGCCTCGCGAGTGACCGCCTTCGCACGCGAGCAGGGCGTCGACCTTTCCCGTTCCGTGGCGTTCACCGACAGCGTCAGCGATCTGCCGTTGCTCCATGCGGTGGGCGAGCCGGTGGCCGTCAACCCGGATCGAACCCTGGCGATCGTCGCCAGGCGCATGGGGTGGCCCGTCTTGGACCTGCGTCCCGCCGCGGGGCGGCAGCGCGTCCGCCGGCCGTCGGTGGCGTGAAGGGCGGCGCGCACGTCCGCGGTCTCGATAGCCCGAACGAACCGGTCGCGGCACCCGTTGCGGCGCCGCGACCCGGTTCCCTCGGGCGTTCCTCACTGCGGAACGTCAGGAGGCCAGCTTGTGCACGTTCTTGAGCAGTGCGTTCGCCTGCTTCACGTACGCGTTGACCGTCGAGTTTGCAAGCGTCGACCCGTTGAACCCCGCCCCGTTCAGCAGCGACCTGATCTTCGACGCGACGACGTCGCGCGAGGCGCCGAGGGCGGCCAGCTTCGATTCGAGCTTGGTGTAGAGGATGTCGTCGGCCGTCGCGCTCGTGAGCGCCGTGGTGTCGACCGCCAGGCTGTCCAGGCCGAACTGACCGACGCACGCATCGAGCTGCTTGTACACGGCCGCCAGTCGCTCGAATCCGGATCGGTTCCCCGCGATCCCGAGCGGCAGCGCCGACGGATCCAGGACCTCAGACAGGACCCGCCCGTCCGAGACGTAATCGTCTGTCAGGCCGGTGAGGGCAAGGACGGTCGGCCTGATGTCTGTGTGGTCCGACCACACCTGGCCGTCGGCGCCGAGGCTCTGGACACCCGGCCCCACCAGACCGAGCCAGGTCGTGGTGATGTCGGGATCCACGTCGCCGTGGTTCCACCCGAACTTCGGGTCCAGGGTTACGCATGGGTTGTTGCAGTTCGGCGCGCCGGTGAACAGGAAGTAGTTCTCGTTGCCGAACAGCGTGAGCGTCGGCGTTCGCTTCGGATCGCCGGTCACCATGTGGAGGATCCGTTCCTCCACGGGATCGGCCATGTAATGGGTGATCGCGTCGATCTGGCCGGTGATCGGGTTCTTCGCCCACAGCAGGTTCAGGTTGCGTTCGAACGATCTGGTCGCCGGATCGTTCGGCGCCGGGTTGCCGGACACGTAGACCGTCGGCGCCGAGTCCGAGTGGACGGCGAACTGCGTGGTGTCGCCGGTCTCGGTGGCGAGCAGGCCCGTCATCTGCCCGTCGACCTCGCCCTTCTGCGTGTACGTGCACGGCGTGTTGACGCCGTCGCACCCCGAAGGGCTCGCCGCGCCGCCGACGAAGTGGTCGTTCTCGTCCGCGGTGATCACGAAGAGCGTGTTCGAGCTGTTGATCCCGTCGTTCGCCAGGCGAGTGAAGAACTCGCCGAAGGCGTTGTCGTAGGAATGCAGGGCTGCCTCGTACCCGGCTTCGCCCGGACCGTAGTCCGGCCCGTTCGGGTGCGCGTCGTGGGCGTCGGAGATGTACGCGTAGGTGACCGGCACGCCGTGCTCCTGCATGGCGGCCACGTACGACAGCGACACCGACGCGCTCATCCCGTCGAACCCCGGGAAGCCGTCGTAGCCCTGCGGGTTCTGGATCACGTTGCCGTCGAGGTCCGTCATCGGCCCGCCGGGCGAGATCTGCGGCGCCACGTACGTGTTGCCGATCAGCGTCTGGTAGCCGGTGTAGCCGCCGGGCTCGTCGGGCAGCCGGTCGGCCACTCCGCCGTTCGCCGCGCCGCACAGCGACGCGCCGGCCGCGCAGTGCACGCCTATTCCGACGAAGTCGGCCGACGCCTGGTCGGGGTTGTTGATCCGCTCCTGGTCCTGCGGGGACCCCGCGCCGAAGAAGTCCGGCACGTCCGGGTTCAGGTTCTCCAGGACGGTGTTCGCGAGCGCGACCTGCCCGACGTTGCAGCCCGCGCGCGTGAATGGAACCCACGGCGCCGGCGTGTTCAGGCCGTTCGGCGTGATCATGTTCGGCAGTGTGTCCGTCGGCGGGTTCGGAAACGCGGGGTCCGCCAGGGGGTCGGTCCAGTACGCGAAGGAAAGTCCCGTGTCCGTCTTGCCGTTCGGAAGCCAGTACCGGTAGCTGTTCGCGACGGGCACGCCGTGTCGGTCCCCGTACACGCCGGTGAGCGTGGTGAGGATGTCATTGCCCGTGTGCGAGATCAGCGGCGTGTGGTGGTTCGTCAGGAGCGTGCCGTTGCTCTCGAGGAAGTTCTGAAGATTCGGCATCTGCTCCAGGTCCGACGGCACGTTCGGGTTGTCGCGCGTGAGGTGCACGTTGTCGAACTGGATCGAGATCACGTGCTGGATCGCGCCCGAGGGGGAATGCAGCGTGCACACCGGGTCGGCGTGCGCGGCGGTCGCGACGCCGGTGACAAGACCGGTCGACGCGACGACTGCGGCGGCCAGGGCGGCCACCGTCCCCCGGACGGTGCGAAGCGGTGCCCCGCGATCGCGGGCATGCCGTCTCATGCGTCCACCTCCCGTGTTCCCATGGGCCCGGCGCGAGAACGGACCCGGTTCCGCCGGCATCTGCCGGAGCGCCCCGGACCGTAGGTGTGGAGGGTGGCGCGCTCCGGGCGGCGAGGTGTCCGCGACGCGGAGCCCCGGCGAACCTGGCGTGCCGGTCGGGCATCGGGCCGGTGGCCGCGACGCGACCGCAGGGCGACCGACGAATGACGGTCGGCCGAACGCCGCGCGGGCCGTCGGCGGCCGCCGCAGGCGCTGACATACGCTTGCTGACACGCGCCGGCCGAACGGGATTCGTCGTGCGGGCCCCGAACCGTCGACGCGGCGACGCCGAACGGTCCGCAGTTGCTCGTTGTCCTGGCAGTCGCGCGTCACCGATCCGACAGCGCTCCGCCACCGTGGCTTGCGAGGGTTGCGCCCTGTGATCCGTCCTCACCGTGGCCGGCGGGCCCTTCTCCGGCGGCGCCGGTGCGCGCGTTCGCGCGTGCCCGGCCCGCGCTTCGCCGGCTCCGTGACGGCGGGTACGGGCTGCGGCAGCGCCTCGCCGGGCATAGGGTTGTTCACCGACGGGCAAATGTCCATTCACCCAACAGTCACAGACCGCCGACATGCTCCGGTGGTCTTGACGTCAGGTCGCGGCCGGAACGGTCGCGGCCGGAGCGCTCGCAGCGGGGGAAGATGAGCACGATCTCTGCCGACGTGGCGCAGCCACCGGACGGCGACAGCACGCCGGATGCGCCGCGAACCATTACCCATACCCGGACGGGGGTCGATCGAGCGTTCCGGCGGCTGGCCACCGGGGCCGGCCTCGCGACGTTCGTCATCCTCTTCCTGATCGGGCTGTTCCTGCTGATCAAGTCGTGGCCGGCGTTCCACACCATGGGCCTGAAGTTCTTCACGACCTCACGATGGGACCCGGAGGGATCGCACGTCTTCGGCATCGCGGCGATCCTGTACTGGACGTTCGTCATCGCCATCGTCGCGCTGGCGATCGCGGTGCCGCTGTCGATCGCGACGGCGCTGTTCATCACCGAGTACGCGCCGCGCCGGCTCCGCCGATGGATGATCTCGCTGGTCGACCTGTTGGCGGCGATCCCGAGCATCATCTACGGCATCTGGGGCCTGGCCTTCCTGGAGCCGCGGCTGGTTGGCGTCTCGCGATTCATCTCGAAGAACTTCGGGTTCATCCCGATCTTCAAGGTCCCCGGATCGAACCTGAACCCCGGGGCCTTCGCGGCGTCGGCATTCGTGGCCGGTGTGATCGTCTCGCTGATGGTCCTGCCGATCTGCGCGTCGATCGTGCGCGAGGTGTTCTCACAGACCCCGCCGGGTGAGAAGGAAGCCGCCTTCGCGCTCGGCGGCAGCCGGTGGGGCATGATTCGGAGCGTCGTGCTGCCGTTCGGCCGCGGCGGCATCATCGGGGGCGCGATGCTCGGGCTCGGCCGGGCGCTCGGCGAGACGATCGCCGTGGCGCTGGTGATCTCCCCGATCTTCACGATCTCGATCCACGTCCTGGCGACGGGCGCGAACGGCGTGGCGCCTCTCATCGCATTGCGGTTCGGCGAGGCGACCCAGAAGTTCGGCATCCCGGCGCTGATGGCTGCCGGACTGACGTTGTTCGTCGTGACCCTCCTCGTGAACTTCGCGGCCTCCGCGATCGTGGCCCGCTCGCGGTCCGGCAAGGGGGTCGAGATCTAGATGGCGGTCACCGCGCCCCCCAGGTCGCCGGGCTCTGCCGAGGCGCCGCCTCCGGGCGCGGGGGTCTTCGGCGGTCCGGGCGGCGACACGCCGATCCGGCCGCGTTCGTTCAACGCGGTCGACGCCTGGGTCCTCGTCGCGTCGATCGGCTCGTCGTTCGCGTTGATATGGGTGATCTTCCGGCTGATGCCGATCTCCGGCGCTGTCGGGTTCCTGTTCTGGTGGTTCGTGTCGTTCGCGTTCATCTACTGGCTGGCGATGCTGCAACTCGAGGGGCCGCTGGTGGCCAAGGACCGCCTGATGGCCGTCCTGATCGTCACGGGCACGGGCATCCTGATCGTGCCGCTGGTCTCGATCATCGTGTTCGTTACGGCGAAGGGCATCGCGTACATCCGGCCGCACGTGTTCGTTCAGACGAACAACCTCTGCGGCCAGCTGGACGGCCCCACGTGCGGAGGCATCGCGCATGCCATCGTCGGCACGCTCGAACAGGTCGCCATCGCCATGGTCATCTCGGTGCCGCTGGCGGTGCTCTGCGCGGTCTATCTGAACGAGATCGGCGGACCACTGCGACGGCCGGTGAGGCTCTTCGTCGACGCGATGAGCGGCGTGCCTTCGATCGTGGCCGGCCTGTTCATCTACGCCGTGGTGGTCGTGAGCCTGGGCTGGGGGTTCTCGGGCTTCGCGGCCGCGCTCGCCCTGTCGATCCTGATGCTCCCGACGGTGACGCGGACCTCGGAGGAGGTGCTGCGCCTGGTGCCGGACGGCCTGCGCGAAGGCTCGCTCGCCCTCGGCGGCTACGAATGGCGCACGGTGTGGAATGTGGTGCTTCCCACCGCTCGCAGCGGCCTGATCACCGCGGTGATCCTGGGCGTCGCGCGTGCGGTCGGTGAGACGGCGCCGGTCCTGCTCACCGCGTTCGGCGCCCAGGTCATGAACGGCAACCCGTTCCACGGCCCGCAGGAGTCGCTGCCCCTGTTCATCTGGACCTATGTCCGGTTCAATCCCGGCGAAGCGCCGTACCTGCGCGCGTGGATGGCCTCCTTCGTACTGATCGTCCTGGTGCTCGGCCTGTTCACGCTCGCGCGCGTCCTGGGGACGCGCACGTCGATCGAACGCAGGCAGAAGCGAGCCGCGAAGCGCGACGCCAAACGCGCCGCGGCCGAACCCGGAGGAGCGAGAGCGTGACGACGACCGAACAGGACCTGAGCGCCGGCATGAACGGCGGCCCTTCCGGCAGCGGCGGCATGCGCGCCGAACGGGTTTCGGCGTGGTTCGGCACGCACAAGGTGCTCGAGCAGGTGACCCTGGACATGCCGGCCGGGAAGGTGACGGCGCTGATCGGGCCTTCGGGGTGCGGCAAGTCCACCTTCATCAGGATCCTCAATCGCATGCACGAGCTGGTCCCCGGTGCGCAGCTCTCGGGCCAGGTGTTCCTCGACGGGACCGACATCTACTCCCCAGAGGTCCGCCCCATCGAGACGCGGCGGAAGGTGGGCATGGTCTTCCAGAAGCCCAACCCGTTTCCGGCGATGAGCGTCTACGACAACGTCCTGTCGGGCCTGAAGCTCTCCGGGATGAAGCCGGCGAACCCTGATGCCCTGGTGGAGGACTCCCTCACCCGGGCCGGCCTGTGGCGGGAGGTCCGCAACCGCCTGGAGGATCCGGGCGGAGGCCTCTCCGGAGGCCAGCAGCAGCGCCTGTGCATCGCCAGGTCCCTCGCCGTGTCGCCGGAGGTCCTGCTCATGGACGAGCCCTGCTCGGCGCTGGACCCCTCCTCCACGAGGCGCATCGAGGAGACCATCGGCGAGATCGTCCACGAGGTGACCGTGGTGATCGTGACCCACAACATGCAGCAGGCCCAGCGCATCTCCGACCTCTGCGCGTTCTTCAACGTTGACGAAGGCTCGCCGGGTGGGATCGTGGAGATCGGTCCCACCACGAAGATCTTCAACGACCCCGACGATCCCCGGACCGCGGACTACGTCCACGGCAGGTTCGGATAGGAAGGTCTCCATGCTTCGAGGGAGAACGAACCGAACGACGCGAACCTCGCCAGTGCGCCACATCCTCCGCGCCGCCGCGGCGATGTGGTTCGCAGCGACATCGGCGCTCCTCATGCTCCTGCTGATCCCGGCGTTGCCGGCATCCGCGTCGGGCCCGCCGGTGACCGGTGCCGGTTCGACCTGGGTCCAGATCGCGCTGGACCAGTGGCGCGCCGACTACGCGCACTTCGGCTACCAGATCAACTACTCGGGCGTGGGCTCGAGCGCGGGCCGGAACTTCTACATCATCAATCAGGTCGATTTCGCCGCGACCGAGATCCCGTTCCAGCCCGACGAGGTCGCCCAGCTCCAAGCGGAGCACAAGACCTACCAGTACCTGCCCGACGTCGCCGGCGGAACCTCGCTGATGTACAACCTGCACGACACCGCGGGCCGGCGCATCAGGAGCCTGAACATCGATTCGAACGCGGCCGCCCTGATCTTCACCGGCAAGATCAGCAGCTGGCAGGATCCGGCGATCACGCGTCTGAACCCGGGGCTCCACATCAGGGACACCCACATCACGCCGGTGATCCGGTCCGACGGCTCCGGCACCTCGGCGCAGTTCTCGCTGTACCTGCAGAACCAGCAGCAGAGCCTGTGGAACCAGTTCGTCCAGCAGTGGGGGTGCCAGGCACCCTGTTCGGTGTGGCCGAGCTTCAACGGCTCGGTCGGCGCCAATGGGAGCGACGGCGTGGCGAACTTCATCGCCAACGACACGCTCGGCCAGGGCGCGATCGGCTACGTCGAAGCGGGGTACGCCTACGGGCGGAACTTCCCCGTGGGCAATCTGCACAATCGGAGCGGGCACTACGTCCAGCCGTCGTCGAACAACGTCGCGACGGCCCTCACGCACGCGACGCTGAACCACGACCTGACGCAGAACCTGGTGGGCGTCTACAACGCGCCCGAGGCGAACTCGTATCCCATGTCCTCGTACTCGTACATGATCACGCCGACCGCCGAAGGGTTCGGATTCACGGCCGAGAAGGGCGCGGTCCTTTCGGGCTGGATCGTCTACATCGCGTGCAAGGGCCAGCAGAGCGCTGCCCCCCTCGGGTATTCGCCGCTGCCGAAGAACCTGATCCAGGCGGACTTCGACGCCGTGAACCGCATACCAGGGCATGTGAAGCCGCCGCCGATCGACTATCAGCACTGTCCGAATCCGAATCTGCCCCAGGGAAACGGCGGCAACAACGGGGGGAACAACGGGGGGAACAACGGCGGCAACGACGGGAACACTGGCAGCACCGGTGGCAGCACCGCCAGTACGGATCCCAGCTCGACGACGCCCGGCGCGACCGATCCCAGCCCGACGGCGGCACAGACCACGCCGCCGCCCGCGATCGGAGGGGTGGGCGGCAACCAGCCGCCATCCGGCGTCCAGGTCACCACGATGACCCAGGAGCAACAGCAGGCGGCGTACGCGGCTGCCCTGAAGAGCGCCTCCTACGCGCAGCCCGAGCCCATCCTTCCGCTGGTCGTGACCGCGCTCGGCGTGCTCGTGCTCGTATTCGCGCCGGTGTTGCTGCAGGTCAGGCGGCAGGCGCCGGCGCCGCGGTCGGCAACCGACCGGCTGCGCCGGGATGAAGGGCGAGAGACGACGGACCATGGCGGATAAGCGGCGTGCTCCGGCAAAGCATCGCGCGCGCCGCCCGGCCCCGCGGCGCGGCCCCGCGCGGGTCGCCGCGTCGCTCCTGATCCCCATCGCCATCGGGATCCTCGGCGTCGTCGCCTCTCCGCTCGAGCTCGCGGCGCATGCCGACGGCCCGCAGATCAAGCTCGATCCGTCGAAAGACGTGACGTACGGGCAGTACATCCATGTGAGCCTGTCCGGGTACGCGCCCGGCATCGGCGTCGCGTTCCGCCAGTGCGTGAACGGCACACAGACGCCGGATCTGGACACGCAGTGCTCGCCGATCTACCCGGTGAGCACGGTCACCGACTCGTCCGGCAACGGTGACATCTATCTGAACGTGCTGCCGGACCCCGAGAACGCCCAGACCGGCCAGGGCAACCTCGTGTACGCGTCGAGCGCCGACACGTCGAAGGCCTGCGGTGACGGCAACCCGTGTTTTCCATGCGACCAGAACACCCCCTGCCAGATGGCCGCGTTCACTGATCCGCACGATGTCGGCACCGGCGTGTTCGCGAAGATGGAGTACGGTCCCTCGCCCACCGCATGCCCGGCGCCCGGACAGGATCAGGCGTTCGCCCACGGCTCCGGTTCGGCCTCCGCGTACCGAGCCCTCTACACGTGGGAAGGCATCGTGTGCCAGAACCCGAAGGACCTCTCGGTCCAGGTGGATCTCACGAACTCCTACGACGGGGTGCAGGCTTGGACGAACGGCATATCCGACTTCGCCGTCACGGGGCAGCCGCTGGATGCGGACCAGAAGGCGGCGCTGCACGCCGCGGGGAGGACGTGGGCGTACGCGCCGATCAGCGGCTCGGGTGTGGTCCTCGCCTACGACATCTTCGACAAGCGCGGTCCGCAGATCACGAACCTGATCCTCACGCCGGACCTGATCGCGCAGCAGTTCACCAGCCAGATCCCGAACTGGAACTTCGTCGACGCGATCAACAAGCTGAACCCGGGGATCCAGTGGCCCTCCCGAATCGTCTCCTACGTCCGGGCCGAGCACTCCGCGGAGACGATGGCGTTCACCACGTGGCTCACCAATGTGGCGAGTGGCTCGCTCGGGGGCCTCAACCCGCCGTGGCCGGGCGCCACGAACGTGTTCCCGCAGTACGGGTTCGACGTCGGGGTTCAGGGGGCGAACAAGCTCGCGCTGGCCATCCGGAACCCGAACACCGACTTCAGCACCTACGGGAACATCGGGTTCATCGACTCGAGCATGGCGGCCTTCTACGGCTTGCCGACGGTGAAGATCGAGCTCGCCCCGGGGGTCGACGTGCCGGCGACACCCGACACGATCCTCAAGGCGATCAACGACGCGCTCCCGCCGGATTCCAGCGGCGCCGTGAACTTCGCCTATGACGACGCCGATCACGGCGCCTGGCCGATCCCGCTGATCTCCTACATCCCGGCACCGACGAACAAGATCGACCAGTCGGTGGGAGCCGTGCTCCGGTCGTTCATCACCTTCGCGGTGGGTGACGGACAGGATGCGCTCCCGGGGTTCCTGAACTACGCGAAGTTGCCGGCGGTGCTCTCGGCCGAGGCGGTGGCGGCCGCGAATCGGATCCCGCATGTGCCGCATACGACCCCGCCGCACCACACGACCACGCCGCCCACGCATTACACGACGCCGCCCACGTACTACACGACGCCGCCCACGTACTACACGACCACGACGCCGCCGACGTTCACGACGGGCCCACCGCCGACGTTCCCGACCGGCTCGCCAACCGCGACGACCACGTTGCCCTGCCCGGGGGCCACCCCGAGCGCGACCGGTTCCCCGGCCGCATCCGGATCGGTCCTGCCGACGACGCAGTCGCCCACGCCGTCGGTGTCGGCATCGGGTTCGTTCGGGCCCTCCGAATCCCCCTCGCCCACCGAGAGCCCCTGCCCGAGCGGACCGCCCGCGGGTGCCGTCGCGAGCGGTGGTCCGCTCTATCCTTCGGCGGCTCGGTTCGTCCTGCCCTCGATCGCCCTCCTCGGACTGGTCGGCCTCACGGCGGGGCCCATCCTTCAGCGGATGAGCGCACACCGTCGGACAGGGCCCGCCGCGGCCGCTGCGACCGCCGCGGTCACTCCGGAACCGCCCGCGCCGGCGTGAGCGGATCGGTGATGCTCGAGGACCGTCCCGCCGGCGACGGCGAGGCGAAGGTCGCCCAGGCGCGAGAGGGGCTCGCCGCCCTCGATGCGCACCTTGCCACGATCGACGGGCGGCCCGTCGGCCCCGACGAGCGCAACGAGATGATCGGCCTCGTCCTGTCGGTCGACGAGACCCTCCGTGAGCTCGAGATGTGGAGCGGCAATGGGTCGGGCGAGCCGACGGCGCCGCCGCGGCGGCGGGGTCTGCACTTCCGGCGGCACAAGGTCCGCACGGATACCGGCGGTCCCGTGAACGGCGAAGATTCGAACGCCACCGTGGTCCTCGACCGCGTCGAGCCGGGCACGAAGATCACGGCCGAGACCGCGCCTGCCGAGCTGATCCCGGTTCAGCCGATGCCCGTCGCACCGTCGCCGCCGCCGCCGACGGCGACGCCGCCGACGGCAGATCAGCCATCGCCGGTCGAACCGACGCGGGTCGAGGGACCCGGCGCCGCGCCGGATGAGCGCGTCTCGATCGACGAGGAGTACCGGCAGGACCTTGCGGCCCGCGTCAGGGCGCTCCGCGCCGAACTCGACGAGCGCGCGGGCCGGGTGCTCGTCCTCACCACCGATGAGCGGCAACGCCCGCGCCGGCGGCTGGCCGGGTTGTTCGGCTCCATCGGTCAGCCGGCGACTGCAGAGACCGCCGCCACGACGGCGACCCTGCCCGCCGCGCTCAGGAGCCGCCGATCCGTCGAGCGCTCCGTGGGAAAGGTCCTCACCGCCGCGGGAGTCATCGCCGTGCTGTTCCTGCTGTTCGAGTTCGGCCTGACCGGCTCCCTCGAGGCGCGGGACCAACGGGCGCTGCTGCTCCAGTTCCAGGACGCCATCGTCACGACGAACCTCGACCTGCCGAACAAGACCATCCCGTCGGGTACGGCGGTCGCGCTCATGAACATCCCGTCCATCCACGTGAGTCAGGTGGTCGTCGAGGGCACGACCAATCGCCTGCTGAAGGCGGGACCGGGCCACCTCGCCGCCGCCCCGCTGCCGGGCGAGTTCGGCAACGCGATCATCCTGGGGCACCGGACGAAGTACGGAGCGCCGTTCCGCAGCCTGAACCTGCTCCATACGGGCGACCTGATCAACGTCACCACCGGGCAGGGGTTGTTCGTCTATTCGGTAAACCATGTTTACCACTTGAAGTCCGGCGACCCGGATGTGTTCGCCGGCTCGACCGATTCGCGCCTGACACTCGTCAGCGCTGACCCGCCCCAGGGGGCGAGCGGCCGCATCGTCGCCGTCGCACTCCTCCGAGGGAGCCCGGTCGCCGTCGACACGCGCCCGCCGGTGCCGGTGGGCCGGGACGAACTGGGGCTTTCGGCCGATCCGGTCGGCGCCGTGTTCGGCCTGATCTGGCTTCAGGTGTTCATCGTGGCGTACCTGATCACCCGTCGTATCCGTCGGACGTGGAACCCCACCGTGACGTGGTTGCTCGCCGCGCCGATCCTGCTGGCCCTGCTGCTGCTCGTGTTCATCAACGTCGACCTGCTGCTGCCGGGCACGCTGTAAGGGTCACGCTCGATGCCGAGCCGCGGACGATCGGTCGCTCCGGCTGCCTTGCTCGCCATCGCCGTGCTGGCGGCGGCGTGCACCTCGGGCGCGAGCGCGAACACACCGACCTCGCCGCCGGTACGGCCGACGCCGTCCCGGTCGGCAGGCTCGCCCGACCCGAACCGGGAGCGTGACCATCCCGATCCGAACTTCGACTTTGGCTTCACGATCCGCATCACCGACCAGGGCTTCCACCCGCAGTGGCTGGTGTCGTTGTGCTGCAAGCCGGTGACGTGGATCAACGACACGAACGCGCCGGTGAAGGTGGTCTTCGACCATCAATCGGTCCGATCCGGCCAGATCGCGCCCGGGGGCACGTTCGTGTGGAAGCCGAAGAACGTCCAGAGCGTGACCTACCACGACGCGGCCGATCCGAGCCGCCACGGGATCATCCAGGTCAATCAGTCGTTCGAGTCCTGAGTCCACGGGCGCCTTGCTCCGGGCGGGATGGGGCGTTTACTTCGGAGCAAGGGCTCGGGAGCGAACCGGGAGGAGAGAGCCATGCTCAATGAAGAGCGGCGGATCGTCCATGAGGCAACCCGGTACTGGTGGGTCCTGCTGGTGAGCGGCGGCGCCTGGCTCGTGATCGCCTGGTGCTGCGCTTGAACACCACATCGCTCGTCACCGTCGGCGTTCTGCTCGGCTTCGTGTTCCTCCTGGCCGGGATCAACGAGGTGGGCGTGGCGGCCATGGTTTCAGGGGGCTGGAAGGTCTGGCACTGGATCCTCGCGGTGATCTTCTTCCTGGGCGCGCTCTGGGGCTTCATCCGCCCGGTCAACACCTTCTTCGCGCTGGCGTCGGTGCTCGGCTTGATCCTGATCCTCTACGGCACGTTCGAGATCATCGAGGGGATCGCGTCGCGGGCGGCGAACCCGTACTGGTGGCTCAACCTCACCCTGGGCATCCTGCTGGTGCTCCTTGCGTTCTGGGTGTCCGGCTCGGACCGCGTCTACGCCCTGGCCCGGCGCAGTTATCTGATCCTGTTCTGGATCGGCTTCATGGCCATCTTCCGCGGCGTCTCGCAGATCGCGCTGGCGTTCAGCCTCAACCACGCCCGGAAGTTGGCGGATTCGGGGACCGTGGCGGCCTGACCGCCCGCGAAGCCAGAACCCCACACCTACGACCCGAGAACCCCTGCCGGACCGATCCCGGCCTCCCGACGCGTGCCCGCCGGTTGCCATCCGTTCACGCAATCGCCCCCGCCCGTTCGTCGTCCATCCTTCGTCCGTTCGGAGACGAGCCACAGCGACGCAACCTCCCGCGGAGAGACTCCTGCCCGCTGATCGCACTTGAACGACGTGCCGAAAGGGGGGAGGGCGTTCGAGGACGTGAATGCACGGTGGTTCTCGCACGGCAGGATGGATCTGGCCGCTGAAGCGCCGGGTCATTTCGATTCCGAAAGGCAGGCGATGATCAAGAAGACGAAGAGTCGCCGGCTGGGGCTCATCGGTGCGGTGATCGTGGGCAGCAGCGCCCTGTTCATCTCCGCGGCGATGCCGGCAGGGGCGACGGGAGGTGGCGGACCGGTCGCGGCGAGCGTGCTCGGCAGCGGCTCGGACACCACGCAGTTCATGATGAACGCGATCGATAACCTGTACCTGTTCAGCCCCGGGTGTTCACCCATCCCGACGCAGGGACAGAACGCGTGGCTGGACTTCAGCTGCGAGTCCCCTGACCCGCCGAACACGATCCTCTCTGAGAACTACAAGCACGACCAGGTGCACGAGGCCTACTTCCTGGGGTCGAGCAACGGGATCAAGCAGCTGTGCTCGCAGGGACAGTCGGGCGTGGCCCGCATCGACTTCGCCCGTTCGTCGCGCGGTCCCGGGAGCAGCGACTGCACCGGGCTGAAGTTCGTTGCCTACGCGCGTGACGGCATCTCCTGGGAGGCCTTCAACATCAAGGGCTCCGGTATCAAGAACATGAACAACCAGAACGGAACCTGCGCGGGGTCCGGCGGGGACACGCAGTTCTGTCTGACCCAGAGTCAGCTGAACGGCATCTTCGTGGCCTGCACGATCACGAACTGGAGCCAGGTCGGCGGCAACAACCTCAAGTTCGCCATCTACACGCCCCAGGCCGGGTCCGGGACACGCTCCACCTGGGACGGGTTCGTCGGCGGCGACTCATCGCATTGCATCCCGGCCGGCCAGCAGAGCACCCACATCGTCCCGGAGAACGACAACACGGCCATCTTCAACAACGGCGACCAGAAGAAGGCCATCTTCCCGTTCTCTTTCGGTGTGTGGACGCAGCGCGTCCACGGGCAGCACAAGGCGATCCTCGGCGCCATCGACAACGTCCCGGTGAACAAGGACACGATCGCCGATGGGTCGTTCCCGTTCGGCCGCTTCCTCTACAACGTCTACTGCACCGCGTCGTGCTCGAGCGGTGCCTCGGAGGACGAGGCCGTCACCTACGTGGGTGAGGAAGGCTGGATCTGCAAGCTGGACGCGGACCACGCCAACGACCCGGCCACCGGCGCGAACTACCGGACCGAGATCGCGAACGCCATCTCGGCGAGCGGGTTCGTCCCCGTGCCGAAGGGTGTCATCGGCGGCGGTGACACGAACCAGGACTACTGCAGGTTGTTCAACCACTAGGCGCCCAAAGCGAACCGCAACACCGAAGGCCCGGACCGCCTGACGCGGTCCGGGCCTTCGACCGTTCGACCCGCGGAACACGTTCGTCCAGGCGGGACGGGTTCAACAGGGAGCCACGCTCGGCCGGAGAAAGGGGCAGGCCCGGCGCCGGGGAAGCGCCGGGCCTATCGGGGAGCCGGACGATCGCCGGGGTGGCGAGGGGCGAGGAACATCCGGCCGACAGGAATCATGCAGAGCCCGGATGACCACGTGCGGTCCCGCACGCGACCGGGAAATGAACGGTCATCACGGCAAACGGTCCACGGAGGCGGGCGTTCTTCCTGCTCGTGCGCCGCGCGTGGCCGCGCACGATTCACCGGACGGTCGACCTGCGTTCATCGCTCGGCCATCCGGCCGCTGCACCGTGCCGCGTGCATGGAAGGGCAGGTGCAACCCGTCGGGATCGGAGCCTCTCGGGCCGCCGGGCCCCGCGTCGTGGATCGCCTCGAGGCGAACCTGACCCGCCGCGCACCCGGCAGCGACGTACCCGATGCGGCGGTGCTGGCGGAGGAGCTCGAGACGACGCCCGGCGCCGTTCGCCGGGCCTTGACCGAACTGGAGCGGCGCTTCGTCGTTCGCCGGAACCAGACCCGGCACCTGGTGGTCTCCTCGCGGATCGACTACCGCATCGGCTCCGGGATGCTTCCCGGACTGACCGAGGCGGTCGCCGCATCGGGCGTCACCGTCCGCTCGGAGACCGAGCGGGTCCGCCTCCAGCGCGTACCGCCCCGCGTCCGGCTCGAGCTCGACATCGGACGGATGTCGCGTGTCCACGTCCTCTCCCGGCGCCGTTTCGTCGACGACGAACCGGTGGCGTGCTCCGTCTCCTACGTGGTCGCGGACCTGACGCCCGGCCTGCCGGACCGACTCGGCACCGAGGGATCGCTGCACGCCACGCTCCGCGAGGCGTTCGGGCTTCATCCCGTGCCCGCGTGGGTTCGGGCCGAGATGGACGTGCCGCCGGTGGACATCCCTCGCCGGCTGAAACTGGGAGGCCGGCCTGTGCTGGTGTCGATCAGGTCACGAACGGACTGCGCCAGACTGGGCCGCCCGCTCGAGGTGACCGCCTCCTGGCTGCGCCCCGACGTCTTCCGCGTGGTCCTGGAGGTGAACGGTGCGACGGGTGTGGGAGGCGCCGCGTGAGCGTCGGGCAGGTCAGGGCGCGGGCCAGTAGCGCGCGCACGTGAATCGTCCGCCGTCGGCCTCGAGTTCCCACACCGAACCCTTCGCGAACCCGACGTCTCCCTCGACCCGCATCCCGCGCAGCACCAGATGCGGGATGAGCGCTTCGATCACGTCGCCGTGACTGCACGCCGCCGTCGGCTGGTCGGCCAGCCGAACGAGGAGCGCCTCCACGCGCTCCACCGGTGTCCCCTCCGCGAGGTCCGGTTCGTCGCTGACATCCTGGCGTCGCGCGGCGGCGAGGGGCTCGAGTGTCTGCACACACCGAACGAACGGGCTCGAGGCGAGCCTGCCGATGATGAGGCTGTCGAAGCTCTCCGCGAGGGACTTCGCCTGCCGACGGCCCTTCGCCGAGAGCGGGCGAAGGTCGTCCGCGCCGCTCCACGACTTCCGGTTCCCGGCGTCGGCGTGACGGATGAGGTACAGCGTCACCGTCACCTGCGGTCGTCCGGCTCGTCCGGCTCGGACGGCTCGAACGGCTCGAACGTCGCAACGAGCTCGCGATCATGCGGGTAGGTCAGCCGGGCGAGCGCCTGCTGCACGGGGAGCCAGGCGATCGCGTCCACCTCGTCGCCGGGTTCGAACGACCCCTCCCCCGATCCCGGTCCGGCGCGCATCTCGAAGTAATTGACGGCCTTCGGCGTGCCGGACGCGTCACGGTAGGAGATCGTTCCGAGCGGCCGCACGATCTGGCAGCGCACTCCGGTCTCCTCCCACACCTCGCGCAGCGCCGCGGTGACCTCGTCCTCCCCGGGCACGAGCTTGCCCTTGGGCAGGCTCCAGTCGTCGTACCTGGGGCGGTGCACGAGCAAGATCTCGACCGCGCCGTCGTCCCCGCGCCGCCTGACGATCCCGCCCGCGGCCCGAACGGTCCCTGCCCCGGTTCCAGTTCCGATCACGTCCACGCCTTCGGCCGCTTCGCCTTGACGCGCTTCCACGCCTCGCGCCACGTGTCGCGGGTCTGCGCCGCCGACCACCGCTCCAGACCGGCCAGTTCGCCCGCGACGAATGCCGTTCGGGCCGAACGCGCCCGTGCCGCCGCCTCCCGGAGCCAGCGGGCGGCGACGACGGCGTCGTTGTGCCGGCCCAGCACATCCTGGAGCCCTGCCGCCGCCTCGCCGAGATCCCGCGCCGGCTTGCCCAGCAGGGGCGAGACGGCCTCGGTCGCGTACCGAAGGCGCTTCGCCCTGATGCGGACAGCGTGAAGCCCTTCGTCGGACGGAGGATCGTCAAGCTGCTTGACGGCCTTGCGCAGCCGGCGCCATGGCTTGCGGAGCAGATCGGGGAGCGTGGCGCCCGCGGGCAGGTCGGCCTCGAGCAGCAGCGCCGGCTCGTTGCCCGCGTTCACCAGCCGGTCGAGGACCTGCGCGTACCGCGGTTCGCGCATGGCCTCCAGGAGATCGGCCCGCGCGATGCGGCGCTCTTCGGACATGCGATCGAGCAGCCGTGCCCCTGCCTCGCGGTCCGGCCCCTCGAGCGCCTCGACCCGGTCGGTGAGGAGCTCCATCAACACGTCCGCGTCGCGCGCGGCGCCGAGCTTGTCGGCGAGCCAGTGGAGGTCGTCGACCAGATGAGCGGCCCACGTCGGATCGAGGAGCGGCGCGAAGGTCCTGAGGTCCGAACGCAGCCGCCGGGTGGCGACCCGGGCCTGGTGGACGCCCTCCGGATGGGCGTCAAGGCGGACGACGGCGTCGTGCTTGAGCAGCCTGATCACCGACGCGGCGATGGCGTTCCGGACGACCGCGCCCGCCGTCGCGCCCGCATGCAGTTCGGCCACGGCCAGCTCGGCCGGGCCCGTCGCCCGCGGACCCACCGCCCGGATGTACTTGGTGGTCGAATCGGGTTCGCCCGCGCCGGCGTCGCGCAGGAGCGAGACGATCCGCGCGAGGAGCTCGTCCGTCGCTCCTTCGCCCGCCTCCACCTCGAGCTCGCGGAAGCGCGCGGCGAGCCGGCGGCCGTCCATGACCGACACCTCGTCGTCGACGATCTCGGCCACGCGGCTGCCCGGCGCCTCGTCGGACGCCACCGCCGGCCCGACCGCGTCCGCGTCGCCCTCGCCGTCCATCACGGCGTCCGGGACCCGCACGACCACCGAACGCCGCAGTGTCCGCAGGCGGGTGACGGGCACGACGTCGGCCGTTCGCACGTACGCGCGCAGCAGGTCGATCGCTCCCGCGGGAGGTTCCTTCGGGCCGCCGTCGAACGTGACCTCTTCGCGGATCAGCGCGTCGCCCTCCGTTTCGGGCGGAAGCTTGACCGTCCAGCCTTCGGTGTCGCGATACCGGAGGCTGCATCCCCATCGCGCAAGCCGAAGGTCCGGTGTGTCGAAGTAGGTCGTCCGCTGCGTCCTCGGCTGGGCGACCTCCACCTGGAGCCCGTCCAGCGCCTTTGCGAGGTCCGGCAAGCGGAAGGACGGCGCCGCGGCGAGCTTGATCTCGCGCTCGGGGGCGTGGCGTACGGGCTCGTGCCGCGCGGTGGCGGCGGAGGCCAGCTCCAAGCCGCCCCGCCCGCCTGGTTCCTGAGGCGCGGTGTCAGCCACGTCGGACGACCCGCCGGTCCTTCGCGCTGGCGCGGGCGAGGGCACGCTCCTGGAGCCGCTGCTGCGCGTCGATGCCCGCGCGCGTGGGGACCTTCGTGTAGCAGCCGTCCGGCCCCAGGGTCCACGCCAGCATGTCGTCGGACATGCAGATGTCCAGGATCTCCTGAAGCCGTGCTTTCAACACGGGATCCTTGACCTCGACGGTCGCCTCCACGCGCCGGTCGAGGTTCCGGGGCATGAGGTCCGCGGAGCCGATGAAGTACCGCGCCTGCTTTTCCTTCGCGCCGAACCGGAAGATCCGCGAATGCTCGAGGTAGCGCCCGACGATCGAGCGCACGCTGATGTTCTCCGACAGGCCCGGCTCGCCCGGGCGGAGGCAGCAGATCCCGCGCACGATGAGGTCGATCTTCGTGCCCGCCTGCGAGGCCTCGTAGAGCGCGTCGATCATCTCGGTGTCCACCAGGCTGTTCATCTTCAGGATGATGCGGCCCTCGGGGGCGGCGGCCTGTTCGGCGATCAGCTCGATCAGACGCGAACGAAGGCTCATGGGCGCGACCAGCAGGTTCCGGTAGCGCGTCTGCCGGCTGTACCCCGTGAGGTAGTTGAACAGGTCGGCCACGTCGGCGGTGAGGTCCGGGTCGGCCGTGAGCAGGCCGACGTCCTCGTAGGCCTTCGCCGTGTTGGGGTTGTAGTTGCCGGTGCCAACGTGGCAGTAGCGCCGCACCCCGGATGCCTCCCCTCGGACGGCCAGGGAGATCTTCGCGTGGGTCTTCAGGCCGACCACGCCGTACAGCACGTGGACGCCCGCCCGCTCCATCAGCTTCGCCCACCCGATGTTCGCCTCCTCGTCGCCCCGCGCCTGGAGCTCGACCAGCGCCACGACCTGCTTGCCACCCTCGGCGGCGCGGATCAGCGAGCGGACGATCGGGCTCTCGCGGTCGGAGGTCCGGTACAGGGTCTGCTTCAGGGCGAGCACCGCCGGGTCGCGCGCGGCCTGTTCGATGAACTCCTCGACGGTGGCGTCGAAGGACTCATACGGGAGGTGCACGAGGACGTCGCCGCGGCGAAGCACGTCGAACACGTCGGTGGGCAATCCTTCCTCAGACGGGGCGAGCCGTCGCGGCGTGATCCCGGCCCACGGCTCGTCCTTCAGCTCCGGCCGGTCGAGCGCGTAGAGCGTCATCAGGCCCGAAGCATCGAGCAGGCTGTCGACCACGTAGACGTCCTCGTCATCCAGCTCCAGTTCCTGGATCAGCCGATCGAGCACGTCCCTGGGCATGGACGCGCCGACCTCGAGCCGCACGACCTCAGGCGACCGTTGGCGGAGCCGGACGAAGGATTCGATCGCGGACAGGAGATCCTCGCCCTCGTCGATCTCGATATCGAGGTCCGCGTCGCGCGTGACCCGGAACAGATGGTGGGCGACGATGTCCATGCCGGGGAACAGGGCCGTCACGTTCGCGCCGATGAGCTCCTCCAGCGGGATGAAACGGACCCCGTCGGGCAGCGCCATGAACCGGGGAAGCAGCGGAGGCACCTTCACGCGGGCGAACCGCCGCACCTGCGTCACCTTGTCCCGCACGACCACGGCGAGGTTCAGCGAAAGGTGCGAGATGTACGGGAACGGGTGCGCCGGGTCGACCGAGAGCGGCGTCAGCACGGGGAACACGCGGTCGCGGAAGGTGCCCTCGAGGTACTGGCGGTCCTCCTTCGTCAGGTCGTCCCAACGGACGATCGAGATCTTCGACGCGTCCATCGCCGGGATCAGCTGCTCGGCGATCACGCGTGACTGGCGGTCGACCAGCGCCTGAACCCGCGCGCGGATCGCCGCGAGTTGCTCGCCGGCGGTCATCCCGTCGGGCGTGGTGGACGAGAAGCCCGCCTCGACCTGCTCGCTCAGACCCGCCACGCGGATCTGGAAGAACTCGTCCAGGTTCGAACTGAAGATCGCCACGAAGCGCGCGCGTTCGAGCAGCGGGCGGTGCTCGTCCTCAGCCAGCGCGAGGACGCGTTCGTTGAAGTCGAGCCAGGAGAGCTCGCGATTGATGTACCGGCCCGCCACAGGCACGCGCGACGGCCTCTCGCGAGCCGTGTGGAGCCGTTCGTTCGTGTCGACCATGTGTCCGCTGCCCCGGCGTTTGGAGGTTCGCCCACAGGGTACTCGACCACCGGCAGGGGCTGCCGAGCCGTGCGCTCCATGCCTGGTGAGCCGTGCGTTCCGGATGAACGACAGGCCTTCTCGGCGCGGTCGTTCACCGGACGTTCACCGTGTCGTGCCGGTCGATTCACTTCCCACGCATAGCGTGCCCGTGGCCGCTCGACGACGAAAGGACGGCTCATGAGACTTCCGCGCCCCCTCACCTGGACGGTCTGTGTCGCCGCTGCCGCGCTCGTCGCGGCGGGATGCGGCTCGAACGGCGGTGGCTCCTCGAGTGGCGTGCCCCTGACGGGCGCCGGCTCGACGTTCGCCCAGCCCATGTATCAGAGCTGGTCCCACTCGTACCTCTCGATCCAGTCGGGGGCCAAGATCAACTACCAGGCGATCGGTTCGGGCGGAGGCGTGCAGCAGTTCACCTCGAAGACGGTCGACTTCGGCGCGACGGACGTGCCACTGCAGCAGGACGAGATCTCGGCGCTGCCGTCCAAGAACTACATCGAGTTTCCGACCTGCCTCGGCGCGGTGGTCATCGCGTACCACGTGACCGGCCTGCAGAGCGGCCTGAAGCTCGACGGCGCGACCGCCGCCGGCATCTTCCTGGGGAAGATCACCTCGTGGAACGACCAGGCCATCGCCGCGCTGAACCCGGGCATGACGTTGCCGAACACCCCGATCCACACGGTACACCGTGCCGACGAGTCGGGGACCACCGCGGTGTTCACCGGATGGCTCGCGAAGGAGAGCTCCGACTGGGAGAGCCAGGTCGGATCCGGTAAGGCCGTGCAGTGGCCCGGCGGTACCTCGGCCAACGGAAGCGACGGCGTCGCCGCGGCCGTGAGCCAGACCGACGGTGCCGTCGGCTACCTCTCCTACGACTTCGCGGTCACCGCGAACCTCGGCATCACCGACATCAAAGCGCCCGACGGCACGTACGTGGCGCCCTCGATCAAGTCGATCACCGCGGCCGGCGGCGGCCTGTCCTTCCCGATCACGCCGACCACGAACATCCTGGATTCGTCGACGCCAGGCGCGTACCCGATCGCCAGCACGACGTACGTCCTGATCTACACGGACCAGACGAACCAGGACAAGGCGCAGACGCTGTCGAACTTCTGGACCTGGGCGCTGACCAAGGGCCAGAGCGCGACCACGGCGATCAATTACGCGCCTCTGCCGTCGTCCGTCGCGCAATCGGCGCTGGCGGAGGTCAAGAAGATCAGCGTCAACGGCACGGCCGTGACGCCCTCGGTCGGATCCTCCTAACCCGGGCGTGTCGGTCGCAGCGGGAGCCCCGGAGGCGTTCGCCGGTCCCTCGTCCCTGACGGGGCACGGACGGTCGCGGCTGGCCGACCGGTCGTTCGGCCGTGGGTCGATGGCGATCGCGTTCGCGCTCATCGTCCTCCTGGCGCTGATCATGTGGGTGCTGCTCGACGGCAGCATCCGCATCTGGCAGACCGAAGGCCTGAGCTTCCTGGTCGGCACGAACTGGAACCCCGTGCCGGGCCGCGAGCAGTACGGCGCGTTGCCGTTCATCTACGGAACGGTGGTGACCTCCGTCCTGGCGATCGCGCTCGCGGTCCCGGTTTCGGTGAGCCTGGCGCTGCTGCTGAACGAGGGGCCGGTCGGGTGGCTTCGGCACACGCTCGCTGTCCTGGTCGACCTGCTGGCGGCGATCCCGAGCGTCGTGTACGGCCTGTGGGCGGTCTTCGTCATGCTGCCGATCTTCGACCACCACGTCGAGCCGTTCCTGACGGACACGATCGGCAAGGTGCCGATCATCGGCTCGTTGTTCCAGGGCAATCCTGCCGGCGGCGACATGTTCACGGCCGGCGTGATCCTGGCCGTCATGATCCTGCCGATCATCACGGCGGTGAGCAGGGAGGTGGTCGCCGTGGTTCCGCGAGACCTCCGTGAGGCCGCCCTGGGGCTCGGCGCCACCCGCTACGAGATGATCCGGCTGGCGGTCCTGCCGTATGCGCGAAGCGGCATCGTGGGCGCGACCATGCTCGGGCTGGGCCGCGCGCTCGGTGAGACCATCGCCGTCGCCCTCGTGGTCGGAAATTCACCCACGATCAACGTCTCGCTGTTCCACGCGGGATACACGATCCCGGCCGTCATCGCCAACGAGTTCCGCGAAGCGACCAACGCGGGCCTGCACCGTTCGGCCCTGCTCGGGCTGGCGATCATCCTCATGGTGATCGCGCTGGTGATGGCGACCCTGTCGCGGCTTCTCGTGGGCCGGACGGAACGGCAGGCCGGTGTTCCGGCGGCGGACCAGGCGGATCTGACCGCGACGACGGGGCTGCAATGAGCGCCACCACCCTGGGACCCGGCCTGACGATCGCCCGCTCGCGGCGGGTGAAGAACACCGTGTTCATGGTGGTCTTGTGGGCCGCCGGCGCGCTGGCCCTGCTGCCGCTGATCTTCATCAGCGCCTACGTCGTGGTGCGTGGCCTGGCGGCGCTGAACATCGACTTCTTCACGCAGGAGCCCGTCCCGCCGCCGCTGCCGGGCGGCGGATTCGGACCTGCGTTCGTCGGCACCGGGATGATGGTCGGGATCGCCTGCCTGATCTCGATCCCCATCGGGCTGCTGTCGGCCGTCTACCTCTCCGAATACGGACGGGGGAAGGTTGCCAGCTCGGTGCGGTTCGTCGCCGAGATCCTGCTTTCCACGCCCTCGATCATCGCGGGCGCGTTCATCTGGGCGCTGGTGGTCGTGGCGCTCGGCAACTTCTCCGCCCTCGCCGGCGCGCTCGCGCTCAGCGTGATCATGTGGCCGATCATCACGCGATCGGCCGAGGAGGTCCTCCGCCTGGTGCCCCATGAGCTGCGCGAGGGCGGCCTCGCCCTCGGCATGCGACGCTGGAAGGTGATCATGCGCGTGGTGGTCCCCACCGCCGGAGCGGGCATCTTCACGGCCATCATGCTCGCCGTCGCCCGCGGCCTGGGTGAGACGGCGCCCATCCTGCTCACTGCGCTCGGCAACGACTTCTACAACACGAACCCGCTCCAACCGACGGACGCGGTCACACTAAGGATGTTCAACTACGCTCAGAGCCCCTATCCGACCCAGCACTCCCAGGCGTGGGGCGGGGCGATCGTGTTGCTGTTCGCGGTCCTGCTGCTTTCGATATCCGCGCGAGTCCTGTCGGCTCGGCAGCAACGGAGGACGAGATGAGCGTTCCGAATCCCGCCCAGGTCCGCAGCGCGGATCCGGGAGACCCGCCGCCGGACGACGCCGTGCAGGCTGAACCGCGGGGAACCACGATCGAGTCGGTGGATCTCCGCGTGGCGTTCGCGTCCAACGAGGTCCTCCACGGCGTGTCGGTTGCCGCGGCGACCCAGTCCGTCACCGCGGTGATCGGGCCGAGCGGCTGCGGCAAGTCCACGTTCCTCCGCGCGCTGAACCGGATGCACGACGAGGTCCGCGGCGCTCGCGTGACGGGCAAGGTGCTGTTCGACGGCATGGACATCTACGACTCGAGCGTCGATCCGGTCCTGGTTCGAACCCGCATCGGCATGGTCTTCCAGCGGGCGAACCCGTTCCCGACCATGAGCGTGCGCGACAACGTGACGGCCGGCCTTCGGCTTCAGGGCCGGCGCTCGAAGAAGGAGATGAACGACGAGGCCGAGCGCTCCCTTCGGCGCGCCGGCCTGTGGGAGGAGGTCAAGGACCGGCTGGAGGAACCGGGCGGGAAGCTGTCCGGCGGCCAGCAGCAGCGCCTGTGCATCGCGCGCGCGCTCGCCGTGGAGCCGGAGGTCCTGTTGATGGACGAGCCGGCCTCAGCGCTCGACCCGGCGTCGACGCTTCGCATCGAGCAGCTCATCGAGGAGTTGAAGACCACCTACACGGTGATCATCGTGACCCACAACATGCAGCAGGCCGCGCGGATCTCGGACTGGACGCTGTTCCTGCTGAACGGCGACCTGGTCGAGTTCGGTCCGACGGAGCGGATCTTCACGGCTCCGACGGACTCGCGGACCGAGGACTACGTCACGGGGCGGTTCGGGTAGCCATGAACGAAGTGCGAGGCAAGTTTCACCAGGAGCTCCGGGACCTCGAAGGGGAGGTCCTGCGCGTGGGCGACGAGGCGGCCGACATGGTGAGCCGCGCCGTCCGGGCATTGGTAAAGCGGGATGACGAATTGGCCCGGGGCGTGATCATCTCCGACGACGTCGTCGACCGCATGTATCTGGACATCGAACGCCGGATCCTCGACGCGTTCGCCCTGCAGGCACCGGTCGCGTCGGACCTGCGCCTGCTCTCGACCATGCTGCACATCAACCTGCATCTGGAGCGGATCGGCGACCAGGCGGTCAACGTCTCGAAGATGTCCCTCGCGGCGCGGTCGCTCCCCTCCGACGAGACGATCATGCTGCACCTCACGGAGATGGGCGACATCGTCGGCGCCATGCTCCGGACCGCGCTGGAGGCGTTCGCGCGCCGCGATCTCGAACTGTGCATGCGGCTGCCGGCCATGGACGATCCAGTGGACGAGCTGAACCGCGGGATGTACCGGCACGTGGTTCGGCTTTCAGGCGACGCCGCGGCGCTCGAATGGGGCATCCGCATGAACGTCGTGGCGCGCCAACTGGAGCGCGTGGGCGACAACGCCGTCGACATCGGGGAGCAGGTCGCCTACCTGCTCACGGGAGAATTCCGCGAATTCACGGACGCCAGTCACAGGGATGGTTCGGCATCGTCCGCAGAGGGGGACCATGGCGACGAACGGACATAACCGGCCGGCGGTGCTCATCGTCGAGGACGAGCCGGCGCTCGCCGACAGCATCCAGTACTCGCTCGAACGCGAGGGGTTCGACGTGGCGATCGCCGTCGACGGCGAACGTGCGCTCGAACGGTTCCGCGTCGCGTCGCCCTCGCTGATCCTGTTGGACCTGATGCTCCCGAGGCTTTCCGGTCTGGACGTGTGCCGGATCGTCCGGTCCGAGTCCACCGTCCCGATCATCATGCTGACGGCGAAGGACTCCGAGGCGGACAAGGTCGCCGGCCTGGAACTGGGCGCCGACGACTACGTGACGAAGCCGTTCTCCATGCGCGAGCTGGTCTCGCGCGTGCGCGCGCACCTGCGGCGGGCCGGAATGGTGACCGAACCGCCCGAGGTCGAGGTGCTCACCGGCGGACCGGTCGAGCTGGACATCGCGCGGCACGAGGCGCGCGTCCGAGGCGAAAGGGTCGGGCTCACGCCGAAGGAGTTCGAGCTGCTCGAGACGTTCCTGCTCCGCAAGGGCCGGATGCTCACGCGGGACTTCCTGATAGAGGAGGTCTGGGGCGCGGACTATTTCGGCGACACCAAGACGCTCGACGTCCACGTGAAGCGCCTGCGGCAGAAGATCGAACGCCAGCCGCACCAGCCGGAGCACCTGGTGACCGTGCGCGGGCTCGGATACCGGTTCCTGGACGAACCGCAGCAGGCGCCCACGGGCTGACGCCGGGGGCCTTCGGGGGCGGCCGGTCAGGTGCCGGGCGTGGTCGTGTGCCGGGCGAGATACGCGGCCGCCTCCGCCCGCCGGGCCACCTCGAGCTTCGACAGGATGCTCGAGACGTAGTTCTTGACCGTCTTCTCCGCGAGGTGCAGCTCCTCGCCGATCTGCTTGTTCGTGCGTCCGTCGGCCACCAGCGAGAGGATCCGTTCCTCCTGCGGCGACAGACGGGCCAGGCGTTCGTCCCGAAGGAGGTGCTTGCCCTTGCGCAGCCGGTCCAGCACGTTCTTCGTGACGGCCGGGTCGAGCAGGCTCTGGCCCTGGCCGACCGCCCTGATGGCGCGGACCAGCTCGCCGCTCTTGATCTGCTTGAGCACGTAGCCGCTGGCGCCGGCCATGATCGAGGCGAACAGCGCCTCGTCGTCGGCGAACGATGTGAGCATCAGCACCGCCGTCTGCGGGCGGCGCGCCCGGATCTCGCGGGTTGCCTCGATGCCGCTGCCGTCGGTGAGACGCACGTCCATGACCACGACGTCCGGCCGGCTTCGTTCGGCCTCGTCGATCGCCTCCTGGACCGAGCCCGCCTCGGCGGTCACCACGATGTCGTCGGTGGACTGGAGCAGAGCCTTGATGCCCCCGCGGACCACCTCGTGGTCGTCGACGAGCATCACGCGCAGCGGCATCCCACCACCGGTGCTGGTCACGGCGTCATGCTCCCATCTCGCGGGGCGACCCTCAAGCCGCCACGGACAACGCTCACAGCGGCAGGGTGACGCACACGGTCGTCCCCTCGCCCGGTTCGCTCTTCATCGCGAGCGTCCCGCCCAGCGACTCGGCGCGGTGCTCGAGGTTCCCGAGCCCGTTGCCCGATCCCCGGGCGGCGGCCGGATCGAACCCCCGTCCGTCGTCGTCGATCTCGAGCATCGCGCCGCCCGTGGCGCTGAATCGCAGCTGGACCCGGCAGGTGACGGCGTCCGCGTGGCGCCCCACGTTCGACAGGGCCTCCCGGGTCATCTGGACGATGTCGGCCGCCTTCGATCCGAGCTCGGCCGCCACCCGATCGTCGATGTCGACCGCGACGGTGACCCCCGACTTCTGGGCGAAGTCCTCGGCGAGCTCTCGGAGCGCCTCGCCCAGCTGCCGATCGGCCAGGATGCCCGGCCGGAGGCCGAAGATGTAGTTCCGAAGATCGCGGATGACACGGTCGAGTTCGTTGACCGCGCCTTCGATCCTGGCCGAGATCTCGTCCTCGGCGATCATTGCCGTGCCCTGCAGTCCCATCCCGACGGCGAACAGTGACTGGATCACGCCGTCGTGGAGCTCCTTCGCGATCCGCTCGCGGTCCTCCATCACGACCAGCCGCTTGAGCTGCTCCTGCGCCCGCCCGTACTCGAGGGCGATCGACGCCTGATCGGCGAAGGACGCCACGACCCGGATGTCCTCGTCTGTGAACGTCCTGCCGGGAGCCCGGTTCGCGACCGTCAGCGTGCCGAACGCCTCGCCCTGTGCGGTCATGGGCACGACCACCGCCGGGCCGACGGAGCCAAGCCGAACGACCGGCTGATCGACGCGCTCGTCCGCGGACGCGTCGGCGAGCACCTGCGGCTCGCGCTTGCGGATCGCGTCGCCCGAGATGGACCCGTCCACGGGGAACCGGAGGCCGAGCAGCTCGTCCGCCAGGTCGCCCGTTGCCGCCTGATTGACGAACCACGAGCCATCCGTTGCGCGGACCGCGATCGTGGCCAGGTCGGCGCCGGCCAGCTCGCGCGCCCTGGCCGCGGCCAGCGTCAGAACCTCGGACGAGTCGCTTCCCGCGAGGATCGCCGTGCTGATCTCCCCGACCGCGTCCAGCCAGCGCTCCCGGCGTCGGGTCTCCTCGTACAGGTGCGCGTTGGCCACCGCGACGCCCGCCTGGGTGGCGAGCACCACCAGGTCCTCCTCGTCCTGTTCGGTGAACTCGGCCGCGCCCTGCTTCTCGGCCAGGTAGATGTTGCCGTAGACGCGCCCGAGCGCCTTGACCGGCGCGCCGAGAAACGACCGCATCGGTGGGTGATGGGGTGGGAAGCCCACCGAGCGCGGGTCGTCGGCGATGTTCGTCAGGCGGAGGGGCCGCGCGTCCTCGATGAGCGCGCCGAGCACGCCGCCGCCGGTCGGGTAATGGCCGATCGCCCGCCGCGTCTCCTCGTCGACGCCGATCGTGACGAATTCCGCGATCCGCCCGTCGGCTCCCAGCACGCCGAGCGCGCCGTAGCGGGCGCCGCAGATCTCCGTGGCGGTCTGCACGATCCGCCGGAGCACCGCCGCGAGCGAGAGCTCCGAGGACAGAACCATGCCGGCCTGAAGCAAGGCGTCCTTGCGCGATGCGTGCTCCGCCCCCTGAGGAGACCTCGTCTCCGGGTCCGCCATCGGCGCGAGCGTACCATCGCCGGTTCGGGCGAAATCGCGACGTCCCGGCCGGGTCCCGCGTCGTCAGGGCCGTTCGGCCGTAGGTGGATCCGGCGCCCTCGTCGACCCTTGCCACCATCATGTTCGTCCGATACTTCGCCGTGCTGCAGATGTCCTCCGTCGAGGTCGACGAGGTGCTGCTCCGCAACGCCTTCGAATGGATCCCGGGGCTCGCCATGGACGCCGGGGATCACGGGATCCGCCTGTGGGCGGACGTCGGCATCGGGTCCGAGGGCCACCGTGTTACGAAGACCGTGGAGATCGAGGTGGGCGACGCGACGCGGCTCGGTGAGAAGACCATCCTGCCGCTCGTATGGCGTGCCGCGGGCGCCGAGGCGCTGTTCCCCGTCATGGAGGGCGATCTCGAGGTCGCCCCGCTCGGGCCGAACCGGACGCAACTGGCGATGAGCGCACGCTACCGCCCGCCGCTGGGACCCGTGGGGCGCGCGATCGACCGGGCCTTGATGCATCGCGTCGCCGAGGCGACCATCAAGGACTTCGTCGATCGGGTCGCGTCGGCGATCGAACGCCGCGGCGCGTCGCCCGCCGGTCACGCGGCGATTGCGCCGGCCGCTCCCATCGTGATGGGGACCCCGTCGGCCGGCGTGGTCTAAGACGACACGTCCGTCCGCGAAGCCCGTTCGTCAGGCGATGAGCGCGGATCGGACCGCGCGCAACAGTGCCTCCCGCCCGACCGGCCGCTCGATCACCGACACGTGGTCGCCGCCGGTCGGAACGAACGGTTCGTCGCCGCTTGCGACCACCACAGTCGGCTTGCCGAGCCCGAAATACAGAAGCAGCAGTTCCCACGCGCGGGTGCCCTCGCCGGCCACGTCGCCGGCGAGTGTCAGGTCGAGCACGATCGCGTCCGCGTCGGACGCAAGAGGGCACGTGCCCGTTCGGCTGCCCACGCAGTTGTAGTCGGGCGCGCTCGGGCCGGGACACACCGTCACGTCGAACCCGGCGTCCTCGAGCCAGCCGGCCTCCCAGTCGCGGGCGCGCGCATTCGCTTCGACGACCAGGACGCGCCCCCGGCGCCCGGCGGTCCCGCTTGCACGCATGCGGCCGACCTCCTCTGTCCCCGCCAGCATGGGTGCCGGGGACCACGCGGCGCCGGGCCGAAGGTCCCGCTCCCGGGACGTCAGATGGACCGGCGCGCGAGCAGCGGCCGGGCGGCCGGCGCCGGCTCGGCGCGGATGCGCGCGTCGACGACGAGGGCGCCTTCGGGAAGCGCGATGACCGGATTGAGGTCGAGTTCGGCGATCTCCGCGTGTGCCTCGACCATGGCCCCCACGCGAAGGATCACGTCCTCGAGCGCCGCGACGTCGGCCTTCGGCGCACCACGGAAGCCGTCAAGTAGCGGAAACGTCGCGAGCGAGCGCAGCATCTCCCGGGCCTCCAGGTCGGTGAGCGGCGTCAGGCCGACGCGGACGTCCTTGATCAGTTCGGCGGCGGTCCCTCCCGCGCCGACGGCGACGACCGGACCGAACAGCGGGTCGTGCACCACCCCCACCAGCATCTCGACGCCGCCGTCGACCATCCGCTGGACGATGAACCCGTCCGCCTGGTGGCCGGCGTCCGTGAGGGCCTTCCGGAGCGCCCTCGCCTCCCGTTCGACCTGTGCGCGGCCGCTCAGGCCCAATCTGATCGCGCCGATGTCGGTCTTGTGCAGCACACCGGGGCCGAGTGCCTTCAGGGCGACCGTGCCGCCCAGGCGATCCGCTGCCGCGCCGGCCGCCCGGGCGGAACGCGCGACCTCGGACGGTGGAACCGCGAGCCCGTAGCAGGCGAGCAGGCGTTCGACCTCCTCCACGGTGAGCCACCCGCCTCCGCGGAGCAGCGCGCTGGCGATCGTGGCCGCCGCGCCGTCCGCATCGACCCGGGCCAGGTCGGGCATGGCGCCGACAGGCGCGCGCCGCCAGGCGCCGTACCCCACGGTATGGGCGAGCGCGCGGGCCGCTTCCTCTGGGAAGCCGAACGACGGAACGGTGCGCAAGCCGTTCGTTTCGGCAGACGCTCCGTCGTCCTGCGTGCGTTCGCCTCGAAGGATCGCCTCGGGAAGGCCGTCGGAGGACATGAACACGGCCAGGATCGGCATTTCGTGCCGGCGGCCTGCACTGTCACGCACCGCCTCGGCCACCGCGGTCGCCTCCGCGGCGAACGGAGGCAGGGAGATGACGATCAGCGCGTCGACCTCTCCGGCGGCCGCCAGCATGTCGATCGCCTCCGTGTACGCGGACGGGCCGGCCGAGGCGATCAGGTCGACCGGGTTGAGCACGCTCGCCGCGTGCGGGATCCGTTCGCGGAGGCGGCGCTGTGTGCCGTCGGAGAGGGCGGGCACCGTCAGGCCCAGAGCCTCGCACGCGTCGGCGCAGACGATGCCGGCGCCGCCGCCGTTGGTGACGATGCCGACGCGAGCGCCGCCCGGCACCGGCTGGCTCGCCAGGACCGATGCCACGTCGAACAACTCCGACAGCGTGTCGGTCCGGATCACGCCTGCCTGGCGGAACAGCGCATCCACGGTGAGGTCCGACGCGGCGATCAGCGCGCCGGTGTGCGAGCCCGTGGCGCGGACTCCGGCCGCGAAACGTCCGGATTTCACGGCAACGATCGGCTTGCTGCGCGAGACGCGTCGCGCGATCCTGCCGAAATTCCGGGGATTTCCGAAGGACTCGAGATACAGGAGGATCACCGCCGTATCGTCGTCCTGCTCCCAGAACTGGATCACGTCGTTTCCGGAGATGTCGGCCTTGTTCCCGACCGAGACGAAGGACGACATGGCGAGGGGCGGCGCCGTCGCGCGGGTGACCGCGGCGACGCCGAGGCCGCCGCTCTGCGAGAGGAACCCGATGCGGCCGCGCGGCGGGTATCCGGGTGAGAACGTGGCGTTCATCCGGACCGCGGGGTCGGTGTTCATGATGCCCATGCAGTTCGGCCCGATCAGGCGCATGCCGTATTCACGGCAGATCGACAGCAGCTCGCGCTGGCGAGCCCGGCCCTCGGCGCCGGTTTCGGCGAACCCGGCCGAGATCCCGACGAGCGCGCGGACGCCCGCCTCGCCGCAGGCCCGCGCGACGTCGGCGACCTGGTCGGCGGGAACGGCCACCAGGGCGAGGTCGACCGGGCCCGGGATGTCCCCGACCGAGGCGAACGCCGGGACCGACTGCACCACGGGAGCCGACGGGTTCACCGGGTAGACCGGTCCCTGGAAGCCCGTGGCGAGCAGGTTGTGGAACAACTCGCCCCCCACCGTTCCGCGCCGGCGCGACGCGCCGATCACGGCAACGGATGACGGCCGCAGGAAGGTCGTGAGGGCGGCCACCGCGGCGATGCGGTCGCGGTCCATGAAGCGCTCCAGGCCGTCCGGGGCGAGCGAGGTGGGGACCTCGATCTCCATGTATCCGGGCATCGAGCGGGTACGAAGCGGGAACCCGCTCGCCCGGATGACGCCGATCATGCGCCGGTTGTCCGGGAGGACCTGGTTGACGAAGACCTGGTAGCCGGCCTCGTGGGCGGCCTCGGCGAGGTGCGCGAGCAGGATCGTGCCGAGCCCCCGGCCCTGGTAGTCGTCGGCAACGGCGAAGGCCGACTCGGCAGCCACCACGGAAGGCGCGCTCCCCGTCGTACCTGCCTCCGCCACCGCGATCTCCGACCCGTGATCGTGCGGCCGGTCCAGCCGCACATAGATCGCGTGGCCCACGATCCGGTGGTCGTGCCCCACGGTGGCGACGAGCGCGTACCGGTCGAGGTAGTCGACCTCCACCGACTGCTTCGCGGCCCGGTCCAGGTTCGCCCCGGCCGAGAAGAAGCGGAACGCCCGGGATTCGATGGACAGGTGCGCGTAGAACGCCCGCATCGCGGCCTCGTCGTCGGCTCGCACCGGCCTGATGTGGACCGTCGAGCCGTCTCGCAGGGCGACGTCCGCCTCGCGGTCGGCCGGATACGGGTGGCGCTCAGCCGTGGCGGCGCCGAGTGCCTTCAGCGTCGGCGTCGCTCGGTCCGGGGCGCTGGGGGTGGTCACCGACCGCAGCGTAGCGCCGGTGACCGGCGGACGCTCAGCGGGTCGCGGCGGGTTCGGGCTCGCGCGCTTCCCGAACGTGCGGAGGGCTCGGGCGCAGGGGGACGGAGACGGACGCCGCCGCGGCCGCCCCTTCAACCTGTCGGCCGGCCCGCGCCCGGACCGCCGCGGGGGCGTTGGCGGGCACCGCCTTCCGCTGTGGACGCAGACCCGCGGTGAGCCCGCGCACCAGGACCAGGAACACCACGATCGCGGCCGTGGACACGTAGATCCACCACATCCACGGCCGGGCGGTGTCGGTTCCCGCGAACACCCCGTGGACCATGGCCAGCGAGAACATCGGCACGGCCAGGAGGTGCAGGCGCCGCCACCACGCCGGACCGACGCGCTTGCGGAGCCACGACGAACAAAGGACCACCACGGTCAGGTACATCGCCAGGATCCCGGCCGCGACCGCGGGCGCCTTGAAGCTCGTGTGGAACGGCACCAGGACGTCGACCAGCGTGAACGGCACGAATCGGTCGAGCAGGAGCCCGCCGAGGTGGAAGGTGAGGAGCGCCAACGCGGCCGTGGAGAGGAACTGGTGCACGGCCGTGGCCGTCGCCCGCGGCAGTCGCTTCCCGCCGATGGTCGTC
Source organism: Actinomycetota bacterium (assembly GCA_040414485.1). GTDB lineage: Bacteria > Actinomycetota > UBA4738 > UBA4738 > UBA4738 > JBEDUK01. The sequence continues at coordinate 42,698 of JBEDUK010000013.1, forward strand.
GTGCCGGCCAGACCCCACGCCACGGTGCCGAACAGCATCACATACGCGCCGATGCCCGCGGCTCGGAGCACGATCCACGTCAACACGCCGCTCCGACCTCCCGTTCGGCGCCGGCGTCGTGCATGTTCACCAGGACGCGGCCGTCCTCCAGGAAGAGCACCACGGGAAACCGGTCGAGGATCTCCTCGGCCGCCAGGAGCGCCCATTTCGATCGGATCTCCGCCTCCGCGCCCGTGGATGCCCACGCCGTGGCCTGCACGACGCGGGTCGCCGATGACGTGCCGGTGCGCGGATCGATGATGTGGTGACGACGCTCCGCGCCGCGCGACCACGAGCGGAAGAGGGTCGAGGACGTGGCCAGGGCCCCCCCGTGGAGGTCGAGGTGCAATGCCACGCCGGACCCGTCGGGGTCGTCGACCGCGACGCGGAGCGCGCCACCGTTCGGGCGCCCCCGAAGCCGGAGGTCGCCCCCCGCGTCGATCAGGGACCAGGGAAGACTGCTGGTCCGCTGCGACGCGAGATCCGCCGCCCACCCCTTCGCGATCCCACCGAGATCGAGGGCAGTGTCCGGGGGGAGGAGGACTTGCCACGGATCCGCTACCAGGCGAACGTCCGCCCACCGTCCCACCGGCCCTGGAGGAGGCGCGTCGTCGCCGCCGGCGCGGGTGCCGGTCACGCGTCGGGGATCACCCGTGCCGGCACGCACCTCCTCGAAGTCGCGGTCGTACCCGGCCGCGACCAGGGCCGGAAGGATGGTGGGATCGAACAGCCCGTTGCTCGCGCGCGCTCCGGCGAGCGCCAGGGCGAGCACCGCGGCGAACGGATCCGAAATGCGGGTCCACCGTCCCGCTCGTGCGTTGACCTTCGAGAGTTCGCTGTCGGGCCGGAACCGGGACAGGCGGGCCTCGAGCTCGTCGAACCTCGACCGCACTCGGGCGGCTGCCGTGCGTGCGGCGGCCTCACAGCCGGCCGGCGCGACGAGGGAGATCTCGGTGCCCATGGCGCGAAACGAATGCCGCGTCTCGGTCGGGGGAACCCTGGTGCGGGCAGGTGCGGTCAGCATGTCGAGCACTTCGTCCGCACGCCGCCCCCGCCTCCGCTCGAGCCGCTGGAGCCGCCCGTGTAGACGTATCGAACCTGGGGCGGGCCGCTTTGTGCCGGCGCATTCGGCGGATCGACGATCACGATCCGTCGGGTGATCTTGCGGATCTCGGTCGGCGCCTGCTGCTGGCTCTGCGTTCCGGCGGATGCCGGCGGACGCGGGACCGCGTTCAGCACGACCCACGGCGTGGCGAAGGAGACCGCACCGGCAGCGTAGGCCCAGACACGGATCGTCCGCTTCGACCTGCGCGGCCGGCGAGATGAGGCGGCGGTCATGGGTCGGTCCGCCCGTGCTCGGCTCGCTCGTCGCCGTCAAGGTTCGTGACGACCGCGCCGTCGTCACGAACCAGGACGACGGGGAGTCGTTCCAGCGCCCGGTCCGGCGCCAGGAGCGCCCATTTCGAGCCGACCTCGGCCTTCGCGCAGGTCGGACCCCAGACCGTGGCCTGGACCACGCCGGTCCGCGCCGGCAGGCCGGTGCGCGGGTCGATCAGATGGTGGCGGTCCGGGCCCCAGGCGCGCGCGGTCACGGCCGAGGTCGCGATCGCGCCGCGGCCGACCCGCAGACGGAGGATCTCGGTCCCGGGGTCGTGAGGATCCTCCACGCCGATGTCCACCGCGCCGCCGGGTGGCCTCCCGACCACGCGAAGGTCTCCGCCGGCATCGACCATCGCCCATGGGAGCAATCCGCGCACGCGGCGAGCGGCGCGGTCGACGGTCCAGCCCTTGGCGATCCCGCCGAAGTCGAGCGCGACCCCGCCCGGGACCAGCACGCGGTCGTCCCGGAGGCGGATCTCGCGCCAGCGGCCGCATGGTTCGGGTGGATGCAGCGCCAATCGTCCCCCGGCGATCACGTCGTCGAAGTCGCGGTCGTACCCGATCGCGAGCAGGGCCGGCAGCACCGTCGGGTCGAACAGCCCGCCCGTCCGTCGCGCCGCGTCGAGCGCCGCGCGCAGCACCGCATGGAACGGCTTCGACACGCGGGTCCACCGGCCGGCCGTCGCGTTGACCCGCGACAGCTCGGTCGCCTCGCGGAACCGGCTGAAGCGGTCGTCCTCGCGGCTGAATGTGGCACGGATCACGCCGAATGCCTCGTCGACGGCGGCGGCCGCGGCCGCGTCCGCCGGCCCGATCAGCGTGACGAGCGTTCCCATGGAACGGAACGAACGCCGTGCCCAGCGGACCGGTTCGGACGCATCCGAGACCTCGTCGATCCGGCGGGGGAGGGCCTCAGTCGTCGTCACCGCCCTGCCCCTCTTCGCCGTCGTCGCCGTGGTGATGCGAGCCGCCCGTGTGGTGGTAGGCCGAGGATCCGGAGGACGAGCCGCCGGAGGATCGGTGCACCGTGATCGTCACGGGCGAGGGCTTCGTCTTCGGCGTTTTCGCCTTCTTGTGGATCGTGATCGTGCGGATCTCCGTCCGAACGATCGGCTTCGCGGGTGCGGCGCGGTCCGCCGAGGCGGCCTGTTCGAGGGTCGCCGTGTACCCCACCACGCCGGACACCAGGGCGCCCGTCACGCCGCCGGCCAGTGCGATCGCCGTTCGCTTGTTCAACGTTCACCTCCGCGGTCCGACTTCGAGAGGTGAACGCTACGAACGGGCCGGTAAGCGGTCCTCCAGCGGCGGGTTCAGGGCAGGCAAACGTTGGCTCTGAACGGCCTGTGAAGCTGGCTCCGGTCCCTGGACGATGAGGGGCGTTCGGCCCAGGCGCTGAGCGACCACGCGGTGCAGCATCGGCGCGGACGAGGGAATCGAGGCGAGCCATGGCCCGACTGGTGAAGGACCTCATGACCCGAACGGTGGTCACCGTCCCCGAGGAGGCGCCGTTCAGGCAGATAGTCAAGTTGCTTGACGAATATCGGATCAGCGCGCTCCCGGTGGTCGACGCCGGCGATCGTTTGGTCGGGATCGTCTCCGAGGCGGATCTGCTGCTGAAGGAGGAACGCGACGACCGGGACCTGGACGAGCCTCGGCGGTCACCACCGTTCGAGAGCAGGAGGCGCAGGATCGAACGCATGAAGGCCGGCGGAACGGTCGCGCGCGATCTCATGACCACGCCGGTGGTCACGATCGGCCCCGATGCGTCGGCGGGCGACGCCGCCCGGTTGATGCACCGCCAGGGTGTGAAGCGACTTCCGGTGGTGTGGCGCGATGGTCAGGTGCTGGGCATCGTGAGCCGGCGCGATCTCCTACGGCTGTTCCTGCGCAGCGACGCGGACATCCGCGAGGAGATCCATCACGAGGTGATGGAACGGACGCTCTGGATCGACCGGTACGCCGTCGCCGTCCAGGTTCGCGATGGCGTCGTGACGCTTCGCGGCGAACTCGACCGACGCTCGCTGTGTTCGATGCTGGTCACGCTTGTCGGGCGCGTGGAGGGCGTGGTCGGCGTCAACGACCGGCTGACGTATCGGATCGACGACTCCGACGTGCGGCCGCGCGGGGTCCCGCTGGAGCTGATCGTCACGGGTATCCGGACGTGATCCAGCGGCGTACAGGTGCACGGCACGAGCCGGCCGTCGTGCCCGGCACGGGCGGGCCATTCGGCACAGCTGCGGCACCGCGGCCTCCGCTAGCGTGCCCGCACGGGTCACGACGCACGTGGTCCGCGAAGGAGCCACGATGAAGGTCGACGCGATCTACCGGCCGGAACTCTTCACGGTCGGGGCCGATGACTCGCTCGCCGAGGCGGCGAGTTCGATGCAGTACAACGAGGTGGGGGCCCTTCCGGTGTACGAGGGCGAGCGGTTCGTCGGGATCATCACCGAGCGCGATCTGGTGCGCGCGATCGCCGACGACATCGCCCCGCAGGAGACTGCGGTTCGCGATTACATGACGCCGGATCCGGCGTCCATCACGCCCGAAACCGACGTCCGCAACGCGGCCGAGCGCATGCTCCAGATGGGCGTCAGGCACCTGCCGGTGGTGGTCGGCGACGAAGTCGTCGGCATGGTGTCGGTTCGGGACCTCCTGATCGATTCGTCCGGCTGATCGGGACCGGGCAGATCAGAGGTAGTGAGCCGTCCGGGCGAAGCGTTCGAGCTCGTCACGGAACGCCGGGTGGGCCACGGCGATCAGCGCCTGCGCCCGTTCGCGCGTCGACCTTCCGTACAGCTCGGCGACCCCGAACTCGGTCACGACCGTCCGGACGTGCGCTCGCGTGGTGACGACACCGGAGCCCTCCTTCAGCACGGGCACGATGCGGCTGGCGGTGCCCTTCGCCGCGGTCGCCGGCAGCGCGATGATCGCCCTGCCCTCCTCCGCGAGGGCGGCACCGCGGATGAAGTCCATCTGGCCGCCGACACCGCTGAAGAGGTGGTAGCCGAGGGAATCGGCGCAGACCTGGCCGGTGAGGTCCACCTCGATCGCGGAGTTGATCGCGACCATCCGTGAGAGGCGCCGGATAACCGCGGTGTCGTTCGTGTAGTCACAGGGCCGGAGCTCGATCATCGGGTTGTCGTCGACGAACCGGTACAGGCGCTCGGTGCCCATCATGAACGACGAGACGATCTTGTTGCGGTTGATCTCCTTCCGGCGCCCCGTGACCACACCTTTCTCGACCAGGTCGACAACCGCGTCCGTGAACATCTCCGTGTGGATGCCCAGATCTCGCTTGTCGCCGAGTGCCATGGCGACCGCCGCGGGGATGGCCCCGATCCCGAGCTGGAGGGTCGCCCCGTCGGGCACCAGGTCCGCGACGTGCAGACCGATCAGCCGTTCGGCATCGCCGATCTGGGGCGGCGGGCTCACGTAGGGCGGGATGTCCACCTCGACCGCCGTATCGATCTGGTCCACGTGGACGAACGCGTCGCCGAGCGTGCGCGGCATCGAGTGGTTGAACTGGGCGATCACCGTGTCCGCGGCGCGGACGGCGGCGAGCGTCGCTTCGACGGACGTGCCGAGCGAACAGAAGCCGTGGGCGTCAGGCGGCGAGACGTTGATGAGCACCGCGTCCAGATCGAGCGTCCGGTCTCGGAACATGCCCGGGATGTCGTTCAGGAACGCGGGGATGTACTCGGCGCGACCCTCGTTGATGGCGGCCCGCGCGTTGCTTCCGATGAAGAGCGCACGGTGGCGGAAATGCCCGGCCATCTCCGGTTGCAGGTGCGGTCCGGGGCCCTCCAGATGCAGATGCAGGACCTGCACGTCGTGGAGCTCGTCGGCCCGGGCGACCAGTGCGTCGAGCAGGACCGACGGCGCGGCGGCGGCCGCGTGGACATAGATCCAGTCGCCCGACCTGATCGGCGCCACCGCTTCTTCGGCGCTCACGATCCTCATGACGCAGCAAGTGTATTTCGCGGTCGCGGCTCTCCTCCGCCGCCTAGCCCGTCCACGGCGGGCCGACCGGCACGGCGCATCAGGCCGCTTCTTCGGCGTCCTCTGGAAGCGTGGCCGTCTGCCCGATCTCGAGGCTGCGCGCCTTCGTGTAGAGCTTCCTCTCGCGCATGCCGAACGGCCAGATCCGCCGCTTCCGGCGCCGCTCGTCCCTCAGCCGGAGCGCTCGCGCCTCCTCGGCCTGCCTGGCGCGCTCCTCCTCCACGCCGGAATACGGCTTGCCCGCGACCTCTGCGTAGAACCGGCCGAGCTCGACGGCCTCAGCGTCGCTCAGGCCCACGCCCGCTGCCTTCTTCTCGAGCTGCTTCATCCGAAGCGCGTCCATGGCGTCCTCCTCGTGCGCGCCCGTCGCATGTCTCGGGATCGATCGTGCCACCGTCCGCCGCGCCGGGCGGGGGTCCATCGCGCCGACCCGCATGGGCCCTTCGGCACCGCCGCGGCGGCCGCTCGGGGGCGACGATGCAGATCGAAGAGTTGTTGATCGCCGTTTTCGGCACAGGAGATCCGACATGGCCGCCATCGAACGCATCAGCGGCCGCGACGCGGCGTTCTTCCTTCTGGAGGGGCCGAAGACGCCGTATCACGTCGCCGCGCTGATCACGCTGGAGGGTCCGCCCCTCCCGCACCAGGACCTCATGCGCGCCGTCGAGCGCCGGCTCGACGCCCTCCCGCGCTTCCGGCAGCGATTGGACCACCGTCGGTTCGCCGGGCGGCCGGTCTGGATCGACGATCCGAACTTCGACCTGGAGTATCACGTGCGGCGGACGGCGGTGGATGCACCTGGAACCGAGGAGCAGCTCAAGCACCTCGTTGCCGGGCTCATGGAGGGGCATGTATCGCGGTTCCGGCCTCTGTGGGAGCTGTGGGCGATCGACGGCCTGCTCTCCGGGGGGACCGCGCTGCTGCTGAAGGTGCACCACGCCATGGCCGACGGGGTGACGGGCGTCCACGACCTCATGCTGCTGTTCGACGAACGGCGGCGGCCGTCGCGTCGCGCGGGGACGGGGCCGCGGCCGGCCGAGTCATGGCGCCCTGAGCCAGCACCCGGCCGCGCCCGTCTCCTGGCGGGGGCGGCCGCCGAGGCGCTGATGACGCCGATCACGCTGTCCCGCGCCGCGGTGCGTGCAGTGGCGAATCCACTGGCTACCGCGTCGACGGCGCTCGGATGCGCCGAGGTGGCCGCCGCCGCGTTCCGGCCCGCACCCCGGTCGCCGTTCAACGTCGCCATCGGCCCGAACCGGACGTTCCAGCTCGCTCGGGTACCCCTGGCCGACGTGAGGGAGATCGCGACGGCACGGAGCGTAACCGTCAACGACGTGCTGCTCGCAGTGACCGCGGGAGCCCTCAGGCGGTGGCTCCTGGAGCACGGTCACCACGTCGATGGGCTCGAGCTGCGTGCCCTCATCCCGGTGTCGCTGCGACCCACCGGCGATACCGACTCGGCCGGCAATCGGGTGAGCGGCATCATCGGGCCGCTGCCGGTGTTCGAAGCCGACCCGATCGCGCGGCTCGAGCGCGTGCACCGCGCGATGCTTCGCGCGAAGCGGTCGAAGCAGGTGCTCGGGGCCGGCGCCATGCTGAACCTTCCGGCGGTCGTGCCGGGCGTGGTGGCCAGGCCGGTGGCCGGCATCCAGAGCGTCCAGCGGTTCTTCAACGTCTGCATGACGAACGTGCCCGGTCCGGCCCGACCGCTGTATCTGGCAGGGCGCCGCATCGTCGACCTGATCCCGCTCACTCCGCTGTCGGCGAACGCGGCGCTGCTCGTGGCCGCCATCTCCTACGCGGGTGAGGTGACGTTCGGGCTGGTGGCGGATCCGGACGCGGTGCCGGATCTGGCGGTGATCGCCGAGGGCATCGAGAAGTCGCTGGTCGAACTCCTGCACGCCGTGCCGGATGGAGGTGCGCGATGAGCCGTGCCGCGGTCGTTCCCCCTCGTACGTCGTCATCCGTGGTCGTGTCGCCGGCATGCGGGCCGGACGGCATGCGGGCCTTCGTCGATCTCCCGTTCCGCCTCTACCGCGACGATCCGAACTGGGTGGCGCCGTTCCGCACCGATCTGACCAGGCAGCTGGACCCGGCGCGCGGTCCGTTCTTCGACCACGGAAGGGCGAGGTACTTTCTCGCGCGTCGCGACGATCGGGTGGTCGGACGCATCTCCGCCCACGTCGACCGGGCCTTCAACATGTTCCATGCCGACGAACCGGAGGCGGCGGCCGGCGGCTTCTGGGGATTCTTCGAATGCGATGACGATCCGGACGCCGCGTGCGCGCTGTTCGACGCGGCGGCGGGCTGGCTGGCCGGCCAGGGCATGTCGTCCATGCTCGGTCCCGCGTCGTTCTCGCTGAACGACCAGGCGGGGCTTCTGGTCGACGGGTTCGCTGCGCCGCCCATGATCGAGATGACGTACAACCCGCCGTACTACCGGCGGCTCGTGGAGTCGGCCGGCTTCACCAAGGCCCAGGACCTGTTCGCCTACCGCCTGGAGTCGACGGCGGAACCGCCCGCCGACCTGGTGGCGCTCGCGCGCAGCGCGGAGACGCTGTTCACCTTCCGCACGGTGCGCATGCGCGACTTCGACGCCGAGCTGGAGCGGTTCCTGCGCGTGTACAACGCGGCATGGGAGCGGAACTGGGGCTTCAGCCCCATGACCGAACGCGAGATCCGGCATCACGCGAAACAGCTGAAGCCCGTGCTGGATCCGAACCTGGTGATCGTCGGCGAACGAGGCGGTGAGACGGTGGCGGTCGGGCTCACCATCCCGAACGTGAACGAGGAGATCATCCGGATGCACGGCCGGTACTCGCCGGCGGGGCTGGCCAGGCTGCTATGGCGGGCGAAGCGCCGCAGATGGGAGTCGTGCCGCGTCTACATCCTCGGCGTCAGGCGCGAGTTCCGGGAGAGCGGCATCGGCGCGCACCTGTACCTGGACACGCTGGCTGCCGTCAGGCACGGCGGCTACCGGTGGGGCGAGATGTCGTGGATCCTCGAGTCGAACGACGCGATGAATCGCGCCATCCGGCACATGGGCGGTACGGTCTACAAGACCTACCGCATGTACCAGCGGCCCATCCCGACTACGATGCGAACGACGCCGTGACAAGAGGACGAACGCGCCGCCTTCTGCTGTGGTCGATCCTGGCGGCGTTCGTGGCGCGGCTCATGACCGTCCGCCGCCGCAGGGATGAAGCCGCCCGGCAGATCGCCGCCGGTGAAGCGCCGGGACGGCACATCGCGTGGCTCGGTCGCGCGCTCGATCCCTTTCCCGAATCGGCGAACCAGCCGTATGTGATGCCGTCGCTTCCCCCTGCCGAGGTCGTGTCGATCCCCGACCGCGGCGAGTTCGTCGTGCGGCGCGGCGGGCGCGCTGCCGGCACGCCCGTCCTCCTGCTGCATGGCTGGATGGCGACGGCGGACCTGAACTGGTTCCTTCTCTACGACGCCCTCGGGGCGCATCACCCGATCGTCGCGCCGGACCTCCGCGGACACGGACGGGCCCCGCGTTCGTCGGGCGCGTTCACGCTCGAGTCGTGCGCCGACGACGCGGCGGCCATCCTTCGGCAGCTCGGCATCGAACGGGCCGTCGTGGTCGGCTACTCGCTGGGCGGCCCGGTGGCGATGCTGCTCTGGCGCAGGCATCCCGAGCTGGTCGCCGGCCTGGTGCTGGAGGCGACGGCCATGGAATGGAGCGGTACACGGCGTGAGCGCATGGCCTGGCGAACCCTTGGGCTGATCGGGTTCCTGCTGCGCTGGCCGACGGGCCGCATCGTCCTCCTTCGCGCGCTGGGCGGCGTTCGGAGTGTGCCGACGGACCTGCTCCCGTATCGCGCGTGGGCCGACGGCGAGTTCCGCCGGAACGATCCCACCGAGGCGGCGGAGGCCGGCCGGGCGCTGGCTGCGTTCGACGCCCGCCCGTTCGCCGGGTTGGTCGACGTGCCGGCCGCGGTCGTGGTCACGTCGGAGGACAGCCTGGTGCCGCCGGAACGCCAGCGGGCATTGGCGGCCGCGCTGCGCGCCTCGGTGTTCGAACTGGCCGGCGATCACACGGCCGTCGCGGTCCGTCCGGACGAACTGGCGGAGACGACGCTTCGGGCGATCCAGTCCGTGACGGGCGAGCCGTCCGCGCCGGTCGAGGCACCGCCTCCTGCGACCGAAACAGTGATGTAGCCTTACGAGTCAGCCGCAGCGGGCGTGGGCGCCGCGGCAGGAGCCTGCGCGCCGGCCGCCGTTTCCGGCAACATGAGCGCCAGCGCCACCGCGCCCAGCGCCAGTGCCACCTCCAGCACGACCGCGCCCGAGAAGTCGCCCTGCGCGCTCTTGAGCAGCCCCATCAGGCCCACGATCGCGGCCCCGCCGAGGTTCCCGGACAGGAGGATCACGCCGACGGCGGTGCTGCCCACCTGAGGCCCGAGCGTTCGATCCTCCCCGACCATCGCGATCGAGATCGGGAGCGCCGCCAGCAGAAAGAAGCCCATGACCGCCGCCACGGAGATCAGCGCACCCAGCGATCCGAGATGTCCGAGGAGCCACAGCGACGGCGCGGCCACCAGGCCGGCGAGCAGGATGAACGGCTTCCGCCGGCGGAGCCGGTCGGACACGGCGCCGAGCGAGGCCGATCCGACCATCCCCGCGATCGTGATCACGCCGGCAACCAGACCGGCGCCCGAGGCGCCGATGCCCTTCGGCTTGAGCATCTCCTCCAGCCACGTGGTCACGCCGAGGTACAGGCCGAACCCGAGGAACAGGACCGCCGAGAGCTTCCACTGGGTCGGGGATCGAAGCACGCGTGACAGGGCCTGTCGAACGCTCAATCCCTCCGGGGCGACCAGCCGCTCGGGAACGCGCCTCGGCGCGATCACGTAGAAGCCGAGGAGCGCGACGGAGGCGAACGATGCGTAGACGAGCTGGCAGCCCCGCACACCGATGGCGTCGACCAGCGGTGGCGTCGCGATCAGCCCCACGGTGATCCCCAGGAAGATGGCCATCGTGCCGATCCCGGTCGCAGTGGCGGCGTCCTCCGGAGGGAAATGCCGGTTCACGACGTCGGCGACGGCGTTGATCAGGAACGGCTGAGGGAGCAGCAGGCCGACCGTGAGCAGCAGCAGGACCGGGAGGTCGGCCGCGAGGGGGCGGAGGAAGGCGAAGACCGCGGTGGCGAGCCCGGCCCACAGCAGCGGGTTCCGGTATCCGAAGCGGTCGGCGACCGCGCCGGCGGGGATCGAGAGCAGGGCCGAACAGATGGGACCGATGGAGACGAGGAGGCCGATGGAGACCTCCGACGTATGGAACGCGCGGGCGGCGTCGGCCGTCGCCGAGGCGAACGAGATCCAGAGGATGTGGCTCGCGGCGACCAGGGCGACATAGGCGAGGAGGACGCGCCAAGCGCCTGGCCGGATCTGCACCGGTGCAGTGTCGCATCCCGACGGAGGCGATCGTCGCGGACTCGAAGTCCTCGTGCGCGCCCTTCGCCTCCATCTCACCTCAGGCCGAACGGCCGGTCGCGACGGGACCGACCGGCCGTGCTCGGCGGTTCGGGCGTCGACCATGCTGGGTAAGTGGTGTGGCTGGGAGGTGAGGTCTGATGAACAAAACCAGGCTCGATGTTGAACGGCCGTTCGCGCTCACTTTGATCGGCTGGCTCACGGCCGCTGCCGGGTTCATGCTCGTGGTCGGCACCCTCTACCGCGTGACCTCGGGTCGGGCCGACTCAACGGCCCGGATCGCACTGGGTCTCGGCGTGGTCGAGTTCCTGATCGGTTTGGCCATGGGTATCGGCGCCCGGTGGGCATACTGGCCCATCCGGATCCTCACGCCCATCAACTTCGTCATCGCCGTCGTGGCGACCGTCATCGGCGACAGGGCACTGGTCCTCTGGGCGGTCCTGTTCGGCGGGGCCACCTTGATCCTGTGGGGACCGGATCAGCTGGTCGGACGGTTCCGGACGGCGATCCGCCGCTGGCGCAAAGGCGAGCCGGCAGTCGCCGCGCCACGGACTGCGGCCTCGGCGAAGCCTGACGCCGGTGAGCGGATCGCAGCGTAGAAGGGCGACGGTTCCGATAGGAAAGAACGGGCGGGACGCCTCCGGCGTCCCGCCCGTTTCATTCGTGCCTTCGAGCGGTTCACTCGATCACGTGGATGTTGTGCCGCTCACCGATCTCCTTGAGGATCTTCGGCCAGACGGTCACACTGACCTCGCCGAGGTGCGCGGTGCGAAGCAGGAGCATCTGCGTGCGTGACTGACCGATCCCCCCGCCGACCGACAGCGGCAGCGTTCCATCAACGATGCCGCGGTGGTACGGCAGGTCGAGCCATTCGGTCTGCCCGGTGATCTCCAATTGCCGCAGAAGGGCCGGGCCGTCGACGCGGATGCCCATCGACGACAGCTCGTGGCGCCGCCGCGTGACGTGGTTCCACACGAGGATGTCGCCGTTGAGGCCGTGCCGAACCTTGCCGTCCACCGTCGAGGTCTCCGTCGACCAGTCGTCGTAGTCGGCCGCGCGAAGCTCATGCGGGTATCCGTCCGCGAGCGTCCAGCCGATGCCGATGATGAACACGGCGGGGTGATCCTTCAGCAGCATGGTCTCGCGCTGCTTCCGCGGCAGGTCCGGGTAGCGCTCGAGCACCTCTTCGGCATGGAAGAACTCGATCTCGTCCGGCACGTTGGGGAAGCGTGGGTCCCGGAGCGCCGGAAACAGACTTTGGACGTGGAGCTCGGCGTCGCGGATGACGCGCCACAGCGTGCGCACGACCGATTTCAGGTACTCGAGGTCGCGCTGCCCGGGCGCGATCGTCTTCTCCCAGTCCCACTGGTCGACGTACGCGCTGTGGTCGTGGTCCAGGAAGTAGTCCTTGCGGACCGCGCGCATGTCCGTGCAGATTCCATCGCCGATCTGACAGTCGAACTGCCTGAGCGCCAGGCGCTTCCATTTCGTCGCCGCCTGGACGACCTGCGCCTCGACCGGGTGCAGGTCGCGGTCGTTCGAGATATGGAACTGCACCGGCGTGCGTGATCCGTCCCGGTCGAGCATGTCGTTCACGCCGCCGTCGGCAGCCACGATGAGCGGCACCTGAACCATCATGAGGTTCATCCGGCGACACAGCTCGGATTCGATGAACTGCTTCGTGGCGAAGATGGCCTGCTGCATCTGGCGGGGAGACAGCAGCGCGGCGTAGTCCGAGGGGAGCGCGCGATCGATCTCGTCGTAGGTGCCGATCCCCGGGCCGGCCAGGTCTCCCCGCTTGTCGTCGATCTGCGTACCGGTCGCCATGGCGCTCTCCTTTCGTCAGGCGCGATCAGGCGCGATCAGCCCGCCTGGGTGCGTGTTCGCATTCCGCCGCGCGGCCGCGGTCAGCACCTGTCCCAGAGCGATGCCGTCGTCCCCGATCGGAACGGCCCGAGGGACGAAGACCTCGAACCCGAACGACGCCAGTCGGGCGCCCACGTCCGAGGCCAGAAGGTCGTCGGCGAAGACCTCGCCGGCGAGGCAGACGCGGCGCAGGCCGGTCTGCATCGCGATCAGCCGCCCCATGGCCGCCACCGCCGCGGCCATCGTGCGGTGGAACCGGCCGGCCACCTGGCCGGGTGAACGACCCTGTACGAGGTCCCGGACGATCGCGGTCACGATCGGGCGGGTGTCGATCGTGAGACGTCCGTCCTCGGCGCCGATGTCGAACGGATACTCATGGGTCGCCGAGCCGTCGGCGGCCTGCTCGAGCAGGGTCGCGGCTCTCCCGCCGGGATCGGCCTCGCGGCAGATCCCTGTCAGCGCGGCGACCGCGGCGAAGAGGTGCTCGGCGCTCGACGTCGCCGTGACGGTGGGTGGCGTCGAAGCGTCCGCACCCGTTCGGAACGGCAGGGAGGCCGACGACGGACGGATGTGGAGCAGCTTCATGGCCCGTTCCAGGCATCCGGCATCGTCCGCATGAGCCAGCGCCAGCCGCAGGGGATCGTTCACGGCGCTCTCCCCGCCCGGCACCCGGACCGTCAGCAGGTTCCCGATCCGCTTGGAAGAGGTCCAGTCGGAGACGAGGAACTCACCCCCCCAGACCGCTCCGTCCGTTGCGACCGAGCCCGCGTCGAACACGATTCCAAGCGTCGATCCATCCAGACCGTGCTCGGCCATGACCGCTGCGATGTGGCCATGGACGTGCTCCACGGGCACCAGCGGCACGCCGAGCGACGACGCGAACCGCACGGCCGGACCGTCGTCGCTCGCGTCGTGGGCGACCAGGGCGGGCTCGATGCCGAGGATGCGCGCCCGCCGCTCGACGCTCCGCGTGTACATCTGCAGCGCGTCCGCGGAGGCGAGCGTCCCGTCACGCTCGGCGAGGAACGCGTCGGTGCCGTCGGCCAGACAGAACGCCGGCCGCGACCCGGCGCCCGTGGCCAGCATCGGTTCGGCCTGCACCGGGATCTCCAGCGGCACCGTGGCGCGCGTCCGGCCCCGGCGGAGCACGACGGGAGCTTCACGGCGAACGGCCAGCACGGTGTCGGCGCCGGGTTCGGCGATCCTGCGGTCGTGAAACAGCACCAGGTCGTGGCCGCGGACGTGTGATCTGGCATCCGTGTCGTCCCACCTGATCGGTTCGCCGGGCGAGCCGGCCGGGATCAGCACCAGCGGCCTGCCCGCGTCCCTGGCGAGCAGATGCAGGAGCGGCGTGGACGGCAGGCACACGCCGGCGCGCACGAAACCGGGCGCGGCGTCGGACGTCACGGCCGCCGTCCGCATCGCGGCGAGCAGCACCGGCGCCTCTGCCGATGACAGCTCCGCCTCCTCTTGGGCGTTCAGCACGAACGAATGGCGCGCCGTCTCCAGGTCGGGCGCCATGATCACGAATGGCTCGTGGGGCCGATGGGTCCGCCGACGGAGACGTGCGAGCGCCTGGTCGTCGGTGGCGTCGCACACGAGCTGATACCCAGCCGCACCCTTCAGGGCGACGATCCCGCTCTCCCGGAGCGCATCCGCCGCCTGTCGCAACGCATCGCCGGACACCCGGCGCCACCGGCTGTCCGCCAATCGGAGCGCCGGCCCACAATTCGGACACGAGATCGTCTCGTCGTCGAACCGCCGCCCGTGCGCGTCCCCGTACTCGGCACGACAGGAGTCACACATTGGGAAGTCCCGCATGGTCGTCCGCCGGCGTTCGAAGGGCAGCGACTCGACGACCGAGAGGCGTGGGCCGCAAGTGGCGCAGTCGATGAACGGGTAGCGGAACCGGCGGTTGGACGGGTCGAACAGTTCTGCCAGGCAGGAGGGGCACGGAGCCGTGTCGGCCGGAATCGCGGCGTGCTGCCCGGCGTCCGGCGTGATGAGCAGGTCGGCCGGAGAGGGAGCCTCCGGATGGAGCAGGAGTGCCTCGCCGGCGGCGCCCGCGCGTGGGCTCACGAGGCTACCTCCGCGAGGAGGCTCCGCACCTCGCGCTCCAGCGCGTCGACGAACGCCGGCATCGCATCGGCGACCTGGATGGAGAGCAGGCCACCCGGCGCGACCGAGGTCACCTGAAGGCCGAGGAAGACGGTCCGAGGCAACCGGCCCAGCGCACCGGCCAGCGCGATCGCTTCACCGACGCCAAGACCGTGGGTCGATACGGATGTCGCCAGCTCGGCGGGCAGACCCCCAGGTCCGGCCTCCACGCGAATCGCCGCGCCGGACGGCCGAGCACAAGGGCTGTGCACCGCGTCGACCACGATCACCGCGGAAGCCCCTTCGAGCACGTCCAGCACCTGGAGCCCGGTCGCCGCCTCGAGCACCTCGACGTCGTTCCGGTCGCGGAGCCTCCGGCGAAGCGCGCGCACGGCGATGAGGCCGAGGGCGTCGTCGCCCCGGTCGCCGTTGCCGCACCCGATCACCCGGACACGCGCGGGGGTGGCCGTATCGCCCTTCAACGCCTTCGTCGCGGCGATCCTCGCGAGCCGAACCTCCCGCGGTTCCGTTCGCGCGCTCATGGGCGTTCGACCTCCACACGCTCCAGCCGAAGGAAGTGCGTCGCACAGGAGATGCAGGGGTCGTAGTTCCGTACGACCATCTCGCACAGACGAGCCAGATCCTCGTCGTCGCGGTCCAGCACCCCGGGGACGAAGAGCCGGAGGTCCCGCTCCATGTGACGCAGGTTCTGCGACGTCGGCGGCACGATCCGGGCGGACAGGATGGTGCCGTCCGCGGCGACGTCGTAGCGGTGGTAGAGGATGCCGCGCGGCGCTTCGGTGATCCACATACCCCGGCCGGCCCGCGGCACGACGTGGGCGTGCGGCTCCCTCGGTGGCGTGTAGGCCTCGATCAGGCGCGCGCATTCGTCGATGGCGACGGCCGTCTCCACCACGCGCGCGGCCATCGACGCGAACGGATCCACCTCCGGCGATGACAGACGGGTTCGCCGGGCGACGTCCACAGCGGTCGGCGTCAGGTGCTCCCAGTTGAGGTTCACCCGGGCCAGAGGGCCGACGAAGTACGGCATGCCGGTGTCGGCGAACACGGCGTGCAGGGCGTTCGAGTGTTGGACGTGCTGTTCCTCGACCACGTTCTCGAAGGCGTCCGCGGTGAACTCGCGGCCCTCGGTGCTTCGGACCAGGCCCTCGTTGATCGGGTACTCGTCCGGGTGCCACAGGCCGACGAGCTCAGCCGGCCTGGGGAATGGAGGGATGTCGAACGACGACGTCCAGTCGGCGACGCGAAGGATCTCCTCGCGAGCTTCCTCGAGTCGGGGGAGATATGCCTGCAAGGCGGCGCGCCGAGGCGCCTTCGAGAAGCCACCGACGACCGGGGAGACCGGATGGATCTCGCGGCCGCCGATCTCGGCCATCAGGTCGTTGCCCAGCCGCTTCAGTTTCAGGCCCCGCTCCAGGGCCTCGCGCTCGTGCGCCGCCATCGTCACCGCGCTCTCGTAGCCCAGGAAGTCGGGCGCCGCGAGCAGGTGGACGTGGAGCATGTGGCTTTCGATCCACTCGGCCAGGTAGAGGATCCTGCGGAGCTCGTGGACGCCGTCCGGAGGCGTGACGCCGAAGGCCTGTTCGAGGGCGTGGATCGCGCTCATCTGGTACGCGACCGGGCAGATGCCGCAGATCCTGGGGACGATGTCCGGCACCTCGGAGAAGTGCCGGCCCTCCAGGAACGCTTCGAAGAACCTCGGCGGCTCGTAGATCTCGAGGCGAAGGTCGACGATCTCGCCATCGTGGACCCGCAGGTGCAGCGCGCCCTCGCCCTCCACGCGGGCGATCGACGGGATCTCGACCAGGCGGTTCGGGGTCCACGCGACCTTGTGCGTCATGCGGTCGCCTCCTGTTCCGCGGCCGGATCCTCCGCGGTGTCGGCGGCGGCGCGGAACTCCGGCGCCCATCCGGTGATGAAGCGGAACCGACCGGCCACCTCGGCGGGCGTCAGTCCGAGCGCGCCGAACCGCGCTCCCAGCGCCCCCGTGTTCGGCGGTTGCGACGGCCCGAAGCACCCGTAACACGCGCGTGCCATGCCGGGGCAGAGCGCCCCGCACCCCGTGCGGGTGACCGGTCCCATGCAGGGTTCGCCCTTCGCCACGAGCACGCAAACGAACCCGCGCCGCTTGCACTCGACGCATACGGGCGACGTCGACAGGCGTGGAACGGCGCCCCGGAGCAGCGACACCAGCGCGCCGAGCAACTGGCCGCGATCGATCGGGCAGCCCGGAAGTTCCAGGTCGACCCGGACGTGATCCGACACGGGCGTCGACGAGTCGAGCGTGCTGATGTACTCGGGCGAGGCGTACACCGTCCGGATGTACCGCGCGGTGTCCGCGACGTTGCGGAGGGCCTGGATGCCGCCGGAGGTGGCACAGGCGCCGATCGTGACCAGGAACGTCGACTGGCGCCGGATCTCCCTGATCTCCTCGAGCTGGGCCGGGGTCGAAACCGAACCTTCGACCAGGGCGACGTCGTAAGGACCGGGCTCCGAGAGACCGCGGGCCTCGCGGAAGTGGACGATGTCCACGGCGCCGGCGAGCGCCAGCAACGCCTCTTCGGCGTCGAGCAGCTGCAGCTGGCAGCCGTCGCAGGACGACATCTTGAACACGGCCAGGCGGGGCTTGGGCGGAGCGTTCTTCGAGCCGCCCCGGTCACCGTTCGCGGCCGCTCTGGCGGCGTCCACCCTGGCAGAGATCGCGCCCTCGCTCACAGCGCATGCGCCCCCAGGAGGTCGGCGATGCGGTCGTAGCGGAACACCGGGCCGTCGGCGCACACGAACGTGGGCCCGAACTGGCAGTGCCCGCACAGGCGCACGCCGCACTGCATGTTCCGCTCCATCGAGAGGTAGACGCGGTCGGGTGGGACGTCGCGGGCGAGAAGCCCCCTGATCGCGAAGCTCATCATGATCTCGGGGCCGCACACGAACGCCGTCGTGCGGTCCGGATCGATCCGGGCGCCGTCGAACAGCGTCGTGACGACCCCTTCGCCGTACGGCCATGCGTCGTCGGCGACGTCGACCGTCAGCGACACCTCCATGCGGCGCGAGCGCATCCACTCGTGCCACGCGTCCAGCAGGCCGCGGTACAGCATGTGCTCCGGTCCGCGGGCACCGACCAGCACGATCACCCGCCGGTAGGCGTGACGTTCGCGGAGTGCCTCGTAGATCGCCGGTCGCACCGGCGCCAGGCCGAGGCCGCCGGCCACGATCAGGAGGTCGCTGCCCTCGGCCGCCTGCATCGGCCACGGCGTGCCGAACGGCCCGCGCAGGCCGACGACGTCGCCCACCCGCAGCGCGCCGATGGCGTCCGTGACCCTGCCGGTCGATCGGATCGTGTGTGCGAGGCGCGTGGGCAGCCCGGGGTCGGACGAGACCGAGATCGGCACCTCACCGACGCCGAAGACGTAGAGCATGTTGAACTGACCGGGGAGGAACCGGTACGCCGCGCGGGCGTCGGGATCCGCGAGGCTCAGCCAGAACGTGCGGGTGTCGGGCGTCTCCCGAACGACCCGCCGGATCACGGCGGGGCGGTCCAGCGTCTCGTCTCCCGCGAGTGGCGGCGTGAATCCGGCAGCGGTCCGGCTGAGCAGGGCGGGCGCGGTCATGCCGGCACCTCCTCCTTCTGCCTGGCGCCGTCGGTGCGCCGAATGGCGTCGATCTCCTCGGTCACGTCGATCCCCACGGGGCACCAGGTGATGCACCGCCCGCACCCGACGCAGCCGGACGTGCCGAACTGGTCGATCCAGGCGGCGAACTTGTGCGTGAGCCACTGGCGGTACCGCGCCTCGCGCGTGGCCCGGACGTCCATGCCGACGATGTGGCTGAACTCGGATGAGAAGCAGGACGCCCACTCGCGCGTGCGCGTGGCCGTCACCCCGGTGATGTCCGAGGTGTCGACCACGTCGTGGCAGAAGCAGGTCGGGCATGCCGACGTGCAGTTGCCGCAGGCGAGACACCGCTCCGCGACCTCCGCCCAGCGCGGGTGCTCGCGGTTGCGGTACAGCAGCGACGGCATGTCGTCGGTGCGGAGTTCGCGTCCCATGGTCTCGACGGCGCCGCGACGGATGCGTTCGGCGTCGGCCTCCTCCTCTTCCGTGGACGCACGCGTGCCGATCGCGTGGAGGACCTCCTCGCCCCGTTCGGTGCCGACCTCCGCCAGGAACCCGTCCTCGTCCAGCTCGGTCAGCGCGATATCGAACCCCGTGGTGCACCTGGGTCCGGTCCCCATCGAAGCGCAGAAGCAGGTGCCGCCCGGCGAGCCGCAGTTGACGCCGACGAAGAAGGCATCGCGACGGCGCCGTGCGTAGTGCGGATCGGCGACCGCGCCGTTCAGGAAGACCCGGTCCTGAACAGCGATCGCGTGGAGGTCGCACGAGCGGAGCCCGATGAACGCCAGCGGGCGGTCGGTGTCGAGAGGTGCCGCGGGCCTGGACTTCAGCGACCCGTTCGTCTTCGTGATCGTCGCCAGGTCCTCGCGAGCCGGGAACAGGAACCGCTTCCCCGAGTCGGGCCCGTGAGCCCAGGCGAACATCAGATGGTCAGGTTGCTTGACCAACCGGTACCGGCCCGCATCCTGGATCTCGCGGACGCCCTGCGGGAGATCGGCCGCGCCGCCGATGTGATCCAGGACGATGGCGCCGTCCCGGACGGTTGGTCCGATCAGATCGAATCCGAGCGCCCTGAGTTCGTTCAGCAGGCGTTCGAACCCGGCCCGATCGATGAATCGCATCGCCGACGCCTCCTTCGACCCTTCGGCCTTCATGCGCGATGCTCGTCCGCGAATAGGCGGCCGTGTGGGGGCGAAGGGCCAGGTGGACGTGGGCCGAACGGCCCGGCTCAAACGTGCCGGCCGGTCGTTGCCTGGCTTCATGATCAGAGGTGAAGACGTTGACGCCGTGCCCCACGACGGGTGGACCGCGAGGAGACGCGGGTGAACGGTGTGGACCGGCTTTGCAGCTACCTGGACGAGCGCCGCGTCACGTATCACCGGCGCGCGCACCCGTTCGCGTTCACGGCTCGCGAGATCGCCCACCTCGAACGCCTGGAGCCTCACCGCGTGGCGAAGGTGGTGATCGCCTCGGCCGGCGGGTCGCTCGTCATGCTCGTGCTTCCGGCCCCCTGCCGGGTCGACGCGCGCCGGGTTGCCGCGGCGCTGAAGACGCACGACGTGCGCCTTGCCCACGAGGAGGAGTTCACCCCGCGGTTCCCGGACTGCGATCCGGGAGCGATGCCGCCGTTCGGCAACCTCTACGACATGCCGGTCTATGTCGACGAGTCGCTGACGAACGAGGCCAGCATCACCTTCCAGGCCGGAAGTCACGCGGAGACGCTGACGATCGACTTCGGCGACTTCGAACGTCTGGTTGGGCCGGTTGTCGCAACCTTCGCCGAGCCCGAGATCCGGTACGGCGCATGAGCGGTGCGTCCACACTCCGCGCGGATCCCGGTGCGGCGGCCCGGGCCGAGGCGTCCGGCACGAGCACGCTCGGCGGCCCTCCGTGGATGCTCGCGATCGAGGACGTCTACGGAGCGCTGAGGTCTGGACCGGGGGGTCTGTCCGGTTCCGAGGCGGCGCGGCGGCTCGCGACCGCCGGCCGGAACGAGATCCAGGAGATCCGCGGCCCGAGCCTTGCGCGGCGTTTCCTCGCGCAGTTCGTCAACCTCTTCGCGCTGCTCCTGTGGGGCGGAGCCGCGCTGGCGTTCGTCGCGGGCACGCCGCAGTTCGGTGCCGCGATCATCGCGGTGATCGTGCTGAACGGGGTGTTCGGGATGCTGCAGGAGTACCGTGCCGAACGGGCGGTGACGGCGCTTCGGCGCCTCCTTCCGCAGGTCGCGACCGTCGTGCGGGACGGCGACGCCATGCCCGCGCCCGCTGAGTCGCTCGTCGCCGGCGACCTGTTGGTGGTGGCTGAGGGTGACCGCGTCTCAGCCGACGCGCGCCTCGTCGACCAGACGGACCTGCGGGTCGACGAGTCCAGCCTCACGGGCGAGGCGCATCCGGTCCACAAGACGGCGGAGGCCGAACGAGAGCCGCCGGCGACCTCGATCCAGGCGCACAACATGCTATTCGCGGGCAGCACCGTGATGGCCGGCTCCGGCCGCGCGATCGTGACCGCCACGGGGATGGGCACCGAGTTCGGCCGGATCGCCCGCCTGACCCAGGAGGTGCGACAGGACCCGAGCCCCCTGCAGGTCGAGGTCGGACGCGTCGCGCGGCGGGTGGCGCTGCTGTCCGTCGTCCTCGGTGTCGGGTTCTTCGTCATCGGGTACGTGTTCGCGGGGCTGCCCCTGAAGGATGGCGCGATCTTCGCGATCGGGATCGTGCTGGCGAACGTGCCCGAGGGCCTGTTGCCCACGATGACGCTGGCGTTGGCGATGGCCGTGCAACGCATGGCGAAGCGCAATGCGCTCGTGAAACGGCTGTCGTCGGTCGAGACGCTCGGTTCGTGCACGGTCATCTGCACGGACAAGACCGGGACGATCACGAAGAACCAGATGACGGTCCGGGAGCTTTGGGCGCCGACTGGGCACGTCGCCCGGATCTCCGGGTCGGGCTACGAACCGGTGGGCGAGGTGAGGGTGTGCGATGCGCCGGCCGCGCGTCAGGACCTGATTCCCTTCCTGCCGATCCTTCGGATCGGCCACATGTGCAGCTCCGCGCGCCTCGTGCCCCCGTCGGACGAAGGCGCCGCGTGGCAGATCCGCGGCGACCCGACCGAGGGCGCGCTCCTCGTGGCCGCCACCAGAGCCGGCCTCGACCGTGACGAGGACCTGCGGCTGCGCCCGGTCGTTCGCGAGCTGGCGTTCGACCCGAAACGCAAGCGCATGTCCACGATCCATCGGGCGCTTGCGTCGGACGGTCTGCTGGTCGCGTACGTCAAAGGTGCGCCGCGGGAGTTGCTCGAGCATTGCTCGCTCGTGCTCGTGGGCGGTCAGGAGGTGCCGCGAACGGCGGCGCTCACCGATATGGCGATGGCGGAGAACGACCGGATGGCGCGGGCCGGAATGCGCGTGCTCGGCATGGCGTACCGGTACCTTCCCGAAGAGCAGGAAGCTCACCTGGGCTCGCTGCATCCAGGCGACGTCGAACAGGAACTGGTGTTCGCTGGGCTCGTCGCGATGCAGGATCAGCCCAGGGACGAGGTTCCCGACGCGGTCGAGCGGTGCCATGCGGCCGGCATCCGGATCATCATGATCACCGGGGATTACGGGCTCACGGCCGAGGCGATCGCCCGTGAGGTGGGGATCGTTCGAAGCGGGGACGGGGCCGCCGTCCGCGTCATCGACAGCGCCGAGCTGGCACGCCTCTCGGACGACGAACTCCGGGAGGTGCTCGGCACGCCACAGCTGATCTTCTCCAGGGCGACGCCCGAGCACAAGCTCCGCGTGGTGCGCGCGCTTCAGGAGATGGGTCAGGTGGTGGCGGTGACCGGCGACGGCGTGAACGACGCACCGGCCTTGCGCCGCGCCGACATCGGCGTCGCGATGGGTCTGACAGGCACCGACGTGGCGCGCGAGGCCGCCGACATGATCCTGGTGGACGACAACTTCGCGACCATCGTCAGCGCCGTCGAAGAGGGCCGCGCGATCTTCGACAACATGCGGAAGTTCATCGTCTACATCTTCGCCCACCTGTCGCCCGAGGCCATCCCGTTCATCTTCTACGCGCTGTTCCGGGTGCCGCTGCCGCTGACCGTCATGCAGATCCTGGCCATCGACCTCGGGACCGAGACCTTGCCGGCCCTGGCGCTGGGGATCGAGCGCCCGGAGCCGGACGTGATGACGCGGCCGCCCAGGCGCAGGGCGGAGCGGCTGCTCTCGGGCGGCGCGCTTGCCCGCGGGTACGGATTCCTGGGCGGGATGACATCGGTCGTGGTGATGTCGGCGTTCTTCCTCTACCTGACCGGGCAGGGGTGGCACTGGGGCGAGCACCAGCCCCCGACGTCCGAGGCCGGCGCCGTGGCGTCGACGATCGTCTTCCTGGGGATCGTGATCATGCAGATCGGCAACGCGTTCGCGTGCCGGACCGAACGGGTTTCGGCGTTCTCCGTCGGATTGTTCTCGAACCGGTTCCTGCTGTGGGGCATCGCCTTCGAGGTGGCGTTCGCGGCGGCCCTGATCTACGTTCCGGCGCTGCATGGGCTCTTCGGAACGGGGACCGTCCGCCCGGTGTGGTGGGTGTATCTGCTCGCGTTCGTCCCCGTCGTGTTCACGGCGGAGGAGGCGCGGAAGGCAATCATGCGACGGCGCGCGGGACACATTCTGAGCGCACACCGCTGACGATCCAGCCCGGCCGACGAGCTTGTCTCAGTGGTTGACCGGTTGCCTCCGGAGGACCTTCGCCGCGCCTGCGCTCGGGAAATAGACGGACTCGTGCCCGTCCGACCAGCGCACGCGGTACTGGATGCCAGTCGGATGTTCGATGATTTCGACGACGTCGCCCTCACGCGGCGTCTGACCCACCCCTTCCGACTCCACGATGATGCGATCGCCGACGCTGGCGTCCATGGGCGCCTCCTTCTCGCTGCGTTGGGTGCGTGACTGATCATCGCGTGGAGGCGCTTCTTCCGCAGGGACGTTCGGCCCCGTCCCGCCGGGATCATGACGTCCTGGGAACGAGGGATCCTGCAGACCGCTCGACTCCTCCGGCCCCGCACGGGATCCATTCAGCCCGAACGACCGAACCTGTCCGCCGGGCGCCGCTCCAGACGGCCGGCTGCGGTGAGGACGCGCAGTGCGTTCAGGGTGAGCATCTCGTTCGGGCCGGCGCTGCCCCAGTCGGCGACGTCGATGCCGGACCCGGCCGCACCGCGCCGCCAGTAGGTGCCGTCGACCGCCCAGGTGCCGTCGGCGCGACGCTTGCGTTCGACGAGATCGAGGGCATCCGCCGCGCGCGGATCCGTGATGAGGCCCAACGGGATCAGTTTCAGCAGCGCCTGCATGACGTCGTAGTGCCAGTAGGCCGGATACCTGAGGCGCAGCCACGCAGGATTGCCAACTTCCCCGGTCCGGTGCGACTTGAAGATGTGGTGCCGAAGGAGCAACTCGCCGGCCCGTCCGGCAGCTGTGCGCGCCAGTTCATCGTTCGTCGCGAGCGCGAATTCGGTCAGGCCCCACATCGGAGAGAGGCTCTCGTGAAACGACGAATGGCTGGCCGCCGGTCGAAGGTCGCAGTTCCAGCCCCCGTCCGGCCATTGCCACTCGATCAGGTCCCGCGCCATCCGCTGGACGCGAGGATCGCGGGCCATCCCAATTCTGCAGCAGACGGCGAGCGCGTTTCCCTCCATCGAAGCGTGGACCCGCACACGACCGTCGAGCGCCTTGATGTGACTTCGGCAGTCGTCGCCGCCCAGCCAAACGAGGACCTGCTCGGCTGCCGCGAGCCCTCGTGGATCCCGCGCGGGAAGCCCGAGTTCTATCAGCGATACGAGTCGCCAGTGCGCCCCGGTCCACTTCCGGTAGGGATGGCATCCGAATCCACCGTCGGCCTGCTGGCCTTCCAGCAGCGCCTGCACCCTGGGTCCTCCGATGATCGCTCGGCGGACGCCTCGCACGGACGCCGAGGAATCCGACTGGCCGAGAACGTCGACCCGGGTCAGGAACTGTACCGACGGGTCGTTCGACGAAAGGAGCCATGCAACGCCCGGGTCCGCGCGTCCCACCATCGACGGCTCGAGACTACGCGCTGGGCCGCTCCGGGATCGAGCGCTCCGGCATCGGGAGGACCCGGAGTGCCGTGTCGGTGGATGCCGAACCCGTTTCGTTCAATGCCGGGAGCGACTCGCGTAGCCCGCGATGGTCTTCATGTAGTTCGCCCGCTCGAACGCCGCCGGGTCGGGAAGCGAACGCTGGCTCATGGAGCCCCGGAGCTGTGACACGGATTCGTACTCATGCACGAGCATCCATTCGCGGAGCGCCTCTTCCACACGAGCGACGTGCTCGGGACCGTGCCGGAGGAGCGCCGACGTCATCATGGCCACATCGGCGCCGACCATCAGGACGCGAACCACGTCCTCCGCGGTGTGCACACCGGTCGTCGCCGCCAGATATGCGTCCACCCGTCCGTGCAGGATCCCGATCCAACGAAGCGGGAGTCGTAATTCGTTGGAATTGGACAGCGTCAGGTGGCGGACGACGTGAAATTCCTCCAGGTCAAGGTCCGGCTGATAGAACCTGTTGAACAGCACCAGCCCGTCGGCGCCGGCCGCCACCATGCGCCGGGCCATGTGCCCGATGGAGCTGAAGAACGGCCCCACCTTCACGGCGAGCGGGACGGTGACGGAGTCTCTGACCGCCTCGATGAGATCGAGGTACTGGCGTTCGACGTCGTCTCCCGACTGCCGGGTGTCGGCCGCCACGTAGTACACGTTCAATTCGAGCGCGTCGGCGCCGGCCTCCTGCAGGCGGCGCGCGTACCGGACCCACCAGCCGTCGGACACGCCGTTGAGGCTCGCGATCACCGGCACGGAGAGCGACGCCTTCGCTTCTTCGACCAGCTGCAGGTAGTCATCCGGCCCGGTGTTGTAGTCCTCGAGCTCCGGGAAGTAGGACAGCGCCTCCGCGAAGCATTCGGCGCCGGTTTCGATCACCCGGTCCAGGTGGAGCTCGGCGTGGGTGATCTGCTCCTCGAACAGCGACGGCAGCACGACCGCGGCGACGCCCGCGTCGTCCAGGCGCCGGAGGGATGGGAGCGACCCCGTCAGCGGCGAGGCGGACGCCACCAGCGGCGATCGGAGCGGGAGACCGAGGTATGTGGTCGAAAGGTCCGTCACGATGACACCTCCTCATCCGGCTCGACCGCCGGCAACGCCGGCGCGGTGCGTTCGACGCCGACCAGTTGCTCCTGGAAGCGGCGTCGCTCGCGCACATCCTCTTCCGCGAGGTCCATCAGCCGCCGATGGCCTGCGGGGTCGCTCCTCGCGAGCATCCAGAACCGCGCCTCGCGCGAGGTGAACTCCTCCAGCGGTATCGACGGTGGCTTCGCGTCCAGGTGGAACGGATGCTCGTGCTCGCCCGCGCCCGGGTTGAACCGGAACAGCGGCCAATAGCCGCTTCGGACCGCGTCCTTCTGGTGCGTCATGGACGTCGCCATGTCGATCCCGTGCGCGATGCACGTCGAATACGCGATCACCAGCGACGGACCGTCCCACGCCTCGGCCTCGAGCAGCGCCCGCACCGCCTGCATGTCGTTGGCGCCCAACGCGATCTGCGCGACATAGACGTTGCCGTAGGTGGTCGCGATCAGCCCGAGCTCCTTCTTCTCCGTCGGCTTGCCGCGCGCCGCGAACTTCGCCAGGGCGCCGCGCGGCGTGGACTTCGACGCCTGGCCGCCGGTGTTCGAATACACCTCGGTGTCGAGGACCAGGACGTTCACGTTGCGGCCGCTCGCCAGGACGTGATCGAGGCCGGCCGACCCGATGTCGTACGCCCAGCCGTCGCCGCCGACGATCCAGACGCTTCGACGCACGAGGTCGTCCGCCAGCCCGGCGAGGTCCTCTGCCGCCGAGGAAGTTGAACCGTTCAACGACGCGAGGCGGTGCTTGAGAGAGGTGACTCGGTCTCGCTGGAGTGCCACTTCATCGTCTGTCGACTGCGTCGCGTTCAGGATGCTGTTCGCCAGCGGCTCGCCCACATCCGCGGACAGCGACTCCAGCAGGTGCCGCGCGTGCGCGTTCTGCCGGTCGAGCGCCAGCCGCATGCCCAGGCCGAATTCGGCGTTGTCCTCGAACAGCGAGTTCGCCCACGCGGGACCGCGCCCGTCCGAGGCCCGCGCCGACCATGGTGTCGTCGGCAGGTTCCCGCCGTAGATCGACGAGCAGCCGGTCGCGTTCGCCACGATCAACCGGTCGCCGAAGAGCTGGGTGAGCAGCTTGAGGTACGGCGTCTCCCCGCACCCGGCGCACGCGCCCGAGAACTCGAACAGCGGCGGCCGGATCTGGGAGCCCTTGACCGTGTCGGGCTCCATGAATCCGGCCGGTGGATCGGGGATCGACAGGAAGAACTCGAACGCGTCGCGCTCGGCGGCGCGGAGGGGTTCGGCCGGCGCCATGTTCAGCGCCTTGTGCTTGATCTCCTCCTTGCTTCGTGCGGGGCACACGTCCACGCAGACGCCGCATCCGGTGCAGTCGTCGGGGGCGACCTGGATCGACAGCAGCGGTCCGGTGCCGCCGTCGGCGCCGCGCGCGTGCGCACCGAACGGCTTCGAACGGAACCCCTCCGGCGCCCCGTCGAGCGACGCGGCGTCGAAGACCTTCATGCGGACAGCCGCGTGCGGACAGACGATCGCGCACTTGCCGCAGTCGATGCAGATCGAGGGATCCCACACGGGGATCTCCTCCCCGATCGCCCGCTTCTCCCATCGGGCGGTCCCGGTGGGGAACGTCCCGTCGACGGGCAGGGCGCTGACCGGGAGCAGGTCGCCCTGGCCCGCCAGCATCCGGGCCGTCACCCGCTGCACGAAGTCGGGGGCCTCCTG
This sequence comes from Actinomycetota bacterium, assembly GCA_040414485.1. Classification (GTDB taxonomy): domain Bacteria; phylum Actinomycetota; class UBA4738; order UBA4738; family UBA4738; genus JBEDUK01. Next base: position 70,034 of record JBEDUK010000013.1, read on the forward strand.
CCAGACGACGGCTCGTCGCGACGGCGCTGCGGCCGACGCCTCGCCTGGGACGCGGACCCGCTGCAGCGCCTCCAGCGCCGCATCGACGGCGGCGAGGTTGCGCTGCACGACCGTCTCGCCGCGGCGCCCGTACGTCTTCTCGATCGAACGCCGGATCGCGGCCATCGCGTCGTCGCGGGGAAGCACGTCTGCCAGCGCGAAGAAGCACGGCTGCATCACGGTGTTGATCCGTCCGGCCAAGCCGGCCTCGCGGGCGACGCTGCCTGCGTCGATCACCCACAGGTCGAGCCCCTTGTCGATGATCGTCCGCTGAACCTCGGCCGGGAGCCGTTCCCACACCTCATCCGGCCCGTACGGGCTGTTCAGCAGGAAGGTCGCGCCCGGCTCGGCCAGACCCAGGACGTCCACCCGGTCCAGCAGGCCGAGGTGATGGCACGCCACGAAGTTCGCCCGCGAGATCAGGTACGTCGAGCGGATCGGCTCGCGCGAGAAGCGCAGGTGCGAAGTGGTAAGGCTACCTGACTTCTTCGAGTCGTAGACGAAGTACCCCTGCACGAACAGGCCGGTCTCCTCGCCGACAATCTTCGCGCTGTTCTTGTTCGCGCCGACCGTCCCGTCGCTGCCCAGTCCGAAGAACACCGCGCGAACGTCGGCGCGGTCGGTCGAGAACGAGGGATCGACCGTGAGGCTCGTGTGCGTGACGTCGTCGACGATGCCCACCGTGAACCGGCGCTTCGGCTCCGGGGCTGCCAGCTCGCCGAATACGGCGGCGACCATCGCCGGGGTGAACTCCTTCGACGAGAGCCCGTACCGTCCGCCGATCACCAGGGGCATGGGCACCCCGTCGCTCATCGACCGCTCCGCGAACGCCGTCACGACGTCCTGGAGGAGCGGCTCGCCCTGCGCGCCCGGCTCCTTCGTTCGATCGAGCACCGCCACGGACCGGACGCTCGCCGGCAGCGCGTCGAAGAGCGCCGCCGTCGGGAACGGCCGGAACAGGCGGATGGTGAGCAGCCCGACGCGTTCCCCGGAGGCGTTCAGTGCCTCGACCGCCTCCCCGGCTGCGCCGGCGCCCGAGCCCATCAGCACCATCACGCGCTCGGCGTCCGGCGCGCCGGTGTAGTCGATCAGGTGGTACCGGCGGCCGGTCTGTGCGGCCAGGGAGTCCATCGATGCCTGGACCGCGTCCGGCACGGCTACGTAGAACGGGTTGCAGGCCTCGCGCGCCTGGAAGAACACGTCGGGGTTCTGGGCCGAGCCGCGCAGCACCGGCCGGTCCGGGGTGAGGCCTCGTGACCGGTGCGCGCGGACGGCCTCCAGGTCGATCAGCGCCAGCAGGTCCTCGTCGGACAGCGGCCGGATGCGGTCGATCTCGTGCGAGGTGCGGAAGCCGTCGAAGAAGTGCAGGAACGGGACGCGCGTGGCAAGGGTTGTCGCGTGCGAAACCGCCGCCAGGTCCTGTGCCTCCTGGACGGTCGAGGAGCACAGCATCGCCCACCCGGTCGGTCGCACCGCCATGACGTCCGACTGGTCGCCGAAGATCGACAGGGCGTGGGTGGCGACGGTTCGCGCCGCGACGTGGATGACCGCCGGGGTCAGTTCCCCGGCGATCTTGAACATGTTCGGGATCATGAGAAGCAGGCCCTGCGACGCGGTGAACGTCGTCGCCAGCGCGCCGCGCATCACCGCTCCATGGAGCACGCCGGCCGCGCCGGCTTCCGACTGCATCTCGACCACCTCGGGGACCTGGCCCCAGAGGTTCTGCCGTCCGGCGGCGCTCCATGCGTCGGCAAGTTCACCCATCACCGACGCCGGGGTGATCGGATAGATGGCGATCACCTCCGACAGGCGATGGGCAACTGCTGCGACGGCTTCGTTCCCATCCACGCACGCGTCCACGGCGGTGCGCGTCTCGCGATCGATGACGGCCATGGTTCCAACCTCTCTCCAGCCTCTGCCGGTGACGTTATGGCCCCGGTGAACGGCCGCCTTGGGTCCGATGGCCCACCGCAAGCCGGGCCGGATGGCCCGAGGACGCGGGCCCGAAGTGCCTGACGGCGAACGCACGGGCGCACGAGTCTCGGTGCGTTGATTCAAGAGGTGTCTGCCTACGGAGGTTCGACATGGACATCCACGACGGCGGGACGATCCGGACGGTCGGCGTTCCGCGAGCGGCGAGAGCCGGAGAGCGCCGCGTCGCAGTGACGCCGGCGATGGTGCCCGTCTACGAGAAGGCCGGGCTGGGGGTGATCGTCGAACGCGGCGCGGGTGCCGCGGCGGGCTTCCTCGACGACGCGTACAGAGACCGCGGAGCGACCCTGGCCGGACGCGACGAGGTCTTCGAACGAAGCGACCTGCTCGCCCAGATCAGGGTGGCCGGGCCGGACGAGCGCCCGACGCTTCGGCCCGGTCAGATCGCCGTGGGCCTGTCAGGGGCGCTGGATGCGACGCATCTGGCGACCGGGATGGCGGCCTCGGGCGCAACGGTCTTCGGCCTGGAACTGCTCCCCCGGATCACCCGCGCGCAGTCGATGGACGTGTTGAGCTCGCAGGCCACGGTCGCCGGGTACGCGGCGGTCCTGGTCGGTTCGGCCAGGCTGGCGAAGATGCTGCCGATGATGACCACCGCCGCCGGGACGGTGCCGCCGTCCCGCACGCTCGTCGTCGGCGCGGGCGTGGCAGGGCTCCAGGCGATCGCCACCGCCCGGCGCCTCGGCGCCGTGGTCGAGGCCTACGACGTCAGGCAGGCGGCGGCTGAGGACGTGGAGAGCCTGGGCGCGCGGTTCGTCGAGCTGCCTCTCAACCCCGGCGACGCCGAGGACGCCAGCGGCTACGCGAAGGCGCTCGGCGAATCGTTCTACCGCCGGCAGCGCGAACTCCTGGGTCGGGTCGTGTCGAAGGCGGACCTGGTGGTCTGCACGGCCCTCCTGGTCGGCCGCCCGGCGCCGGTCCTCGTGACCGCGGACGCGGTCCGATCGATGGGCCGCGGGTCCGTGGTCGTCGACCTCGCGGCGGAGAAGGGCGGGAACTGCGAGGTCACGGAGCCCGACGAGGAGGTGCTCACGGATGAGGGCGTGCTCGTCCTCGGCCCGACCAACCTGGCTTCGGCGACTCCGGCGACCGCCAGCCAGCTGTTCGCCAAGAACGTGTCGGCGTTCGTCCTGCATGTGGTGAGAGAAGGGGTCCTGACGGTCGACTCGGAGGATCCGATCGCCACGCAGACGCTCGTCTGCCGCGCCGGCGCCGTCGTGAACAAGCGGGTCGTGAGCATGTTCGAGGAGCACGAGGGGAGGGCGGCGTGATGTCCGCGTCGATCGAGGCGGGGCTGTACGTCCTGGTGTTGGCGACCTTCCTTGGATTCGAACTGATCCGGCGCGTGCCGAAACTGCTGCATACGCCGCTGATGGCGCTGACGAACGCGATCTCCGGCGTGGCCCTCGTGGGATCGCTGGTCGTCGCGGGCGCCGATCATCCCGGTTGGGCGGTCGCGTTGGGGGCCGTGGCGGTGATGACCTCGACGATCAACGTCGTTGGCGGGTTCCTCATCACCGACCGCATGCTGCGCATGTTCAGGCGTCGCGATCCTTCCGCGGCGGAGGCTGGCACCGATGTCGCCGGAGCGGAGAAGGCCACGCCGACGGCGCAGACGGTGTCGAAGAGGTTCCTGGTGCCGGCCGCCGGCGCCGCCTCGCTGGTAGCGATCTGGGCCGTCCGGTCCGCGTGGACCGGCGGCGCCGGGCGCGGGACGGCGACCTTCACGACGCTGATGTACCTGGGCGCGGCGGCGGCGTTCGTCCTCGGGCTCGGCTGGCTGACCGACCCGCGCACCGCGCGCCGCGGCGTGCTGGTGGCCGAGGTCGGGATGCTGCTCGCGGTCGTCGGCACACTGGTCAAGGCCGACGTCGTGTCGTTCGAATGGATCCTGCTCGCGGCGGCGGTGGGGACCGCGATCGGAATCCCGATTGCGCGGCTGACGCCCATGACCGCGGTGCCGCAGATGATCGCGCTGTCGCACGCGTTCGGCGCGCTGGCGGCGGCGTTGGTGGGGACCGTCGAGTACTACCTGCGCCAACCTCGGATCTCGGCGTTCACCATGACCGTGATCGGGATCGAGGTCCTGCTCGGGTACCTGACGTTCACGGGCTCGCTCATGGCCTTCGGCAAGCTGCAGGGGGTTCTGCCCGAACGCCCGCTGGTCTACAAAGGTCAGAACGTCGTGAACCTCGGTGTGCTGGCGCTGGCGCTCGGCATCGGGGTGTGGCTCGCGGTGAGCCCGGGCGGAGCCGTGGCGTTCGCCGTCATGGCCGCGCTCGCGCTCGCGTTCGGCGTCATGCTGATCGTCCCGATCGGCGGGTCGGACATGCCGACGGTCATCTCGCTGATGAACTCCTACGCCGGGCTGGCCGGCGCCGCGATGGGGTTCGTGCTCCGGAACCCGCTGCTGATCGTGGCCGGCGCCCTGAACGGCGCGTCAGGGCTCCTGCTGTCCGTGATCATGTGCCGGGCGATGAACCGTTCGTTCACGAACGTCCTGTTCGGCGCGTTCGGGCAGGCGAACGACCAGGCGGCGGCCCCGGCGTCGCAGCGCTCGGTGACCCCGACGACCGCCGACGAGGCGGCCATGTTGCTCGACGCGTCGTCATCCGTGGTGTTCATCCCCGGGTACGGGATGGCGGCCGCGCAGGCTCAGCACAAGGTGGCCGAACTGGCGGATCTCCTCGGCAAGCACGGCGTCAACGTCCGCTTCGCGATCCATCCGGTGGCCGGCCGGATGCCGGGACACATGAACGTGCTGCTCGCCGAGGCGAACGTTCCGTACGACCAGTTGTCCGACATGGACGACATCAATCCGGACTTCCCGCAGGTCGATGTCGCGGTCGTGGTCGGCGCGAACGACGTCGTGAACCCGGCGGCACGGCACGACACGGCGAGCCCGATCTATGGGATGCCGATCCTGGATGCCGACCGCGCGCGCTGCGTCATCGTGATCAAGCGGTCGATGCGGGCGGGATTCGCCGGCATCGAGAACGAGCTGTTCTACGGCGAGAACACGCTGATGCTGTTCGGCGATGCGAAGACGGTCGCGTCGAACCTGATCGAGGAGGTCTCCAGGCTGGGAGGCGAGATCAAGCTTGTCGCCGCGGCGTGAGACCTGTCTCGACGGACGGGTACGTGCAGAATCGCGGCCCGGGTTGCTCTAGACGCCTTCGGTGCCGTCGAAGAGTCGGGTGAGGTTCAAGGACGGCGCGTGGGTCTTGGTGGCCGCCGACACGTACTCCCGCGCGAGTGCGTCCTTGCCGGCGCCGAGGACCGTCGTCACCAGCCCGATGGTCGTGGCGAAGTCCTGCGGATCGATTGCATCGAGGATCGCGCGCCAGGTGGATTCCTCGAGCACGTTGAATGCCCTCTGAACCTCGGACAGGTCGAAGCCGGCCTCGTACCGTTCGTCGGCCACCCGCCGCGAGTACGCGACCATCGGACCGAGGTCGCGCTCCGCGAGGCAGCCGACCAGGAGGTCGAACAGAGCGCTGACCTTCCTCGCAACGTCGCCGGCGGTCCGATAGTGGGGCAGATGCGCACGTCCCATCGACGCGACCGCCTCGGCGACGATGCCCTCGCGCCGCTCGCGCAGGAATCGAACCACGTCCGCGCCGGAGTCCGCGTCGGGCGCGCGTCCGGTCGGCGTCCCTTCGGTTGTCGTATCCATCGCACGTCTCCTTGTCCTCGAAGCGAACCTAAGGTCCACGGCTGCTGCCCGAAGCGCCGTTTGCCCCGCCCGTCGAGGGCCGTTGGACCGATCCTGCCGCCGGAGTTGCGATCAGAGGGCCGGCTGGCGGATCACCGTCCTCAGCCGCTCTGGTGCGGTCCGGCGGGGATCGCTGAGGTAGATCTCGTGGTGCGCGCCCGCCGGGTGCAGGCCCCGTTCGCGGATGAACGCGTGTAACGCCTCGATCGTCGACGTCTCCTCCGACCAGGGCCCCACGTGCAGCACCTGGGCGCTCCGCCCTTCACGGACCTCGTGAAGCCGCGCCTCGAGGGCGATCGGCAGCGCCTTCGTCGCGGCGATGTCGGCGGCAATCCGGTCCACCATGTCCGCCGAGATGAGGTCCGGCATGAGGATCATGGCCGTCCATCGCCAGGGTTTTCCGGAACGATGGTCGAACGTCCCGTCCGCCTCCGTGTACCAGAGCGCTTCCAGGGGCATCACGGGAAAGTCCTTCCCGGCCATGCGCCGCTCGGTGAACTTGACCGTGTATGCGATGGGATACAGCGCGCGGATGGCGTCCTCGAACGCGGTCCCTTCGCCGGGTGGTCCCTGGCCGTCGATGGCCAGGTATCGAAGCGGGGGCACGTCGACCATCTCAGGCCGGCGGGTGGGGAAGTAGAAGCGGTGAAGGTCGGCCTTCAGATCGATCCTCTCGAGTGTGGCGTCCATCGCAGCACCGCCTCTCAGCAGTTTCGGGCCGTTCGCTCGAGGGCACCGTAGGGCTCGACCGGGGGCGCTGACAGGTCCGATGGACCCGGCCGGGCCGGGGCAGTGGTCCGGACGAATGAACGACGAAATGGCGACAGGCCCTCGGCTCGTTCGCCGGGGGCCTGTCGCCGGTCGGTGAAGCGGACCTGATGATCCGTTTCCCGGGGTCCTTAGGAGGCGACCGCCGCGA
>JBEDUK010000014.1:0-11262 GCA_040414485.1 Actinomycetota bacterium
CGGCGCCAGGGGCGCCGGCCACTCGGCTTTTCGAGCGCCGGCGGCATGTTCGCCGGCGAGGCCACGGACCGGGATCCGGAGCGCGCCGCGTCGTCGCACCGGTCGGGAGGGAGCCCGTGATCAGGCATGCGATCAGACGCGTCCTGACGGCTGCGGCGGTGCTCGCGGCCCTCGCTTCGGCAACCACGGTCGCTCCGTCCGCGGCCCGGGCCGCCGAGACCCGTGCGATCCCGCGGCACTCCTGGCCGCAGTACCAGGGCGACGCGGGGCACTCCGGGTGGGCCCGCGGCGAGACGGGCATCAACGCCTCGAACGTCGGCCAGCTGCAACTGGCCTGGTCCACCTTCTCCGAGAGCTTCGTCCCGGTCGAAGCCCATGGGCTGCTGTTCCATATCCCGAACGTGCCGACCACGCTGGACGCCAACGACGCCATGACCGGCACGCAGCGGTGGCGGTCCGGCAACGGCCTCTCCGGGCTCGCATCCGTCTCCGGCTCGACCCTGTACGTCGCGCAGCCGAACACGCTCCTGGCGCTGAGCACGGCGACCGGGGCACTCCGCTGGTCGACGCCGGTGGAGCAGGAGATCGACGCGCCGCCCGTGATCGGTGCCGGCCTCGTGTTCGAGGTCTCCTCGGGCCTCACGACGATCTACGCGCTGGATGCCCGGACCGGCGCCGTGCGCTGGAGCCTCCCGTTCTCCGACGCCTCGACACAGATCCCGGCCGTTGCGGGCGGCCGACTGTTCGTGACGGGGTTCGCGAAGCTGTACGCGTTGGACGCCGCGACGGGGACGATCGACTGGTCCGTTTCCACTGCGAAGCCGTCGCTGCCCGATCCGGTGGTGCTGCGGGACGCGGTCTACGTCATCGTGGACGGCGCGGTCATGGCCTTCGCCGCCTCGACCGGCGCACCGCTGTGGCACACCGGCGACATCGGGGCCACGTCGCTCGCCGTCAACCGGCACCGGGTGGCCGTTCTCTCGGGCCCGACCGGCACCGTCACGGCGCTCGACGCCGCGACCGGCCACGAGCAGTGGCACACCACCGTCGACGGCTCGACGTTCGAGCGTCCGCCGATCCTTGGGGGCGGGTTGGTCTTCGCCGTGGACTCGGCGGGTCACCTGGCGGTGCTCCGAGCCGACACCGGCCGTTCGATCCAGGTCATAGTGAACGTCGGTGGTCGCGGCTCTCTCGCCATCGTCGACGGGACGTTGTTCGTGGAGACGGGTGGGACGCTGTCCGCCTTCCGCGTCAAAGGGGGTTGAGCCGAACGGCAACCGCCCGTAGGGAGCCGGAGCCGTTGCTCGCGCTCCTGCGGGGCGCGGCAGCCGGTCGGTTCCCTCCTGCCGACGGCGTCACCGAGGTACTGGCCGCACCCGGTGGACGCTGCGACGCGGTTCTCGGGTTCACGGCGCACCACGTGGTGGCCGCGCCGGTTGCTGCGGACGAGGTGCGCGCGCACCTGCCCACGGACGACATCGGCGCCGCCATGGATGTTCGGTTCCTCGCCTGGCTCGGCGAACGGATCCACGCGGATCCCGGCATGCTCGACGCGGTCTTCGTGGCCGTCGCCATGACGGGCCCGGCTCCGATCGACCTGATGTCGCTCGGTGGTTCGGACCACCCGCGCGTGGAGCGTGCGGCCCGCTACCGGACGGACGTGCGGGCATACGGCGATCCCGACGGGCGCGCGGTCGCGTCGATCGGCCGCGGCCTGGCCGGCCGCTTCGAGGTGTCCATCGAGGTCGACGGCACCGTGCAGGGGGGAGGCATGGGCCGCGCGGTGGCGGAGGCGGCGCGAACGCTCGTCCCCGCCGGCGAGCTCCTGTTCGCCCAGGTCACGCCCGGCAACGCGCGGTCGACCAGGGCCTTCCTGGCAGCCGGCTACCGGCCGATCGGTTCCGAGATCCTCTTCCTACGCCGCTGACCCGTACGAGTCGTACCCTCGAACCGTGCTTGCGCTGGCGTGGTGGATCCAGTGGCCGGTGGCGATCGCGATCTTCCTGGTGGTCGCCGGCGTCGGGTGGTCGTTCATCCGCGGGCTGGGAGCCGCGCAGCCGAAGGAGACGGTCACCCCGGAGGACGTGCAGGACCTCGACGTCTATTTCGTCTGCGCCGAATGCGGGACCGAATACCAGGTCACCAGGCTCGGGGAGGTCCAGGTGCCCCGCCACTGCGGCGAGCCGATGACGGTCGTGCGTCGCCCGCGTTCCAGCCCCCTGAACAACTAAGGCGCTACGCCGGCTACTCGATCCGCCTGACCGGCTCGTTCTGCGGGGGCACCGGCGGCTGGGGCGGCACGGGCAGCGGGCACGCGGCGAACGTCACCCCGTCGGTCCCCATGGAAAGCGATGTGAGGACGAACGTCCGGTGCGCCGGGTCCGCGTCGTGCGAATCCTTCAGCAGTCCATCGATCCGGTCCTGTATCCCCGAGGCGATCAACGGCGTGACCTGTGCGTCCACGATCTCGGCGAGGAAGATCTGGGACACCTTCTCGACGATGGCCGCGATGCCGGCAGAGGCCCCGAGGCTGAGCGCCTCCGAGTACCACGCCTGGTCGATGTTGACGTCCACGCTTCCGGTCTGGACGGCCAGCGAGAGGTTCGGGACGACCCCACCGGGGCCGACGTGGATGTCGGCGGAGATGTTCATCGTCGGGTCGAACCAGTCCGGCACGTTGATGCTCAGGGAGATGTGGGTCGAGATGACGCCGGGATTCACCGTGACCTGGACGCCGTCGCCGCTGAGGGAGAAGTCGCTCGAACCGCCGAGCGCCTCCCGGACGGCGCCTTCGATGACCAGCACGATGTCGTCGGCTCGGATCGTCGCCGACTTGCACTCGGAATCGTCGACCACGACGGTCAACGCACCGATGACGCGCGAGATGATCAGCGTCTCCGCGGTCATCCCGTACTCGGTGCTCGCGAACGGCGTCACGGTGACGCTGCCCGTCGACCCGGTGCTCTTCTGGCCGGCGACGAGGATCGACACCGGCACGTGCAGCGTCTGCGGGACCCGGACGCTCCACGAGATCGTCGACGGTTGGAACGGCTTCACGCTGGGAGGGTTCGCCGCGAAGCTGTCGATCTGGATGAACCCGAGCAGCTGGTACTGCTGCTCCTGCGCGGTGTGCGACGGGCCACCGTCGCCGTTCTCGCCGCCGCCGTTCGGCTCGTGCGACATGGCTGCCTCCGTTCCCCGGGAAAGACCGGTCCGCGCAGCGTATGCCAGGCGACGCCGATCGCGCCGTGCGGATGACGGTCGTACGTCGCCCGCGTTCCAGCCCCTGAACAGCTACCCGGACGCCATCCTGAACGTGAACATCCGCCTGGGCTCGATCCGCGCACTGAAGACGTCCCCTGAGTCGGTCATCTCGGTCCACATATCGCCGTACCTGGGGAGGTACACCTCGTTCGCGTAGTCCCGGAACGCCGATTCGGCCGGGTCCTTGAACGAGAACAGATGTGCGGTGCCATGGACGACGATCGACAGCTCCTCGCCGCGCGTGTGACTGGCGCTGACCTGTGGCCGTGCCACGAGATGCCGGTATCGAACCGACGTCAGCGAGGAACTGAAATGGAATCGTCCTCGGAAGAACAGCCCGTCGACGGGACCGACGCGGGGCTCGCCCGTCGCGGTCACCGTCGCCAGATTCAGGAGCACCATCCCGCCGAGAATGCTGCCGAGCTCGTCCGCCGGAATGCGGCGTTCGGGGGTGGTGATGCTCCGCAGGTGCTCGCCGGCAGATTCGTAGCTGCGGTCGAGCATGTCCTGGAGCCAGGCGATATCCGCGTCGGTCTCGTGCATGGTGCCCCCTGACGGTTCAACCGTCCGCGATCTCGTCGGCCTTCGACCTCAGCGTCTTGTAGTCCTTGCGGGAACGGCGCTCCTCGGGCAGGAGCGAATCGGTTGCGGCGAAGCCCCATCCGCCGAACCGCACGGCCACGCGCCCGTAGACACGCCGCAGCTCGCCGCCGCACTCGGGACAGGGGCCCGGCGGGCCCGCGCCCATGGGCTGGAGGGCATCGAACGAATGGCCGCACGCCCGGCAGCGGTATTCGTAGACCGGCATCGACGGCAGGCCCTCAGGCGGGACGCGTCAATACCACTGGGTGGCCAGGATGAACCCGACCGCGATCGAAACCAGCCCCCCGATCAGGTACCAACCCTTCGTCCCACCCGGCATCACACCCAGATAGTTGAGGATGATGACCGTCACGCCACCGATGAAGCACACCAGGATCAGCGCGCCGAACCACTTCGGGCTGGGCTTGCGCTTCTTCCGTGGCGGAGGACGGTAGCGGCTTCGCTTCGACTTGGACCTGGGCATTCGTCTCCGGATGCTACCAGCGCGTGCCCGCGACGGCCGTGCGGGCCGTGCGCGGCCGTGCGCGGCTGTATGCGAACATCGGCTGACCCATGACCTACCGGATGCTGTTCGACGTCTCGAGCCTGATGTATCGGGGGTTCTTCGCGCTCCCGCCGTCCATGAGGGACGACGACGGGCGCTCGATCAACGCCGTCCACGGCTATCTGGACATGACGGGCTACCTGATCGGCCGCTATCGGCCCGACGAGACCGTCCATGTCTACGACCACGACTGGCGTCCGGCCGCCCGCGTGGCGCTCTACGGCGGGTACAAGTCGAAGCGCCTACCGGATCCGCCCGACCTGCCGCAGCAGTTCGACATGCTTCGAGAGGTGCTCGACGCGCTCGGCGAGGCGCAGGCCGAAACGACCGACTGGGAGGCCGAGGACGCCATCGCGGCCATCGCGGCTCGCGCCACGCCCGGCTCCGGCGATCGGGTCGACGCGGTCACCGGCGACCGGGACCTGATCCAGATGGTGCGCGATCCTGAGGTCCGTGTGCTGTTCATCGGCGCCGGCGTGCGCAAGACGGTCGAGTACGACGAGGCAACCGTCCTCGAGAAGTACGGCGTGCCGCCCTCCCGCTACGGGGACATGGCGATCCTCCGCGGCGATCCGTCGGACTCGCTGCCTGGTGTCCCCGGCGTCGGGGAGAAGACGGCGATCGCGCTGGTCAATGCCTACGGCTCGCTGGATGAGCTCCTGGAAGCCGCGGAGGCCAGGTCGCTCTCGAAGGGACCGGCGAACCGTTCGCCGAAACTGGTCGCGAACCTCAGGGCCGCCGCCGACTACATCCGGACCATGCAGAAGATCGTCCCCATGCGCGCCGACCTCGAGCCGGTCGAGTGGCGCAAACCCAGGGACGACGACCTGGTGGACGAGCTCGGTGAGCGCCACAAGCTGAAGGGCGCCATCGAGCGGTACCGCGGATCGTTCGAGCGCGCCTAGCGGTCAGGGCTCGAGTCGAAGGGTCCCTTCGGCCGCCGCCTCGACGGCCGCCCGAGTGAACGGCAGCGGGTGGTATTCGCCCTTCGACCACAGCGCGAACAGGTCGTTGAAGTGCGGGCTGGCCACGTTCCCAGACTGCCCGACGGTGTGCGTCCCGACGCTCGCGTCCCAGTCCGCCAGGTCGAGGACCTCGCGCCAGGACGGGACGACCTCCACGTCGTACGTGCCGCCGCCGGGTTCGAACATCCCCTGACAGACGGTCATCTCGTCGCCGACCCACGGCGCCTCGCCGGCCGTGAACAGCTCCGCCAGATCGGGGATCATCGCCAGCTGTCCGGCGAACCGGACCCGGTGGATCGAGCCCCACGTCCACGCGTCCATGTCCTCTCCGCGCCGCGCGGTCAGCTCGTCGAGCGCCTTGACCAGAGCCTCGCGGGCGACGCGATCGCGCGCCTCCCGTCCATCCGAGCCGAACCACATGGCCGTGGGGAACTCGAGCAGCGACGGCAGCACCTGGTACTGGAACGCCACCGTCCACTGCCGCCTGGAGTAGTAGTGCTCGAAGAGCTGCCGTCCCAGCCGCGGAAGCAGCATCTCTTCGGCCAGGCGAATGCACCAGACCTGGTAGATGGCGGCGGCCACGCTGTCGGCGCCGAGCGAGCAGTCCCAGTCGCGCAGGTAGGCCAGCGCCTGCTTCTGACGGTCGTCGGCCGGTTCGACCTCCAGCAGGTGCGGAACGATCTGCCGCGCCACGAGCGAGACCGTGTCCGAGTGCATCCGGGCGAAGGTCTCCTTCGAATGCACCGGCTCGGCCGTGAGCATCTCGCCGATCCTTCGCGCGCGGTGCGGCGGCAGGAAGTCCTTCCCGATCAGGTGCGGGTAGGCGTCGTCGTGGATCTTCTGATTCGCCGTGGCCAGGAAACCCTCGTCGGGGTTCACGCACCAGGGCAGTTCCTCGTACGGGATGGAGCCGTCCCACTCGAACTCCGGCAGCCAGCCGGGGACGGGGATGGTTCCGTCCCCGCGGCGACGCACCGGATATACGCCGGTGCACTGGTAACCGATGTTGCCGTCGACGTCGGCGTACACGACGTTCTGCCCAGGGCAGTGCCAGCCGCGGAGCGCCTCGCGAAACTCCTCCATGGTCCGCGCCGTGGCCATGTCGAACATCGCGCGCGGCGACGCGGCCATCTCGTGGCCGGTCCACCGGAGCGCGAACGTCTCCTCGAAGTCGAACGGCACCTCTTCGGGCTGTGCGACCCCGACGAGGTAGGAGTCCAGGACCGGCCCATGGCGCGTCTCCGGGACGTCGAGGATCACGGGCTGGTCATGGCCGCGGACCTCGATCTCCTCCCGATGGACGGTGATCGGCTCCCACCGGCCGTCGTACCAGGCCGCGGTCCGATCCTGGTTCAGCCGCTCCAGGTACAGGTCCTGGGTGTCGCCTCCCACGTTGGTGAAGCCCCATCCGATCCGGTCGCTGTGGCCGATCACGACGCCGGCGGCCAGCGGGAACGTCACGCCGGCCACGTCGATCCCCGGCGCGTTCAGATGCACCTCGAACCAGATGGCCGGCATCTGGGCCCTGATGTGCGGGTCGTTCGCCAGGAGCGGCTTGCCCGTCTTCGTCCTGGAGCCGGCGACCACCCAGTTGTTCGAGCCCTGCATCGACGCCGGCTTGGGCGCGGTCCTCAGCAGGGCGAGCGCCGCGTCCCGCGCGTGATCGTGCTTGCCGGCGGTGACGACCGCGGGTTGGGTCTCCACGTCGGGGAACAGCGACTGCATCGCTTCGAATCCGAGCCGTTCGGCGATGACCCACCGGAGCAGTTCGTTGTCCCAGTTGTTCGAGAGGGTCCAGGACATGAACGCGGAGAACGCCGTCGCGTACGCGGCGCCGTCCATGCCGGTCGGGAACGGCGACGGGTCGAGCCCGAGCACCTCGTATTCGATCGGCTTCTCGGGCATGCGTTCGATCCAGGCGTTCGCCCCGCGCATCGCCGCGTCGAAGATCTCGAGCGAGAGGTCGTCATACGTCGCCGCGATCTTCCGACCCGCGCGGTTCAGCCCGAATGTCCGGAAGAAGCGGTCGAGATGCACGACGAGCTGCGAGAGCATCTCGGCCAGACGCCCGTTGGCCAGCCGGAGCATGAAGTCGAGCTGGAACAGGCGTTCCGAGGCCGTGACGAAATTCGTCGCGAAGAACAGGTCGTGGATGTCGCCCGCGTAGACGTGCGGCACGCCCCAGCGGTCCCGGATGATCTCGACCGGGCCGTGCAGCCCGTCGATCTTGAGCGTGCCGTCGATCGGCGGCAGGCCCGCCTTCGCCTTCTCCTTCAGCATGTCCGCCCACGCGCTCATGTCGCCCCTTCCGGCCGGTCGGTTCGGCTCCTGTTCGGGAGTGGCCGAATACGGCCGAACCCTACCGTCCGGTAGGTTCGACAGTCACGCGGGCGGCATCGGGTCGATGCGTTCCGTCGGCGAGGCGGGCGCTCCCGACGTGCCCGGCGATGCGGGCGTGGCCGGCGGGGCCGGCGGGGCCGGCGTTGTGGCGGGATCCTCGGCGCGGTCCTCGCCCCGGCGGTACAGCGCGTAGGCGCCTCCGGCGAACAACGCGCCGACGATCAGGAAGGCGAGCCACGTCGACATGACCAGGTCGAGCAGGAACGCGAAGGCGAACGCGAGCAGCAGGATCGCCATGTACCCCGTGAAGCCCGCCGCGTCGAAGAGCCGCGCGACGGTGGCGGGCTCGTCCGCCACCGGCTGGCTCGCGGCCGGCGCCGCTCTGGACAAGGCCCTGACCTCCTGCCGGTTGCGTTCGACCTCCTGGCGCAGCCGAGTGACGTCGTTCGCCATCCGGATCAGCAGGTGGGACAGTGCCTGGTCGGGCTCGGGATCAGCCGCGGTCTGCCGTTGCGCCGCCGATGAGGTCCTGGGCATGTGACACCTCCGGGATTCGTGTCGTCAGGACGTACCGTCTACCGTGCAGCGTGGAGTCCGGAGTTGGCCACCGCCTCCACGCTTCCTTCACATGCACATGCCGAATCGTCGAATCTCCCGTGTGTTGTGAGGTCGGCCGGGGTGGCGCGGCCACCGTCGGGGCCGCGCATCGGTTCGTGGCTACCCGACCGTATCACCGTCCAAACGCCGGCGGCGCGCTCGCGCCGGCCGTCACGACTTGCTGGCCGCTCCCCGCCGCGACCATGATGGTCGCGGGATTGCGTCACGCCGCAGCAATGGAAGGGAAGGGAGGCGAAGGTCGATGAGCGACAAGCCATGGCTGGAGAGCTATCCGCCTGACGTGCCCGCGACGATCGAGCCCATCCCCGCGCGTTCGCTGTACTCCATCCTGGCGGACTCCGCCGCGCGCTTCCCGAGCGCGCCGGCGGTGGCGTTCTGGCTTCCGGGCGCCCCCATGGGCAAGACGATGTCCTACGCCGAACTGGTAAAGCAGGTTGACCAATTCAGCCGCGTGCTGACGTCGCTCGGTGTGAAGAAGGGCGACAACGTCGGCCTCGTGCTGCCGAACTGCCCGCAGTACGTGATCGGGTACTATGCCGCGCTTCGGATCGGCGCCGTGATCGTTGGAAACAACCCGCTGTACACGGAACGCGAGCTCACGCACCAGTTGAGCGATGCCGGGATCAAGGTCGTCGTCACCCTGGACATCCTCTACCGGCACGTCCACGCGGTCCGCGACGCGGTCGGGCTGACCGAGGTGGTCGTGGGCAAGGTCACCGACTACATGCCGTTCCCCGTGAACCTCCTGGCGCCCCGCACGATCAAGAAGCACGAGATCGCCGCCGGCAATCCGTGGCCGCCGGTGCCGCCCGGCGCGAAGATCCACTGGTGGAAGGACGTGATGAAGGCGTCCTACCCGCCGGTCCCGGTGGCCGAGGTGGATCCCGACGAGGTGGCCGGCCTGATCTACACGGGCGGCACGACCGGGCTGTCGAAGGGCGCGATGCTCACCCACCGGAATCTGGTGTCGAACGTCATGCAGGGCTCGGCGTGGTTCCCCGACCTGGTCGACGGCCGCGAGGGCGTGATGTGCATCATCCCGTTCTTCCATTCGTACGGCATGACCGTCGCCATGAACGTCGGCATCTACAAAGCGGCCAAGCTCGTGCTCATGCCGCAGTTCCAGCTGGAGCCGACGCTCAAGACCATCCAGAAGGAGAAGCCGACCCTCTTCCCCGGCGTGCCCCGCCTGTACATCGCGATCAACGAGGGCAAGGAGACGCCGAATTACGACCTGAAGTCGGTCCGCGCGTGTCTGTCCGGCGCGGCGCCGCTGCCGTTGGCGGTCGCGGAGAAGTTCGAGTCGATCACCGGCGCGAAGGTCGTGGAGGGCTACGGCCTCACGGAGACCTCGCCCATCACGCACGCGAATCCGATCTACGGCAAGCGCAAGGAGGGGTCGATCGGCCTGCCCATCCCCGACACGGAGGCGCGCATCGTCGACCTCGACGACTGGACGAAGGATGTGGATCACGGCGAGCAGGGCGAGCTGATCGTGGCCGGTCCCCAGATCATGAAGGGCTACCACAACCGGCCCGACGAGACCGACGGCATGATCAAGACCGATCCCGAGGGGAAGCGGTGGCTCCTCACGGGCGACATCGCCCGGATGGACCCTGAGGGCTACTTCTACATCGTCGACCGGAAGAAGGACATGATCATCGTGTCGGGGTTCAACGTGTATCCCACGGACATCGAGCAGGTCCTCTACCGGAATCCGAAGGTCGAGAAGGCGTCCGTGGTCGGGGTGCCCGACGCCACCACCGGCGAGGCCGTCAAGGCGTTCATCGTGCTGAAGAAGGGCCAGACCGCCACGCCGGAGGAGATCATCGCGTGGCTGAAGAGCGACGCGGCGGGTCTGACCGGCTACAAGGTGCCGAAGAAGATCGAGTTCCGCGACTCCCTCCCCGAGACGCTGGTCGGCAAGGTGCTTCGCCGCGTGCTCCTCGAAGAGGAGAAGCAGAAGCAGGCCGCGGGTTCCAGCGGTTCGGCCTGACCCCGGCGCCCCTCTCCCGGCCTGGGCCCGAACCAATTTCTTACCGTCGCGTTGACCGGCCCGTGCCCGCGCATGAGCCGGTCCTTTCGATCGCCTCTCTACGGTTGGTCGCATCGCACAACAGGACGAGCGCCAGAGGAGGCGATCGCAGGATGAACAGGAACGTGAAGCGGTTCGTGATCGGAGCGGCGGCGGCGGCCACGCTCGTCGGCGGCGTGGGCGTTGCGGCGCTGGCGACTCCCGGGCCGAGCGCCCCCGCCGGGCAGAAGACGGCCGTGAGCCAGCAGCAGCGCAGCCATGAGGCGGAGGCGCGGGGCCGCGTCGCCGAGGGTGAGGCCGGCCAGCGCCATGAGGCCGAGGCTCGCGGGCGTGTGGCCGAGGGTGAGGCCGGGCCGCGGCGCGAGGCCGAGGCCCGCGGCAGAGTCGCAGAGGGCGAGCAGCAGTTCGGTGACGACCACGGCGCGAACCAGGGCGCGGATCACAGCGGCCGCGGCCACGACGGCAGCGGGCACCGCGGCTCGACCGACCGCGGCGGCAACCGGGGCGACGGCTAGCCCGATCACGAGAAACGGCAATACGAGCGCACCCGCGAACGGGACGAAGGGACGGCGGCAACCCGCCGTCCCTTTCGTCTTTGTCCAGTCTTACCTGGCGGGAACGTTCGGCTTGTGGGCGACGAACACGACGAAGTCGGTGTCGCGGGTCGGTTCGGCGTCCGTGTAGTCCGCCTGGAGCGAGATGTCGACGAACCCCGCGCGTTCGAGCATCAGCCGGATCTCCTCGGTGAAGTAGAACGTGAGCGCCAGGCCGCGTATCTCCTTGGTCACGAGCCGGTCGTCCCGCCACATCCAGGCATGCATCTCGTAGCGGATGCGCTGGGCGAACGGATCGAGATCCATGATCCGAACCCGGAGCGCGTACTCGGCGCCGTC
>JBEDUK010000015.1:0-14894 GCA_040414485.1 Actinomycetota bacterium
GGATGGTCGAAGGAAACGGGCTGGCGACGTAAAAGGCGAGGAGACGGGCTTGAACCCGCCTCCTCGCTTCCGAGCGTGGAGCGCCTATCGCACGTACGGGCTGATCCGCTTCAAGGTGAAGGTGACAAACCCTTGCGCCGATTGGACGCCGCCCACGTACATCACGAGCCTCGCGGTCACCGGCCCGGCGTGCGGGCTGTGGTAACCGTAGAACTGCGTGGTCATGGGAGAGGTGCTGAACGGCGTCTCGAGGAAGCCGTCATTCGTGAGGTCCCACCGGTACAGCACCGACGCCGAGGGAGTTGGCCTGAAGAGGTTCGGATGGACAGCTCCCAGCGTCACCGACACGCCCTTCTGGTACACCGGGGCCTGCTTCAACACCACGGCGTGGAGCGTGATCTGCTTCAAGGTGAACGTGACGGTGTCCTGCATCTGCGGAACGCCGGCCACATACATCACGATCCTCGCGGTCACCGGCCCGGCGTGCGGGCTGAGGTAACGGTAGAACTGCGTGGTCATGGGTGAGGTGCTGAACGGCGTCTCGAAAACGTTGTCGTTCGTGAGGTCCCACCGGTACAGAACCGGAACAGGACTCGGCGTGATGAGGTTGTCGGTGGCCGCACCCAACGTCACCGACACACCGTTCGGGAGCACGGGGACCTGCTTCAACACCACGGCCTTCATGTGCGGCGGCGCAATCGGCGTTGCCGAGGCGACACCACCCGAGGCGACCATGGCCGCGGTCAGCAGAGCGCCGACGGCGGTCGCGATGAATCTCGCTTTCATGGGTTTCCCCCTTCCGATCAACCTGATCGTCCGACTCCGACGACCGGCCCAACCGTAAGCGGGGCGGACCCGCCCTCACCGGGCCCTAGGTCCCATCGCGATGGGGACCCGCGGCAGGCCGCGTACAGACCGGGCCGTCGGCTGTCAGAGTGCGATCGGCAACGGAGGGAGGGACCATGGCCGACAACGGCAGGGTGTGGATGATGAGGGGCGACATCGCCGAGCGGCTGAAGGCGCTCGGCGTCAGGGGGGTACTCGTCCAGATGGCGAAGCGCGGCCAGATCGTCGAGCTCCGCTGCGAGATGCCGACCTGCTACTGCCCGAAGGGTCGGCGGTACTTCGACCAGTGGCCCGACCAACGATCGTCGGTCGGGAACGCGTGGTCGCCCAACGCCGACCACTATCCGAAGCTGAAGAAGGACGGCGGGCAGCTTCGTCCCTGGAACGTCCGGCTCGCGCACGTGTCGTGCAACAACACCGACTTCGGGTGGCGACGGCGGATCCGCCGGATGCTCCAGAAGGACCCGAACGTTTCCTTCGAGGCGATCGCCGCGCAACTGAACCGGAAGAAGGACATCCACGTTCCGCCAAAGGCGAGGTCCTGGACGGCGGAGATCGTCCGCCGCGCCTACGTCTCCTGACGGCTACTCGAGCCAGGGAAGCCGGACGCCCCGCTCCTTCGCCGTGGCGAGCGCGACGTCGTAGCCCGCGTCCGCGTGGCGGATCACGTCCATCCCCGGGTCGGTGGTCAGCACGCGCTCCAGGCGGCCCGCGGAATCCGACGATCCGTCGGCCACAACGACCATGCCCGCGTGGATCGAATACCCCATCCCCACGCCGCCGCCGTGGTGCACGCTCACCCAGTGGGCACCGGCGGCGGTGTTGATCAGCGCGTTCAGGATCGGCCAGTCGGCGATGGCGTCCGATCCGTCGCGCATGCCCTCGGTCTCCCGGTAGGGCGAAGCGACGCTGCCGGCGTCGAGATGGTCGCGCCCGATCACGATGGGCGCGCTGACCTCACCCGAAGCGACCAGGTCGTTGAACGCGAGCCCGACTCGGTCCCGTTCGCCGTACCCGAGCCAGCAGATCCGGGCGGGCAGTCCCTGGAACGCCACCCGCTCCTCGGCCAGCCGGAGCCACCGGGCGAGGGGTTCGTTCTCCGGGAACAGCTCGGCCACGGCGCGGTCGGTCCGCAGGATGTCCGCGGGATCGCCCGACAACGCCGCCCACCGGAACGGTCCCTTTCCCTCGCAGAACAGCGGCCGGATAAACGCGGGCACGAACCCCGGGTATGCGTACGCGCGGTTGTGGGCCAGCCCGCCGAGCTCGGCGCCGGCCCGAAGGTTGTTCCCGTAGTCGAACACCGTCGCGCCGGCGTCCAGGAACCCGACCATCGCCTCCACGTGCCGCGCCATGGAGTCGTACGCCCGCTTGACGTACTCGTCGGGACCCGAAGCGCGAAGGTCCGCCGCTTCAGCCAGCGAAAGCCCGGCAGGCACGTACCCACCGAGCGGGTCGTGCGCGCTGGTCTGGTCGGTGACGACGTCGGCGTGGAACCCTCGGCGAAGCAGCTCGGGGAAGACGTCGGCCGCGTTGCCGAGCAGCCCGATCGACACCGCTTCGCCGCCGGCGCGCGATTCGTCAACCCACGTTACTGCTTCGTCGATGTCGTCCGTCGACCTGTCCAGATAGCGCGTCTGCAGGCGGCGCTCGATCCGCGCAGGATCGACCTCGATGCACAGGGCGACGCCGTCGTTGAGCGTCACGGCGAGCGGCTGCGCGCCGCCC
The DNA here is from genome assembly GCA_040414485.1 of Actinomycetota bacterium. Taxonomy (GTDB): domain Bacteria; phylum Actinomycetota; class UBA4738; order UBA4738; family UBA4738; genus JBEDUK01. The sequence goes on from JBEDUK010000015.1 coordinate 2,575, forward strand.
ATGCCGCCCAAACCGGCGGTCAGCGTGACGGTGCCCTTCAAAGAACCGCCGTGCTTCTGTTCGGCCAGCGACCCGAGCGTCTCGTAGGTCCCCTGCACGATCCCCTGGGAGCCGATGTAGATCCAGGACCCCGCGGTCATCTGGCCGTACATGGTCAGGCCGGCGCGTTCCAGTTCCCAGAAGTGCTCCCAGTCGGCCCACTTCGGCACCAGCATCGAATTCGAGATCAGCACGCGCGGAACGCTCGGCTGCGTCCGGAACACCCCGACGGGCTTGCCCGACTGGATCAGGAGCGTCTCGTCGCCCTCCAGCGATCGAAGGGCGCGCACGATCGAATCGAACGCCTCCCAGGAGCGCGCGGCGCGACCGGTGCCGCCGTAGACCACGAGGTCCTGCGGGCGTTCGGCAACCTCGGGGTCGAGGTTGTTCATCAGCATGCGAAGCGCCGCTTCCTGCGGCCAGCCCTTCGCCGAGATGGTCGAACCTCGGGGCGCACGAACCGAGCGCGCCGCCGTAGGGGGGGTCACGTCGGACATCGCCCCACAGGATATATCGCTCGCATTCCGGCCCGAACGGCGGCGACGGGTAAGGTGGTCGGACGGCCTTGCATGACGATCCGGGGAGGAAGTCGATGAAACGTCTCACGTTGCTGCTCGCGGCCGCCGTCGCCATGGTGCCGGCCGTGATGACCGCGCCCGCGTCGGGGGCGACTCCACGCTCGCTCGCTTCGGGCCCGGGGGCGCCCACGGCGCTCACCAAGAAGGCGGTCGCGACCGGACTGGCCTACCCGGCCGGCTTCGTGTTCCTTCCCGACGGCCGCATCATCTTCGGCGAGCGCAACACGGGCAGCATCCGGCTGCTCAATCCGGCCACGAAGAAGATCACGCTCCTGTACCGGGTGAGCCACGTGGAGACGAACGGCGAACAGGGACTGCTCGGCCTGGCGGTGGATCCCGCCTATCCGTCGAAGCCGTTCGTCTACGCCTACGCGACCAGGAGCGTGAGGTCCGGGCTGTTCAACGAGATCCTGCGGATCGAGGTCCAGAGCGACAAGGGCGTCTCCTCCAGCGTGATCTTCAAGAGCGACACGACGGCGGGGACCTATCACGACGGCGGGCACATCACGTTCGGCCCCGACGGCAAGCTCTACGCGGTGGTCGGAGAGGGCCACTCCTCCGGGAACGCGCAGGACCTGAGCAACAACGCGGGGAAGGTCCTGCGCATGACCAGGCTCGGCAAGGCCCCGAAGGACAACCCCTTCAGCGGCAAGCTGATCTTCGCCTACGGCCTTCGGAACTCGTTCGGCTTCACCTTCGACCCGCAGACCGGCCTGCTCTGGGAGACCGAGAACGGGCCCGAATGCAACGACGAGGTCAACCTGGAGCAGTCCGGCGAGAACCACGCGTGGGGGCCGAACGAGACATGTTCCGGGCAGGCGCCGCAGAACACGAACCAGGACGGGCCGGACCCACGGATCATGCCGCTCGCGTACTTCCCCACGACCATCGCGCCGACGGGGGCCGCGTTCTGCGACGGCTGCGGCCTCACGAACGCGGACGGGGACCTGTTCTTCGGCGCGTACAACACCGGCGAGATCCGGCAGGTCCGGCTGACCCAGAACCGGATGGGCATCAGCTCGCTGTTCGTCGCCTACCGGAACAACGAGTCGATCCTGTCCATGCAGGCGGCGCCGGACGGCACGATCTACTTCAGCACGCCGACGGCGATCTACCAGCTCGTCCAGGGCTAGGACGCACCGGACCTCTGCCCGATTTGCCTAGGCGACTTCGCCGGGCGGGTACAGCCGCGCGGCCCGTTTGCCGAAACCCTGTTCGTGGCGGCGGTACCCGATCGAACGGACGGCGGCGGCTTCGCCGCGCTGCGCGTGGCGCACGCCACGCCGGACGCCCGGCGCATCCGTGTCCTGATCGCGGACGACCAGCCCATCATGGCGCGCGCGGTCTCCAGCGTGCTGTCGACCGATCCGGCGATCGAGGTGATCGGCATGGCGCACGACGCCGACGGCGCGATCGAGATGGCGGCGACCCACCATCCGGACGTCGTGCTGCTTGACGTTCGCATGAACGGCGGCGGTCCCCGCGCGGCCACCGGCATCCGCGAACGCTCGCCGCAATCGGCCGTCGTCGGGTTCTCCGCCCACGAGGACCGGCATTCGGTCTTCTCCATGCTTCGAGCGGGCGCCGTCGGCTACCTGGTGAAAGGCGCATCGGCCGAGGACATCAATGAGGCCGTCCACCGCGCCGCCGCCGGGCAGAGCGCACTGTCGGTCGGCGTCACCGCGGACGTCATCCGCGAGCTTGCCGGCCGCCTCGAATCGGACCGCCGCGTCTTCGAACGCCGAAGGCGGCAGTTCGAACGCATCCGGAAGGTGCTGTCCACGGGCGGAGTCGTCGTGGTCTTCCAGCCGATCATGGACCTGCGGACCGGCGAGCCGGTCGGGTTCGAGGCGCTGGCCCGTTTCCCTTCCTCGCTCGAGCGCGGGCCCGAGGAGTGGTTCCGTGAGGCCGACGAGGTCGAGCTTCGAACCGAGCTCGAGCTCACGACCGTCCGGGCGGCGCTCTCGCGTTTGGACTCGCTGCCTGAGGACGCCTTTCTGGCGGTGAACCTCTCGCCGGCGACGGCGTGCTCGGAGCACCTCGAACGCGCGGTCGCACAGGCGGACGCGCCACGGCGGATCGTTCTGGAGGTCACCGAGCACGCGCCGGTCCGCGACTACGGCGCGCTGAACGCGGCCGTCGGGTCGCTCCGCGCGAAGGGCGTGCGGCTGGCCGTCGACGACGCCGGGTCGGGCTTCGCCAGCCTGCAGCACATCCTTCGGCTGGCGCCGGACTTCATCAAGCTCGACATGGCGCTCACCCGCGACGTGGACAACGACCTCGCCCGGCGGGCGCTCGCCGCGGCGCTGATCTCGTTCTCGAACGAGATCGGGGCGACGATCATCGCCGAAGGCATCGAAACCGAGGCGGAGCTTCGAACGCTGCGGGACCTCGGCGTCGCGTACGGCCAGGGCTTCCACCTGGCGCGGCCGGCGGAGATCCCGGAGCGGCACGGCCTGGCCGCCAGTTAGCCCGCGCCGCGGCTTCGGACGCGGCGTTTCGGGGCGCGAGGCCGGCGTGGGAAGATACGGCCTCATGGACGTGCTCGATTCGATCCTCGACGCGACCGGGAACACGCCGCTCGTTCGCCTCACCCGCATCACGCGTGGCGTCAGGCCCACGCTTCTGGCCAAGCTCGAGATGCTCAACCCCGGCGGCAGCGTGAAGGACCGCATCGGCGTGCGGATGATCGAGGCGGCCGAACGGGAGGGCCTGCTGCGGCCCGGCGGCACGATCGTGGAGCCGACGTCGGGCAACACGGGACACGGGCTGGCCATCGCCGCGGCATTGAAGGGCTACAAGTGCATCTTCGTGATGCCGGACAAGATGAGCCAGGAGAAGATCGCGCTCCTGCGCGCCTACGGCGCCGAGGTGGTCATCACGCCGACCGCCGTTCCGCCCGAGAGCCCGGAGTCCTACTACCGCGTGGCCGACCGGCTGACCGAGGAGATCCCCGGAGCGTTCCAGCCGAACCAGTACCACAACCAGGAGAACCCGGCGGCGCACTACGCCACCACGGGTCCGGAGATCTGGGAGCAGACCGAAGGCCGGCTCGACGTGCTGGTGGTGGGCGTCGGCACGGGCGGAACCATCACCGGTATCGCCCGATACCTCAAGGAACGGAACCCGTCGCTGGTCGTCGTCGGCGCTGATCCCGAGGGGTCGCTCTACTCGGCGGCACCCGGCGAAGAGGCGCGCCCCTATCTGACCGAAGGCATCGGCGAGGATTTCTGGCCGGCGACGTTCGATCCGTCCGTCGTGGACCGGTGGGTGCGGGTCAGCGATCGCGACTCGATGCTCACCGCCCGCGCGCTCACCCGGCAGGAGGGCATCCTCGCCGGTGAGTCGTCCGGCACCGCGGCCTTCGCGGCGCTCAAGGTGGCGCGCGACTACGGCCCCGACACCCTCATAGTGGTCGTGCTGCCCGACACCGGCCGGAACTACCTGTCGAAGCTCTACAGCGACTCGTGGATGCTGCAATACGGCCTGCTCGACCGTCCCGAGCCGATCCACGTGGAGGAGGTCCTGGCGGCGAAGCACGGGGGACGGACGCCTCCGCTGGTCACCGTGGGCGCCCACGAGAAGGTCCGGCAGGCCGTGGACCGGCTGCAGGAGTTCGACATCTCCCAGGCGCCGGTCGCGCGACAGACGGACTCGGCGGACGTCACCACGTTCGTCGGTTCCGTCCGCGAGGCGACCCTCCTGGACCGGGTGTTCCGCGATCCCGACGCGCTGCAGGCCGACGTCGCCGAGGTCATGGCCGCGCCGTTCCCCATGGTCGAATTCGACGCCGCCCTGGACGATGCGTTCGCCGAGCTCCAGGGCTCGCCGGCGGTGCTGGTGGCGAAGTCGGGCGAGGCCCTCGGCGTGCTGACCCGTTCGGACCTGCTGGAATTCCTGGCGCACCGCCGCTCGGCGCCGTCCGCGTGAGGCCGGCAGCCCGGGCACGATGAGCCGCTGCATCGGCGTCGACGTCTCGCTCGGCCGCGGGCAGGACGTGGCGCTGATCGAGGGCTCGCGCGTCGTGGAGACGTGGAGCCGGGTGGGGTTCGAACAGCTGACCGGGATGCTGCGGGAGTTCCGTCCCGACGCAGTCGGCATCGACGCGCCGCCGCGGAAGGGCCTCGAACTGCTCGCCGTGGAGGCCGAACGCGCACGGCTGCCGGTGCCGCCTCGCGTGGGCACGCACATGCGGCGACGGATCGCCGAATACGAGCTGTCCCGACGCGGGATCGGCTCGCATCAGACCCCGGCCGACGACGACCGCCTGTTCTCGTGGATGACCGCGGGGTTCCAGGTCTTCGAGGCGGCCAACGACGCGGGCTACACGACGTTCCTGGGCGAGGGCGAGGCGACCGTCGCCGCGTTCGAAGTGTTCCCGTACGCGTCCTACGTGGCGCTCGCCGGGTGCCTGTCGCCGGGCCGGCGACACCGGCTCGCGTGGCGCCGCCGTGTGCTCGAGGCCGCGGCCGTGGACGGACTGCCCGGCGAGGCCACCATCGACTGCCTGGACGCCATCTGCGCGGCGCTCACGGCGGCGCGATTCGTCGACGGTATGGGCTCCTGGGTCGGGGACCCGCGCGAGGGCGTGATCGTCCTGCCGGTGGCGACCCTCGAGGAGCGCTATCGGCGGTGCGCGGCGCCGGGCGCGGGTCCCGAACCGGACGCGGCCGGACTGTGCGAGTGCGGATGCGGGGCGCCGGTCCGTCGACGGTTCCTGCCGGGCCACGACGCCATACTGAAGTCTCGCCTGCTGGCCGCGGCCCGCGCGGGCGACGACGCGCGCACGCAGCTGGAGCGGCTCGGCTGGGCGCGATGACACCGTCGGTCGAAGAGGAGCCACGGCGCTGATGGAATTCGAGACCAAGGCGATCCACGCGGGCCAGGAGCCCGAGTCGGCGTACGGCTCGGTGAACGTCCCGATCTACCAGACCTCGACGTACGCCCAGGAGGAGGTCGGCAAGCACGCCGGCTACGACTACGCGCGCACGGCGAACCCCACCCGCACCGCGTTGCAGGCGGCGCTCACCGCGCTGGAGGGCGGTGCCGGGGCCCTGGCGTTCGCCTCTGGCATGGCGGCCGAGGCCACGTTCATGTATCTGCTGAAGCCCGGCGACCACGTCCTGCTGGGCGATGACGTGTACGGCGGGACGTACCGCCTGGTGTCGAAGGTCCTGAACGAGTGGGATGTGTCCTTCGATCCCGTGGACCTCACCGATCTCGAAGGGCTCCGCGGGGCGGTGCGGGACGAGACCCGCCTGGTGTGGTGCGAGACGCCGACGAACCCGCTGCTCAAGGTCATCGACATCAGCGAGGTCTCCGCGCTCGCGCACGACGCCGGGGCGTGGTGCGTCGTGGACAACACGTTCGCCACGCCGTACCTGCAACAGCCGCTGTCACTCGGCGCGGATGCGGTCGTGCACTCGACGACGAAGTACCTCGGCGGCCACTCGGACGTGGTGGGCGGCGCCATCGTGGCGAACGACCCGCAGATCCTCGATCGGCTCGAGTTCCTGCAGAACGCCGCCGGTGCGGTCCCCGGGCCGTTCGACGCCTTCCTCACGCTGCGAGGCGTGAAGACGCTCGCCGTGCGGATGGAGCGGCACTGCGCCAATGCCCGGCGCGTGGCGGAGATGCTGGCGTCGCACCCGAAAGTAAAGCAAGTTTACTATCCCGGCTTGCCGTCGCATCCGCAGCATGAGGTGGCGGCGCGCCAGATGCGCGACTTCGGCGGGATGGTGTCGTTCGAGACGTTCGACGCCGAGGCGGCGCTGGAGGTCTGCCGGCGCACCCGCCTGTTCTTCCTGGCCGAATCCCTCGGCGGCGTGGAATCGCTGATCGAGCATCCCGGCCGCATGACCCACCAGAGCACCGTGGGCTCGCCGCTCGAGGTGCCGGACACGCTCGTCAGGCTGAGCGTGGGGATCGAACACCCGGACGACCTGCTCGCGGACCTCGATCAGGCGCTGGCCTGACCCGCGCGACACGCCGCGGGCCGCGTCACGCCGGCGGCGACCCGTCGTTCGCCGGATCGCCTCGAAGGTTCGGCCAGGGCTGCACGCTCGCGTCGCCCGGTGTCGAAAACACGTACACGTAGCCCTGCCTTGTCGCGACGGCGATGTCCGTGTGGCCGTCGCCGTCGAAGTCGCCGGCAACCGGCGCGGCAAGGACCCAGCCGGCCAGGTGCTTCGGCCATCCGGCCGGCTCCGATCCGTCCCGGTGGAACGCGAACAGCGTGCCGTTGCCGTCACCCACGATCGCCTCGGGCAGGCCGTCGCCGTCCACGTCCGCGACGATCGGTCCGGTGAGGAACATCCAGTCGGTCAGGACCCTCGGGTACGCATCCAGTTGCGAACCGTTCGTGCTGTTCCAGACCGTGAACAGGTGCTGGAAGTCGATCCGCTGCCCGGGCCGGAGCGACGCCTGGGTCAGCCGGGTATCGGTCAGCCCGGCGAGCAGGTCGGGGTTGCCGTCTGCGTTCATGTCGGCCACGGCCATGTTCGACACGGTCGCCAGCGCATCCGGGGCTGTGACGTCCGGGTCGTGATGCGCGCCGAAGTGATTGCCGAAGAACTGCCCCTGTTCGTTCGCGCCGCCGGTTTCCTCGGTGCCGTTCCCGGTGAGCAGATGGAAGCGTGTGCTGAACCCGGCCACCGCCACGTCGAGGTTCGGGCCGCGCTTGATGAGTACGGGGCTCGTCGGCACGCCCTGGCCGACCACCGGGATGCCGTCGCACGAGAGGCCGGAGATCGTCACCGGCCATCCGGGCTGGTACGAGCCGTCGCCCCTGAGCGCGTAGACGCGGCAGGACGAACCGTACGCCTCGCCGTCGCCGATCACGATCTCGTTCTGGCCGTCGCCGTCGATGTCGCCGATCGCCGGGGAGGAGAGGATCTTCGCGTACTGCGGCTGTTGCTTCGGGTCCTGCAGCAGCACCGGGAAGCCCGCGACGGGCGTCCCGTCCCGGTGGAACGCGTAGACCTTGCCGTCGCCGGCGCCCACCACGACCTCGGGGCCGTCCGCGGTGTTGCCGTCGATCTCTCCCACGGCGGGAGCGTCGATCACGGCCGATTCCCAATGCTGGTGCTTGGGATCGGGCCCGTTGAACGCGCTCGTCCGAACCGGCCAGCCCGGGAGCGCCGTGCCGCTCGGCGCCCACGCGTAGACGCGCCCCTCGGAGCCTCCGACGATCACGTCGGGCTTGCCGTTGCCGAGAAGGTCGGCAACGGCGGGCGATGAGACGAAGCCCGCCCGAACCTTGCCGTGCGGCGTCTTCGTGTACGCCTGCTTGACCGGCCAGCCCTTCAGCTCGCCGCCCGTCGAGGTGAACGCGTGCACCATTCCGTTCGCGTCCGCGACGATCAGTTCGTCCTTGCCGTCGCCGTTCAGGTCCGCGAACTGCGGTGAGGATTCGACCGAACCGCCGAGATCCTTCGGGAAGCCCTTCGCCAATTGCGGATCGGTCGAGACGTTGAACGCCTGGCGGTCCTGTCCGTGGTTCCCGTTGGAGTCCGAGACGTCCAGGCGCAGGGTGTGAAGCCCGTCCGCCTGGCCGGAGGGATCGAACGACCCGAGCTTGCCGGTGAACGAACCGGAGCCGCTGCCGCTGCCGATCTTCGTCCACGTGGTCGGTTCGACGCCCTGCCCGACCTGCAGCGTCCAGTCGAACGTCGACGCGCGGGACGACACGGTTCCCTGCACGTCGATCGCCGAGTCCACGGGCGCGTACCAGTCGGGCGAGGTGATGTTCGCGACGGGCGGGATCCGTTTCGGCGCGACCATCTGGATGGCCTTCCACGCGTCGGCGCGGCCCCAGCCGGTGTACTGGTCCCAGCCCTTCCTGTACTTGTACGGGCCGCCGACCAGATCGTCCGCGCTCATGCGGATGATCTGCGTGACCTCCTCGGATGAGAGTGTCAGGCCCTTCTGGATGGCGTGCGACTCGACGAGCGCGGCGACGCCGGCCACGCCCGGCGTCGCCCCGGAAGTCCCGTCGATCTTGCCGTACCCGCCCCCGAAGTCGGTCGTGTAGACGTCCGTGGGACTGACCACATCGATGCCTGGCCCGTAGTTCGAATAGGTCGCCTTCACGGTGAAGTCGGTCGCGGTGTTCGAATTCGAGCCGTCCGTGTCGGGAACGATGCCGCCGACGCCGATCACGTCGTCCAGGTAGGCCGGCGTGTTCGGGTGGGTGCTGAACTCGTTGGCCATCGCGTCAAGCAGCACGACACCATGGTCGTGCGCGTAGGCGACCGCGTCCTTCACCATCTGGTCGGTCTGAATGAGCCCGATGCTCATCGAGATGACCTGCGCACCGTGGTCGGTGGCGTAGGTGATGGCCTGCGCGAGCCGGGTCGGGGCGACGATGAAGGTGTCGGAGACACGCAGCGGCATGATCCTGATGCCCGGCGCGGTCCCCGAGCCGCCCTTCGAGTTGTTCTGCTCGGCGCCGACGACGCCCGCCGTTCCGGTTCCGTGGCCGAAGCCGGTGCCGTCCGTGGGGTCCGAGTCGTTCTGATAGAAGTCGTAGCCCTTCACGATCTGGTTGATCAGATCCTCGTGCGTCGGATCGATGCCGCTGTCCAGCACCGCGACGGTGACGCCCTTCCCCTTTGTCACGTCCCATGCCTTGTCCGCGGAGTCGCCCCGGCCGTCGGACATGAGGTTCCATTGCTGGTTCACGCAGTTGGTCACGCCGTTGCACTGCGGGTCGTTCAGGAACAGCGGGTCATTCGGAACGGTGACGCGCGGCGACTGGTGCGCGGAGGCGGGCTGGGCGGCCATGGGCGCGAATGCCGCCACGAGCGCGCACAGGGCGAGCGAGATCCCGATCTTTCGCATGGCTACCGATCATCCGATGCGCGTCTGCGAACAGCAAACCGGCGTGGCGTCCGGTTCGTAATGTTGCCTTACGACTTCGGCCGCTTCATGTAGGCGACGAGGCTGATGCCTCCGCCCTGCGGCGTCGGCTGCGCGACGATGCTGACGAGCTCCCATCCGTCGGCACCGAACGTGTTCAGGATGTCGCCCGGGTTGTGCGGAAGCAGCGGCGCGACGAAGTACTCCCAGGACTGCATGGTTCGACCCCCATTCATCTCGGTGACGTCTTTCGGCATCATGCACGGTCTTGCCACCCGCGAGCCTTCAGGTCGCGCCGCCTCAGCCGAGCAGGTCCAGGAACGACCGGAGGATCCGGCCGGTCGCTCCCCAGATCACGAGGCCGCCCACGTCGAAGACCTGCGTCGGGAAGCGCATGCCGCCCCGTTCGATCCATCGCTCCTCACCAACCTCGGCAAGGACGCGCAGCGGAACCTCCAGCACCTCGGCGATCTCCGCCTCGTTCGGCTGCAGCACCGGGTCCTCGTTGAGCAGCCCGACGAACGGCGTGATCAGGATCCCGGAAACGTGGGTGTGCACCTGCGGAAGCCCGCCCAGCAACTCGACGTCCGCGGCGGCGATCCCCAGTTCCTCCTCGGACTCACGAAGCGCGGCGCGCTCCAGCGTCTCGCCCGGATCGGCCAGCCCGCCGGGGAACGACACCTCGCCCGCATGGCGCGACAGATCGTCGGATCGAAGCGTGAACACCACGCGCACCTCGGGCGGGGCAGCCAACACCGGAACGAGCACCGCCGCGGGGCGTGCCTCACCCGATGGCGCCATCGCGTCGGGCTCCGCCACGCGGCCCGTCATCACGGCCCGGATGCTCGCTGCGGTTGCGTTCCTCTCCATCCGACGTCCAATCGTAGGGAGCCGATATCATCGACCGGGATGGACGCAACGACGCAGACCGTCGAGGTCACGCCCCGAGCCGCCGAGAAGGCCGTCCAGCTCGCGGGGCGCGAGGGGTACGACAAGGCGTTCCTTCGGCTTCGCGTGCTCGCCGGCGGATGTTCCGGATTCTCGTACAAGCTGTCGTTCGAGCCGGAAGCCGCGCCCGGCGACCACGTGCTCGAGGCGCACGGCCTGACCGTGCTGATCGACCAGCGGAGCCTCCCCATCGTGGCCGGCTCCACCATCGAGTTCGTGGACGCCATGCTCGGCGGCGGCTTCAAGGTCAAGAACCCGCAGGCCGTGCACGAGTGCGCCTGCGGCGAATCCTTCGCCATCTAGCGCGAACACCCGCCGTTGCCGCTGCGCATCCGCGAGGCCACGGCCGCGGACGACGGCGCGACGATCGAGATCCTTCGGCTGGGCGACCTTTCCACCCGCCAACCCGACGCCATCGCGTTCTACCGCTCGCGACCGAACAGCCGTGCCTTCGTCGGATCCGTCGAAGGCGAGGCGGTCGCCGCCGGGCTCGGCGTGCACTTCGGCGAGGCCGGCTGGGTGGGCAACATCGCCGTTCACCCCTCGCATCGGCGCCGCGGATACGGGACGGCCATGACCGAGCACGTGGCCGGCTGGCTGCGAGACCGGGGAGCCCGGACGGTCCTGTTGACCGCCACGGCTGAGGGCTCGACGGTCTACGAACGGGCCGGATTCGTCGAGGACGGCGGCGTGGTGTACGGCGCCTGGATGCGTCCCGAACCGGCCCGCGAGCAGCACGCCGCGCCCGACATCACGGCGGTCACGCCTGGCGCGCTCGCCCACGCGATCGACCTGGACCGTCTCGCAACCGGCGAGGACCGGTCCGCCTATCTCGAACCCTTCTTCGGCCGAATCCGGGCGACGGAGGGCGGGTACCGCATCGGCATGCCGTGGGGCACAGGACCGATCATCGCGACGTCGCCCGGCGCCGGGCGGGCTCTGCTGCTCGACCTGCTGATGAACGACCCCAACCCACGGGTCGGGTTCCCGGATTCGAACCGCGACGCCGTTCAGGCGGCCACCGATGCCGGCTTCGAACGTGTCGCCGAGGACATTCGCATGCGCCTCGGTCCGCCGGTCGAGGGCTTCCGCCCGCAGATGATCTGGTGCGTCCTCAGCTTCGTCTGCGGCTGAGCCGCCGGCGCCGCCGCCGCCGGGGGCGCTGGACCTAGCCTGCAGAACGGACGGTCGAGACCTGCCCCAGCCCCTTCACCTCGAGCAGCCGGATCTCGGTCTCCGCCCACGGCGATTCGATCTGCGTGCCGGCCAGCAGCGAGGTCCACAGCCGCTCGGGCAGGTCGCGATCCATGCCCCCGTCGAACAGGTGGTTCCACGCCTGCCCGGCCAGGAATTCCGCCTTCGTGCTCGTCGGCGTCTCGGCGTTCGACGCGAGCAGGTCGAAGCCCGCGTGATCGTCCGCGTAGCCGGGCAGCCAGCGCCAGAACCGCGACGGCGCGGCGATCGCGACGGCCGCCTGCTCCACGGCCCCGGCCTGCCGCGCGACGACCATCTTCACCAGGTCCCACATGGTGCGGGACGCGAACCCGGCATGGTCCTCGCCCCGCGGATGCCACGCGATCTCCACGGCCAGCTGCGGGGTCCTGGCCTTGCCCGCCACGACCACGTCGACGGGGCCCTTCAGCACGCCTTTCGTGCCGAGCGGCGCGTTCACCGACACCGTCTCCACCCGGCCGAACTGGAAGGCGAGGCGCAGCGACGCCTGGAAGTCAGCCTCGAACACGAGCTTCGCGGTCGGCGCCGACCGGGCAGCGAGCCCGAGATGGTTGACCAGCGCCTGCACGTCGCCCGCTGCCGCGTACAACGCAGCCTGGATCGCCTCGGGTTCGAGCATCCGTCCCTCCGCCTCGAACGGCCGTTCGCCGATTGCGCCGGAGC
>JBEDUK010000016.1:0-27268 GCA_040414485.1 Actinomycetota bacterium
GAGGTCGAAGAGGCCATCCTCGAGGAGATTCCGAACGTCACCTACGACGACATCGGAGGACTTCACCGCCAGATCGACGACATCCGCGACGCCGTCGAGCTGCCGTTCCTGTACGCCGAGCTCTTCCTCGAGCATCAGCTCAAGCCGCCGAAGGGGATCCTCCTCTACGGCCCGCCGGGCTGCGGCAAAACCCTGATCGCGAAGGCGGTGGCGAATTCGCTCGCCAAGCAGGTCGCCGAGAAGACGGGCGTGGCGGCCGCCCATTCGTACTTCCTGAACATCAAGGGCCCGGAGCTCCTGAACAAGTACGTCGGCGAGACCGAGCGCCAGATCCGGGTGATCTTCCAACGCGCGAAGGAGCGCAGCGCCGAGGGCTTCCCGGTGATCGTGTTCTTCGACGAGATGGACTCCCTGTTCCGCACGCGTGGGAGCGGCATCTCCTCCGACGTGGAGAACACCATCGTCCCGCAGCTGCTGTCGGAGATCGACGGCGTCGAGACGCTGAAGAACGTGATCGTGATCGGCGCGTCGAACCGCGAGGACATGATCGACCCGGCGATCCTTCGGCCCGGCCGCCTGGACGTGAAGATCAAGATCGAGCGTCCCGACGTGGAGGGCGCGCGCGACATCCTGGGCAAATACCTCTCGGCGCAGGTCCCGATCCACCCGGACGAGGTCCGCGGCGCCGGCGGCGACGAGTCCAAGGCCGTCGCGCGGATGATCGAGCTGACCACCGAGCGGATGTACGCCGATTCGGAGGAAAACCGCTTCCTCGAGGTGACCTACGCGAGCGGCGACAAGGAGGTCCTTTACTTCAAGGACTTCAACTCCGGCGCCATGATCGAGAACATCGTGGCCAGGGCGAAGAAGACCGCCATCAAGCGGTTCCTCAAGACGGGCGAGAAGGGCCTGAAGGCCGAGGACCTGACCGCCGCGATCCGCGACGAGTTCAAGGAGAACGAGGACCTGCCGAACACGACGAACCCCGACGACTGGGCGCGCATCAGCGGGAAGAAGGGCGAGCGCATCGTCTACGTCCGCACCCTGATCGGCGACGAGCGCGGTCCGGGGCGGCAGGTCGAACGCGTCTCCGCCGGGCAGTACCTGTAGGGTTTCGTCGAGGTTCGCCGAAGCGTTCGTCGCACGCCGCCGACAATCCGCGAGGGCACAGGGGCCATGGCCACCCCCAAGGTGATGGGCATCGAGACGGAGTACGGCATCGCCGCGCCCGGCGCCGCCGACTTCAATCCGGTCCTCTCGTCATCGTTCCTGATCAACGCCTATGCGGGGTCGCTGCGCCGCGTTCGGTGGGACTACGAGCAGGAATCGCCGCTCCGCGACGCGCGCGGGTACGAGCCGGTCCAGGAGCGCCAGCCGGTCGAGGAGGACCTCGGCATGGCGAACGTGATCCTGCCCAACGGCGCGCGGTACTACGTGGACCACGCGCACCCCGAGTACTCCACGCCCGAGTGCGCGACGCCCCGCGACCTGGTGATCCACGACAAGGCGGGGGAGCGGATCCTGGAGCGCTCCGTGCAGGCGATGGAGCACCTCATGCCCGACGGGGGCCGGATCGCGATCTACAAGAACAACTCCGACGGCAAGGGCAACTCCTACGGGACCCACGAGAACTACCTGGTGGACCGACGCGTCGCGTTCTCCCGCATCGCCCGCGACCTGACGCCGTTCTTCGTGACGCGCCAGATCTTCACGGGCGCCGGGAAGCTGGGCGTCGAGGGGTCCAGGCCCCAGGCGCGCGGCGTCGTCTACCAGTTGTCGCAGCGCGCGGACTTCTTCGAAGCCGAAGTCGGGCTGGAGACGACGCTCAAGCGACCGATCATCAACACGCGCGACGAGCCGCACGCCGACCCCGAGAAGTACCGCCGACTCCACTGCATCATCGGGGACGCGAACCTGTGCGAGGTGGCGACGCTTCTCAAGGTGGGCTCCACCGCGCTGGTGCTGAAGATGATCGAGGACGAGATCCTGCCGGACCTCTCGCTGGAGAACCCCGTCGCGGCGCTCCACGACGTGTCGTGGGACCCGTCCATCCGGCAGACGGTTCGCCTCCGGGACGGCCGACGGGTCCGGCCCCTCGAACTGCAGTGGGACTACCTCGACATGGCCCGGAAGTTCGTGGAGGAGCATGAGCCGACCGCGGCGAACGCGGAGGTGCTGGAGTGGTGGGAGCGCGTGCTCGCCGGTCTCGACGAGGACCCGATGTCGATGCACCGCGAACTGGACTGGGTGGCGAAGTACCGGGCGATCGGCGCCTACCGGGAGCGTGGGTCGCTCGACTGGCGTGACCCGCGGCTCGCCATGATCGACCTGCAGTACCACGACATCCGTTCGAGTCATGGGCTGTACAACCGGCTCGCCGCGACCGGGAAGGTGCAGCGGCTGGTGACCGACGACGAGATCGAGGCGGCGATCTCCTCGCCCCCGGACGACACTCGGGCGTACTTCCGCGGTCGATGCCTGCAGCGGTACCAGGGCCAGATCGCCGCCGCTTCCTGGGATTCGATCATCTTCGACACCGGCAAGGAGACCCTCCAGCGCGTGCCGATGCGCGAGCCCCTCAGGGGGACGAAGGAGCACGTCGAAGCGCTGCTCGAGACGTCGCAGGACGCGGCCGCGCTCGTCGACGCGCTCCAGCGGTAGCCCGCATCCGCCCGCGTTGGATGGTCCGGCCGCGTTGCGCCCCTAGAATGGCCCGGTTCGTGCCCGCAACGCGATGTGAGGAGTGACGGCGAGTGCCACAGGAACAGGAGCAGCGGCGCGTCCAGAAGCGCGAGGACGCGGGGCAGGAGACCGAACAGGCCGAGTCCGCCGCAAAGGGCCAGGACCTGAAGGACGAGATGGACGAGATCATCGACGAGATCGACTCGGTCCTCGAACAGAACGCCGAGGAGTTCGTCAAGTCCTACGTGCAGAAGGGCGGGGAGTGACCAACCCCCCCGGCTTCCCGGGAGCCGAACTCGGACCCACGTCGAGCTTCGTGGATGTCCTTCGAGCGACGAACCCGTCGGTCTCCTCGGGCCACCCGGCGCACGGAACGGCGGCTGCAGCGGCCGACCTCGCGGTCCAGCACGGCACGACGGTGCTCGCGCTCCGGTTCGACGGCGGCGTGGTCATGGCCGGGGACCGGCGCGCGGTCGAGGGCTTCCAGATCGCCGACGAACGGATCGAGAAGGTCTTTCCCGTCGACGAGTACGCCACGGTCGCCATCGCGGGCGCGGCCGGCCAGGCCACCGAGATCGTGCGGCTGTTCCAGACCGAGGTCGAGCACTACGAGAAGGTGGAGGGCACCCACCTCTCGCTGGAAGGCAAGGCGAACCGCCTCGCGCAGATGATCCGGGCGAACCTGCCCGCGGCCATGCAGGGCCTGGTCGTCGTGCCGCTGTTCGCGGGATACGACATCCAGCGAGGCGACGGCCGAATCTTCCGCTACGACGTGACCGGCGGCCGGTGGGAGGAGGCCGACTTCCACGCCACCGGCTCGGGCGGCGTGTTCGCCCGCGGCAGCCTGAAGAAGCGCTGGCAGCCGGGCATGGACCGCGGTGCCGCCGTCCGCGCCGCGACCGAGGCGTTGTACGACGCGTCGCAGGAGGACGTCGCGACCGGCGGGCCGGACGTTCGAAAGGGCGTGTTCCCCAGCATGAAGGCCGTCACCGCCGCCGGGATCGAAGTGGTCGGCGACGACGAGATCCGGGATGTGTTCACCCGCATCCTCGAGGAGGCCGGCACGTCGGCGCACTGGGTCGCGTCGAGCCCTGCGCGGGAGCAGCACGACGTTCCGGGCAGCTCGGATGCGGGCGACCCCCCGGGCGGCGACGGGGAGGGATGACCATGGGGTTCACGCCGTACGTCCCGCCCGAGCAGCTGATCAAGGACCGGTCCGAGTACGCCCGCAAGGGCATCGCCCGCGGCAAGTCCGTGATCGCCCTGCAGTACCAGGACGGCATCGCCTTCGTCGCGGAGAACCCGTCGGCCACCCTGCACAAGATCTCCGAGATCTACGACCGAATCGCGTTCGCCGGCGTGGGCAAGTACAGCGAATTCGAGGAACTGCGGATCGGCGGGATCCGCCTGGCCGACGTGCGCGGCTACACGTACGCACGAGAGGACGTCACCGC
The DNA here is from genome assembly GCA_040414485.1 of Actinomycetota bacterium. Classification (GTDB taxonomy): domain Bacteria; phylum Actinomycetota; class UBA4738; order UBA4738; family UBA4738; genus JBEDUK01. Next base: position 4,137 of record JBEDUK010000016.1, read on the forward strand.
GAAGAACCTGGCGAACGCCTATTCGCAGGCGTTGACCACGATCTTCACCCAGCAGATGAAGCCGTACGAGGTCGAGATCCTGGTCGCCCAGGTCGGCGAGGAGGGCGCTGGCGATTCGATGTTCCACATCCTGTTCGACGGCAGCGTCACCGACGAGGAGGCCTACGTGGCCATGGGCGGCCGGTCGGATGAGCTGCTCGAGCACCTGCGTGGGTCGTTCTCGTCGGGCCTGGGGCTGGAGGCCGCCGTTCGCGTCGCGATCGACGCGCTCGCCACGGTGGAGGACCACCCGATGGAACCTCAGCGCCTCGAGGTCGCGGTGTTGGATCGAACGCGGGCCCGGCGCAAGTTCCACCGGCTCCGCGAGGACGACATCCGGCCGCTCGTCACGGCCGCGACGGCTGGGTGAGGTTCCCGCCCGAACGAGTCCGCCGAGGCCGGCTGCTGGCTCTGGCTCTTGCGGCGGCGCTGGCCGGGGTCGCCGCGGCGTCGTGCGGCTCGGGTGGCGGCTCCGCGGCGCCCAGGTCGATCCCCAGCACGTGCTCGCCATCAGGGCCACAGGTCTCGCTGGCAGCGCACAACATCGCGTTCCAGCCGAGCTTCCTGTGCGCGCCCGGTCACCGGTTCGTCATCCAGTTCGACAACCAGGACGCCGGGATTCCGCACAACGTCTCGATCTTCTCGGACCGCGCGGAGAAGCATTCGCTCCTGAAGATGCCGCTCGTCACCGGGAACAAGCAGGTCGAGTACCCGATCCCGCCGCTGAAGCCGGGCGCCTACTGGTTCCGGTGCGACGTGCACCCGTCGCAGATGCAGGGCGTGCTGGTCGTCGTCGTCGGCTAGGCGCATTGCCTCCCCAGCGGCCGCGGCGGCCCGGCGGGCGAGCCGGTCAGCCGGCGTTCGTCGCTTCGGCCTGGTCGTCGCTCGCCTCGACGTGCGAGCAATCCCTCTGATAGCACTCGACCACGCACCGGACGGCCTCGGCCGGGTCGTCCGTCACGGTCAGGAGATCGAGGTCGGAAGGAGAGATCAACCCCTCCGGCAGGATGTGGTTGCGCGTCCAGTCGAGCATCTCCTGCCAGTGGCGCGAATCGAACAGCACCACCGGGAAGTGCTGGATCGTTCCCGTCTGGATGAGCGTCAGGGATTCGTACAGCTCGTCCAGCGTGCCGAAGCCCCCCGGGAACACCACGAACCCCTCGGCCGCCTTCACAAACATCACCTTTCGCGCGTAGAAGTGGCGAAACGTCAGACCGACGTCCACCCACGGGTTGGAGAACTGCTCGTGCGGGAGGTGGATGTTGAAGCCGACAGACAGGCCGCCCGCCTCCTTCGCACCGCGGTTCGCGGCCGCCATGAGCCCGGGACCGCCCCCCGTGATCACCGCGAAGCCCTCGCGCGCGAACCCGGCCGCCGTGCGCATGGTCTGCGCGTACAGCGGCGAGTCCTCGGAGATGCGCGCGGAGCCGAACATGGTCACCGCCGGCCGGTCGATCGAGGCCACCGCACGGAAGCCCCGGCGAAACTCCTCCGCGATCATCCGCACGTCCCGTTCGATCTCGACCTCCGGCTTCGCCAGGATCCGGCGGTCGAACGCGGTTGCGGCTTCGGGCTGATGGGCGTCCGGTGCAGTCACCGTTCGAGTCTCACAGTGCGCGGCCGGTGCGACAAGCGCCGGTAGACTCGCTCACCGTGGACCGCCGGATCTTCGGGCTTGAGAACGAATACGGAGTGACCTGCACGTTCCGCGGCCAGCGCCGGCTCTCGCCCGACGAGGTCGCGAGGTATCTGTTCCGGCGGGTCGTGCACTGGGGCCGGTCGTCGAACGTCTTCCTGGAGAACGGCGCCCGGCTCTATCTGGACGTGGGCTCGCATCCCGAATACGCCACGCCCGAATGCGACCGCGTGATCGACCTGGTCGCCCACGACAAGGCCGGCGAACGGATCCTCGAGGCGCTCCTGTCCGCGGCGGAGGTTCGCCTCCACGAGGAGGGGATCTCCGGGGACGTCTACCTATTCAAGAACAACACCGATTCCGCCGGCAACTCCTACGGCTGCCACGAGAACTACCTGGTTGCGCGCCAGGGCGAGTTCGCCCGCATGGCCGACATGCTGATCCCGTTCTTCGTCACCCGGCAGATCTACTGCGGAGCCGGCAAGGTCCTGCACGGTCCCCGCGGCGCGCAGTACTGCATCAGCCAGCGCGCGGAGCACATTTGGGAGGGCGTCTCCTCCGCGACCACAAGGTCACGCCCCATCATCAACACGCGGGACGAGCCGCATGCCGACGCCGAACGGTTCCGGCGGCTCCACGTGATCGTCGGCGACTCGAACATGAGCGAGTTCACCACCTGGCTGAAGATCGCCGTCACCGACCTCGTCGTGCGCATGGTCGAGGAGAACTCGTTCATGCGCGACCTGTCCCTGGAGAATCCGATCCGCGCCATCCGCGAGATCTCGCACGACGTGACGTGCACGCGACAGGTTCGGCTCGCGAACGGCCGCGAACTGAGCGCCATCGACATCCAGCGCGAGTATTTCGACCGCGCCACGCGGTTCGTGGAGCGGCGCGAGGGCGACGGTGACGGCGAGAACCTCCGGATCCTGTCCGAGTGGGGGAACGCGCTGGATGCTCTGCAGCGGGGCGACCTGGACCGCCTCGAGCGGAAGGTCGACTGGGTCGCCAAGATGCGCCTGATCGAACAGTACCGCGAGCGGCACGGATACCCGTTGACGCACCCGAAGGTGGCGCTCATGGATCTCGTGTATCACGAGGTGAACCGCGACCGCGGCCTGTACTACATCCTCGAGCGCCGCGGTCAGATGGAACGCGTGGCGAGCGACCGCGACATCCAGCGCGCGATGCGGGAGCCGCCGCAGACCACGCGGGCCCGCCTGCGAGGCGAGTTCATCCGTCAGGCGAAGGCGAAGCGCCGCGACTACACGGTGGATTGGGTCCACCTGAAGCTGAACGATCAGGCGCAGCGAACCGTGCTGTGCAAGGACCCGTTCAAGGCGCACGACGAGCGGGTGGAGCAGCTGATCGCCCACATGTAGCGGACCGGGCGCGGGGGTTGTGTGTCAGTCGTGAAGTCGGCCGCGCCACGCGCGGTCGCCGGCGGCCATCCGGCCGGCCACGATGCCCGCGGCCCCCGCTGAGAGGAAGAACACCGGATCTTCGGCCGGGCCTCTGCCCATGGACTCGGCCGCGATCCCGTCACGCTCGAGCCGCTCCAGGGCCGGCGCGCCGTTCGCCTCGACGAGTTGATGGCGCTCCTCCAGGCGTTCGTCGCGAAGCCGGCTCCAGATCGACTCGCGGAGGGCGGCGTCGTCGACGGCGGGCACGGGCACGGTGACGGGGGAGAGCGCCACCCGCGAGAGGGCCGTCATCGAATGGTGCGACACCCCGCGGTGCTCGGCTCGTGCGTCCACCTGGCTGATCCGAAGGGCCGCGACGGGGCGGCCTCCCAGAATGGCAGTGGCGTTCAAGGCCATCGCCGACGCGACGTTCGATGCGCCCCAGGCCGTCCGCGTGCCCGTGTTCCCGGGTCCGTCGCCGATCGCGATCACGTCCGCCCGCAGCACATGCCGCGCCGCGAGCAGCCCGGAGAACGCCGTCACCGCCTCGAGGTCGCCGCCGAACGCCTGGCCGGCGCTCACCGTTCCCGTCAGGAGCCCCGCCGCGGCGAGGTCGCGCACGAGACGCGAGAACCCGGCCGGGAGCGCCGCGCCGTCGGTCATCACGTAGGCGACACGATCCGCGCCGGCGGCCCGCGCGCCGGCGACCACCGGCCCAAGCATCGAATGCAGCGGCATCCACACCACCGGCACGCCCCCGAGCGACTCCGCCGCCGCCATGGCCGCGTGATGCGGACTCGCCGCCTCTTCCACACTCAGCACGGGCACCTGAACGGGCGTGTACCGGAGCTTCATGACGTGGCCTCCGGGCGCATCGACCGGAGGCGGCGACTCGGGGTCGCCGAGAACGGCCATGACGAAGTGCCACCCGCCGGTCCCGAGCCCGAGCCCCACCGCCGACGTGTTCAGCAGGACCGCATCACCCGGTTGCGGCCGACCGGTCAGCGCCGGGTACGCGATCGCCCTGGCAGTCGACGGCCGCCCGCCCTCGACCTCGACCTCGATCTCGACCGCCCCGGGACGGTCGGCCAGGACGCGGCGCACGGTCGCCCGCTCGATCCTCACTCCTGACACCGGTCGCTCCTTGGCCGTGGACGGTGCGAAATCAGCGCGCCAGGCGTTCAGAGGCCGGCCGGGCACCGGCACTATCATCGCCGGAATGCATCCGCTCGAACGGCTGGTCAACCTCACGGCCCTGATGCTCACCGCGCGCCGGCCGCTCACGTTCGATGAGATCCGCGACCGCATCGAGGCCTACCAGCAGCAGGATCACGCATCCGCGAAGCGCATGTTCGAACGTGACAAGGACATCCTCCGTGAGGTCGGCATCCCGGTCGACCTGGTGCCCACCGACCCGTGGGAGGTCGAGAAGGGCTACCAGATCGTAAAGGAGGTTTACTACCTTCCCGACATCGAATTCACGGCCGAGGAGATGTGGGCCCTGTTCGTCGCCGCCCACGCCGCCGGCACCGACGCCGATGCCGAGTTCGCCTTCCGCAAGCTCGCGGCAGGCACCGAGGAGGGTCTCATCGAGACGATGGCGGGGCGGCAGCCGGCCCCAGGCGTGGACGTCTCGGGGCCGCACCTCGCGGCGGTGGCGGATGCGCTCGCCGGCCGGCGGCGCGTCCGGTTCCGCTACCGGCCCATCCAGGGACGAGCCGGCGTGCGCCGGGTGGACCCCTACGCGTTGATCTTCCGGCGCGGCGCCTGGTACCTGGTCGGTCTCGACGTCGATCGGAAGGACATCCGCTCCTACCGCCTGTCACGGATCCGCTCCGACGTCGACGACGTCGGAGAGGGCTCGCCGCCCCCGGACGGGTTCGAGGCCTCCCGGTACCTCGAAGCCGGCCCGCTGGGCGACGGCGCCCCGCTCGGCGCGCGTTGGGCGCGGGTGTCCTTCAGCGACAAGGTCGCCTGGCTCGTCGTCGCGGCCACCCGCGGCGCGCGCGTCCGCCGGACCGCCGCGAGCGGCTGGGTGGAGATCGACGTGCCGACGGACGATCCCGAGGGCCTTGCGTCGTGGGTGCTGTCCTTCGGCGCCGACGCGCGCGCGCTGTCGCCGAGGGCGCTCCGGGACGAGGTCGTGCGGCGGCTGGAGGCGATGGCCGCGGGAACCGTCGCATGACCCGGGCGAGGGGCTCGACCGACGCGGCAGACCCACAGACGGCCGCGACGGCGGCCGGCCGGGAGCCGACCCGCCGACCCAGGGCCGAACGCGGACCGGGAACCGCGGCGACACGCCTCCGACGCATCCTCGCGGTGGTCCCGTACGTGATCCGGCATCCCGGCGTTCGGCTGCGCGACCTCTCGGCGCTGTTCGACCTTCATGAGAACGACCTCGCGCAGGACCTCAACCTGCTCTTCCTGGCCGGCGTGCCGCCGTACGGCCCGGGCGATCTGATCGATGTCGAGATCGACGAGGACGGCGGTGTCTGGATCGGCATGGCCGAGTACTTCGCGCGGCCGCTTCGACTGACGCGGGCGGAGGCGATGGCCCTGTACCTGCGCGGCAAGGCCCTCGTCGGATCGACGGGCGTGGAGGAGTCCGCGGCCATCGGCTCCGCGCTCGCCAAGATCGAACAGGAACTCGGACCGGACACGCTGGGGGCACTGGCCGGGCGCGTGGCCGTTGGCGGCACTCCGCGGCACGAGGCCACCCTGCAGGTCCTCCGCGCGGCGATCCGCGACCAGGAGACCGTGGCCGTCGAGTACTACGCCGCCGGCCGGGACGAGCTCTCGTCCAGGGAGATCGATCCGGAGCAACTGTTCACCGCGATCGGGAACTGGTACGTCGTGGCCTGGGATCACCACAGCGGGGAGGAACGCACGTTCCGGGCCGACCGCATCAGGTCCGTCACGGGCGCGGGGAAGCGGTTCGAGCGGCGAGGGCTCGCCGGTGCAGGTCGGCCCCTGTACTCGCCCACGGTCAGCGATGTACGGGTTCGGCTGCTCCTGGCGCCGGCCGCCCGGTGGGTCGCCGAGTACTACATCACGGAGTCGACGCGCGAGCGTGCGGACGGACGCATCGAGGTGCTCTTCCCAGCCCGGGACCTCGAATGGGTCGTGAAGCTGGTGCTCAGGCTGGGGGGCGAGGCCGAGGTGCTGGCGCCGGCGGACCTCCGCGAGCGCGTGCGCGACGCCGCCGAACAGACCCTCAGGCGGTACCGGCGCGGCCCGAAGCAAGGCTGAACGGGCGGCTCCAGCACCCGGCCTCGAAGGGGGCGCCGGCGAGCCGATACACCGCGGGCCGCACCTCTCAAGAGAACGCCCGGCCCACCCGATAACCCCAACATGACCACGATCAGGGCCCGGTGTCCCCAGTGCGGCGAGGTGGACATGTCGCCGGAGGCGATCGAGCTCGCCGTGCGCGGCGACACGGGCACCGGCTCGTACCGCTTCGTGTGCCCTGCATGCATGACGCTCGTGCAGAAGCGTGCGGACCGCAAGATCGTGGACCTCCTCTCGTCCGTCGGAGTGAGCCTCGCCCAGGCGGGCACGCCGTCGCTCCTGGACGGTTACGAAGAGCTTCCGGGGCGGCCCGAGGCCGGATTGTTCGAGGTGCCTCCCGACCGCTACCGCCCGGCCGGTCCGGCGCGTCCGGCGTTCACCTACGACGACCTCCTGAGCTTCCATTTCCTGCTCGAGGACGATGCCTGGCTCGAGGAGATGATCAGGACGTCCACACCCGAACCGGGGCGGCGCAAGCGGCCCAAGCGCGCCTGACCGGCGCACACCGGCGCACACCGGCGCATCGCCCCGTTCAGCCCACCTGTTAGGCTCCCCGCATGTCGGCGACCGCCGTCTGGGCCGTCGTGGTCAGCGCGATCACCTGCCTGATCGTCCTGGCGGTGCTGATCAAGGGCCTGATCGAACGGCTGAAGCGGCTGACCTCCTCATTGAGCGCGATGCAGGAGCAGGTACAGCCCCTCGCCGACGTCATCATCGCCGAGGGCACCGTGGCCCAGCAGCGCCTGGAGGAGATCAACCAGTCGACCCAGCGGATCCGTGAAGGAGCCATCCGCTACGGCATGGCAACGCCGGTCGACCCGGCCGCGGCGGGCACGGGAGCGGCGACGGAGACCGACCCGACCACATGAGCATCTCCCAGCGCGTCGGCCGAGCCGTCGGTAAGCTCAAGCGGCGCGAGCCGAACCCCACGGGCGCCATGACGCTCATCGAGCACCTGGGGGAATTGCGCACCCGGCTGTTGATCTCGCTGGGCGCCGTGGCGGTCGGGGCCGTCATCGGGTGGTTCCTGTACCAGCCGGTGTTCTCGTTCCTGCAGAAGCCCTACTGCGAGATCATCCGGGAGCATCCCGAGCTGGCGATCAGCAAGAACGCGGGATGCAAGTTCGTGTTCAACAGCGCGGTCGGCCCGTTCCTGATCAAGCTCAAGGTCGTGTCGTTCATCGGGCTCGCCATCGCGCTCCCGGTGGTCCTGTATCAGGTGTGGCGCTTCATCACGCCGGGCCTGACGTCCAACGAGCGCCGCTACGCCATCCCGTTCGTCACCGCCTCGGTCGTGCTGTTCCTTCTCGGCGCGTACTTCGGGATCTTCACCCTGCCGAAGGCCTTGAACTTCCTGCTGGGGTTCGCCGGCACGGACACGCTCGTCTCGGCGCTGGACGTCACAAAGTACATGTCGTTCGTCTTCTTCATGATCCTGGCGTTCGGCATCTCCTTCGAGCTGCCCGTCATCCTGGTCTCGCTCGCGGCGGCCGGCGTGCTGTCCAGCCAGAGGCTCCGGCAATGGCGGCGTGGAGCCATCGTCGGGATCGCGGTGTTCGCCGCAGTCATCACGCCCACACAGGACTGGTTCACGATGACCGCAATGATGGTCCCCCTGATACTCTTCTATGAGATGTCGATCCTCATCACCCGGTTCGTGCTGAAGAAATAAGCCAGCCGGGTCCAGTCGAAAGGTCCGAACGAAGCGGTGGCGATCAAGGGGAAGGGAAAGACGCGCGGCGGACGAACGGTGGCGCCTGCGCCGCGTCCAGTCGTCGTGACCCGCAAGCCTCCGTTCTTCAAGCGCCGCTGGGTGATCGTGACCGCCATGACGGTGCTCGTGGTCGCCGGCGTCATCGTCACGCTCTCGCTTCTGCACGGCGCGAGCGCCCGGCACTTCAAGGCCACGCAGAAGAGCGCCGTGGGCGCGTACTCGGACCGGGTCGTGGCCACCCTTCCCGCCGACATCCAGTCGGTCGGCGGCGACACGGTCTTCCTGTTCCCGAACGTCCCCACCCAGCTGGACGACCTCGCCAGCGGCAAGACCAAGCCGGCGGATTCGCTCACGGTGGCGAACGGCTACTCGAAGGAGGCCGCCAAGGCGGTCGCCGCCGTGCAGGCGGTGAAGATGGCATCGATGATCCCGGCGGATCTGGACGTCAGCGCGTCCTCGCAGCGGGCGCCGGGCCTCACGCGCGTGACCCTGGCGCACGCCCAGTTCCTCATGGTGCAAGGGCTGCACGCGTACGAGCGGGCGTTCACGCTCTGGCAGGCGGCCGCCGCGCCGAACACGCCGGACGCGCTTCGCAAGTCGCTCGCCAATCAGGCGAAGACGCTCGCGTCGGATGCCGGACAGCTGTTCGAGCAGGGCTGGACCATCTTCGTGCAGTTGCGCCACCAGGCCGGCCTGCCGCAGCTGCCGCAATTCAGCCAGCCCCCGGCCGGCACGACGCCCGGTTCGACCACACCGTCGCCGAACCCGACCGCGACCGCGACGGGTTCGCCGACCGCATCCCCGTAACGAGCGTCCCGGTTCCTCTTGTTCGAATGCCGGCCCGGCCGCCGGCCATAGACTCGTCGGCACCGTGACCTCGCTGGACCGATTCGCGAAGCACTATCCATTCCCGCTGGACGGGTTCCAGATCCGCGCCATCGAAGCGCTGGATGCCGGCGAATCGGTGCTCGTCGCCGCGCCGACCGGCTCCGGCAAGACCGTGGTGGCGGAGTTCGGCATCGAACGCGCCCTGGCCCGTCATCGCAAGGCGTTCTACACCACACCGTTGAAGGCCCTGTCGAACCAGAAATTCGGTGACTTCGGACGCCGGTACGGCGTGGACCGGGTCGGCCTTCTCACCGGTGACAACTCGATCAACGGTGAGGCGCAGGTGGTGGTCATGACCACCGAGGTCCTCCGCAACATGCTCTACGAGAACAGCCCGACCCTCGACGGCCTCGAGGTTGTGGTGATGGACGAGGTCCATTACCTCCAGGACCCCTACCGCGGCGCCGTCTGGGAGGAGGTCCTGATCCACCTTCCCCTCACGGTCGCCGTCGTGGCGCTCTCGGCGACGGTGTCGAACGCCGAGGAGTTCGGCGAGTGGCTGGGCGCCCTGCGAGGCCCGACCCGGGTGGTCATCGAGGAGCGCCGGCCGGTGCCGCTCGAGAACCTGTACATGGTCGGGCGCGAGCTGCATCCGATGCACGTGGAGGAGGCCGGTGCACTGATGCCGAACCCCTACCTGGCCTCGCTCGACCAGAAGGAGCTCCGCGTGCACGAGTTCCGGCGCCGGGCGGACGGCCGCCGGTACGAGACCCGGCGGGCGAGGCCTCGAGAGGGGCATCGGCGCTTCTACGTGCCCCGGCGGGAGGAGGTCGTGGGCCGGCTGGCCGAGGAGGGCATGCTTCCCGCGATCTACTTCGTGTTCAGCCGGACGGGCTGCGACCGGAGCGTCGGCTACCTGATGGACGCCGGCGTGCGGCTCACCACCGACGACGAGGCCCGCACGATCCGGGAGATCGCGGACCTTCGGACCGCGTGGGTTGACGAGGAGGACCTCGTCTCGCTCGATTACTACGCGTTCCGGGAGGCGCTGGCGGCGGGCGTCGCCGCGCACCACGCCGGGATGCTGCCGCTGTTCAAGGAGACGGTCGAGACGCTGTTCGCCGAAGGCCTCGTCAAGGTCGTGTTCGCCACCGAGACGCTCTCCCTCGGCATCAACATGCCGGCGCGGACGGTGGTCATCGAGGACCTGTGGAAGTTCTCCGGCGAGCGGCACGAGCTGCTCACGCCCGGCGAATACACCCAGCTCACGGGGCGAGCCGGCCGGCGGGGGATCGATCCGATCGGCTACGCGGTCGTGCTGCTGCAGCAGCAGGTCGCGTTCGAACGCGTGGCCGGCCTCGCGTCCACGCGCACCTACGAGCTCCGCTCGTCGTTCCGTCCCTCGTACAACATGGCGGTCAACCTGGTCCGGAACTACTCCGAGGAGGAGGCCCACCACCTCCTGAACTCCTCCTTCGCCCAGTTCCTGGCCGACAGAGGCGTGGTCTCGCTGGAGCGTCAGCTCGAACGCGACCGCGCGTTCCTGGAGGGCTATCACCGGTCCATGGCCTGCGACCGCGGGGACTTCGCCGAGTACTGGGGTCTGAAGCAGCGCGCGAAGGCCATCCGTGAGGAGGCGCGACGGTCCCGGTGGCGCGTGGCGGAGGGCGAGGCGCGGGAGGCGCTCGCCCGCCTGCGCCCGGGCGACGTCGTGATCCTGCCTTCGGCGCGCCGCCGAGGGCTGGCCGTGGTGACCAGCACGCGCGACGGCCGGCCGACCGTCTTCACGGAGGACCGCCGCTTCTTCCGGGCCGCGGCGGCCGACTTCGACGCTCCGCCCCGGCCGGTGGCGCGCATCGACCTGCCCCGTTCAGGGAGCAGCCGGAGCGCGCGGTACCGTCGCGATCTGGCCTCGGCGCTGACGGAGCTGCGCGTGGACCGCCGCACGGGGCAACGACGGACGCCGTCGGTCGCCCCGGACGGCGAGGCGGAGGAGCGGGCTTCCGAGCTCGAACGTCGCGCCGAGCGCCATCCGTGTAATGCATGTCCGGACCGCCGGCATCACGAACGGTGGGGCGAGCGGGCCTCGAAGCTCGAGCGCGAGATCTCGGGGCTCGAACGCCGGATCCGCGGCCGCACCGAGACGCTGTCGCGCAGGTTCGACCGCGTGCTGGGGGTCCTTCGGGACCTCGACTACGTGGACGGCTTCACCCTGACCGAGCGCGGCGAGCGCTTGCGACGCATCTACGGCGAAGGTGATCTGCTGCTGACCGAATCGCTCTCCCGCGGCGCGTTCGACGGCCTCTCGGCGCCCGAGCTCGCCGGCCTGGTGTCGACCGTGGTGTACGAGGGCCGCGAGCGCCAGCCGGTTCAGCCCGAGTTCCCGACGAGCGCGATCCGGCAGCGGTTCCGGCGGCTCATCGAGATCCACCACCAGATCAGACGGACGGAGGAGGCGCACCAGGTCGAACTGACCCGGGACCTCGACCCGGGGTTCGTCCCGTCCATCGTCGAATGGGCGAACGGCCGGCACCTCGACGACGTGCTCATGGCCTCCGGAATGGCCCCCGGGGACTTCGTGCGGAACGCGAAGCAGCTCCTGGACCTGCTCCGCCAGGTGCAGGAGGTGGCCGCCCCCGACGTCGCGGCGCGCGCGGCCGAGGCCCAGGTTCGGATCCGACGGAGCGTGGTCGCCTACACCGGCGTGGAGGGCGTCGAACCGGTCGACGCCGCATGAGCGCCGGCCCACCGCCCGGGTCCGAGCTGGCGATCGTCGCCGATCTGTCGGCCGACCGCGGCGAGTTGGAACGACGCCTGGGCGAGACCGTCACGGTGCTGCGGAGGCTGGGCATCGAATCCGGGGTCGAACGTGTCGGAGGTACGCAGGGGGTCGCGGACGCAGTCACCTCGCTCGGCGCGAACCGCGTCCCGGTCGTGCTCGGCGACGATCGCTCCATCCGCGCCGCGGCCGCTGCCCGCGTCTCGGGGTCGGATGCCGGTGCGGGTGCGGGTCCGCTGATCGGCGTTCTTGCCGCGCACCCGCAGGTCGATTTCGTTCGAACCTTCGGCATCCCACCGGATCAACCCGCATTCGCGGCAGAGCGCCTGATCAACGCGCCCGATTTCCCGATCGACGTCGGCAAAGTAACGTATGTTGACGATCAGGGAGAGGAACGCACCAGCCACTTCGTCGGCCTGCTGGAGGTGGGCTTCGGCGGAGCCGTCCTTCGCCGCGAATCACGGGCCAGGATCCACCGAACCGCGGCCTTCACGGCGTTCTGGATGACAGTGCTGACCTATCGGCCCGGCGAGGTACGGCTGATCGGCGAGCGGCGGGAGTTCAGCGCGAACGCACACGACGTGATCGTGGGCAACACCCAGTACGGCCGGCACGGGATACGGCTGTCGCCCAGGTCGTTCCCGGGCGACGGCGCGTTCGACCTGCTGATCATGACCGGCCCGAAGTCCCAACAGGTCCGCCTTCTGCCGAAGATGTTCCAGGGCGAACACGTGCCGGACGGTTCGATCCAGGAGCATCGGGTTCGCCGCATGACCATCGACGCCGAGCGGCCTCTGGCGGTGCATGCCGACGGGGAGTATCTCGGTCGCACGCCGGTCACGGTCGAGCTGCTGCCCGAGGCGCTGACCCTGCGGATCTGACGCCTCCCCGGGGGAGGGGAAGTCGCGTCTATGATCGCCGCCGACATGGGCCACGACCATTCCGGACGCCTCCGGCGAACCGCCGAACGTGCTTCCGAACTCGGGATCGACGCGCTCATCGTGGCGCCGGGACCGGACCTCGTCTACCTGAGCGGCTACGAGGCGCCTCCGCTCGAGCGGCTGACCGCGCTGGTCGTTCGGCCCGGGTCCGACCCGATCCTCATCGTCCCGACGCTCGAACGCCCGCGCGCGCAGGACTCAGGCGCCGGCGCCGTCGCGGACATCGTCGACTGGCCCGACGGCGCGTACCCGTACGAGACCGTGCGGTCGGTGCTCTCCTCTTCGGTGGGGACGGTCGGTGTCTCGGACCGGCTCTGGGCGCTGCACCTGCTCGGGATCCAGCGCGCGGTTCCGGATGCGGCCTTCGGATCGGCCGCGCGGGTGATCTCGCCCCTGCGGGCGGTGAAGGATCCGTACGAGGTCGATCTGCTCCAGTTCGTGGCCTCCGCGGCGGATCGGGCATTCGACCGGATCGTGAAGGAGCCGTTCGCGGGACGAGCCGAACGGGACGTCGCGGCCGATCTGGCGGCCTTCCTCGTCGACGAGGGCCACGAGGTGCCGCTGTTCACCATCGTGGCGGGCGGTCCGAACAGCGCCTCACCGCACCACGAGCCGGGGGAGCGGGTCATCGCGCCCGGAGACGCGGTGGTGCTGGACTTCGGCGGCCGGCGGATGGGGTATTCGTCGGACATCACGCGGACCGTGTTCGTCGGCGAGCCGTCGGATGAGATGCGCCGCGTCTACGACGCGGTCCGCGCGGGCCAGCGCGCCGCGTTCGAACGCGTCGCCCCGGCCGTGCCGGCGGAGGACGTCGATCGCGCGGCACGGGAGGTGATCGCCGACGCGGGGTACGGCGATCGCTTCATCCATCGAACGGGGCACGGGATCGGGCTGGAGGAGCACGAGGATCCGTACCTGGTGGTCGGCAACGCGGAGCCGCTCCGGGAGGGCAACGCGTTCTCGATCGAGCCGGGGATCTATCTGGCCGGACGCTTCGGCGTTCGGATCGAGGACATCGTCGTCGTCAGCGGGGACGGCGCGCGCTCGCTGAACCGGGCGACGCGCGAGGCGGTCGTGGTGGCCTGATGGCGGACGAAGCCGGCGAGGGTGGAGCCGCGCCGAGCGGCGGCGCGGGCGGGCACGAGGACGACGGCTGGGTGGGCGTGCTCGCCGGCACGGATCTGCCGAACGCCAAGCCGGTCACCGTCGATCTCGGCGGTTTCGAGATCTTCCTGTACCGCGCGGGCGAGCGCCTGTACGCCATCGGGGACCGATGCACCCATGCGGGCGGACCGCTGCACCGGGGCATGATCGGGGTGCTGTCCGGCGAAACGACCGTGACCTGTCCGCTCCACGGCAGCCTCTTCCGCCTGTCGGACGGCCGCGTGCTCCGCGGCCCGGCGACCCGGCCGGAGCCGGCTTTCGATATCCGCGAGCGGGACGGGGAGATCGAGATCCGCGATCGCGGATAGCGGCCTGCGCGCGAGGGCCGGTGCTAACCTACGGGTCGGTAACCTACGCCCCGGTAGGTTCCGAAAATCGACCACACGGACCAATGCGCGAGCCACCGAAGGAGGCCGTCGTGCCCATCGCGATCCCACAGGAACTGCTCGACCTTCGTTCGAGCCTGCGCGACTTCATCGACCGGGAGGTGCGGCCGGTCGAGGAGGGGTACCGGCAGGAGATCCAGGAGACCGGCACGTTCGAGGCCTACAAGGACGAGCGCCTGAAGATGCGCAAGCGTTCCGCTGAACTCGGCTTCTACGGCCTGCACATGCCCGAGGAGGTGGGTGGCGGGGGACTGTCGTATCTGGGCCAGGTCCTGCTCCACGAGGAATGCAGCCGCAGCGGCCTGCTCCTGTCGATGTTCGAATCCATCCTTCCGGTCGTGACCGGCCCGACGCCGATCTACATGGACGCGACGCAGGAGCAGCGGGAGAAGTACCTGTTCCCGTTGATGTCGGCGGACAAGGTGACCTGCTTCGCGCTCACCGAGCCCGGTGCGGGATCCGACGCGCAGCGGATCCAGACGAAGGCCGTCCAGGACGGCGACGCGTGGGTGCTCACCGGCCGGAAGCACTTCATCACCGGCGGCGAGGCCGCCGACTTCGCGCTGGTCTTCGCGGTCACGGACCCGGAGAAGAAGGCGCAGGGCGGCGTGACCGCCTTCTTCGTCGACGCGGACGCGCCCGGCTACGAGGTTACCCGCGTGCAGCGGACGATGTCGCCGTGGCAGAACCCCGTCGAGCTGACCTTCGACGGCGTGCGCGTGCCGGCGTCGAACGTCCTCGGGCAGGTGGGATTCGGCTTCTACTCGGCGGTGCGCGGCATCAACGGCGCGCGGCTGCAGATCGCGGCCAGCGCGCTGGGGACCGCGGAGCGGATGCTGAACCTCTCGCTGGAGTACGCCAAGACGCGCGTGGCGTTCGAGCGCCCGATCGGGAAGAACCAGTTCGTCCAGGGCCTCATCGTGGATTCCTACGCCGAACTGGAGATGGCGCGGCTGCTCGTCTACCGGTGCGCCCAGGAGATCGACGAGGGCGCGGACGGCCGACGTCAGGCGGCGCTGGCGAAGCTCGTCGCGACCGAGATGGTCGGTCGCGTGGCCGACCGCGCCATCCAGGTGCACGGCGGCAACGGCTTCATGACCGAGATGGGCCTGGAGACCTGGTACCGGGACGTCCGCGCGATGCGGCTCTACGAGGGGACCAGCGAGATCCTCCGGGCGAACATCGCGAAGACGCTCGGTCTCTAGGCCTCGGGGCCCTGCGCCCGCGGTTCCTGCGTTGGTGGAGCGGCCGGCGGCTGTGCGGGCGGTTCAACGGCGGGCGGCGCCTGCGGGGGCGGCCCCTCCGGCGGCGGCACCTGCGCCGGCGGAGCTGGGGGCGGCGGGGTTGCCGGCCCGGCGGCCGAAGGCGGCGGTGGTGGAACGGCGGGCTGGGTCGCCGGCGGAGGTGCGTACGCCTGCGCCGGTGGAGTGATACCGCCGGGGGCGCCCGCCGGTCCGAGATATCTCGACGAGTCGAACGCCAGGATGTACCAGAAGATGACGTTCAGGAACAGGAGCCCGAGCATGAAGCCGACGCCGTGGCCGAAGCTCTTCGATACGTCCAGAAGGACCACGATCCAGATGATGATGTTCACGATCGGGATCAGAAGCAGAAGCAGCCACCACCACGGGCGCCCGATGATCCTCAGGATGATGTAGATGTCGTAGACGGGGATCAGCGCAGCCCATCCGGGCTGCCCAGCCTTCGTGAACACGACCCAGAAGGGGATCACCCAGATGACATATGCCACCAGGACGTACAGAACGATCAAGCCGCCGTTCATGCCGGTGCTCGTGGTGTATGTGACCGCGTCCATCTGATCCCTCCTCCCGGTAATTCGTCGTGCGCACGATACTCCCGGTCTGGATGCTGACTGTGGAGCGTCGCTGGGAGAAAACGAGCCGGAATTCGCCGCGGCCCCCGGCCGGCCGACGCGTCAGCGCGACCGGCGGACCTTCGTGCCCTGCGCCGTGTCCATAACCTCCCACCCGAGGGAGGCGAGTTCGGCACGGATGGCATCGGAGCGGGCGAAGTCCTTCGCCGAGCGGGCCTGTTCACGCTGGTCGACCAACGACCGCACGTCAGGGGGGAGCTCGTTTCCCTCTCGTGCCATTCGATCCAGGTCCAATCCGAGGACCCCGTCCCAGGCGGACAGCAGCGCGCGGCGGTCCGCATTCGTCAGTGCGGATGACGAAACCGCCTCGTTCAGAACCACGAGCGCCGCCGGGAGGTCGAGGTCGTCGGCGATCGCCGCGCGGAAGCGTTCGTCGAGGTCGGCGGCCGCGGCCGATCTGCCTGGTTCGGCTCCGTTCGGCACCGCCTGGGCGTCCTCGGACCATTCGGCCACCCGCTGCCTGAGGGTGGTCAGGCGTGACTGGGCTCCCTCCAGCGCCTCCCAGGAGAACTCCATCTCGCTGCGGTACCGCGTGCCGAAGCACAGCAGTCGATAGGCCAGCGGCTCGATGCCGGCATCG
Source organism: Actinomycetota bacterium (assembly GCA_040414485.1). Taxonomy (GTDB): domain Bacteria; phylum Actinomycetota; class UBA4738; order UBA4738; family UBA4738; genus JBEDUK01. Next base: position 20,789 of record JBEDUK010000016.1, read on the forward strand.
GCCAGATCGGTCACGCGGTAGATGTTCCGCGCGGACTTCGCCATCTTGTGCCCGCCCGTCTGCAGGAAGCCTCCGTGGATCCAGATCGAGACCACCTGGTGGCCGACCGCCCCCTCCGACTGCGCGATCTCGTCCTCGTGGTGCGGGAACTTGTTGTCGTTGCCGCCGGTGTGGATGTCGAATCGCTCGCCCAGGTGCTTCATGGACATTGCGGAGCATTCGATGTGCCAGCCGGGAAAGCCCTCTCCCCAGGGCGACGGCCACTTCAGCAACCGGTGTCCGCCGGCCGGCTTCCAGAGCGCGAAGTCCTCCGCGTGGCGCTTGTGCGGGTCGATCACGGTCTCCTGCCGGTGTCCGGCCCGCAGCTTGTCCAGCGTGTTTCCGGACAGCCGCCCATATCCCGGAAACGATGTGACGTCGTAATAGACCGCGCCGTGGTCCGTGACATAGGCGTGACCACGCTCGACGAGACGCTCGATGATGGCGATCATCTCCGGGATGTGCTCCGTGGCCCGCGGATACAGGTCGGCGCGTTCGATCGCCAACAGATCGGCGTCCTCCAGGAATGCCTGTGTGTACTTCTCGGCGATCTCATATGCCGACAGGCCCTCGTCCGCTTCGGCGAGCTCCATCTTGTCGCGACCGGTGTCGGTGACCTCATCGGTCATGTGTCCCACGTCGGTGATGTTCATGACCCAGCGAACGCCGTAGCCCTCGAACCTGAGCGCGCGACGAAGGACGTCGCCCAGCATGAACGAGCGCATGTTCCCGATGTGGATGTACCGGTAGACGGTCGGCCCACACGAATAGATGCGCACGATGCCGTCCGGATCGACCGGCGCGACGTCGCGCAGCTCACGGGTCAGCGAGTCGTAAAGGCGCATCAGACGGCCAAGGATACCGGCCGGCCTGACCCCCGCCGCCGTGTCAGAGTGTCGCCGGTCGGTCCGACTCCCACACCGCCAGATCGTGCGCGAACACGACCCGCCAGGGATCGAACTCCTGAAGCCGCCCGATCCAGTCCGGTATCGGTGGGAGCGGCTCGTCGGTCCCGCCGGCCTTGAGCGACCAGGCGTACTGGGCGTGGGCGTACGCGGACGCCTCGTTGAACGCCTGTCCGGCGATCACCACCCGGCCGGAGGTGGTCTCCACCACAAGCGACTGATGACCCGGCACGTGACCCGGCGTCGGCACGATGCGGACCCCCGGGAGCGGTTCGGCCTCGCCCTCGATCAGTTCGAAGCGTGCCCCGTCGAAATCGGCCACCGGACCCGGCAACGTGTAGTCCGGCTCGTGAGCCGCGTCGTATTCGACCCGTTGGGCGAGGATCGGCCGCGCCGGGAAGTTGAAATTGCCGCCGGCGTGGTCGAAATGGAGGTGACAGTTCGCCAGGAGCCGAACGTCCTCGGCTGAGACTCCGGCTGCGCGCAGCGCTGCCGGCAGCGATCTGCGGAACGGGTGGTATCGCTCCTCGACGGCTGCGAGCCCTTCGCCGATCCCCGTGTCGAACAGGAACAGCCCACGCGGGTGGCGGATCAGGTAGGCGACCACCACGATCTTCTGGCCGATGCGGTGATCGTCGACCCCCTCGGGAACCGTGAAGTGCCCGAGCGGAAGCCGAAGGATGTCCCCTGGGTCGATCACGCCCACCGATCGTAGACCTCCACACGGAGCGGGACCGAAACGTCCTCCTGGGAGGCGCTGATAGGCTCGCGCCACCGTGGATCGCGACTTCGGGCTGAGCGACGAGCAACGGAACATCGTGGGTGCGGTGCGTTCGTTCGTCGCCGATCGTGTCGCCCCGTCGATCGCCGGCTACGAGGAGCGGGCCGAATTCCCTCGAGATCTGTTCGAGGAGATCGGGCGCATGGGCCTCGCCGGGGTCACGTACGACGAGCGGTACGGCGGGGGAGGCCAGTCGCACCTGACATACGCGACGGTGCTCGAGGAACTGGCGACGGGGTCCCTGTCGCTGGCCGTGACGCTTTCCGTTCACCATCTCAGCGCGTCCGGCATCGCGTGGTTCGGCTCCGAGAACCTCCGGCAGCGGTACCTGCCCAGGCTGTTCAGCGGCGAATGGCTGGGCGCGTACGCGCTCTCCGAGGCGTCCAGCGGCAGCGATGCGGCATCGCTGCGGTGCCGCGCCGAACACGTCGACGGGGCCGCCCCCGGATTCGTCCTGGACGGTTCGAAGCGGTTCATCACGCACGCGGGCGAGGCGGAGTTCTACCTGGTCATGGCCCGGACCGGCCCGGAGGGCCCGAAGGGCATCAGCGCGTTCGCCGTGGAGAAGGGCCTGGACGGATTCGGGTTCGGCAAGCTCGAATCCAAGATGGGATGGAACGCCTCGCCGATGCGCGAGCTGCTCTTCGAGGGATGCCTGGTGCCGGAGGGCAATCTGATCGGGGAGGAAGGCCAGGGGTTCACGATCGCGCTCGCGGCCCTGGACGGTGGCCGCCTCGGGATCGCCGCGTGCTCGGTGGGACTCGCGCAGGCTGCACTCGACGCGGCAAGCGCGTTCGCGCGCGAGCGGGCGCAGTTCGGCCGGCCCGTGGCCGAGTTCCAGGGGCTGCAGTTCATGCTCGCCGACATGGCCACGCAGGTCGAAGCCGCCCGGCGCCTGTACCGGGAGGCCGCCCGCGTCCGCGACGCCGGTGAGGACCCGAGCGTCGCGGCCTCCATGGCCAAGCTGTTCGCCTCCGACGTCGCGATGCGCGTCACGACAGACGCCGTCCAGGTGCACGGCGGGTACGGCTACATGCGCGAATACCCGGTCGAGCGGTACATGCGCGAGGCGAAGGCGCTGCAGATCGTGGAAGGCACGAACCAGGTTCAGCGCATGGTCATCGGCCGCCGCCTGGCGAACGCCGCGCGATAGATCCGCGCGGGCCGCGCGGCCCCTACGGGGCCGTCTCGGGTTCCGGGGGCGGCGCCGAAATTGGCCGATGTTCGAATGCCGTGGAGAGCACCACCGTGGTTCGCGTCCGGACGGCCGCCTTCTCGCGGAGCCTGCGGAGGAAGTCCTCGAGGTCCAACGTGGTGCGGGTCCGCACCTTCAGGACGTAGTTCTCGTCCCCGGCGACCGAATGGCACTCCTCGACCTCCGGGAATTCCTCGAGCACGTCGGGCAGGTCGTCGGGCTGCCGCGCGTCGAGCGGGGTCGCGGAAACCAGCGCGGTCACGAACAACCCGAGCGCCTGGGGGTCGACCTCGGCACGGTAGCCACGGATCACCCCGGTCTGTTCCATCTTCCGCACCCGCTCGTGCACGCTGGACGGCGCCAGCCCGGCCCGCTTGGCGACGTCGGCGAACGTGCTGCGGGCATCGGCCTGCAGCGCGGTCAAGATGGCCAGGTCCCGATCGTCGAGCACGTTCAGATGGTACCGCATCCAGCCGAAGGATATCCGGCGAACGGGCATTGTTGCCGAACGGATCGACCCGGAAGTACGCTGTAGGCGCAATTCCTTCAGCGTCACTCGACCTGTGCCGAACCCGAACACGGCACCGATTGCGAGGACCCATGGACGACATCACGATGGCCACGATGGATCCGACCAACGGCGCCCCGACCGACGCCGGCGCGAGCGGCGACGGAGCGGCGGACGGCGTCGCCCGGCCCTCGCGGGCGCAGGATCGCCCCGGCCACCGTGAGGCGCGGGCGCACGCGGCCGAGCAGCCGTTCGAATACCCGCTTCGGCGCGAGTTCGCCGAACCGGACTGGACGCGGCTCCCCGGCTACCGCGGCGTCACCCGCGAGCAGTGGGAGAGCGCGCAGTGGCAGCGCGCCCATTCGGTCAAGAACCTGAAGGAGTTCCGCGAGGCGCTCGGCGAGTTCGCGGCCGACGACCTCATGGCGGACATCCAGCGCGACCAGTTCGAGCGGGCGACCATGTCCATGCTGATCCCGCCGCAGATGGTCAACACCATGAACGAGCAGGATCTGTGGCGCGACCCGGTCCGCCGGTACATGGCCCCGGCCTTCAGCGAGCGCGACCCCGACTGGCCGTCGCACCCGTACTCGACCCGCGACTCCCTGCACGAGGCGGACATGTGGGCGGTGGAGGGCCTCACGCACCGGTATCCCACGAAGGTGCTCGCCGAGATGCTGCCGACGTGTCCGCAATACTGCGGCCACTGCACGCGCATGGATCTGGTCGGCAACTCGACGCCGCTGGTCGCGAAGTACAAGTTCGAGATCAAGCAGCCGGACCGCCATCAGATGATGCTCGAGTACCTGCGCAAGACCCCGTCGGTGCGCGACGTGGTCGTGAGCGGCGGCGACGTGGCGAACCTCCCCATCAAGCGGCTCGAGGAGTTCGTCCTGGCGCTGCTCGACATCGAGAACATCCGAGACATCCGTCTGGCCACGAAGGGCCTCATGGGCATCCCGCAGCACTTCCTGCAGCCGGACGTCCAGGAGGGGCTGGCCGCGATCGGGGCGAAGGCCCGCGAGCGCGGCGTGAGCGTGGCGGTGCACACGCACGTGAACCACGCGAACCAGGTGACGCCGCTGGTCGCGAAGGCCGTGGGACAGTTCTTCGACTGGGGCTACCGCGATGTCAGGAACCAGGGCGTGCTGCTGCGGGGCGTGAACACCACCGCGAACGACCTGCTGGAGCTGAGCTTCACGCTGCTCGATCGGGCGCGGATCATGCCCTACTACTTCTACATGTGCGACATGATCCCGAACGCCGAGCATTGGCGGCTCGCCGTCTGGGAGGCCCAGGATCTCCAGCACGCGATCATGGGGTACCTGCCGGGGTTCGCCACGCCGCGGATCGTCTGCGACGTGCCGTTCGTGGGCAAGCGGTGGGTGCACCAGTTGGCCGACTACGACCATGAGCGCGGGATCTCCTACTGGACGAAGAACTACCGGACGGGAATCGAGTTCGACGATCCCGACGCCTTGACGCGGCGGTACCCGTACTACGACCCGATCTCGACCCTGCCGGAAGGCGGTCGGACGTGGTGGCGAGACCACGCCGGTGACACGGAACAGGCCGGGATGGCGTCCTAGCGAGCACGCCGGGTCCCATGAACGCCGAACGCTTCGAGATCTCGACCGGTGAGCGGCTCGTCTCGGACCTCACCGATCGCGTCCGGGCATTCGCGGAACGCGCGTCAGGCGGCGCCGACGGCCTGGTGCACGTGTTCGCGCCGCACGCGACATGCGGGCTGGCGCTGATGGAGACGGGGTCCGGGTCCGAATCAGACCTGGCCGAGGCGCTCGAACGGCTCCTGCCGCGGGACGATCGGTACCGTCATCGGCACGGTTCCGTCGGCCACGGCGGCGACCACGTCATGCCGGCGTTCGTCGCGCCGTCGCTCGTGCTTCCGGTCGAGAAGGGGCGGCTGGTGCTGGGGACGTGGCAGAGCGTGGTGCTGGTCGATCCGAATCGCGACAACCCGACCCGGACGGTCCGGCTGGCGTTCGTGGCCGGATGAGCGGGAACGCCAGGCTTTCCCACCTGTTCATGGTCGTCTCCAATCTGGAGCGTTCGCGAGCCTTCTATGTCGATGCCCTCGGCTTGCAGGTGCTGATGGACGACGACGGCTACCTGCGCGTGGGTGGCGCCGGTGGCTTCCACATGGGCATGGAGGAAGGTTCACCGCAACAGATCGGGTGTGCAGGGATCGAGATCGTCATCCAGGTTGACGATGTGGACCAGCGGTATGAACAGATGCGCGCCGCCGGTGTCGAATTCGAATCGGCGCCCGCCGATCAGCCCTGGGGTGCTCGGCACGCGTGGCTCCGCGATCCGGACGGGTGCCGCCTGTCGATCTTCTCCGCGCCCGAGCAGCCCTGACCGGTTCAAACGGTTCATATACTGCTCGCACCGTGCGGACCCTCTACCGCGCCCGGCGCGTCCACACCCTGTCCTATCCGGCGGTCGGTGAGTGGATCCTGATCGACGAGCGCCACGTCGAACGGGTGGGGGTCGGGGAACCTCCGCAGGCGCAACGCGTGGTCGAGCTCCCCGGCACGACGATCATCCCGGGTTTCATCGATTCGCACGTCCACCTCACCGGGACCGGTCTGGCCGGCGTTGGCATCCCGATCGAACGCGCGCGTTCGGCCGGCGAGCTCCTCGGGATGGTCGCCGAGGAGCTGACCCACTCGCCGACGAAGGTGCTCGCCCACGGCTTCGACGAGACGCAGTGGGACCGACCGGACCTTCCCGCATTGGCCGACTTCGACGACATGGGGGACGTCCCCGTCATCCTGGTTCGAACCGACGGCCACCTTTCCCTGGCGAACACCGCGGCCATGAACGCCGCCCAGGTCTGGGACACCGACGGCGTCGACCTCGACGCGGAACGGCGCCCGACAGGCGTCCTTCGGCGCGCGGCGAACCACCTGGTCCAGCACTGGTTCCATTCCTCGCTGTCGGACCATGAGCTGCGCGAGCTGCAACTCGAGGCGGCGGCCCTCGCGGCCGCGCGCGGCATCACCGCGGTCCACGAGATGGCGATTCCGGC
>JBEDUK010000017.1:0-4300 GCA_040414485.1 Actinomycetota bacterium
TGCGGTTCGAAGCGCCTCGACGTCCGGCACATAGCCGATGATCGGGAGGAACTCGTGCCCCAGGAACAGGTCGAAGTTCCCCATCATCCGGGCCATCATCTCCTGGCTCTCCGGGGTCTGGGGCGCCTGCTGCATCTCCTCGCTGTACCTCGGGCCGCCCTCCTCGACCATCGCCCCGAACCTGCCCATCGCCGGGAACGCGCCCTCGCGGACATAGGTGTCGTGGACGTCCGCGGCCGCGGCGCGCCACCGGTCGGCGTCCGGCAGGATCTCGAACAGTGGCGGCTCGTGGGCGATCAGCGCGCGGACCTGTCTGCCGTGGCGCGCCACCAGGTCGAGTCCGATCGTGGCTCCGCCGCTGTTGCCGTAGACGAACGCCGGTTCGTCGCCGGAGGCGGCGGTCAGGATCGCAGCCGCATCGTCGGCGTGGACGGAGGGCGGGAGATCCTCCAGTCCGCCCTGCAGCGCGCTCCGCGAGTGGCCCCGCTGGTCGTACGCGACGACCGTGTACCGGTCGCTCAGGCGCGACGCGAGGTCGCTGTACATGCCGGCATCGGTCGGGCCGCCGGTGATGCAGAGCAGGACCGGACCCGCGCCACGAACCTCCGTGTACAGCGTCGCGCCCGGAACCTCGAGCCACCTGGTCTCCATGTTCGGATTCGCCATTCGACGCACGCTCCTCTCCTTCGATCGAATACTCGTCCGAGCGCCCGTTACCCCGGTGCCGTCGATCGTTAGCATCGTCGTCCGTGGCGACGCGGCTCGTTCAGATCAACATGAAGTCCCGGGACGACGCCGCGCTGGGCGGTTTCTGGGCGAAGGCACTCGGCTGGGGTGTCTCCAGCGAGGGACCCGGCGTGACCAACCTCGAGCCCGAGGGCTTCGTCTACCCGGATCCCGTCGCCGTCTGCATCGACCTCATCGCCTCCACGGAACCCAAGACGGTGAAGAACCGCGTGCACGTCGACCTCGCCACCACCTCGGTCGCCGAACAGGCTGAGATGGTCGCCCGCCTGAAGGATCTGGGCGCGGCCTTCGCCGACGTGGGGCAGGGCGACGTCCCATGGACGGTCATGGCCGACCCGGAGGGAAACGAGTTCTGCGTGCTCGAGCCCCGGCCGCTCTACCGGGACACCGGTCCGATCGCCGCGATCGTGGTCGACTGTGCGGATCCGCGAGCCATGGTCCGGTTCTGGAGCAAGGCCATGGATTGGACCGTGCACGAGGCGACCGACCGCGAGGCGGCCCTGCGCTCCGCCAAGGGCGTCGGCCCCTACCTGGTGTTCACCCGCACACCGGACGCGAAGACCGTGTGGAACCGCGTCCATCTCGACGTCCGCCCCTACCCGGGTGATGACCCGGATGCCGAGGCGGCCAGACTGCGGATGCTCGGCGCCACGGTCATCGACCTGGAGGGCGCCGTCCCGTGGACGGTGCTCGCGGATCCGGAGGGCAACGAGTTCTGCCTCCTCGCTCCGGGCTGATCTCAGTGACCCCCTGAACGGGTTCAGCCGGCCCGCTGGTGCTGCAGCGTCTCGGCGATACCGGCTGCCCACGCGCGTATCGCGTCCCAGTCGCGGAAGTCCCCGTCGGGCGATTTCGCGGCGCGGACGGCGGCCCGTTCGAGCGGACCAAGCTTCGAGCGATCGAGCTTGCCGTCGAACACGCGGTGTTCGCGAGCACCGATCGACTGGGCGATCTCGTCCCCTTGCTTCCGATCGGCCGCCCCGACCGGCTTGTCGCCTCGCCCGATGGGGCCGCTCGAGAACATCCAGACGGGCACCGCTCGGAGCGCTTCGGCCTCGCGCTCCGCGAACTGTCTGGCCGGCTTCAGGAACCGTCCCAGGTAGATGGCGCTCCCGAGGACGACCGCGTCGCAGCCCGCGACCGTGCGAACCTCCTCCACCGGCGACACGGTGACCGACATTCCCCGGCCGGCAAGCTCGGACCCGATCGCCTCGCCGATCTCCTTCGTCGCGCCGTGCCGGGACGCGGCCGTCACCAGGACCCGCATGGCTTGCTCCCTTCGTCCAGGTGGATACCCAGTCCCGAGCCTGAAGCACTCGGGGCAGCGTCCTCATGGCCGAGCGGCCTGCGCCGGGCAGGCCGTTCCTCCTGGCAGCCACGCGCGAAGCGCCGCCGAGGGCGCGGCCGGTAGCGTGTGTCCATGACCGAACGGATCCTGACCCTCCGCGAGCTGAACCGCGCAACCCTCGCGCGTCAGTTCCTCTTGAAGCGCCGCCGCATGTCGCCGGTGGCCCTGATCGACCGCCTCGTCGGCATGCAGGCACAGTCGCCGCAGGCGCCGTACGTGGGCATCTGGACGCGCACGACAGACTTCCGGCGCGCGACGCTGGAACGAGCGCTGGCCACGCGCGCCGTGGTCAGAGCGACCGTGATGCGCCAGACGCTCCACCTCGTCACGTTGCGCGACTATGCGCTCCTTCGGGCCGCGCTCAGCGAGACGGGATTCCCATGGGACAAGGAGCTCCCCCGGCGTCTGGGGCCGGAGGTGCGGGCACTCGCCGCGAGCGGGCCTGTGCCGCGAGCGGAAGGGATGGCGTTCCTCGAACGGGAGCATGGGCTGACGGGCATCACCGCGCGCAGGATGTGGCGCAACGCCCGGATGCAGGCGCACCTCGTGCACCACCACGAGACCATGCTCTGGAAGCCGCCACCGGGCGATCGGTTCGTGATGATCGACGAACCGGAGGTCCACGACCCGACAGAAGCCCGCGCCGAGATGTTCAGTAGGTATCTCGCGGCGTTCGGTCCGGCCACCCGCCGCGACCTCAACGCGTGGACCATGATGCACGTGGCCGAGATCGGCCGCGCGTTGGATCGCCTGGATGAGACCGGCGTGCTGATTCGGCGGCGCGACGAGGCCGGCCGCGAGCAGCTCGATGTCAGGAGTGCGCCGCTTCCGGATCCCGACGTGCCGGCGCCCGTTCGGTTCCTGCCGAAATGGGACAACGTCCTGCTCGCGTTCGCGGATCGAAGGCGCATCCTGCCGGAGGAACACCGGAAGAGGGTCATCCGAATGAACGGCGACGTGGCTCAGACGTTCCTCGTCGACGGCTTCGTCGCGGGCATCTGGCGTATCGACGACGGTCGTGTGGTGACCGAGCCGTTCGCGCCGCTCACGCGCTCCGCGCAACGCGAGCTGACAGATGAGACGGCGCGCTTGGAGGCCTTCGTGGCGGATTGACGACTCGGTAGCAAAGGTACTTGACGATTCCCATCTGATGCTCGAAGGCTGGCGTAACGCAACGGCCTGGCTGGATGACATGCCGTTCGCCTGCGTCACGACTTGACGTCTGAGTGCGCGATCACCCTTCGGGAGGCGTCAAGGACGTCGATCGAACGGAACGGCGACTTGATCTGGAAGGGTCCGGTCGGCTCGGTGACGAGATGGAGGGGCACAACCACAATCCACAGGCCGTGGTGAGGTACCAGGATGGTCTGCGTGCCGTCGGTGAACGTGACGCGGACCTCGATGCCCTTGGCAGGTAGGGTGCGGCCACTCAGAGTGTCATAGGTAGTCCACCCGGGGCCATTGGGATCCCGAAGACCGAGTGCCAGTCCGTTGAACCCCAGGTAGGCGTTGCCACCGCAGGTACCCCCGCCGCTTCCGCCCCCTTTGCCTGAGACCGGATGTCCGGCGGTCTTGCAGCCTGGCGCGTCGAATGTCCACCGATAGACGCCCGGGGGCGCCTCAACCACCAATCGGTTCCTCGATGAGGAGATCAGGCGCGTGGGTGCGGGGCTCGGGTGACCGACTACCGAAGAAGGCGGCCCGCTGGTGGTCCGCTCGGTAGCCGACGTCGGCGTCGGCGATGTGCCGGGTACGGCCGATCGACGGCCGAACGCCGCCCATGCCGCGGTGAGCCCTGCGACCGCGATGACCACGGCCGCGAGCCCCGCGAGGACTCGTCCGCGCACCTCTCGCCGTCGCGCCCGCCGGAGGGTCGTCGTGTACGCCTCCGGCGAGGGTACGTGTTCGGCTGCAAGCCTCTCCAGTACTGCCGTCGTCCAGGCGTCCTCATCCATCGTTCTCTCCAGTCCTCAGTCGGATCGTCGCCCGCGCCCGATGGACACGGCCCCGGACGCTCGCCGGATCGATGCGGAGGATCCGGCCCGCCTCCGCCGCCGAATAACCGAGCCAACCCACGAGGACCAACGCTTCGAGTTGATCCGAAGTCAGGCTCCGCAGGACCCCCGTGAGATCAAGCCGCTCGGCTACTCCGGGGGCCAGGTCGTCGAGGGCAGGTTCCGCTGCGCCGGATTCGATCCGCCGATG
>JBEDUK010000018.1:0-48384 GCA_040414485.1 Actinomycetota bacterium
CAGCCAGTCGAACGAGTGGCGCTGGATGCCGATCAGGTCGGGAAGGGGGAGGACCTCGGGGATCTTGGAGAACGAAACGCGAGCGCGAGCAGGGGCGGCCTGGTCAGGCAAGAACGATCCCTCCTACAGGGTGAGTCAACGACTGGGTGGCACGGGGGACAGCACGCCAACCTCGCAGTATAGGAGCGGTGGGGCACGCTGACAAGCCGGAGCGCGGACCGCCTGCGCGATCGCCCCCGGCTTCAACCCGGAACGGGACCCATTCTACCCGATGGGATCGGCGATTGTGAACCCCTTCTTCAGGAATCGCTGTTGCGGCTGTTGCCTTCGCCGGACAGGGCGGCGGGCGTCCCGCGGCGGCTGCCACCGCCATCCTCGTAGTTGAAGCCGTAGTAGCCGCTGTACCGGTAGCGGTGCCAGTACGAGCCGTAGTAGCCGTAGTACGGCGAGCGCGCCTTCGACGGGTCGAAGTTGTTGAGCACCGCGCCGATCATCGGCGCGCCGACCTGCTCCAACTGCTCGCGGGCCTGGATGACGGCGCCACGGTGCGTGTTCTCCGCGTCGACGACCAGCAGGACGCCGTCCGAGAGCGGCGCGATGGCGAGCGCATCGGCGACCAGGAGCACGGGTGCCGTGTCGAGGATGACGAAGTCGGCGACCTCGCTCAGCTCCTCGATCAGCTCGCCCATCGCCTCGGACTGCAGCAGTTCCGCGGGGTGCGCCGGAACCGGCCCCGAGGTCAGCACCCGCAGGTGTCCGCGGCCCGGGTCGACCATGGCCTCCCACGGCTTGACCTCACCCGCGAGCACCGTGGAAAGCCCCTTCTCGTTCGACTGGCCGAAGAACCGGTGGACCCGTGGCTTCCGGAGGTCGGCCGACACCAGGATGACCCGCTTGCCTGCGTCGGAAAGCACGACGGCCAGATTGGACGCCGTCGTCGTCTTGCCCTCACCGGCCGTCGGCGAGGTGACCATGAGGGTCTTCAGACCCCGCTGGGCCGACGCGAACAGGACGGATGTGCGCAGCGTTCGATAGACCTCGGCGACCGACGCCTTGGGCTGCTCGATGGAGATCAGATGCGTGTCGTCCTTCTTCTTCCATCCCGAGACCCGGGGCACGACCGCCAGGACCGGCGCGCCGAGCAGGTCCTCGAGGTCACCACGGCCGCGGAGGCTGTCGTCGAGACGCTCGCGGATGAGCGCGAGGCCGATCCCCAGCGCGAGGCCGAGGAGCAGGCCCGCCGCGATGATCAGCTTCTTCTTCGGTGCGGACGGCGTCGTCGGCAGCGTCGAGTCGAGGATCACCGTCGGCGCATTGGCGTACACGAGCGAGGTGTCGTACTGCGACAGGGTCTGGGTCTCCTGGTTCAGCTGCTGCTGCACCGCGTTGAGCTGGTCGTTCCAGTACTGCTGCTGATACTGGTTGCCGGCGTTGATCGCGGCGAACACCTTCGTCTGGTCCTGGCCCTTCTCGGCTGTGAGGTCGCTGATCTTCTTCTGCAGCGGCGCCTGGAGGCCCTGGACCGTCCTGATCGCGTCGAGGGTCTTGAATTGCACGTAGGCGTCGGCATAGGCGTTCGCCCATGCTTGTGCGTTCGTCCTGTTGTGTGAGGAGAACGCCACGTTCATGATCGTGGTGGACGGCGCACTCGCAACGTGGAGCCCCAGCCGGGTGCCCTCCCCGATCGTGACCGCCTGGAGCGCGTCCGGCGAACAGAACTTCGTCGGGTCGGACGAAGCGGGAACCGCGGGGCTTGCGCTGGGGGAAGGACTCGGCGAAGCCGGTGCCGCGCTCGGCGAGTGCGACCCGCTCGGCCCAGGGCTCGGCGATCCCGAATGGCTCGCCGACGGGCTCGGGGAAGCCGAATGGCTCGGCGAGGGCGAGGGCGAGGGCGTCGCCACGGGCTTCCCGGTGGAGAAGTTGAAGAACTGCTGCGCGCACGCCACGACGTTCGTCGAGGTGACGAGCGTCTGCTCTGTCTCCATGTTCGGCGCCGATGTCGAACTCGTGTTACCCGGCAGGAACCCCAGTGGATTTCTGACCTGCACCTTGGCAGTCGCCGTGTACGTCGGCGTGGTCCGCTGGATGTAGAAGGCGGCCGCCAGCACGGCCAACAGTGTCGTGATGATCACGGTCCACTTGCGCACACGGAGCACGCCGAGGTACTCGCGCAGGCGCGAGGAATCGTCCAGAGGAGGTGGCTCGGTCAGGGTCATCAGTAAGTCTCGCGGATTGTACGCGCGGCCCTCAGCTTAGTCACCGGAGCATGGCCCGAGAACTACAGGAACGCGACAACAGAACCGGCTACTTGACCTCCACCGTTGCGCCGGCCGACTCGAGCTTCTCCTTCGCCGCGTCCGCCTGGTCCTTCGGCACGCGCTCCAGCACCGGCTTCGGGGCGCCGTCGACGAGGTCCTTGGCCTCCTTGAGGCCGAGGTTCGTGAGGGCCCGGACCTCCTTGATGACCTGGATCTTCTTGTCGCCGGCCGCCTGGAGGACGACGTCGAACTCGGTCTGCTCCTCGGCCTCCTCGGCAGGTGCCGCGCCGCCTCCGCCCTGGGCGGGGCCAACGCCGACCGCCATCGGTGCGGCGGCCTGGATGCCGAACTCCTCTTCGATCTTCTTCGACAGGTCGGCAGCCTCGATGATCGAGAGTTCCTTGATCGCGTCGAGGATGTCGTCCACGGACAGCTTCGCCATCGGCTTGGTCCTTTCTTGTCTTCTCTCTCGTGGCCTCGTGATCTATTCGGTGTCGCCCTCGGCGGCCGGGCCCTCGGGCTCCGCCGTCTCGGACGGGCTCTCGCCTTCCGCCTCCGCGGCCGGGGCCTCCGGCTCCTCGGTGTCGGGCGCAGCCTCTTCCTCTGCTGCGGCAGACGGTTCCCCCGCGGCTGCGGGTGCCTCCTCCGCCTCCGCCTCCGCCTGTGCGCCGTCGGCCGGCTCAGCCTCGGCCTCGGCGGGCTCGGCAGCCGTTGCTTCGGCCTCAGCGTCAGCCGGAGCGGCCGGCTCGGCCGCGTCCTCTTGCTTGCCGCGCTCGGCGAGCGCGTATGCAATCCGCTGGATCGGCGCCTGCAGCAGGTACGCGATCCGCGACAGCGGCGACTGGAGCAGGCCGGCGATCTTGGCGAGCGACACCTCGCGCGCCTCGACGGTGGCGAGGCCCTTGGCGCCGTCCTCGTCGAACACGTGCCCCTCGACGTACGCGCCCTTCAGCAGCAGCGCCGGGAACCGCCGCGCGACGTCTGCGAACGCCTTCGCGCCCGCGATCGGGTCGCCGTCCGCGAACACGATGCCCGTAGGCCCCTGCAGCAGGTCGTCGACACCATCGATGCCGGCTTCCTTCGCCGCAAGCTTCGTGAGCGTGTTCTTGGCGATCACGAAGGTCGCGTTCTGGGCGCGAAGCGTCGCCCGCAACTCCATCGCGTCCTTGACCGTCAGGCCGCGGTAGTCGGAGAACAGCGCACCTTGGGCCGCGCGGAAGCGCTCGGCCAGTTCGCGGACCTTCTCGACCTTCTCGGCGTTCGGCATGTGCGTGACCTCTCCCCTTGTTCGGTCGCCGCACACGCAAAAGGCGCCCGCGCGATCGCCGGACGCCTCGAAGTGCCACACCTCGATTCGCCTCGGCAGGTACCCCTTGCGGGGATTGTGCGCGATGCCCCTGCTGTCTGCGGCCTGCTCAGGTTACGGGGGCCTGACGAGATCGTCAACGGGGGCACGCGATCCGGCTATCCCGGCCGCCAGCTCGGACCCCATTGCTGATCGGGCAGCGGGCCGACCCGATGCGCGCGTCCGGTCGACACGTCGAGCAGGTACAGATGGAGGGCGGCCCCGGGTTCTTCGTCCCGAATGAAGGCGATGCGCGCCCCGTCGGGGGACCATGCCGGGTCGTAGTCGGTGATGCAGGGCAACCTGCATCGGGTGAGCTGGTGAATCTCTCCGGTCGACAGATCCAGCCGGACGAGGCTGTTGTTCGCCTCGTACGCGATCATCCGCCCATCGGGAGACCATGCCGGGTACGCCGCGCCCGCGTCTCCGCCGGGCGGGCTTACTCGAACCTCATGACTGCCATCAGGCCGAACGAGGAAGATCGCAGTTCGATCGCTGCCGATCGGCACGTGCGACTGGAACGCGATCTCATCACCGAGCGGCGACCACGCAGGGACCTCGTAGTAACGCCTTCGCGAATCGATCACGCGGAACCCCGAGCCGTCCGCGCGAATCAGACAGAGCTCGCTGCCTTGGTTCCGGACGAACGCGATCCGCGTGCCATCGGGCGACCACGTCACCTGATCCGCGCCACCGGCGAAGTCCAGCCGCCGGAGATCTGAGCCGTCCGCATTCATCACGTACATGTCGCCCCCACCCGCGTACAACCGCTGCGAGAGGCCGCTGCGGGCCACGACGAAGGCGACCCTCGATCCGTCCGGGGACCACGCGGCGCCTCCCGCGACGAGTCCCTCGCGCCAGGCGTCGGTCATGGGAATCGCGGCGGTTCCACCGGGTCCGACAAACGCGATGTCGTATTCCGAATCGCTCTGCACCTCGGCAAAGACGAGCGCTCCGCGCGGCGGCGTGTTCCCGGTGACGAAGTCCGGGGCAGTCGGCGTCAGCGTGGGGCTCGAACTCGGGCTGGGCGTCCGGGCGGGATGCGTCGTGGCCGGCGTGATGGCCGGGCCGCCCGAGCGGGAGAACACGACAGCGGAGAACGCGATCGCCGCGATACTCAACGCGAACGCGAGCACGACGACGGCAATGCGCGACGACGCGCGGGGTGGGTCGGGCTCAGGCACGTGCGGCGCGACCTCATCGAACCGCTCCAACCGGCGAGGGACCACGAGCTGGTCGAGAGCACGGAACTTCGGCTGCAGATCATTCATCGCTGTCCTCCAGCAGGCGCCGCAGACGCCGGCGCGCCTGCATGAGATGGACGCGAACGGTCGCCGTCGAGCAACCGACCACCTTGGCGACCTCTTCGGTGGGGAGGTCCGCGTAGAGCCGGAGCACCGCGACCTTGCGCTGATTCGGCGTGAGCACGCGAAGGGCGGCGACGAGATCGGCGACCGAATCCGGCATCGCCGCGGCCGCGGCGTTCATTGTCAGGGTTGCGGACGCGCGCCGCCGCGCGGCGAGCTCCCGCGTCGCGATCCGGAATGCTGCCTTCCAGATCCAGCGCTCCGGTGACCTGAGCGCCTCCCCTCTGCCGAGGGCTTGGGCGAACGCCTCGGCGACCGCGTCCGCCGCGAGATCCGGATCTCCGGCGAACGCGGTCAGGGACCGCCACATCTTCGCGCGCCGCTCGTGCCAGACACGCTCGATGTCTGTTCGAGCTGTGCGGTTCGTGTCCGCGTCGACAGACATGCCGACCTACAGGATCGGCTCCGACGCGAAGCGTGTAGGCGTATCGGCGAAAAAGTGCGTCAGACGGGCTGCGCGTCGGCGGCCACCTCGCGTGCGTGCGTGGTGTCCACCCGGATCCCCGGCCCCATGGTCGAGGCGATCGTCAGCGACTTGATGTACTTGCCCTTGGCGGCGGAGGGCTTGGCGCGAAGGATCTCGTCGATCACCGCGAGGTAGTTGTCGAGCAGCCGCTGGTCGTCGAAGGAGCGCTTGCCGATCACCATGTGCACGTTGCCCTGACGGTCGGCGCGGTATTCGAGGCGGCCGGCCTTGATGTCGCGGACGGCCTTGCCGATGTCGACCGTGACCGTGCCGGTCTTCGGGTTCGGCATCAGGCCGCGAGGCCCGAGGACGCGGCCGGCGCGGCCGACCAGGCCCATCACGTCCGGCGTGGCGACGGCGGCATCGAACTCGATGTTCCCCTTGATGACCTCGTTGACCAGGTCCTCGCCGCCCACGATGTCGGCGCCGGCCTCCTCGGCCTCCTTCGCCTTGTCGCCCACGGCGAACGCGGCCACGCGGACCGTCCGGCCGGTGCCGTGCGGCAGGCTGACGGTGCCGCGAACCATCTGGTCGGCCTTGCGCGGGTCGATGCCCAGGCGCATCGCGACTTCGATGCTCTCGTCGAACTTCGCCTGCGGCATCTCGCGGAGCACCCTCACCGCCTCGATCGGCGTGTAGTGCCTCTCGCGATCGAATGTCGTCAGTGCGGCCTTCATGCGCTTGCCGTTCTTCGCGCTCATGCCGACACCTCCACACCCATGCTCCGGGCCGTGCCCTCGATGATCTTCATGGCGCCGTCGATGTCGACCGCGTTGAGGTCGTCCATCTTGCGCTCCGCGATCTGGCGAACCTGGGCCTTCGTGATGCGCGCGACCTTCGTCCGGTTCGGCTCGCCGGACCCCTTCTCGATCGCGGCGGCCGACTTGATCAGTTCCGCGGCCGGCGGCTGCTTGGTGATGAACGAGAACGAACGGTCCTCGTAGATGGTCAGTTCGACCGGGATGATCTGACCGGCCTGGGCCTGCGTGGCCTCGTTGTACTGCCGGCAGAACTCCATGATGTTGACGCCGTGCTGCCCGAGCGCGGTGCCGACCGGCGGCGCCGGCGTGGCAGCTCCCGCCTTGATCTCGAGCTTGACGACCGCCGAAACCTTCTTGCGCCTGCGGGGCGCTCCTGTGCCCATGTGATGTCCACCTCCCGCGGTCCCAGCGGCCCGGGCAGGGCCTCCCGCCCTCGTTCCTATTGGTAATGTTGCCTTACTGACTTCGCTGCGATGCTATGCCTTCGCGACCTGATCGAAGGCGAGCTCGACCGGCGTCTCGCGGTCGAAGATGTTCACCATCACGCGAAGCTTCGACTGCTCGACGTTGATCTCGCTGATCGTGCCGGTGAAGTCCGCGAACGGGCCGGCGACGATGCGGACCACGTCGCCCTCCTCCCATTCGAGCCGGTACTCGGGCTTCTTCTCCGTGTCCTTCTTCACCGCGAGGATCTTCTCGACCTCGCGCGGCGACAGCGGCGTGGGCTTGGTTCCCGTGCCGCTGGAGACGAACCCGGTCACGCCCGGCGTGTTGCGGACGACGTACCACGAGTCGTTGTCGTAGATCATCCGGACGAGCAGGTAGCCGGGGAAGACCTTGCGCTGAACGACCTGCTTCTTGCCGCCCTTGATCTCCATGACGTCCTCGAGCGGGATCACGACGTCGAAGATCTTGTCCTCCATCTGCATCGACCCGATCCGCTGGTGGAGGTTCGCCTTCACCTTGTTCTCGTAGCCCGAGTAGGTGTGGACGACGTACCACTCCCCCGGCCCGCGCAGGATCGAAGGTTCGGGCTCCGGCTGCTCCTCTTCCCGGTCTTCGTCCCGGTCTTCGTCCCGGTCCTCGTCCCGGTCCTGGTCGGTCGCCGCGGCCACCGCGTCGGCGTCGGCGAGCGCGGCGGTCTCCTCCGCCGGTTCCTCGACCGACTCCTCCGCGACGACGACCGTTTCGAGGGCCGGTTCGGGATCGGCGTCGGGCTCCTGGGCGGGCCCGGGCTCGGAGTCGAACTCGGACTCGGATTCGGGCTGGGGCTCGACGACCTCGTCGACGGCCGGGTCGGCGTCCGCCTGGACGTCGAGTTCGTCGATCACGGAGATCTCGTCCGCCGCGTCATCGGCCGGAGCAGGGCGTTCTTCGATGTCTTCGTCTTCCATGGGGGACTCGTTCGTGCTCGGCAGGCCGGGCGGATCAGCCGCTCGCACCCTGGATGAGGTGCAGCAGGGTCTTGGAGAAGAACAGGTCGAGCGCGAAGACGAACGACGTCAGCACTACGACCGTGACCAGCACGACGGCGGTGTAGCCGATCACCTCGTGCCGGGACGGCCAGTTGACCTTGCGTAGCTCCGCGCGGACCTGCTTGAGGTACTCGCGTGCGCCGATGCGCTGCTTCCGGCGCCCCGACTCCGCCATGCTGCGACGCTGGCGAGCCGCGTCCGCCCGATCGGGCGCGGCGGTCTTCTGCTTCGCCATCATCCTCTTCGCCTGACGGTTCATGGATTCTCCTTGCAGGGCCGGAGGGAATCGAACCCCCAACCCCCGGTTTTGGAGACCGGTGCTCTACCTAATTGAGCTACGGCCCTTCGTTCGGTGGGATGGCGGGGTGGTCGCCGGCCCACGCCAGTATAGGGGCGGCCGAACGGCAAGGGCAAAGGTCCGGCGCCGTTTCGCCCCCGGAGGGATCGATCGGGCACTCAGGGCGGCGCCGCCGACCCGGTCAGCGATGCCAGCGCGGCGAGGACGCGATCGACCTCCTCCTCGGTCGCATAGTGGCAGAACCCCACGCGAACCGCCCCGCCCGACGTGTCCAGGCCCAGGCGGTGCATGACCTCAACCGCGTAATAGTCGCCGTCCCAGACGTAGATCCCCATGTCTGCCAGCGTGGCGGCGGTGGAGGCGGGATGCTCCTGCCCGACCCGCAGGGCGAAGGTCGGGGTCCGCTCCCAGGCCCGTTCGGGGTCGGCGATGCCGTACAGGCGCACTCCGAGCGACCCCGCCAGACCGGTCAGGAACCGCCGGGAAAGGTTCGCCTCATGGGTGCGGACCGCCTCCATCCCCGCGAACACGGCATTGCGCCGCGCGCCCTCCGCGGTCGCGCCGCCGAACTGCGACCCCAGCCAGGCCAGGTGATCCACCGCGGCGGTGAAGCCGGCAAGCGCCTCGTGGGACCTCGTGCCCGTCTCCCAGCGACCCGGCCCGTGCTCGTCCGCCGGTCTGACCTTTGCCGGCCTGAGGCCTTCGATCACCTCCGAGCGGCCCCACATGATGCCGAGGTGCGGGCCGAAGATCTTGTACGGCGAGCAGAACACCAGGTCGGCGCCGAGGCCGCTCACGTCGAGCGCGCGGTGCTGGGCGACGTGCACGGCGTCCCCCACGATCAGGGCCGTCGGCGCGCGCTCACGCACCGCCTTCACGATCTCCCCCGCGGGCGTGATCGAGCCGACCGCGTTCGAGGCGAGGGTGAACGCGACCACGCGGGTGCGTTCCCCCAGGGCATCGATCAGCGATGCGACGTCCAGGGTCGCGTCGTCGTTCCGGATGCCGGCCCATCGAACCTGCGCACCGGACTCCTCCGCGGCGAGCAGCCACGGCGAGACGTTCGCGTCGTGATCCAGCCCGGTCACGACGACCTCGTCGCCGGGCAGCAGCCGCCGCGCGATGGCCCGCGAGACCGCGAACGCCAGCGTCGTCATGTTGGGACCGAACACGATCTCCTCCGGCTCGGACCCGAGCAGGTCGGCGCCTGCCTGCCGGGCTGCCGCGATCACGGCGTCGGTCTCGGCGCTGGTCGCGAAGGCGCCCCCGGTGTTGGCGTTGGAGGCGCGCAGATAGGACGCCATCGCGTCGACGACGGCCTGCGGGACCTGCGTGCCGCCCGGCGCGTCGGCGAACACGACCGGCCGGCCGGACGAATCGGCGCGATCGAGCGCGGGGAACCGCGCCCGCACCGCCGTCACGTCGAACGGATGGGGATCGCTCAGCGGGATCGCCTCCACGTCAGGCGAGCTGGACCCAGGCCTGGCTGTTCTTTATCGGAAGCGTCCGCTGGCCCGCCCGGTCCAGTTCGACCCAGACGTTCAGGCGCGCCCGCCGCTCGCCGGGGTCCAGTTCGACGACCTCGCCGTGGGCCACGATCGTCTCGTCCATGTAGACCACGGCGCGGAACTGGACGTCGATCGAGCGCAGCGCGCCGGGGTCCCCCAGCCAGTCGGTGAGGGCCTTCACCAGGTGGGCCATGGTGAACATGCCGTGGGCGATGATGCCCGGGAAGCCGACCATCCGGGCGAAGGCGTCGTCCTGGTGCAGCGGGTTCTGATCCCCCGAGGCGTCGGCGTAGGCCTTGACGTCCTCGCGCCGGACCACCTTCGACAGCGCCGGGATCCGGTCGCCGACCGCGACCTCGGCGAAGTGGACCGTCGCGGCCATCAGGCCTCACCCCGGGCGGTGCCCCGCGACAGGAGCGTCGAGCGCGCCAGCACGACGTTCTCGCCGTTCGCATCCTTGATGTCCGCTTCGATCACGAGGAACTCGTTCGGACCCTTGGCGTAGATGTCGGCGATGCGCGGGACGGCGGAGAGGACGTCGCCCACCAGGATGGGCCGGCGCCACTCGTATGCCTGTTCCCCGTGGACGACCCGCGAGTAATCGAGGCCCAGCTCCTGATCGGCCACCACCTGGGCGCTGGCGAAGATCTGCATGGTGGTCACGAACGTCGGCGGGGCGACCTGCTCCGCCAGCCCGGCCTCCTTCGCCGCTTCGGGAGTGCGGAAGATCTCCCGGTGCTCCCCGATCGCGTCGTCGAAACGGAGCACGTGCTCACGGGAGACCTCGAACCGCATGGGTTCGTACTCCTTGCCCTTCAGGGACTGCTTCATCGGCATCGGGTCAACGCTCCTGGCCGGCGGGCCGGACGGCGCACCGTTCGGTGGACGGGTTCATGTTCCGAGTTGCGCGCCCGTGACCGGCAGGATAACGCCGGAGACGTAGTCGGCCTCTGAGCTGGCCAGGAACAGGTGCGCGTTGGCGACCTCCTCCGGCTGCCCGTACCGCCCGAGCGCGATGATCATCAGCGCCATCTGACGCAGCTGTTCGGGCACGCCCAGGTCGTCCCCCTCCTGCTTCGCCGCGGTCATGCGCGTCTCGATGAACCCGGGGGCGACGGCGTTGACGTTGATGCTGAACGGCCCGAGCTCGCGGGCGAGGGTCCTCGTCAACCCGACGAGCCCGCCCTTCGCGGCGGTGTAGTTCGCCTGGCCAACGTTGCCGGTGAGGAAGGCGGCGGATGTGGTGAACGTCACCTTCCGGTGATAGGCGGGGGCGCCGCTGGCGGCCATCTCGCGCTTGGCCGCGTCGCGCAGATACGGCATGGCCGCGCGCGTCGTGTGGAACGCGGTCTTCAGATTCACGTCCAACACGAAGTCCCAGAGATCGTCGTCGAGATTGTGGAACGTCTTGTCGCGCGTGACCCCCGCGTTGTTCACCACGATGTCGACCTTGCCGAACGCCTCGGCACCGGCCGCGAGCATGGCGTCTGCCGCACCGCGGTCGAGGGCGTTCTCCGTGGAGACCAGCGCCGTCCCCCCCGCCCCCTGGATGATGTCCGCGGTCTCGTTCGCGGGCTCGACGTCCACGTCGTTGATCACGACCGCGGCGCCTTCTTGCGCGAACCGCACGGCCGTGGCCCTGCCGATCCCCCTGCCGGCACCGGTGACCACGGCCACCCTGTCATCCAAACGTCCCACGAATCTCTCCCCTTGTCGTCGTCTTCGGTGCGTCGCCCGTCCGGCGATTCGAGCCGGGGAATTCGTTTCGGCGAACGTTCGAACCGTAGCAGCCGCCGGTGTACGCCAGCCGAATGGGCCGTCCGTCTCGTCACACGGCGGGCGCCATGACCAGGTATGGACTCCGCATCGCGGGGGTGCGACCATACGCGCGCGATGACGGACCGGGCGGTGCGGAAGACCGACGTGCTGGTCGTGGACGACCATGCGACGTTCGCCGAATCGCTGGCGAGGGTCCTGTCGCTCGAGCCGGATCTCCGCGCCCGGATCGCGCGATCGGGCATCGAGGCGGAACGCGCCGTGGAGGAAGCCATCCCCGACGTGGTGCTGATGGACGTCTCGTTGCCCGGGACCGACGGGATCGAGGTGACGGCGCGCCTGCTGCGCACACATCCGGGACTCCCGGTCGTGATCCTCTCGGCGCACGACGACGACCCGCTTCGGACCAGGGCCGCCGACGTCGGCGTCCGCGGCTACCTGTCGAAGTTCGAACCGCTGGACCGGGTGTTCGACGCGATTCGGGAGGTGCGCGCCGGGCGGGCGCTCGCGGACCGGTCGGAGGAAGCGAAGCTCCGGCTCCAGGGCAAGCGGCGCCGGATACCCCACGCGACCGAACGCCAGCGCTCCGAACGGCTGTCCGCGCGCGAGCGGGAGATCCTTCAGCTGATGGCCGACGGGTTCGAGCCGCGGGAGATCGCCCACCAGCTCGGGATCACTCCGGCCACGCTGCGCACGCACATGCAGAACATCCTCACGAAGCTCGGCGTGCATTCCAAGACGCAGGCGGTGCTGTTGGCGGTGCGGCAGGGGCGGGTGACGGCACGGCCCTGAGGGCCTGCGCGTCAGGCGGTCAACGCGTCAGCGGGTTTCTCGGTGAAGGGTGTGCCGCCGGTCCCACCGGCAGTACTTGCGGAGCTCGAGCCGCTCGCGGTCGTTCTGCCGGTTCTTGACGGTCACGTAGTTCCGCCGGCGGCACTCGGTGCACGCGAGCGTGATCTTCGGCCTGTTGTCGGTCTTCGCCATCGTGGTTCCTTCTTCTCGCGTGTCTCGTGGTGGTAGCGGCGGGTGGAATCGAACCACCGACACAGCGATTATGAGCCGCTTGCTCTGCCTCTGAGCTACGCCGCCTCGGCCGGGCAAGTGTACCCACGCAGGCGCGAGGCATCCACCCATGCGCGGATCACGCTTCGAGCTGGAGGGGGGAATCGAACCCCCGACCCCGTGCTTACCATGCACGTGCTCTGCCGACTGAGCTACTCCAGCGGGACCGGCGCGGCGACCGCGCGGCTGGGAGGAAGTCTAGCCCACGCGATCGCGGCCGGGACTCCCGGGCCCGGGGCCGTCGGTACGATGACGCACCACGTAGATAGAAGGAGCGAACGCATGAGCGAGTCGGCCGAGGATCGTTCGCGCTGGTTCACGTGGGCGCGGTTCGCGAAGGACGAGCCCGAGCTGGCGGCCTTCGGTGCCCAACTCCTCAACGCGCGGCCGGCGTACCTGGCGACGGTGCGCAAGGACGGGTCGCCGCGGGTCCACCCGTTCACACCGATCATCACGGAACGGGGCCTCTTCCTGTTCATGGAGCCCACGTCGCCGAAGGGCCGGGACCTCCGGGAGCGAAGCAGGTTCTCCGTGCACAACGGCGTGCCGGACATGCACGGCACCGGCGGGGAGTTCACGATCAGCGGCGCCGGATTCCCCGTGGAGGATGCGCAGGTCCGGGCCGAAGTTGCGGCCGGCGCCGAGTACGATCCCGCCGAGCGGTACGTCCTGTTCGAGCTCCTTCTGGGCGAGGCTCGGTGCAACGGGTACGGAGATGTCCCGCTCCCCGAGCGGCGCCGCTGGACCCCTCCGGCGACGAGCGGCGCGGAGGGAGCGGCAGGGCTCCCTTAGGACCCCTCAGCCCTGCGCCTGCTTCGCCCCGGCAGCCTGGTCCTCGCGCGCCTCGGTGGGTTCGATCGTGACGTGCACGGACTCCTCGGGCCGCCGCTCCTCCTGGCTGGCGTAGTGCCGCAGCGCCCGCCGGTCTGCGTCGGTCAGGGGCGGCTGGACGATCGAGCGCGGCCACAGCCGCCGGACGCGCACGACGTTCATCTCGGCGGCCAGGAGCGTGATCTCGGCGCCCATCGAGATCCAGGCGAGAAGCGCCAGCACGACCCCGAAGAACCCGTACAGCTCGCTGGATCCCTTCAGTTGGTGCGCGACGAGCACGCCGCCGATCAACTGCAATACGGTCCACGCGACGGCCGCCACGCACGCTCCCGGCAGGACGTCGCGCCACCCGAGGTCGATCGACGGGAGGATCCGGAAGATGCCCAGGAACAGGACCAGGTTCAGCATCAGAGAGCCGGCGATGCCGATCACCTTGAGCCAGACCGGCACGGAAGCCCCGCCCGCCACGCCCGAGAGCAGCGCCGCAGCGATCGTGACAACACCTGCCAGCGCAAGCGTCAGCACCGCGCGCGCCGTGCTCGCGAGGAAGTTCGGCCACCGCGTCCTGGGAACGTTCCAGATCGTGTTCATGGCCGTCTCGGTGCCGCGCACCACGCCCAGGCCACCGTAGAGGGCGATGACCAGCCCGATGATCAGCGCGACGCCGCTCCTCGGCATCGCGTGGACGTTCTGCTGGATCTGCTGGCCTATGACGGGGAACTCCGCGAGCGCAGAGCCGAGGATGCGCTGCTGAAGCGAGGGGTTGTCGTGCAGCACGAAGCCGAGCACGGTCGACGCCACCAGGAACAGCGGGAAGATCGAGACGAACCCGTAGTAGGTGATCAGCGCCGCCAGATTGCCGCCCTGGTCGTCGCCGAACTTCTTGAACACCGCGTACAGGAAGGCGATCAGCCGGTTCCGCCGATGCGTGCGATCGACCGAGCGCAACGCGCGCTGGATGGCGTTCATCGATGACGAATCTGCCCGAGGCGCCGCGCGGCCAAACCGGCGCGGACCAGGCCCTGCGGCCCACCGGCGCGACCGTTTCGGGCAACGTCCACACGGGTATCGCCGTCCGGAATCGGAGCCTTGTGGTGAGGACGCCCGCCGTGCTTCTCTATCGGACGAAACCCCCGGAACCGCGGCGGAGGAGAGGAGCGATCGCGAATGGATCAGGCTCGCTTCGAGGAACTGAAGGCCAAGGCGAACGGCCCCGGGCTCAGCCCTGCCGAGGCCGACGAGCTCGGGCGGATGTACGCGGAGGAAGCCGGAAAGCCCTATGCGAACCGCGACGCCGCCAGGGGCTTGGCGGACGACACGGGCGTGAGCCCCGCCGACGAGGAACTGGTGAAACTGGCCGAGGAGTCCGACACGCTGGAAGAGCAAGGCGGCCGCGGAGTCGACCCGAGGCCCGCGTCACCCGCGACGCTCGGGGAACTGGAGGCTGAGGAAGGCCTGCAACACACCCCCGACGACCTGGTCCGAGGGTCCGAGGAGGAGTCCGGGGGCCTGGAGGAGGAGGGCTAGCCTCCCGCGCCGCTCGGCGCGCGTTCGGCCCGCGTTTCGGCCCTCGTTTTAGCCCGCGATCAGCCCGCCATCCGCCGAACCAGCGCCGAGGCCGCATCCTTCGCGCTGTCGACGAGCATCGCGCCCGCACCGACGATGACGTTGCCGGGCGGCTCATCCGGCGCATGGGGGTGGGGCCGCGACGGCACGGTCCGCTTCGCCTCCTGCATCCGCTCCCCGAGCTCCTTGAGGCTCGCCGCGGTGACGGCGTCCCTGACCGTCGGGAACATCTCGTCCTCTTCCTCCTTGACGTGGTGACGGACGTTCTCCATCAGGACCGTGACCTTGGCGTCGAGCCGCTCGTCCTTCGGATCCATGCGCTCCAATTCGGCCAACATGTACTTGACCAGGTGGTGCTCCTCGAGCGATTCGAGCACCTGGTCCTCGGTCTCCTGAAGGACGTGCTTCACGGCCGGATAGAAGATCTGCTCCTCGATCGCCGAATGGATGGACAGTTCCTTGATCATCCGATCGACCAGGCGTCGCTTGGCCGCGTATGCCCGCTCGCCCGTCTTCTCATAGCGGCCGAACAGCTCTTCGACGGTCCGATGGTCGGCCTTCAGCAGCGTGATCGCATCCACGGAATCGTTCCTTTCGATCGGCGTCTGCACGTTACGGGAGTCGCCGACGGTCTACCCGTGGCATCCGGGCAGCAAACGCCGCGGTGCCCAGCGGCGCGCCGCGATAGTAACGTTACTTTACGACCTCTGTTGCCGCTGCTGTTCGAATGTTGCGTGCTGCTTGGCCGCGGCCGCGACGCGGCGATCGAAGGGCTGATTCCCAGGTCGCCGCGCGGATCCGGCGTGTTGTCGATACCCGGACGCCGACGCCAGGAAACGACGGCTCAGGCCACGCGGGCGGCGTCGGCGACGGCGCGAAGGTCGCGGACGAACGCGTCGTATTCGCGCTCGCGCGACTCGTCCCGCGCCCGCAGGATCGACGATGGATGCACCGTGGCGAAGACGCGCGGCGCGAGCGGCGAGGGCACCGGCACGCCCCGGTCGGTCGAGACGCCGAAGGCGGGCGCGATCAACGCCTGTGCGGCGGTGGCGCCCAGGCACACCAGGACGCGGGGATGCACGATCCGGGGCTCGGCGTCGAGCCATGGCCGGCACGCCCGGATGTGCTCCGCGGCCGGCCGCTGGTGGATGCGGCGCTTGCCGCGGGGCGTCCATCGGAAGTGCTTGACCACGTTCGTCACGTACACGCGGTCGTGGTCGATCCCGGCGTCGCCGAGCGCCTGCCTCAGGATCCGGCCTGCCGGCCCGACGAAGGGGTGGCCTTCGACGTCCTCGCGGTCGCCGGGCTGCTCCCCCACCAGCATCAGGTCAGCGTTCGAAGGGCCCTCGCCGAAGACGGTCTGCGTGGCCGATCGCCAGAGCTCGCACGCGTGGCAGCCGCCCGCGGCGGCTCGCGCCGCGGGGAGATCGACAGCCTCCGCGGCCATGGCGGTGGCCGATCCGTCCCCGGGTCGGGGGCGTCCCATGATCAGAGGTCTACCCGCGGGGGCCGCGCCGCACGCGACACGGCGGGCGTGACGTTCGCGAAGCATCGTTCCTGGGTAAGGACCGGACGCTCATGAAGGGACCTCGTGCGCCCGCGAAGAACAAGGCCGCGCCCACCACGCGGCAGGCGCGCTCGCTGGCGGACCGGCTCGCCGCCCAGCTGCCGGATCTCGGCCCCGGGCAGCTCGCGGTATGGGTGGAAGACCCGCCGTTAGAACCCGAGCCCAGACCCTCCTCCGCGAAGAGCGCCGGCTAGCACCGCAGTGGCCGTGAACGGCGCGACGCCGGACGGACTGCGCTGACCGCACCCGGCGTCTGCGCCTCGGCCGAAGGACGCGCCACCCGGCATCCGCGATCGTCGAGGAGCCGCACCAACGTCCGCGCGTCCCGGACCGCCGCCGCGCCCGGGTCGTTGTTGAAGTACGCGAACACGTCGCCGGCGGAGAGCCCCGCGATCCGGTCGGCCCATCGCCGGAGCTTCGCAGGACGGTACCCGGCCGATTGCTGCGTGCCCTGGTGGAAGCGGATGTAGGACCACCCGCCGGTCACGATCGTCGGGATGCGGGCACCCGGCCGGTCCGCCAGCACGAAGGCCGCGCCGTGGCGGTCGAGCAGATCGAACACGCGGTCGTCGAACCACGACCGGTGCCGAACCTCGATGGCGGGGCGCATGCCGGCAGGCAGCACCTCCAGCAGTCCGCGGAGTCGCTCGAGATCCAGGCGGAACGTCGGGGGCAACTGGAAGAGCACCGGTCCGAGGCGCGGACCCAGGCACACTGCTCGGGACCAGAACAGGCGCACCGGATCGGCCGGATCGCCCAGCCGGCGGATGTGCGTCAGGTAGCGGCTCGCCTTCACGGCCATCTCGAACCCTTCCGGGGTGCGACGGCGCCACCCCTCGAAGGCGTTCGCCGTCGGCAGCCGGTAGAAGGACGCGTTCAGCTCGACTGTGGTGAAGAGGTCCGCGTAGTGCTCCAGCCAGCGGCCCGTCGCCAGGCCGCGCGGGTAGACGCGGCTCGCCCAGTCCCGGTACTGCCAGCCGCTCGTGCCGACGCGGATCATCGACGACGGGACTCGGGCGCCGCCGGGAAGGATCGCGGCCCGCGCCTCCCTACCAGTCCTCGGGAAGCTCCTTCTCCGCGTTCAGTTCCTTCGCGCGGCGCTTGATCCACCGCTTCACCTTCGCCTTGTCGTTGGCACGGCCGTACGACTGGATGGCATCGTTGAGGTCCTCTCGATTCCTGATCGGGAACGATCCATCGGGAAGGGCCTTCCCCTGCTCAGCCAGTCTGCGCCGTTCCGCCGTGTCGAGTTCCGCCATCTCGAATTCGCCTCCTCCGTCGCGAGCCGCCGCGTCACGGAGAGAGCGGCGGTGCTTCGGTGGAGCACTACCCGGACGCCGGGTTCGGCACACGGGCATCCGGGGATAATGGTCGCCGCAGCAGGGGGCGAGGTCGCAAGCGACCACCATGGAAGGGGACGGTCTGGTGTCGCCAGGGCCACAGGACAACGACGAAGCCGCCGCGGCGGCGAACGGGTCGGGCGGCCCGCACGCCGGGGAAGCCGGCGAACGCTTCGACGGCATCTTCCGGGCCGACGCACCTGATCGCGAGCAGCTCGAGGCGGGATGGCAGCAACTTCGACTCCTCGCCGAGGCAGGCCGGGTGCTCGAGTCGTCGCTCGAATACGAGCAGACGCTGAAGGAGCTCGGCAACCTCATCGTGCCGGCGTTCGCCGACTGGTTCGCCGTCGACCTCGTCGACGATGACGGCGAGGTGACGAACATCGCCGTCGCGCACGTCGACCCGACCAAGGTCGAGCTCGCCCATGAGCTCCGGAGGAGGTACCCGCCGCGCGCCGACGATCCCGCCGGGACGGTCGCGGTCGCGCGATCGGGGCGGTCGCAGTGGTACCCGGAGATCCCCGACGAGCTGCTGGCCACCATGATCGAGGACCCGGAACTGCTCGAGATCATGCGTGGCCTCGGACTCCGGTCCGGGATCGTGGTGCCGCTGGTCGCCCGGACACGCTCGCTCGGCGCGATGACCATGATCATGGCCGAATCCGGCCGGCTCTATTCGGAGGCCGACGTCGACATCGCCGAGCAGCTCGCCAGACGGGCGGGACTCGCCATCGAGAACGCGATGCTCTTCGAGGCCGAGCACCGAGCCAACGCCAGGATGCGGACGGTCGCCCGGGTGACCGCCCTGCTCTCCCGGTCGCTGGATGCGGACGAGGCCTCGCAGCGGCTTGCCGAGCTGATCACCGAGGACCTCGCCGATTTCTGCCTCATGGACGTCCTCGACGAGGACACGGCCGAGATCCGGCGCGTCTCGGTGGTGCACCGGGACCCGTCGAAGGCGCACCTCATCGACGGGCTGCTCCGCTACCCGCCGGACCTGGACGGCACCGTCCCCGCCGCGATCGCCATGCGGACGCGGACCACGGTCGTGGAAGACGTCCGCGACGACGTCATCGAGGCCTTCGCCGCCAACCAGGGCCACCTGGCGCTGATCCGCCAGATCGGGGGGTTGAACTTCGTCGCCGCGCCGCTGATCGCGCGCGGCCGTGTGCTCGGCGCGATGACCGTGTCGTCGACCAGCCGGCGGTTCGAATCCGACGACGTCGAGTTGATCAACGAGGTCGCGAGCCGCGCGGCCCTGCATCTGGACAACACCCGGCTGTTCGCCGCACAGCGGGACGCCGTGCGCCAGGCCCGCCGCCTCCAGTCCATCGTGGACTCGGCCCTCACCGGCATGCGCCTGGAGGACCTGCTTCGAAGCCTTCTCGAACGGGTGGTCGCCGAGATGGGCACCGACCTCGCCGACATCCTGCTGATGGACGAGGACGAGCCCGTGCTTCGGATCCGCGCGGCCATCGGCCTGGACGAGGAGGTGGCCGAAGCCGTCACCGTGCCGATCGGTCAGGGGTTCGCCGGACGGATCGCCGCCAGCAGGCGGCCGATGGTGGTCGAGGACATGGCGAACTACGACGTCGTGAGCCCCTACCTGCGCGAACGCGTCAAGTCGGCGGTGGGCGTCCCCCTGCTGGTCGACGACGAGATGATCGGCGTCATGCACACCAGCAGCACCACGACTCGAACCTTCGACGACGCCGACGTTGCGCTGCTGGTGCTCGCGGCCGAGCGCGCCGCGCTGGCGATCCGGAGGGCAGACCTGTACGAGCGCCAGGAGCGGATCGCCTCGATGCTGCAGGAGGCGCTCACGCCGGTCGAACTCCCCGACATCCCGCACCTGGACGTCTCGGTCCTGTACCGGGCGGCCGGCCGTGGCATCGAGGCCGGCGGCGACTTCTACGACCTGTTCCAGCGGGGACGGGGCGAATGGAGCCTGGTCGTCGGCGACGTGTGCGGACGAGGAACGCGCGCTGCCGCCGTGACCGGGCTGGTCAGAGGAGCGGTTCGGGCCCTCGCCACGCTCAACGCCTCGCCGGGCCGCGTGCTCGAGCAGGCGAACGAGGCCATGGTTCGCTCCCAGGTCGAGCGGTTCTGCACCGCCGCGTACGCGACGATCCACCCCGTGAAGCGGGGCGTGCGAATCCGGTTGGCCCGGGCCGGCCATCCGCCGCCATTGGTGCTTCGCTCTGACGGGACCGTCGAGGAGATCTACTCCGCCGGCGCGCTGATCGGCGTGTTCGCCAACCTCACGTTCGAGGAGGTGTCGCTGGTCCTGGGCCCGGGCGACGCCATCCTGCTGTACACGGACGGCCTGGTCGAACGCAGCCCGACGCTCGACGCGCCCGGAGCGCTCGCCCGCGAACTGGGGCGCGCGGCCGGCCGGTCGGCGGCGGGCGTCATCCGCCACCTCGCGGACTCGAGCGGCGTCGCGGCCGGCGAGCAGCACGATGACGTCGTGATCCTCGTCGCGCGGGTCCTCGAATGAGCCCCGCGGCCGTGGTACGGTCCGGCCGTTCCGTGAAAGATCGTCAGGTCAGGCGTCAGCGTTCGTTCCCCGCCCGTTCCGAGGCGCTTTCAGACGTCCGACGGTTCATCCGTGAAAGCGCCGTCGCGTCGGGCGTCCACGGCGATGTCGACGACCTCCTGCTCGCGGTCTCCGAGGCGGCGGCCAACGCGATCCGGCACAGCGGCACCGAACGGTTCCGCGTCCGCTGGCGACGCTCGGGCCAGTCGGTGACGGTGGAGGTGGAGGACGACGGCGTGTTCATCGACCGCGTGGGTGTTCCTGAACTCGACGGGGCCGGGCACCGGGGGCTGCAGATCATGGCCGCCATGACCGACGGCGTGGCGCTCGACAAGGGGATCGCCGTGGAACGCGGCACCCGTGTCCGGCTGGTCAAGCGGATCGGCGCGGCGGTCGAGCCCCGCGGCGCCGCGAGCGCCGCGGCGCTCTGAGCCGTCCCTCCACGAACGAACGCCGCCGCCGCTCCTGCGAGCGGCGGCGGCGCTGGATCAGTCGGTTCCTTCGTGAAACAGGATGGGACAGGTCCCTACCCGTCCACGCAGCACTTGTGGTCCGGCGACTCCTGACGGTGCTGCTCCGCGGTGCGGCCGGAGCCGTCGCAGCACATCTGCTCCTGCTGCTCGGTCTCGGTGGTCGTCGGCGTCGCCTCCGACTCCGGCGTATCGAGCGTGGCCTCGGTGCCCATGCTGGCTCCCTTCGTGCTTCCCGCGACCCTGATCCAACGCGCGGGCCGCTGCCTGGTCCGGCCGATCAGCCGGTCTTCTCCTTCGCGGTCTCCTTCGCCGACTCGACGGCCTCCTTCACGGCCGACGAGATCTGCGACGTCCCTCGCTTGGCGGACTCCGCGAGCCCGTTCCACGCAGCCTGCGGATCGGCCCCGCGACGGCGGGCGACCAGCATCCCGATCACCCCCACCACCAGGAGGAGCGACCCGAAAAGGATCAGCTTCTTCACCGGCACCTCCTCTCCCACACCCGTGTGGCCCCTCACCGTGCGGCGGGGGACCCCGCACGCCTTCTACCCAGCGCACCCGCACCGAAACGCTCGGGCCATCGGCCTGCTCCAACCGGCTGCGCCGTTCGTTTGAGCAGGACACGGGTGGGTAGGCGTGGGAAGGAGGTGACGCGCGATGCCCAAGATGGCCGGCGGGAAACGGCCGCGAAAGGACGAGCTGCCGAGCACGGTCAGACGGTCGCCCGAGAAGGCACAGCGGACCTTCGCCGAGGTGCATGACAACGCCGTCGAGCAGTACGGCGAAGGCGAACGAGCCCATCGCACGGCGTTCGCGGCCCTGAAGCACTCCTACGAGAAAGTCGGCGACCGCTGGGAGCCCAAGAAGCGGAAGGGCCCATCCGACGCGCAGGATGCGAAGACCGGTGCCGCCGCGCGCGCCGGCGGCCGGACGGCGGGAGGCGTCGACGTCTTCGGCCACACCAGATCCGAGCTGTTGGCGCGGGCCAAGCGCCTGGACATCACCGGCCGCCACCGCATGAACAAGGAGGACCTCGGCGCGGCGATCGCCAAGCGCGAGGCGTCCCGGTCGCGGCGCGCCTCTTGACGCGGGGTTGACGCGCCGAAGCCCGCGATCGACACGGGCGGCTTGAGTGGCGGACCGGCCCGCTAGGCGGTTCCCGTTCGTGCCGCGCGGACCGACGTCATCGCGGTTCGAACGAACCCGATCACGGTCAGCGTCAGGAACACGCCACCGATGATGGCCAGCACCTGACCCTCGCTCATGCTCGAACGACGGGCAACGGCTCGCGCCACCGGCTGCGCGGCGCGGCGCCGCCAGCCCTTCAATCCGGATTGACCGAGCGCTCGCACGTCCATCACGACCTCCTTTCGCGCCGCCGGTTGCGGAGGAAACGAACCGCTCACCACGCGGGTCGAAGGGGTTGTACCCGCCGGTTGGTCGCACCTCACCGGGTCAGGCCCGCCTCGCGCGCTGCCTGCACCGCGGCCTCGGGCCGCACCCGCTCCCCGTCCTCACCCGCGGCACCCGAACGGAGGCAGTACACGTTGTAGGGGCGCGCGATCACCGGCTGCGCCACGTTGCGCACCGACACACCCCCCGGGGTCATCCCCTTCTCCACACCGCGGTGCGCGTGCCCGTGCACGATGAGGTCCGCGCCACGCGCGTCCACGGCTTCTGCCAGCAGGTACGAACCCAGGAACGGATAGATCTCCGGCGGCTCGCCACGCAGCGTCTCCTTCACCGGCGCGTAGTGCATCAACGCGATCCGCACGTCCGTGCGCAGTCCCGCCATGGCGCCCGCGAGCGAGGCGGCGACCGCCTGCGTGTGTCTGATGAAGGCCTTCATCTCCGGTTCGCCGAAATCGGTGGCGTGCGCCCCGGTGAACCCGCCGCCGAAGCCCTTCACGCCGGCGATGCCCACCGTGTGCCCGGCCAGGTCGAACTCGGCCGTCTCACCCTCGAGCACCGTGATCCCGCCACGCTCGAGCTCGGCGCGGACCTCGTCGCTGCGGTCGAGGTTGTGATCGTGATTGCCGAGGACCGCCACGATCGGCACGTTCACGTCCTCCAGTTCGTCCACCAGCACACGGGCCTCGCGCGGATCGCCCCACTTGGTCAGGTCGCCGGCGAGCAGCAGGATGTCGGCCAGGTCGTCGATCCCCCGCAACGACGGCGCGATCACGCCCACCGAGTCCTCGCCGGCGTGCACGTCGCCGACCGCGGCGACCCTGATCATTCGACCGACTCCACTCGGGGCTCGCCGAGCGCAGGACCAACCTCGGTGGCGTTGCGCACCTCCATCCCCGGAGCGATCTGGCGGACGACCTCGCTCACGGCCTTCCGCCGTCCCTCGGTGGGGACGGTCCCACTCACCATGACCGTCCCCCCGGAGACCACCACGACCAGCTCGGGCTCGTTCACGCGCGGGTCCTTGGCCAGCGCGTCCCGGATCTTCGCCAGGAGGTACCGGCCGCTTCCTTCCACTGTCGGCCTCGACTCCGGAATGTCTCCCCCGGCGCCGGTCCCGCTCATCGCTCCTTCTCCGAAGCCGACCGGGCGAACGGGACGGATCGCTCTGCGTCCGTCGGTCCCGCGTCCTCCTGTCCGCGCACCGTTCGGAACAGGCGGTCCAGAACCGCCTCGGGCACGGAGAAATCGAGCGATCGCGCGTACAGGAGGAACGACAGGATCCTTGCGGGACCCTGGCGGCCGCGCAGGAGCAGATACTCCCAGTCCAGCGAGATGCGGGAGAGGATCCCCAGTGCGTCGTACCAGTACCTCGCAGTCGGCTCGCTGTGGGCGATGGCCTTCATCACGACGATGTCCTCGGGGGCCGCGGCGAGGAATTCGCGGTCGTGGAACGTCACGACTTGCGCACGGGCGAGCATCTCCTCGTCGAGGTAGATCTCGCCCGAGGACTTGAAGATGACGTCCACCAGGACGCCGTCCTTGAAGGCCTTGTAGAGCCAGTCCGGATACGTGTGGTCGGTTTCGAACCCGCGCGGTGCGAGCTCGCGCAGCAGAGCGGCCGCGTCCTCCTCCCGCACGAACAGGTCCAGGTCGTTGCTCCACCTGGGCCTTCCGTACGCGGCGCTTGCCACCCCGCCGATCACCAGCGTCGGGATGTGCGAATGTCTGATCGCCTTCTGCGTCTCATCGAAGACCTCGAGGAATCGGGACTCGCTCACGTCGGTTCGAGAGAGTGCCTGCAGCGTCATCGGCGTCACCCCTCCATCGGGCGGTGCGATCCGCCCGCAGTACCGGATCGCTCTACCCGGTTGGGCCGCCCCGCATGCCACCGCCTGGCGGCGTTCGGCGTCCGGCCGTTGCGGGTATGGACGCCATATGGGCGACACTCAGAGGTCGATGTCGCTGTCGCCGGAGTCGGCCGGCAACGCCGGGATCCTGGTTGCGCTCGTCGACGAGGACGGCGCCTTCGACCACGTGTGGGCCGCGGCGATGGCAGCGGCGCAGGGCAGGCCGGACAGCCGGCTCATCGCCTACGACACCACCAGCGCGTCGGCGCTCACCGAGCCGGTCGCGTCGCCCGTGAGCGCAGAGGGCGTTGCCGACCAGCACGGAGCACTCCTCTCTCCGGAGGAACTGGACGGCCTGGGCAGGCCGGCGATCGCCCGCCGCGTCGAGGATGCCCGTCGTCAGGGCATCGATGCCTGGGGTCGCCTGGCGTCCGATCATGGCATGGAAGCCTTGATGGACTTCGCCGGCAGCCAGGGCGCGGACCTCGTTCTGCTCCCGGAGGAGCTCGGCGATCCGTCCGTGGTCGACCGGGTGCGTGGCGACACGCTCGAGGACGCGACCGAGGTCGCGCAGGTGCCCATCCAGGTCGTCGGTCGCGCCCACACGACGGCGGGCGGGTCCGGGCGTCCGGCTGACGTACCGGGTCCGACCGAGTCGAAGGCGGACTGACCGTGGGCGCCGTCACGACACTGCACATGCTGCTCGCCGGACCGGCCCCGTTCGCACGCGGCTCCGTTCACGTCCCGGCCGGGCAGCACGGCACGTGGGCCGGCGCGCCGCTCCTCATCGGTCTGGCGGCGGGCATCGCGATCGTCCTGATCGCGTTCGCGGTCGTTCGGATCCTCCGCGACCGCCGCGCTCGAGCCCAGACGATGCGCCTCATCCGCGGCCTCATCGAGGATGCCGAGGCGGCAACGCACGACGCCGTGCTGGTGCACCAGGCACGGCGAAGGGTGCTGCCCACGAAGCGCGACCGCCACTAGCTCCAACCACGGCCCCAGCGGTTCTCTGAGGCGCTCGCCGCAGCGCCGGCGGGCTCGTACATCACTCCAGTGCGCAGAGCAGCGCAGACAGTTTCATGGACGGAGCCGAAAGGGGCCGGAAAGGGGGCCGGGGGGGTGACCTGGCGGCCACTCCCCCCGGATGGCGGTGGGCGGCCAGGGCGTCGCTTGGGAGGGAAGACCCCGGTCGCAACACGCTCTTACCCGCCGCGCGCGGCGACAAACATCCCGCCGAAAAAAATTTCCGGACGTCCCTTCGCGGACCATTCGTCCTGCTCGGCAGCCACGTTTCGGGCTCCGTCGGGCCGGAAACAACGCTGGCGGAGCATCACCCACGCCGATCTTCATCGAAGGAGGCACGATCGAGCCGCAGCTGACGTCCGGGCCGGCGGGCCATGCCGCGGGCACCGAGGGGCAAGCCCGCCTCCGGCGGTCGTCCCTGGCGAGGCCGCTGCACCCCGACGAGCCCACCGACGCCCTGCGGCGAGGCAGCCTGGCCTTCGACCTCCCGGCGGCCCGCTACGCCCCGAGGATGGCGCGATTCCGGGCCGAAGCCGCCTTGATGCCGGCGTCCGACGACGAGGGCCTCCGTGCCGACATGGCCCTGGTGCTGGCGGAGAT
The DNA here is from genome assembly GCA_040414485.1 of Actinomycetota bacterium. Classification (GTDB taxonomy): domain Bacteria; phylum Actinomycetota; class UBA4738; order UBA4738; family UBA4738; genus JBEDUK01. The sequence continues at coordinate 25,515 of JBEDUK010000018.1, forward strand.
GGTCGCCGAAGCGATCGAGGACGCCCACCTGAAGCCCCACGACCGCGTCGAGGTCCGCATCTCGTGGGAGCCGGCGTCGGTAAGGGCGGTGGTCCGTTACCCCGCGGCCCAGCCCGACCTGGCGCGAGACTCGACCATCCGTGATCAGATCGTCTCGAGCCTCGCGGCCTCCCACGGCCTCGCCTGGAGCGGCGGCCACGTCCGGCGATGGGTCGAGTTCCGCCGGCCCCGGTGGAGCGGCGCCGAGGACGGGCACGACCTCCAACCGTGACTCGCGGCGACACCGCGCGAGGAAGCCCCGGCGGCGCGTACGTTCCCATGGCCGAGTACGCCCTGATCGGCGACTGCCACAGTGCTGCCCTGGTCTCGAGCCAGGGATCCATCGACTGGTGCACGTTCCCGAGGTTCGACGCCGGCTCGGTGTTCGGTCGCATCCTCGACGCCGAACGCGGCGGGCGTTGCTCGATCACGACGGCGAGGCCGGCCCGGTCCACCCGGAGGTACCTGCCGGAGACCATGATCCTCGAGACGACGATGCGTTCGGGTGACGGGGAGATCGTCCTCACCGACGCGTTCGCCGTGCGCGGCGACCCGGCTGTGTCGCATCACCAGCTCATCAGGGTGGTCGAGTGCACGAAGGGACCGGTCGACGTTCGGATCATCGTCCAGCCGCGGTTCGACTACGGCGACGTCCGGCCGTGGATCCGTGACCTCCGGAGCGGCCGGTACGCGGCGATCGGCGGAAACGACGCGCTCGTGTTCGACGGCGACGCGCGGCTGACACCAGAATCGCGGCACGACCTCGCATCCCGGCGGACGCTACGAACCGGCGACCGAGTCCGGCTCTCGATCAGCTACGTCGCGCCGGAGGCGATCGGAGCGGCCGAACCCGTCACGCCGGCCGCGATCGAACGCCGCCTTGCCGAAACCGGCAGGTGGTGGCGCCGCTGGGCCAATTCGTGCTCCGCGAGCGGCCCGCACCGGGAGGGCATGCTTCGATCGGCGCTGGTGCTGAAGACGCTGACGTACGCCCCCACCGGTGCGATCGCCGCCGCGCCCACCACGTCCATCCCCACCGTGATCGGCGGCGGCCGCAACTGGGACTACCGGTACAGCTGGCTCCGGGACTCGGCCTACACGGTGCGCTCGCTCGCGGATCTCGGACACACGGCGGAGGCCGACGCCTTCCGGGGCTTCGTCGATCGCGTCGCGGCCGGAAGCGCCGAGGACCTCCGCGTGATGTACGGCGTGGCGGGAGAACGTCGACTCCCCGAACTCGAGCTCGAATGGCTGTCGGGCTATCGCGGATCGCGGCCGGTCAGGATGGGAAACGGCGCGGCCGGGCAGTTCCAGCTCGACGTGTACGGCTATGTCCTGGAGCTGGCCCACCGCTGGCACCTCCGGGGGCACTCGCCCGACGACGATCATTGGCGGTTCCTGGTGGATGTCATCGACGCCGCGGCGGAGATGTGGGACCAACCCGACCATGGGATCTGGGAGATCCGCGGCACACCGCGCCACTACGTGCACTCCAAGGTGATGGCGTGGCTCGCGCTGGACCGGGGCATCCGGCTGGCGCGCGAGTGCCGTGACGCGGGACCCAAGCGGAGGTGGGTCGCAGCCCGCAAGGCGTGCCGGCAAACCATCGAGGCGAAGGGCTACGACGACCGCCGAGGCGTCTTCGTTCGCACGTTCGGGTCCAGGTCGCTGGACGCCGCCCTCCTGCTGATCCCATGGACCGGCTTCGTCGAATGGGACGACCCCCGGATGATCAGAACCGCCGACGCCATCACGAAACATCTCTCCAGAGACGGTCTGATCGTCAGGTATGTTGACGACGATGGCCAGCCGGGCTCGGAGGGCGCGTTCCTCCCCTGCGCGTTCTGGCTGGCCGAATGCCTTGCCCATCAGGGCCGGCAGGACGAAGCCGCCCGCGTGTTCGCCAACGCCGTGGACGCAGGGAACGACCTGGGGCTGTTCGCGGAGCAATTCGATCCGGAAGCGCGAAGGCCGCTCGGGAACTTCCCGCAGGGACTGACGCACCTGTCGCATGTGTCCGCCGCCATGGCGCTGTCCGGCAACGGGTTTGAGGGCACGGCGCCGGCTTCGTCCTGACGACGCCGGACGCTCAGCCTGCCTCGTCCGTGTCCTGCGTGCCCACCGTGCTGCGAAGGTGATCGAGCGTCTTCGACAGCAGTCGCGAGACGTGCATCTGCGACATGCCGAGCTCGGAGGCGATCTCGCTCTGCGTCTTGCCGTGATAGAAGCGCAGGTAGAGGATCCGGCGTTCGCGGGCGGGAAGGGCGCGGATGGCCGGCGCCACCATGGCCCATCCGACCGACCGCTCCAGGGCGTCGTCGTCATCCTCCAGCAGCTCGACGGCCGCGACGCCACCCTCCTCCACGGGCACGTCGAGCGACTTCGCCGAGTAGGCGTTCATCGCTTCCATCGCCTCCAGCACGCTCTCGTCGTCGAGCCCCGACTGCTTGGCGATCTCCGCGACCGTCGGCGAGCGCCCGAGCTGCTGGGACAGCTCGCCGGCCGTCTGGCTCACGATGAGCCCCCATTCCTGGAGCCGTCGCGGCACGTGAACGGCCCAGCCCTTGTCCCGGAAGTGGCGCTTCAGCTCGCCGACGATCGTGACCGTCGCGTAGGTGGTGAACTGCACGTCGCGGTCGGTTTCGAAGCGGTCGACGGCCTTGATCAGCCCGAGCATCGCGACCTGGACCAGGTCGTCCAGGGGTTCCCGCCGCCCGTCGAAGCGCTTGGCCAGCGCCCGCGCAAGCGGGCTGTACGCGGCGATCAGCTCCTCGCGAACCTCGGGTTCATCGGGAAGCCGGGCGAAGAGCTCCGCCGTGCTCGGCCGCTCGACGGACTCGCGCGACGTGGCCCAGCTCATGCCCCGTTCCCGTCCAGCCGGTGCTTGCTGAAGGCGAGTCCGACGCCGCCATCGAAGACGAACCGCAGGTCGTCGACCAGAGCGAGGAGCACCTGCCATGCAAGCGAGTCCTCCGGAGGCATCACGCGCTCGCCATCGGGGCTGAGGCGCTCGCCCATCGCCTCCGCCGTCCCGGCCACGTGCGCAGCGTCGCCCCGAGCGTCCTCGTCGAGCATGAGCACGATGTGCAGCGCGTCGACGTCCTCTGCAATCCGCAGCGTGACGGTTCGTCCGTGAAAGCTCGGCTTATGGTCGATGAGCTCCGACCCCGCCTCGGTCACGGCGAGGCGGAGGTCCTCGATGTCATCGAAGGACAGGCCGACACGCGCGCCGGCGCTCGCCGCCACCGTCCGGATCAACTGCAACGATGCAGCGTGCGCGGGCGCCGTCAGCAGGATATCTGCGTCCATGGCGTCCAAGGGTAGCCGTATGCTTTCCGGTCCGGGAGGCCGTCAAACGTCCGGCCGTCGCGTTTGGCGAGCGCTTCCGCGGGGAACGCAGGTGCGACACCAAGGAGGCGGGATGGCGATCGAGCTCGAATTCGACGAAAGCGAACACGACGGCTGGCGGGTCCTCGCGGTACGGGGCGAGATCGACGCCTACACGTCACCGCGACTTCGCGAGGAACTCAAGCGACTGATCGACGGAGGGGCCCGGCAGCTCGTGGTCGACCTGCAAGGCGTCGAATTCATGGACTCGACGGGGCTTGGTGTGCTCGTTTCAGCGTTGAAGCGCATCAAGGAACCGGGACTGTCAGGGCAGTCGCAGCCAGGTCAATCGGGCGATGGATCGAACGCGGGGCCCGACGATTCGCCCGGATCAGCGAACGATGGCCGGCTGTCGCTTGTGTGCACGAGCCCCCAGATCCTGCGGGTTCTGGCCGTCACCGGGCTGGACAAGGTCTTCGTGGTCGCGCCGTCGGTCGCCGAGGCAACCGGCCCCGCCTGAGCGCGTCCACCATGGAGACGTCCGAGCGGACGCTTCGGCTGCGGGTGCCGGCCACACAGGAGTACCTGGCCACCATCCGGCTGTTCGGCGCGGCCGCTGCGGCCCACTTCGGCGCCGGCACCGACGCGGCCGAGGATCTTCGGCTGGCGTTGTCCGAGTCGAGCGCGTTGGTTATGGGCGGGGCAGGGGCCGGCCACGTGCAGATCACGCTCGCGCCCTCCGACGACGGGGCGAACGTTCAGGTCGAGGTCCGTCGCGAAGGTTCATCCGGCGGGAGCGAGCCGAGTCACGAGGCGGCCGGCGACCACGAGGATGCCGCCGAACTGGCCCTGGCGCTCCTGCGTGCGCTGGTGACGGACCTGACGGTGGACGGTGGCGAAGGTGAAGGACGGCCGGCTGCGCTGTCGTTCAGCTTCGCGCTTGCCGCGGACGACGCGGACATCTGGGCGCACGGAGAGTCGACGCTCCCCGGGCCGCCGCCTGAGGTCTGATCCAGACGCGGTTCGACGCGACCGGCCGGCGCGGCGCGAACCGCGATCGCGGGGTGATCGCGCAGATCGAACGCTCCGGCACCGTCAACGGATGCTGGCCGCCCGCTCGGCGCGTGCCTGGTCGCGAACGCACAGCGTCGCCGCGGGCAACGCTTCGAGCCGTTCGGATGCGATGGGCTGGCCACAGAACTCACAGGTTCCGTAGGTGCCGTCATCGAGGCGGCCGAGGGCCCGTTCGACCAGGTCCATCCGCGCATCGACCTGCTCCAGGATCGACAGGTCCTTCTCCCGTTCGAACATCTCGGTGCCGACGTCCGCCGGGTGATTCGTCGCGGCCAGGTCCTCCGCGGACGGATCGCCCCGATCCCCGGCGAATCCCTCCAGCAGCGCCGCGCGGACGCCCCGCAGCCGGTGACGTTCATCGATCAGGCGGGCCTTGGCCTTCGCCGTCAGATCCGTCTTGGGCATCTTCCGCTCCTTCGTCTCTTCGGTCGCTCGGGTCGGTCGACCACATCGGTCGCGTTGTGCCGACCCGCCGGCGCCCCGCCCCGATCCCGTCCGGACCGAACGTGGGGCGGCGCCGCATCAGATCGTCGTTTCCCGCCGGATACGGGGCGCAAACGACGTTTCAGGCCCGGGTCAGTGGGGAATTTGAGGTTCGGTTCGAAGGGGCGTGCTGGCGGTCAGTTGAGCGCGAGTGAAAGCCGGGATGGGAATGGAACGAGTGCGATCGGGCGACGGGGCACTGGAGCCGCAGATCCCCAAGGCCGGCGACAGCGCGGACCCACGACATCCCCAGCCCGAGGCGGCGGAGGTCGAGAGCGCCAGGCTGCTGGCAAACGGCGCTCGCGAGGCGCTCGGCGATGGCGTCGACGAGGAACGCCTGCGCCGGATGTCCGACGAATTCGTCTCCACCGGCGGTCAAGGCGACCTCGCGGCGTTCCTCTCGTGGCTCGCCGCCCGAGATCCGACCCTCGCCCACCACCTGGGTCAGGTTCGCGACCGCGGCGGACATCCTGCCGACGGAGCGGAGGACCCCTCCAGAGACCATCGCGAATGACGCCCGGCCAGCAGGAGAGGCCGGCGACATCCGAGCCGGCAGAGACGGATGCGAGCGAGCAAGCCGGCGACGTCCATGCGAGTGACGCCCATGTGAGCGACGCTCCCGCCGGTCCGCCCGCGACCGCCGCGCCGGCACTGGAGGCGGGGACGGCGGACCCGCCCGCGATTCCCCAGCTCCTGGCCCCCTCAGCCCCGGCGGTGACCGACGACATCGGCGTGAGCTCCGACATGAACATCGAGCGCCCGCCTCCGGTTGGGAACGACGTGGTCGGCGCGGAGCCGGGCGGCGCGCTGCTCGCCAACGCGGAGCGCGGGGAGGCTGGGCCCGCACCTCCCGCAGTGCCGCCGCCGGAAGGGGCATCGTTCGACCAGCGTGAAGCGCTCGCGCTGCGGGTCGTGGCCCAGTCGCGCGAGCTGTGGGCGCTTCGGCAGGTCATGCGTCAGTGGCTCGCCGACGCGGGCGTTGCGAAGGCCGTCGCGGAAGACGTCGTTCTCGCGTGCGGGGAAGCCGCCGCCAACGTGATCGAACACGCCTACGGCGGAACCGGCGAGGGCTGGATGGACGTCAGAATGGCCCTGGTGCGCAGCACCCTGGTCGTGAGCGTCAGCGATCACGGCCGCTGGCAGGCCCACCGATCAGGGGACGGGCGGGGGCGCGGCATCCGTCTGATCGGCGTGCTGATGGATCAGGTCGATCTGCATTCCGACGACGCGGGCACGAAGGTCACCATGCGCAAAGCGCTCGGCACGGCGGAGCCGTGAGCCACGGGGCCCTCCGGGCTCCATCACGAACGCGCGCTCGCCTCAGGCGAGACGCGGGGCGACCTCGCGCCTGAAGAAGTCGAAGAATCCCTCCTGGTCGGGCCCGATCTGGGAGACGTAGACCTCGTCGAACCCGGCGTCGACGTATTCGCGGATCGCGGCGGCGTGACGCTCCGGATCCGGACCGCACGTGATCATCCCCGTGATCTGCTTCTCCGTGACGAGCTCGACCGCCTCCTCGAAGTGCGCCGGCATCGGGAGCTCCTGCGAGAGCTGGCCCGGCAGTCCCGACGTCGGCCACAGCTCGTACGCCAGCCGCTCTGCCTTCGCCTCGTCGGGACCCCAGCAGACCTTCACGCCGCCCATCTTCACGCCCGATCCACCGGCCGATTGATACGCCCGGACCATCTCGCGGTCGGCGGTGGTCGAGGCCCAGCCGTCGCCGATCCTCGCCGCCAGTTCGATCGATTCGGATCCGAGGGCGGAGACGATGATCGGCGGCGCGGCTTCGGGCAGGCTGTAGATGCGGGCGCCCCGCACCGTGTAGTGCCGGCCGCGATGGCTCCGGACACCACCGCGCCACAGCAGCCGCATGACCTCGACGGCCTCCTCCAGCATCTCCAGGCGCGTGGCGGGTTCGGGCCAGGCGTCCCCGAGGATGTGCTCGTTCAGCACCTCGCCGCTTCCCACCCCAAGCCCGAATCGACCCGGGAGCATCGTGGCGACGGTCGCCGCCGCTTGGGCGATCACGGCCGGATGCATCCGCACCGTCGGGCACGTCACCGCCGTCGTCACGCGGAGGTCCTCGGTCGAGGACGCGATGCCGCCCAGGACGGACCAGACGAACGGACTCTCACCCTGCCGGTCGATCCACGGGTGGTAGTGGTCGGAGATCCAGGCGGCCCGGAAGCCGGCGCGTTCGGCGAGCGTGGCGAATCGCACCAGGTCCGGCGCACCGTGCTCCTCGCTCGAAAGGAAATATCCGATCTCGGCCATTGGCGCGCTCCTTCATCTTTTCAGTGATTGCGTTCGCCTAGGCTCCTACCCGACGAACCGGCGCGCGGAACTGCACCCATCGGTTCGTCGAACGCCCCTATGGCATCCGGTTCCCGCGGTTTGGCGCAGACGGGATTTGGGGAAAGTCCCTGCTCGATGACGCCCTGAGCGGGCGTTCGGCGGTTGCACCGGGACGCAGCGAACAGCCCGCGGGCGCCGGTGCATCGAAGGGAGGATCAGCGCATGAATCGCACTGCAGGGACCGGGCTGATGGCCTTCTCGCTCGTGCTCGTCATCGTGGGAGCCATCCTCGAGTTCGCGGTCACGGCGACCGCGAAGGGATTCAACATCAATACCGTCGGGATGATCCTGTTGATCGTCGGGATCGTCGCGTTCTTCGCGTCGCTGGTGGTGCTGCTCATGGGCCGCACGCACCGCACGACGATCACCGAAGACGTTCGCCAGGCGCCGGGCGGTGGGACGCAGCGCTACTACGACTCCCGCAACGACGTGGCGTCGTAGCGCTTCGAACAACTCGAGAACAACCGCAACCCGATACGGCTCATTGAACGAACCCCGGTCACGGACGCCGCCGGCGCGACACCTCGTGCCGGCGGCGTTCTGCCGCCCGGCGGCGTTCTGCCGCCCGGCGGTGCATCAGCGGCAGGGCGAACCAGAACCAGGCGAACACGGCCAGCGCCCCGACGCTCGCGAGCGTGCCTGCAACCGAGCCCATCACGTGGCGCAGGACGACGAACATGGCGCCGGCAACACCGACCGCCAGGAACACCAGCCCCCAGATGGTCGCCCGGTTCGCCACCTCCACGATGTCCGGCTTGTCCCCTCGCCGCCAGCGCAGGCGGTGCTCGGCGGACACCGAGATGAACAGCGCCGAGGCCACGGCGCATGCAAGCAGCGCGCCCGCGTAGACCGAGCGATCGAGCACCGGCACGCTGCCGAATGCATTGGTGAACGGCAACGTCAGGAGGAACGCGAGGAGGATCTGCACACCCGGGAGCGCGACGCGAACCTCGTTCAGCAGTTCGATCAACCGGCGGGCCGCGACTTCGCTCGGATCCTCGCGGTCGTCTTCCTCACGGCCGTTCGGCGCGTGGGACTCCGACTCCTCGGGACGGTCGAGCCGATCGGAGGAGGGCGCCGGAACCGACTCCCGCTCGCGGGAGATCATGACCGCGCCCGGGTCAGCGCCACCGCGGAGGCGGCGGCCGCCGCGGTGGCAGCCAGGATCACGCCGGCGCCGCCGAGGACCCGTCGGTACCGGCTCGCCCATGCCTGCGGGGATCGGTCGGCCGAACGATCTCCGAACTCCCCGTGCGCGCCCGGGTCACCGGGAACGGGCTCCCACAGGTTCCCGCGCCGGCCGGAGGCCAGCGGGCGGTCGGTCTGCTGGGCCCGGTAGTTCGTCCTGGCGAGGTACAGGTCCAGCAGGCCCGGCACGATCCGGTTGCTCAGGATGGTCGCCGCGGTCGATGCGCCGACCCAGTACTCGCGGCGCGGATGCCGCGCCGCCCACGCGATGGTTCGCGCGGCGATCTCCGGCTCGTAGATGGGAGGGACCGGCTGGGGTTCGTTCGGCATGCGGGCGACGCAGTGCTCGAACTGGGGGGTGTTCACCGCGGGCAGGTGCACGATCGTCACCCGGACCTGGGAACGATCGTGCATCAGCTCGGTCCGGAGCGAGGACGTGAACCCGGCCACCCCGTGCTTGGCGCCGCAGTAGGCCGACTGCAGCGGGATGCTCCGGTAGGCGAGCGCGGAGCCCACCTGCACGATGACCCCCCGGTCCCGCGGGAGCATGCGCCGCAGCGCGACGCTGGTTCCGTTCACCGTCCCCAGGTACGTGGTGCGCGTGACCTGCGCGAATTCCTCAGGCGTGATGTCCTTGAAGGGCGCGAAAACCGTGGTCATCGCGTCGTTCACCCAGACGTCGATCGGACCGAGCTCGCGCTCGATGAGCCCCGCCGCTCGCTCCACGTCCTCCGGGTTCCCGACGTCCGTGGGGATCGCCAGTCCCGACGAGCCGTCGAGCTCGAGCTCCTTGGCGGTCGCCTCCAACCCGTCGGCGCCGCGCGCCAGGACCGCGACGTGGGCGCCGTGCCGCACGAACTCACGGACCGTCGCCCGTCCGACGCCCGAGGTCCCGCCGGTGACCACGACGACCTTCCCACGGAGGTTCATCGGCCGCTCCTTCGCGTCATCGTGCAGCGGCGTTCGACAAGGCGATCGCGCCGTTCCGCACCGTGGCTCCTGGTCCCGACCATCACGCCACCCGCAGGTCCTGGCTCGCCGACCGCTTCAGGTCCAGGCCGATGCCCGGCCGGGAGGGATCCGGGCTGAGCGTGCCTTCCCGCGGTTCCGGGACGCCGTCGAAGAGCAGGCGTTCGGCGCGGGCATGGTCGGCGAAGTACTCCAGATGCCGAAGGTTCGGCACGGCTGCGGCGGCGTGGACGTGCAGCGACTGCGCCGTGTGGCCGCTGATCTGCAGCCCCTGGGCCGCGGCCACCCCGGCCGCGCGCAGCCACTCGGTGATGCCGGCGCACCGCGTGATGTCCGCCTGCAGGCAGTCGACCGCCCCGGCGGCGCACATCCGTTCGAAGTACACCAGGTCGTACCCGTACTCCCCCGCGGCGACGTCGGGCTCGACCGCCTCGGCCACCTTCCGCAGTCCGTCGAGGTCGTCGGAGGAGACCGGCTCCTCGAACCACGCCACGCCCAGGTCACGGAACGACCGGGCCATGCGGATCGCCTGCTTGCGCGTGTAGCCGCCGTTCGCGTCGACGAACAGCGACGTCCCCTCCCCGATGGTTCGCCGGGCGATCTCGATGCGTTCGAGGTCCCGCTGTTCGCACGAGCCCCAGCCCTCGCCGATCTTGATCTTGACGCTCGAGAACCCCTGGACCTCGACCCAGTTCCGCAACTGCCGCACCAGCGCCTCGTCGGTCATCGACACGAACCCCCCGCTGCCGTACACCGGGACCTCGTGGCGCACGGCCCCGAGCAGATCGGAGACCGAGCGCCCCAGCAGGCGCCCCTTCAGGTCCCACAGCGCGATGTCGACCGCGGCGATGGCCATGGAGGCGATCCCTGGGCGCCCCGCGTTCCTGACCGCGTCGACCATCGCGCGCCACGCGCCCGGCGTGTCCAGCGCGGGCCGTCCGGCCACCGCGTCGGACAACAGGTCGCCGATCACCGCGGCGCATGCAGACGGCCCGAACGTGTAGCCGATGCCCGCCGTTCCGCCCGCGGTGACCTCGACGGTGACGACGGTCGTCGCGTCCCAGCGAAACGTCCCGTCGGCCTCCGGCTCCTCCAGCGGGATCCTGTAGACGGACGCGGTCACCCTCTCGACCGGCGGGCCCGTGGGCCGCTCCCGTTCGGCACGCATCACCGCCTCAGCCCTTGAGTTGGTCGATGCGGTCGCGGAACAGCGTCGAGGCGATCGTCGTCCGCCTGGGGGTGCCCTTCAGGAACGACATGGCGAAGTTCTTCGCCTCCTCGTAGGTGATCTTCGCGGGCATCGGCGGCTCGTCCGGATTGACCAGGACATCGACCAGCGCGGGGCCGTCGTGCGCGAGCGCCTCCTTCAGCGCCGGCTCGACGTCGCCCGGCTTCTCCACCCTGAAGCCGCGTCCGCCGCAGGATTCCGCCCAGGGCGCGAAATCCATGGGATCGGTGAACCGGACGCCGAACTCCGGATAGCCCAGGGCCATCTGCTCCCACAGGATCTGGCCGAGGACGCCGTTGTTCACGACGACGACCTTGATCGGCAGCCCGTGCCAGGCGGCCGAATGGAACTCGGCCATCAGCATCGCGAACCCGCCGTCTCCGACGAAGGCGATGCACTGGCGTCCGGGGTACGCGATCTGGTGCGCGATGGTGTACGGCAGGCCGGGAGCCATGGTCGCCAGGTTCCCCGACAGGTAGAACTCCCGCTGCCCGCGGATGGTCCAGTAGCGGGCCGCCCACGTCGCGATGGTCCCGGAGTCGGAGTTCAGGATCGCGTCGTCGGCCGCGAGGTTGTCCAGGGCCTTCATCACGTACTGCGGCTGGATCGGCTCCCGGTCCGACGTTGCCACCGCGTCGAGACCCTCCAGCCATTCGCGCTTGGAGTCCATGGCCTTGTCCAGGAACGAACGGTCCGCCTTCTGCTCCAGCAGGGGCAGCAGCGCCTGCAGCGTGAGACCCGCGTCACCGACGAGTCCCGCGGCGAGCGGCACGCGATTCCCCAGCCTGACGGGATCCAGCTCGATCTGCACCGCCTTCCGGTCGGCCGGCAGGTAGCGGGTGTACGGGAAGTTCGTCCCGACCAGGAACAGGGTGTCGCAGCCCTCGATCGCATCCTCGGAGGGGCGCGTGCCGAGGAGGCCGAGACCCCCCATCACCAGCGGGTGGTCGTCGGGAACGACGAGCTTGCCGGAGAGCGACTTCACGACCGGGCTCGCCAGCTTGTCCGCCGCCAGCAGGACGTCGGATCCCGCGCCGCGTGCGCCGATCCCCACGAGCATCGCCACCCGTTCGCCGGCGTTCAGGACGTCGGCGGCGCTTCGAAGGTCCTCCGGCCCCGGGACGATCCTCGGCGCGTGGTAAACGGGCGCGGTTGCCGGCGTCCGCGATGTTCCCAGCCCGCCCTCGTACCCGGCGCTCTCGGGATCGGCCTCCTGCATGTCCACCGGAAACGTCAGGTGGGAGACGCCGCGGTGCGACAGCGAGGCGCGAACGGCGATGTCCACCAGTGCGGGAATGGAGGCCGGCGTCATGAACATCTGGTCGTACACACAGCAGTCCATGAGGATCCGATCCAGGTGGACCTCCTGCTGAAAGCCGGTCCCCAGCTGCGAGGTGGCCTGCATCCCCGTGATCGCGAGGACCGGCACGTGGTCGAGCTTCGCGTCGTACAGGCCGTTCATCAGGTGCAGCCCGCCGGGTCCGCTGGTCGCGAGGCACACGCCGAGCCGGCCCGTGGCCTTGGCGTACGCGGTGGCCATGAACGCCGCCGCCTCCTCGTGATGAACCAGGAAGAAGCGGATCCGATCCTTGTGGCGGCGGAAGCCCTCCATGATCCCGTTGATGCCGTCTCCGGGAAGGCCGAAGACGGTGTCGACGCCCCAATCGGCGAGGCGCTCGACGAGCAGTTCGGATGCGATCTTCGGCATGGCGCACGCGTCCTTTCGCGTCGACTCGTTCAGCGACCCGGACCGCGCGGCGCCGGGCGTCGCGCTCCGGAGGTCCGCGTCGGAGTAGGGATTACCAGCGCCGTCGGGCCGCAAACCCCCCGGCCGACTCGCGAACGGGCGCGTCCTGGTCCAGCACCACGGGCACGTCCGCCTGCTGCTCCGCTCGGATCAGCTCGGCAAGGTGCATCGGCCGGCGGCCCGTGCCCTGGATGATCTGCTCCCGGCAGGAGAAGCCGTCAGCCAGGATGACCGTCTCCTCGCCGGCCGAGCGGACGGCCGGGAAGAGCGCGCGTTCGCCGCAGGCCTGCGAGACCTCGTAGCGGTCTCCCTCTTCGAAGCCGAACGAGCCCGCCATGCCGCAGCATCCCTGCTGCAGCGAAACCTTCATGCCCATCCGCTCCAGCAGGCGCTGCTCGGCGTCGAACCCCATCACGGCGTGGTGGTGGCAGTGCGGCTGGACGATCGCGTTCCGCGGCCCGGCCGCCGGCGGCTCCCATTCGGGCGCGAACCGCTCCAGGAACTCCGACAGCACGAACGACTGCTCGGACAGGCGCTTCGCGTCCTTGTCATGCGGGAACAGGTTCGGCAACTCGTCGCGGAAGACGGCGAGGCAACTCGGCTCCACGCCCACCACCGGCACACCGGCCCTGATCGGGACGCGGAGGTCGTTCAACACCTTCCGCAGCAGGCGCCGAGCAAGACCGAGCATGCCGTAGTCGTACAGCGGCCGCCCGCAGCAGAGCACCTTCGGCGGGAGGAACACCTGGAAGCCGGCGTCCTCGAGCACCTCGACGGTGGCGCGACCCGCCTCCGGCTTCAGGCGGTCGGTGAACGTGTCCGGCCACAGCACCACCGGTGGCCCCGCCGCCCCAGCCCGGGCGTCGGGCCGTTCCCGGCGTTCGAACCAGTGCCGCAGGGTTTCGTGCGCGAACCGGGGCACGTCGCGGTCCGGAGCCACGCCGCCGGCCCGCTTCATCAGGCCAGACAACCCGGGGGCATGCGACACGGCGTTCGCCACGCCCGGGGCGATGGACGCAGCCCGCGCCCACCAGTGGATCAGGCCCATCGCGTAGGCGGCACGCGGTCGCAGACGTCCCCGGTAGTGGTGTGAGAGGAATTCGGCCTTGTACGTGGCCATGTCCACGTTCACCGGGCAGTCGCTCTTGCATCCCTTGCACGCGAGGCACAGGTGCAGCGCGTCGGCGACCTCCTGCGATCGCCACACCTCGATGTCGGTATCCCCTCGCATCATCTCGAACAGCAGCCGCGCCCTGCCCCGGGTGGAGTGCTTCTCCTCCCGGGTGGCCACGAACGACGGACACATGACCCCGCCGCCCTCCAGATCGGTGCGGCGGCATTTCCCGACGCCGACGCACCGCGTGACCGCATGATTGAACGACCCGCCCTCCTTCGTGTACGCGAAATGGTGCCCGACCGTCACGGGCATGTGACTCGGGCCCAGACGCAGGTGCGACGTGATCGGGTTCGCATCCACGACCTTTCCCGGGTTCATGCGCCAGTCCGGATCCCAGATGGACTTGAACTCCCGGAACGCCTCGACGATGCGCGGTCCGTACATCTTGACCAGCAGCTCGCCGCGGGACTGGCCGTCACCGTGCTCGCCGGAGAGCGAGCCGCCATGTGCAAGCACCAGGTCAGATGCTTCGTCGACGAATGCGCGCCATTTCCGCACGCCTTCGACGGTGGACGGATCCCAGTCGATCCGCGTGTGGACGCAGCCCTGCCCGAAATGCCCGTACAGCGCGCACTGGTACTCGTACTTGTTGAACAATTCGCGCAGACCCCGGAGATAGTCGCTCAACTGGTCCGGCGGCACCGCCGAGTCCTCCCACCCCTCATAGGTGTCGGGGTCGCCGGGAACGAAGGCCGTCGCCCCCAAACCCGACTCGCGCACCTCCCAGATGCGCTGTTCGGCGGCCGGGTCGTCGAAGAGCTTCTCCCCGCAGTAGCCCTCCGCATCGGACATCTCCGACATGAAGGCACGCGCCCGTTCGTCGGCCTCCTCCTTCGACGCGCCGCCGAACTCCGCCATCAGCCACCCGCGGCCCTCGGGGAGCGCGTGCAGCTCCTCGACGTGCTTCCCGAGTCGCATGTTGTCCTCGATCAGGTCCTCGTCGAATCCCTCGAGCGCCAGCGGACGGTGCTCCCGTCCGGCCGGCACCTGCGCCGCGGCCAGATAGAGGTCGTCGAACCCGACGACCGCGAGCGACCTCGCGGCAGGGTCGTCGATCATGTGGACGCTCGCCTCGAGGATGGTGACGCACGTGCTCTCCGTGCCGGTCAGCGCCTGGCACAGGTCGAACCCGTTCTCGGGCAGCAGCACGTCCAGGTTGTAGCCGGAGACGCGGCGCGGGAAGTCGTGGAACCGCGCGCGGATCTCGTCCGCGTACCGGTCCCGCAGGTCCCGAAGAGCCGCGTAGATGCCTCCGACCCTTCCGCCGGAGGCGGCGCGGCGTTCGAGCTCCTCTTCGCCGATCCGCCCGTCGACGGTCATGCGCGTTCCGTCGTACAGCAGGATGTCCATGCCCGCGACGTTGTGCTGCATGCGGGGCCCGGGCCCGTGGAACTCGGACATGATCGAGTAGTTGCCGCACGAGTTGTTGCCGATCATCCCGCCCAGCGTGCAGTGATCGTGCGTGGACGGGGTCGGCCCGACCGTCAGGCGCGGCTCGGCCGAGGTCCCCTGCCGCCGCAGGTCGTCCAGGATCACTCCCGGCTCGACCCGCCCCACCTTCCGCGTGCGGTCGATGCCGAGGATCCGGTTCCGGTGCATCGAATGGTCGATGACCACCGCGACGTTGCAGCACTGCCCCGCCAGGCTGGTGCCGCAGCCGCGGGACAGGATCGGCACGTCGTGCTCCCGGCAGACGGCCACCGTCGCCACCACGTCTTCCAGTGTCCGGGGCACGACCACCCCGATCGGCACCTGGCGGTAACTGGACGAGTCGGTCGAATACAGGGCGCGGGTGCCGGCGTCAAACCGCACCTCGCCCTCGACCCGCGAGGCGAGCGCGCCGGCCAGTTCGGCCGCGGCGGCCTCGTAGCGGGCCACGCGGGCGTCTTCATCTTGAGGGCGAAGTGCGACCACGTCGCCAGTCCAATACCCGGCATCCCGCGCGAAGGAACAACCGGACCGCCGGCGGCCGATCAGCGTGTCGCGGAAGCCCTCCGGCCGCGCGCACCGTCCGTCAGGTCCCTCAGCTGCGCGTCCACCCAGTGCTGAGGGCTTGCTCGTGCGATCGTGGTGCGCAGTCCCCGAGCCCGCCGGGCGCGCTCGGGCTCGCTCATCTGCAGCGCGACCGAGAGCGCGTCGGCGGTCTGCGCGAGGTCGAACGGGTTCACACGTAGCGCGTACTGGCCGAGCTCCTCGAAGGAGCCGGCGTTCTCCGACAGCACGAGCACACCGCGCCGGCGGTTCAGTGTCGGGCCTTCCTTCGCCACCAGGTTCATGCCGTCGAAGATCGGGTTCACGAGCAGGACGTCGTAGAGGCCGAACGCCGCCAGCAGCCGCTCACGGTCGGCGGCGATCTCAACCCGGATCGGCTCCCAGCCCCCCTCCCCCACCTCGCGGTTGATCCGTTCGGCCTCCTCCTCACATTGCTTCGCGTACTCCTGGTACTCGGGAACGTCCTCGCGCGAGGGGTCGAGGAACGCGAGCATCCGCACGTTTCCCCGCCACTGCGGGTGCCGGTCGAACAGCGCCTCGAACGCGAGGAACCCCCGGAGCACGTTCTTGGACAGCTCCATTCGGTCGGCCCGAAGGATCAGCCGGCTCCCCGCGATCCAGCGCGTCAGGTCCTCGCGCTCCGCCTGCACCGCGGGCTGCGCCGCATCCGCCTCCAGCTCCCTGCCGTCGATGGCCACCGGGTAGACCCGAACCTTGACCTCACGGCCCTCCCAGACCACCAGGCGATGGCGCAGGTTCACCCTGGCCCCGGCGAGCGTCCGGCACGCCAGCAGGAAGTTGTCCGCCCAGCGGCCCGATTGGAACGCCACGATGTCCGCGCCGAGAAGCCCTGCGAGCAGGTCCTCGCCGAGCCACGCGGGCAGGATCCTGATGTAGGTCGAGCCCGCGAAGGGGATGTGGGAGAAATGGAGGATCCGCGCCTCGGGCAGCCGGATCCGGACCAGCTTCGGCACCAGCGACAGGTGATAGTCCTGCACCAGGTGCATCGCCCCGTCGCCGGACGCCATGGCCTCCTCGACGAGGGCATCGGCGAAGGCGCGGTTCACGCGCCGGTACGCCGCCCATTGTTCGCGCAGGTCACGGTCGAACCGCGGCGAGCGGCTCAGGTCCCACAGGTAATGGTGGACGAACCACAGGAGGCGGTTCGATATCCCGTTGTAGTACGCGTCGTACGTCTCCGGATCGAACGTCAGGAAGCGCAGCGTCGTGCCGTCCCCGCCGTCGGGAAGCGGCACTGTCCCCCGTGCGGCGATCTCCGCGTCGCCCTCGGTCATCGCGCTCGCGATCCACGAGCCACCATCGCGTTCCATCGCACCGGTGAACGCGGTCACCAGCCCCCCGGATCCCCGGACGGGCGACAGCTTGCCGGCGCCGTGCCTCGCGAACGACACCGGCCCGCGGTTCGATGCGATGAGGATGCAGCGGTCGCCCGTCATCTGGTTGCGGCGCGCCCGGCCTCCAGGAAGACGCCGATCAGGTCCTCGAGCTCCCGCAGCGTCAGGAAGCGCTCCCGGACGCGGGTCCGCCCCGCCTCCCCCATCCATTCGGCCAGCTCATCGTCACGGAGCAGCTCGATCATCCGCGCCGCCGTGTCTTCGATCGAATCCACCAGGTAGCCCGAGACGCCGTCCTCGATCTGCAGCCTGATCCCGCCGACGTCGCCACCGACGACGGGCGTGCCCTTCCACATGGCCTCCGCCACGCTCAGGCCGAAGGCCTCCTTCCGAGACTTCTGCAGGACCACGCGGGCGTCACGCTGGAAGGCGTTCACCTCGAGGTTGCCCACGCGCTGCACGTTGGTGAGGATGAAGATGTCGGGATCGTCGCCCCGGTGTCGCTCCGTGACCTCCAGGTAGTGCCACCCCTCGGGGTCGTCGTATGCGAGCGACCCGACCAGGACCAGCTGGAGGTCCGGCACCTCCTCCCGCGCCAGCCGGTACGCGTCGATGACCCCGAGCGGGTCCTTCGAGGGGTCGAACCGTGCGACCTGGGTCACGAAGGGCCGCGTCCACTGGACACCGAATCGGTGGAGGATCTCGTAGACCGTGTCCGGGTCGATCCACTGGTTCTTGGCCGACAGCGGGTCGATCGACGGCGGCACCACGAAGACCCTGGGCTGGTGGTTGGGGGGCACGAAGCCCTCCATGGTGAAGATGCTCGCGTCGTAGCGCGCCAGGTGGTGCGAGAGGTAATCGCGCACAGGGGCGAACGGCCGCGACGCGTCCGTGTGACAACGCCAGATCCACGTGCCCTTGCGGTCGCCCGAGGCCTCGAGGGCGCTCACCATCCCGGCCGGCTGCAGGTCGTGCACCACCACGATGTCGGCGTCGAAGCCGTTGATGAACCGGTCGGCGTTCTCCCGTGACGCCTCCTCGTAGATCCTCATCATGTCCTCGTCCCAAGGGGTCTCCGAGCCCTGCAGGGCGGCGTGCATGAACCTCGCCACGGTCGAGAACGCCTCTGAGCTCTCCATGACCTGCCAGGACGTCTCGATCCCCAGATCGTTCAGCAGCGCGACCTGGGCCATCAGCAGTTCCGCGACGCCGCCCCCGAACGCCGTCGAACTGACGTTCAGGATCCGGGCGCCCACCAGCGGCTCGGCCGCATCGATGAGCCGGTCCACGGCGTCGGTGCCGGCGACCTCGCGGTACTCGTCCAGATGCCTGGGCGGTGTGGAAACCGTGGGGAGCACGCCACGAGGGTACCCCTGTCTGAGGATCGCCATACCGACGCAACATACCGGCCGCCCGGCGGCGCCGGCGCGGGATCACCCGCGCCGGAACCGCGCGACGGCGAGCGGCGCGAACACCGCCACGATCGCCGCCGACCACACCAACGATCGCGACACGAAATACCAGGCCGGGTGGCCGAGGACCGCGTCGGCCCGCGATCCGAGCGTGAGCGCGCGGACGGCGTCCACCATGTAGGTGATCGGCTGGTGCTCGGCGAATGCCTGCAGCCATCCCGGCATGGACTCGACCGGCACGTAGGCGCTCGAGGCGAACGTCAGCGGGAAGACCATGAACGCCAGTCCCTGTGCCGCCTGGGCGTTCCCGGCCACCAGGCCGAGCGCGATGAACACCCATTCGAACGCGAAGCCGAAGACCACGATCAGCGCCAGCGCGATCAGCCCGTCGATCGCCTGCCCGTGAAGGCGGAACCCGACCGCGAACCCGATCGCGACCGTGATCACGAGGCTCCACACGAGCATCGCCGAATCGGCGAGCGCCCGACCGGCCAGGAACGATCTCCTCGGGATGGGGAGCGAGCGCACACGGTCGACGAATCCCTGCTCCATGTCCTCGGCGACGCCCGCCGCCGCGCCCTGGCCGGCGAACAGGATGATCGTCGTGACGAACCCAGGCACGAGGAAGTCGACGTAGCTCACGGAGCCGGCGTTCATCGCGCCGCCGAAGACATACCGGAAGATGAGAAGGAACAGGGCCCCCTGCAGCGTGCCGAGCACGACCAGTTGCGGGGTTCGAAGGAACTTCAGGATGCCGCGTCTGGCGATGACGAAGGTGCTGCCCTGCGGCATGCTTCGTGGCGCGGTCGTTGCGATCGTTGCCATCGTTTCGTCTCCTTCGTGACGTCGGTGGGTCAGGCGGCCGGCGGCGCATTCGCGGGCGTGCCGGCCGTCGCGGGCGAGGCTCCGTCGTCACCCGCCGCGTCGAGCGGGACGCCGGTCAGGGCGAGGAAGACCTCGTCGAGCGTCGGTGGCCGAAGCGAGAGGTCGTCGACCTCGGCACCGGCCGCGTCGAGCGCCTGAAACGCCTCGCGAAGGCTGCCGGCGCCGGCTTCGACCGCGACGCTCACCCGCCGTGTCGACTCCTCCACCTGAGGCGTCCCGTGATCGAGTCGCGCCAGGATGGCGGCCACACGCGGCAGGTCGCCGCGGTCCCGGACGTGAACTTCGATCACGCTCTTGCCCGCGCGCTGCTTCAGTTCGGCCGGCGTGCCGGCGGCCACCGCCCGGCCGTGATCGATGATCACGATCCGGTTCGCCAGGTGGTCGGCCTCGTCGAGGTACTGCGTGGTCAGCAGGACGTCCGTGCCCCGCTCCACGAGCGCGCGGATCGCGTCCCACAGCTCGATGCGGCTCCTGGGGTCGAGGCCCGTCGTGGGCTCGTCCAGAAGCAGAAGCCTGGGCGACCCGACCAGGCTCGCCCCCAGGTCGAGCTTGCGGCGCATGCCGCCCGAGTAGGTGCGAACCAGCCGGTCGGCCGCCTCCGTGAGGCCCATGCGCTCCAACACCGCCGCCGAGTTCGCCTTCGCCGGACGCCGGGCCTGGCCGAAGAGCCGCGCCACCATCTCGAGGTTCTCCCGCCCGGTCATGGCCGGCTCGACGGCCGCGAACTGTCCGGCGAGGCCGATCATCGCCCGCACCGCATCCGGCTCGCGACGGACGTCGTGCCCGCCGACCAGGAGGGTGCCGCCGTCCATCCGCAAGAGCGTCGCCACGCCCCGGACGAAGGTGGTCTTGCCGGCGCCGTTCGGTCCGAGGACCGCGGTCACCTGGCCGCGCTCGGCCACCAGGTCCAGACCGTCGAGCGCCGCCGTCTTGCCGAATCGCTTCGTGACGCCCGTGGCTTCGATGGTTCGATCCATGCCATTCGCTCCTCTCGTCCTTGCTGTGGGTCGAACAGTGTTCGTGTCTTGGAACGGCATTCTGCACCGAACGTGGGTCGACTGTCAAACGGCGTTCGATTCGCTCGAACAGGCGCTGCACCGCTGGTACACTGTTCGGGTCGATGGCTGAGAACAGGAGCGGCAGAGCCACGCACGGATCACCGCCCGCGAGCGACGCGCCCGAGCCGCCCTGGCGCCGCCGCGATGCCCCGACGGCGCGCGTCCCGCTGACACAGGAGGCGATCCTGGACGCCGCCCTGCGGGTCCTCGACCGCGACGGCATGGACGGGCTGTCGATGCGGCGCGTCGCCGACGAACTGCACACCGGGCCCGCGTCCCTGTACTGGCACGTTCGGAACAAGGACGAGCTGCTCCAGTTGCTGTTCGAACGCGTCACCGAGGAGGTCGTGCTCCCCGAGCCCGACCCCGCCCGCTGGCAGGAGCAGGGCCGCGAGCTCGCCCGGCAGATGCGCGCCACCATGAACCAGCATCGCGATATCGCGCGCATCTCGCTGGGGCGCATCCCGTCCGGACCGGCGATCGCTCGGCTCGGAGAGTGGCTGTTCGCGCTCCTTCGTCCGGTCGGCGTGCCGGATCAGGTCATCGCCTACGCCGGCGACCTGGTCGGCCTCTACGTCGGGGCGTTCGCCTTCGAGGAGAGCCTCGGCCTCGCGTCACCGACCGGCGAGAACCTTGCGCCGGACCAGATCGTGGAGATGTTCCGCGGCTACGTGGAATCGCTGCCGGCCGACCGCTTCCCGAACGTCCGGGACGCCGCGAACCTGCTGTTCGACACCGACATCGACGCTCGGTTCGAGTTCGGCCTGGACGTGATCATCCGGGGCCTGGAGTCCTACGCCGAGGCGCCGGCGGTCGACCCCGTCAGCCCGCCGAAGCGGCCGCGGACCCGGACGGGATCCCGGACGACATCGCCGAGCTGACCGGGTCCCCGGCCTCACGCTCGAACACAACCCGCCACGGGTGAACCTCCACGGACAGCAGGCCCTCGCGCACGGACGGGTCGTCATGCGCAAGCCTCATCGCCTCCTCCGTGGCGCCCGACTCCAACAGCACCAGGCCACCGGCATCGTCCAGGAAGGGACCGCCCAGCACCGCCCGGCCCTCATCGAAGAGGCGCCGCATGTAGCCGATGTGCTGCTCGATCCCCGGCTGTTCCCGGTAGCCGATCCCCTCCTGCCAGGCGGGGCCCGGGCGGTGGATGAGCGCGTACAACGCGCCGCTCATCGCGCGATCCGCTCGACGTAGCGGTCCAGGACGGGGACCCAGCCGCCCGAGTACTGCGCGCGCAGCGCGACGCCGGCCCGCCCGAGCCGCTCCCAGTGGCGATGCTCCAGTTCGACCCGCGTCCGCGAGTCCGAAACGGCAACGAACGCGACCTCGACCTCCGTCTCGGGGCGGTCCTCGTAGCTCGGGTTCCACGAGAACCGAAGCCCGGTGGGAGGCTCCCATGCGGTGATCACGCCCCAGGAGGCGGCCGTCCCATCGGCGTGAACCTCGGTGATCCGCCCGCCCTCACGGCATTCCATGACGACGTCGGTGACGCGCTCGCTCTCGATTGAGTGCGTCGCGCTGGGCCACCAGGACCCGATGTCCCGGGTGAAGACGTCGAACGCCCGCTGGAGGGGTGCGTCGACGACCACCGAGACCCGGATCGGCGCGACGGCTTCGTCCGCGGCCCCGTTGCCGGTGCCGGTGCCGTGCATCGGTTCGGTCCTCACGTCTCGACCTCCTTCTTGAAGCGTTCGAGCGCCTGGGTCCAGAAGTCCTCGAGGTAGGCACGGGCCGGCGCCAGACCTGCCGGCTCCAAGCGGTACAGCCTGCGGTTGCCGTGCGCCTCGTCGCTCACCAGGCCGGCATCTTTCAGAACCCTGAGGTGCTGGGAAACGGCCGGCCGGCTGACGGGAAGGCCGCTCGCGATCTCGTGGACGGCCTTCGGCCCGGTGCGAAGCCGCTCGAGGACCGTACGCCTCGTCCCGTCCCCGAGCGCATCGAGAACTTGGTAAGCATTCACTTACCGTAAGTTACGGCTAACGCACCGATCTTGTCAAGCGGCGGTCAGGAGTGAGGCCGGGCCCTGCGGCTGAGGGGACCCTAGAGCCAGCTCATCTTGGCGCCGCGGATGGCCAGGCCGGCCTGCCAATGGAAGAAGTCGAAGTAGGCCTTCGAGTAGACGATCGAACCGCGGTGGTCCACCTCGATCGAATACAGGTCGCGGGTCGGCACCCTGACCGCGAACAGGAACTCACAGAACGGTCCCACGCCCGCCCCGGGACCCAGCGTGGATCGGCCGATGACGGCGCCGTGCATGTCCTTGACGACCACGGGAGTGCCCTCGTGGATGCCGTGGTAGATCGGTGCGAGCCTGCACTGCGAGCTGTACTTGATCGACCCCACGTCGAGCGCGCCCTCGATCGTGTGGTACTGCGACCGCCGCACCTGAACGACGACGAATCCCGCCAGCAACGCGATCACGACCACGCCGGCCACGATCGCAACCACCCTGCGGCGGCGCGAGTGCGGGGGACGTTCGGGCAATCCGGTCTGCGTCGACCACCACGACGGCATGCGCGGCCGCGTGCTCGTCGCCTGTTCGTCGGCCATCAAGCCATGATGCCACAGG